>JAFDYS010000034.1:0-26277 GCA_018267315.1 Bacteroidota bacterium | reverse complement strand
AGCGGGTGAAGAAATCTTAGATCCATGATCCAAAATCAAAAATCAAAGATCAAAAATCAAATTATCACTTCCCTGATGCAGCAAATGGGGACATCCACCCCGTGCTTGAGTTCAATATGAGAATCGGTGGTGTCCCAGATGGTGGTTTCCACCATGATCGGACCTTCATTGGTTTCAAAAACCATTTTCACCTTTTGCTTTTCTCCGTTGCCGAGGATCATGGCTTCGTCAAGCAACCGTTTCCGCTCTTCGATCTCAGTTTCGGAATCGAGCACCTCGTAATTCACAAAGTGATAATCACGGAGAGATTCTTTGGGTACAACAGGAATGGAGTACTGCTGCATGGACGGAGGTTTCTTGCATAAAATTATATAAAGATTTTTGTTAAGTCCGCCAATCACAGGCACTACTATTCATAGCCGGTTTACGAACTTTGCGACTTTATGGAAGAACCGTCACTGATTAAAGCGGGAAAACTGAATAAGACTTTCGGTCTGAAAGGGCACATCCGTTTTTTCATGGACCCGGAAATTGCCGACAGAATCAAGAAACTGGATACCATTTTCGTAATGCTGCAGAAAAAACCGCTGCCGTTTTTTGTGGATGAACTTGACCTCACGGAATCAGGGCACGGCATGATTCATTTTGAGGATGTGAAGGACAAAACGGCGGCTGATGGATTGGTGGGGCGTGAATTTTTTGTGGATGGAAAAAAACTGAAGAAGAAAAAACCCTTCACTTCGTTCGCCGATTTCATCGGCTTTGAACTGATTGATGAAAACAGAGGACTGGTCGGGGTACTCGATGACGTGCTGCAACTGCCGCAGCATGAATTGGGGCGGTTTCTCTTCAACGGAAAAGAAGTTCTATTCCCGTGGAATGAAGAGGTGGTGAGAAAAATTGACAAGAGGAAAAAAGAAATCTCGATTCAGCTGCCTGAAGGGTTGCTTGAAGTTTATCTTTAAGAATGAAAGCTGCAATGCGCATTGACATTATCACCGTTCTTCCTGAATTGCTTCAAAGCCCTTTTAATCATTCCATTTTGAAGCGGGCACGCGAGAAAGGATTGCTTGAAGTGAATCTCATTAACCTTCGCGACTACGCTTCTGATAAACACAAAACGGTGGACGATTATCAGTATGGCGGCGGCGCCGGCATGGTGATGATGATTGAGCCGATAGCAAAGTGTATTGAAGATTTGAAATCACAACGGGACTATGATGAAGTGATTTACATGTCACCCGATGGCGAATTGCTTGATCAGAAGGTCGCGAACAAGATTTCACTCCTGCAAAACATCATTATCCTGTGCGGACATTACAAAGGAGTGGATGAAAGAGTGAGAGAACACTTTGTCACCAAAGAAATTTCCATCGGCAATTATGTACTCAGCGGCGGTGAACTGGCAGCGGCGATTCTGGTTGATGCTGTCGGAAGACTCATACCGGGTGTTTTAAACGATGAGTCCTCTGCCCTCTTCGATTCCTTTCAGGACAATCTGATTGCCCCACCCGTCTACACACGACCTGAGGAGTTCCGCGGATGGAAGGTGCCGGACATTCTTCTTTCCGGCGACACTAAAAAAATTGATGCGTGGCGGCATGAGCAATCTTTACAGCGCACCAAAGAACGCCGCCCCGATTTGCTGAGTGAGTGATCCGCTCATCTTTGGAAAAGGTCTGTCCACGGCCTACCTTTGCGCCCGCATGAAGCAGGACATGAAACGGTTTGCAATGTTCTTCATTTTCGCAGGGTTATTTCTTGCGGGCTGCGGGCAATCCGGTAGCCGCGAAGGCACAGCGAAGGACAGTGTTTTAAGCAGCAACCTGGTGAAGAATCCGAATACACTCACCGGCAATGATGAAAAACTTCCTGAACTCACTTTCGAAACCAAAGAGCACGACTTCGGAAAACTCACCGAGGGAGATAAGGTATCATTCGACTTCCGCTTTTCCAATACCGGCGAAGCTCCGTTAATCATTACGGAAGTGAAAGCTTCCTGCGGATGCACCACACCGCAATGGCCCAAAGGAGTGATCAAGCCCGGCGAATCCAACATGATCACCGTGGAATACAACAGTAAAGGGCGACCGGGTGAATTCAGCAAAGGCATCGTAGTGACGTCAAATACTTACCCCAATCAAACGGTTCTGAAAATAAGCGGAGTCGTCTTCAAAAAATAAATCTTCAAACCAATCGTACACATGGAATTATTTGTAATGCTAATGACTCCACCCTCCGGAAGCAGCGGTGGCATGGGAAACATTTCCACCCTCATTTTCTTCGTCGGCATTTTCGCCGTCATGTACTTCTTTATGATCCGCCCGCAGGCGAAGAAGGCCAAGGACCAGAAATCATTTCTGGAAAACCTGCAGAAGGGTGATAAGGTGGTGACTGTAGCCGGCATCCACGGGCGCATCAACCGCATTAATGATAACGGCACGCTCGAAGTGCAGATTGACACCAACACCAATGTGGTGATGGAACGCTCAGGCATTTCGATGGAATACACCAAAGCGATTCAGCAGGCCTCGCAGGCGCCTGCCAAGAAAGACTGATCACATCCTCATCCGTTACCCGGACGGGATATTCTCATGCTTAAGATCGGCGTCACCGGAGGAATTGGAACGGGAAAAAGCACCGTATGCCGTGTGTTTGAAACACTCGGCATCCCGGTATTTTATGCTGATGCCGAATCGAAGCGGCTGCTGAATGAAAACCTGGCGGTTCATGCGGGACTGAGGAAAATTTTCGGAGAGGAAATTTTCACCAGCGGAATTCCTGACCGCAAGAAAATTGCGGACATCGTTTTTCATGACAGGAGCAAACTGAACGAGCTCAACGCCCTCCTTCATCCTGCCATTATTGCCCTGTCCAACGACTGGTTTGTTCAACAAAAGGATGTTCCATATTCCATCAAAGAAGCGGCACTGATTTATGAAGCGGGCGTTGAAAGTGATCTGGACAAGGTGATTGTAGTTACAGCTCCGGAAGAACTCTGTATCACAAGAATCAGGCAGCGCGACAGTGTATCGGCAGAGGAGGTAAAGGCGCGCATGCAGAATCAATTGCCGCAGGCGGTGAAAGTTGCGCGCGCTGATTTCGTCATTGAAAATGACGATCGGCAGTCACTTATTCCGCAGGTAATGCACATACATGAGCAATTAATCGCTCTGTCATTAGCCGGGTGAACTGATGCAAATCATTTTATGCCTGTGAAAAGCACCTGAAACTTGCGCACACGGTTCGCATCAATTCATTATATCTTTGTGCCGACATGAGCAACTCACACGATTTTAAAATCAAGAACAAGGGACAGGCGACACTGTTTCATTCGAAGAAACTTGAAGTGCTGACCAAAACCAGCCCGCAGGTAATCTTCAGCATTTACATACCGATCATCTCTGCCATGATCATATACAGTCTTGTCGTTGCAAACGTCGCCTGGTATGCAGTGATCGGTTTTTACTTTTTCGGCATGTTCTTCTGGACGTTCTTTGAATACCTCATGCACCGATTCGTGTTTCATAATGATTCACATAACCCGCGCATTCAAAAAATCACGTACACAGCACATGGAGTGCATCATGAGTTTCCGAGAGATAAGGATCGCCTCTTTATGCCGCCGGTGCCGAGTTTGCTGATTGCTACCATCATGTTTTCGATCTTCTATCTGATCATGAAAGGATATGCCTTTACATTCTTCCCGGGATTTGTAAGCGGCTACCTGGCTTACGGTTCCATGCACTATGCCATTCATGCTTTTGCTCCGCCATTCAGGTTCATGAAATCCTGGTGGCGCTATCACCACCTGCATCACTACAAAGAGCCGGATATGGGATTCGGTGTTTCATCACCCATGTGGGATCATGTATTTGGAACCGTGCCAAAAACCGTAGGCAGGTTCGACAACCCGGAAGCCCTCGATTAATCGGGTTCGCTTAGCTCCCTTTCATGTATTTCTCCTTTAGCTTACCGCACGATAAGCTGTTCCATCAGAAATTCTGAATTACTCTTGACACTGATGAGGTAAACTCCGCTCACCATTTTGTCATTCAGCCGTAAAGTGGTTTCAGTCGTTCCGCCTGATACAGCCACTTCACCGGATTCAAGAAGTTGCCCCAAGAGGTTTCGCACCTCGAGCACAGCGTTTCCGTCAAACGCATCAGCAAAATTTGCTGTGAGGTGAACTTCATCTGTCGCCGGATTCGGGTATATCTTCATCACGGACGCAGTTCCCTGCTCTTCCTCCATTCGGCAATTCGCAGTGATCACAATGGAATTGGATGTGCCGGTGCAGCCGGTTGCAGTTACGGTGGTCTTGCAATTATATGTTGCGGCTTTGCTTGCTGTATAAGCCGACCCGGTGGCGCCGGAAATCTTAGCATTGTTTTTCAACCATTGATAGGTCCAGCCGTTTGCAGTGCTCGAAGTAAGTGTTGCGGTTTGCGAATTGCAGATGTTTGACTGGCTTGTTGAAATAACAGGGGCTGGTGTGCTGTTTATGGTAATGGTCTTTGCCGTTGTGGTTGCCCGCGTGCAACCACTCGCATCGGTAATTGTGACCTTGTAGCTTCCCGTAACCGTTGGCGTATAGGTGATCTGCGTAGCTCCGCTAATGGAGGTACTCCCGTTTTTCCACTGGTAACTGTATCCACTGATGGTTGACAGGTAAGTGGATGCCGATCCCAAGCAATAGGTCGTAGGTCCTGTTGCGGTAATGGAAGGATTGGGAAGAACAATTTCAGTAACACTGGTTGATGCCGAAGTTCCCTTGCACCCGTATCCGTCAGTTACCGTAACGGTGCGACTGGTGGATTTATCTACAGTGATGCTTTGAGTGGTTTGACCTGATGACCACACATATGATAAGCCCGCCGGGTTCGCAGTCAGCAATACACTACCGCCATCGCAAAAGGTTGTTGGACCCGATCCAGTGATTGTTGCCACCGGAAGCGGATGTACCGTTACTACAAAATCATTTGATTTATTTGAGCATCCGTTCTCATCCGTGAGTATGAGATTGTAGGTACCTGAAGAATTAACGGTGATTGAACTCGTGGTGACGCCCGTACTCCAAACATAGGTAGCACCGGGCGGCACGGAAGAACTCAGCGTGAGTGTGGCAGATTTATCAGCACAAAATTCCAACGCTCCTTGTTTGGTGACAACCGGTGCTTCAGGAAGAGGGTGTACGGTTACGTGTATGGTGGCGGTACCTGCATAAGCCATGAGATTACCGCTAACTTTCACGGTGTAATCTCCGTCAACCTTTGCCCATATTTTACGGGTACGCTCGCCGGTTGACCATAGACAGGATGTATAACCTGCACCTGCATCAAGCTGTACACTGTCACCTTCGCAAAACTCGGTAGAGCCCGAAGCACTAATGGTAATGGCTGGTGGAGTTGAAGGCACAAGGGTGCTGGTAATTTTTACGATTGTATATCCATTTAATTGAAAACTGGTGCCAATGGTGCCTGAGGTAATTGAAACGTCGGCATCGGAAGCAATGGGGACAACCGGACTGGCCGACTTTGTCACATAGGTTCCGTCCTGAAATAGCTTTCCGATATTGAGGGTAATTGCATTTCCTGTAAGGTTGATGATGATGGCATCAGAGCCCTGATCATTAGTAAAGAGAGCCCCGACCAGCCCCGGGTAAGTAACGGTGTCCTTACCATAATTCTCCACGATAGAAATCTGTGGCGCCGAGGGAAAATCAATCATGCAGTAGCGATCCTTGCCGAATTGCGCTTCTCCAATGGTTTCCATGGTTGACCCGGTTGCTGTAAGACTCCAGGGAACAGTTGATGGCGGATCAGGCATGGTAGGAAAATCACTGTCATCAGGTGAAAGGACAAAACCATAAGCATCTGTGAAGAATTGGCCGTAAAGCGCACTCCCCACCATGGCATGGCAAATAGCGTGAGTAATACGAGGATCATTCAGATATAAGAGACTCAGTGTTGCATTAAATAACCCATGCCCCCAAAGTCCCTGCACCGGTCTTGCGTGATCATTGAGATTGAATTCAGTAATCCAGACTTCTTTCCCCGGATTTGCATCAGCTTCTGAGATTTGAAGTATGTCATAAGCATTGAATGGCTGCGCCATCCAATCGGGAACTTCACTCAATTCAACATTGATAAGGTCAGAATCTGTTTCGGTAGAATCGTACCATGCCGATGGCTGGTAAACATGATAGCTCCATGCATCTTCTCTGCCATTTAACACCACCTTCAGCGAATCATTCCAGGTTCCCTTCTTGCCGCTTCCCCGCGACGTCCATGAACCAATTACGCAAACTTTTGCGGCGGGGAAATAGTGGTGAATCGAATCTATCCATTGATTCGCAACAAGGCCATATGCTCTCGCCGTGGGGTAAATACTGTCTATCACGCTTATCCCATCATCACTGTCATCAGAAGCGCTGAAATAAAATTCGCTGCCCAGCTCAACATATTTGACCGGGATTCCAATACTGTCAGCGTGCTTCAGCATGGCCAATTGATCCTGCAACGTTGCGGTTACCATATTCAGAGTGAGTACCGCATCTGCATGCGCAGAATCAAGCACCACTTTGAAGTTTTCGAGGTAATTGGGTTTGCGCTCCCAATTAGCATACTTGGACGGCAGCAATGGTGAATTAACGAGCCATCCTTCTTTCCAGTCCCAGAAGGAAAAAGCAGACGGGTACCTGAGCAGTTTGGGTTCCAGCTTTGGAACATTTGATGCCAGATCGGTGTCCACCCAGGACACCGCGCCGCTGGTTACATTTTGGCCATTGAAGCCAAACCAGGAGGACTCTAGTGATTGCTGATCAAGCAGGCGGAGGCCGGTGCTTGTTTGTGCTGCACAAATTGAAATAGTTGTGCTTGCTGTTAACAGGTATGCTATCCAAAAGGACATACCTCGGGTAGGTGGGTTCATGGGATCGGTTAATGTTTGGTTTACTCGATGCTAATTCACTCTTTGCCGGTTAAACTCTCACCTCTGGATAAAAATAGAATCACGTAGCATCATAAGGCAAGTACGAGAGTTGTCGCAGCACAATTTCATGATTTCACATGCGAAATGTAAAAATTAAGATTGTCTTTGCAATAGTTTATGCATTTATCATTACTTTAATTTCTAACATCGTTTGACGATTTGTATTTATATCACTTCACTCCTTCTTCATGCCAGCTTAATCCCTGAATCGCGCCTCACTAATCAAAGGCATGATGCATGAGCAGCCGGATGCTACGCTTCATCCAACAGTAAAACACAAATCGTTAAGCAAGGGAGCACCCGCACAGCCCATGAATTTGAATTGGCCCTTTTATTTCAGTGACGAACACTATGCCCATGGCTGAAATTGCCGTCACTTTGCGGGGGAAGAAAAAAAACTTGATCCGGGGCCGGATTCAAACAACACAATTCACTTCAACACAAAAACTGAGCACAATAGATTTCAAATATCGTGCGCAAAATTGCTTAGGGGACTAATTTTAATGTGGCTGCCGACATTTTTTTCAGAAGCATTTCCGGTGATCATGAACTTCCCTGCAGCTCTTCGCGCTTGAGTCCGTATTTCTCCATCTTACTGTACAGATGGCTTCGCTGCATATCAATTTCATCAGCGGTTTTGGAAACGTTCCACCCATTGATGCGGAGTTTGTATTCGATGTATCGCTTTTCCATTTCATCACGGAAGTCAACAAATTTTTCAAAGCGGTTGAAGAGTTGCTCCATGGGGTCTTTCGTGACGTTGGCAACACCATAAGCCAGTACTTCCTGCTCGGTGATTTTCTGGTCGCTGAGAATGACCAACCGTTCCATCACGTTGTGTAATTCGCGGATGTTGCCGGTCCAGTTGATGTTCATCAGTTCTTCCATGGCTTTCGGCGTAATCACTTTGCGATTCATCCCATAGTCTTCGCAAATCTCCTGAACAAACCGTTCGGCAAGGATGGGAATGTCTTCGCGTCTTTCATTCAACGTGGGCACGTGAATAATGATCACACTTAACCGGTGATAAAGATCCAGCCGGAAATTTCCTTTATCAACTTCTTTTAGCAAATCTTTATTTGTCGCAGCAATCACGCGCACATCCACATTAATGTCTTTGTCAGCCCCTACCCGGGTGATCTTGTTTTCCTGCAGTGCACGCAACACTTTCGCCTGCGCACTTAAACTCATATCACCGATCTCATCCATGAAGAGGGTGCCGCTATTGGCCTGTTCAAATTTGCCGATACGCTGCTTGATCGCTGAGGTGAACGCTCCTTTCTCGTGACCGAACAATTCACTCTCAATAAGCTCGCTGGGTATCGCCGCGCAATTCACTTCTATAAAAGGCGCATCTGTTCTCAAACTTTTTTCATGAATCCAGCGCGCCACCAATTCTTTGCCCGTCCCGTTTTCACCGGTAATCAGTACGCGTGCATCCGTGGGCGCTACTTTTTCAATCTTCTCCCTGATCTTTCCAATTCCCGGCGACTGCCCTATCATTTCGCGGGTGCGGGTGACTTTTCGCTTCAGGATTTTTGTTTCGGTGACGAGCGAGGCCTTCTCAAGAGCGTTGCGCAGTGAAATAAGCAGCCGGTTCAAATCCATCGGCTTGGCCACAAAATCATACGCTCCTTTTTTCACCGCCTCTACGGCCGTATCAATCGTGCCATGCCCGGAAACCATAATGACCGGAGTCTCTTTATTGGTTTCCATGATCTTATCGAGCACTTCCATACCGTCCATCTTCGGCATCTTAATATCGAGCAGCACGGCATCAAACTGTTTCTCCTTCATCAGGTTCAGTCCTTCCACTCCGTCATTCGCCTCTTCCACTTTATATCCTTCGTACTCGAGAATTTCCCTCAGTGTGCGGCGGATGCTTTTCTCGTCGTCAATTACTAAAATCGTCGGCATGTAATGATTGATTTATGCAGTTTGCCAAATGTAGAAATTATAATGCCCAAAATTGCGGCAGCCATAGTAAAAGCGGAACAATGTTGATTTCTTTTACTCAGCGTGCAATCACAAAGGAGGATGAGAGCAAACGACCACTGTTCAAGACGACAGCGCGGTATATGCCGCTCGGCCATTTTGAAACATCCAGTTGCATACTGCGTCGTTGCGCACCGGCAGCCACCACGGCACCTGCTGAATTGTATATGATGTAATGCGAAGGAAGGTCTGAATTAATTTTCACCGTAATCACCTCCATGGCAGGATTGGGTGTGATTTGAAGAGCCGAAGTGCCATTTGGTTCTTTGATTCCGGATTGCAACGCCGTATCCTGATAGAGGATTTGAGAAATGACGGGAATACCTGCCACATCCGTGGCATTGATCTGTACAACGGGAATGCCTTTGTCAGTAGCCAGCCATTTGTATTCATATGATTTCACCGTAAGTTGATACCCGCCGCCGAGTGTATCCACATAAAACGAATCCACATCCGTAATCGTTGATTTCACCCGCAGGGCATCATAGGTTCCCACCGGCGTGATAACGGTTCCCCATCCATCCACTTCGTTTACGCGGTGCCGTTCCTGAGAAAAATAAACGAGTCCCGGAATGGAAAATGTAACATCAGCATCGGCTGAATCCATGTTGCCATAGTTCAAAGGAAAACGATAGACTACATCCTTTGAACCATATACTACCGGCAGCGGAATGCCGCTGAAGGTGCCGGCATAGCCATCAATCTGGTATTGTGATGAAGATTTCTTGTACACGGTATAGATGTCTTCCAGCGTAATGAGGTCTGAAGAGAAAGAGAGCGCCGATTTTTCGGCGAGGTTAGATGAAAGGAAGAACAACCAATACGTGAGCGGCAGATCATCGGCGGCAATAAAGGTATCGCCCGTGGACGTGAGCAAACTCAGGTTTGAAAAGTCCCACTGCTGATTGGTGCCGGTTTGTGACAGGTCAATTGTGAGATCCGGTACCGCATTATCCAGGAAGAACACATCGCCCGCAGAAGGCATGTCGGCATCGGTAATGGTGATTTGCGACGATGCGGAAAAAGAAACAAGAATTGCAAGAAGCAGGAGGCAGAAGCCCTGTAAAAAAGTATTTGACTGGACGCCCATCCTATGCATCATTCTTTCTTATTTCGATTTTCCTTTTGACGGCGGAGCAAGCGTTTCCTTCACCATGTTTCCATTGGCATCAAACTCCTGAGTCTTCTGCGGCGTGCCGTCATCATTATAAAATTTCCAGAGCCCTGTCTTCTTACCATTCATGTAGGTCCCTTCAGCGATCAATTTGGCTGTAGAATCCGAATATTCTTTCCACGCTCCGTTCTCATACCCATCCAAAAAATTCCCTTCGGCTTTCAGTTGACCGCTTTCATAATACAACTTGCCCGGTCCGCTGATGTTTCCATTCTTATAATAGTACTCCACATAAATCTTCCCGCTTGGGTATGCCCAGCGGTTGATGCTATCGCGCACACCGTTTTTCCAGTTTCCTTCTTCCTGTAATTTGCCCTCATTAGAAAAAACACGCCGCCAGCCGTTCAGCTTTCCGTTTGAATAATTCTCCTCGCTCTTAATGGTTCCGTTGCGGTTAAATTCACGGCACATGCCGCTCTTCTCCCCGTTGAGGATGTTTTCATCTTTCGAAACATAGCCATTGGTTTCAATAGCAATGGCACTTCCGCTCTGCACATCGTTGTGATATTCTTCAATGCGGCTGATCATGCCGTTCTCGTAATATGATTTCCAAACTCCTTCCTTCCTGCCGCCATCCATACGGCCTGATTTGATGAGTTTGCCGCTGTTGCGGTTGTAAATCATGATCTGCTGAACGGCAGGATTACTCTGGTCCTTGATGACCACCGTATCATAACGGATAACTGTGATCTGCGGGGCATTGTCTTTCTGAGCAAATGCGTTTGCAGAAAGTATCAATAAGAGAATGGCGATTACGGATTTCATGTGTTTCATACAGGAATCAGAATTGGTATGAGGCCCGCAAAAATAGTGATGCGGAGGTGGTTTGTTTAGGAATGAAAACTCCTAATATGTTCTCGGAAGCGGCTTCCATAAAGATGTGTTCAAACACTTTCGCTCTTAGATCGAATCCCAGACCATACCGCGAGGCGCCGCCATACGATGCAATCGCTCCTGCCTCCACACCGCGCCCGACTTTCCACATGGGCTTCACATAAATGAGAGGCAGCAGATCGGGATACGGGCGGTAACTTATACCGGCCTGCAACATCAGGTTTAACGATAGCCTGTAGTCCACGGCGGTTGCGAATGACAGCAACGGCGGGAATGATGTGCCGCCCGTACTCACCGCAGTTCCGGTGTACTTCAGCAATGAATCCACGTTATACTGAAACAGCGATGAATCATCTGGTGTAAGCAGGTTCACGGCTTGTATGCCTTCATAGCGGATGCTGCTATCGGCGGAGTAAGTGAGCGTTTTGTTGTTCCAGAAAATCATGCCGAGGTTATTTATGAAAACACTGATGCGCGTACGCTCCGATTTATTACTCCATGAAGTCATGACGTCAATAACGGGCCCAATGCCGTCAATCTGGAATGCGCCGTGGTTCGATGTATCTGACACGGCATATTCAAAGCGGTAAGACGCATCAAGATATTCTCCGTTCTCTTCCGTGAAGAGCGTGGCATGTTCCATGTTCAACCGGAGCGCACTGTGAATGGACATCAGTGAAAGTTTCAGCCCCGCCTGCCAGTTCTCTCTTTCTCCCTTCACTTCCTTCTGCGCTGAAAACCCGATGCGGTCATATTGGAAGTTGTAACTGCGGGTGCCGCTGAAGTCGGCCGTTTCACCGGCATAAAAGGCGTTGCCATAGAATGCGGTGTTGAAGAGCTCATCCGTAAACCAGGCAGAGTTATAACCACCGAATGAATAATCCACCGAGTACATCACGGGTTCTTTCAATAGAAGATTCCGCTGCACCCAGTTGCCATAGAAACGCGCCTCGTATCCGTCTTCCAGCACATTCTTCGCCTGCAGTTTGCCGGACGTAGTTTCTTTCAATTCATCATCAATAAAATCATTGCCGAGTAACGAGAAGCTAAACGGCAGAGAAACCGACTGTGAATGCACGAGTCCTTCTACACTCACCCCAACGGATCTCGTTTCCTCAGGATGCAGGTGCGTGAGTGAAAACAGCACCGGCACATAGTTCACTGTAATGCTGTCAGACGGAATAACCTGAGCGCCTGCACCGGCAGCCAGCAGGAAAGTAAAGGAGACCATCAGTAAAACGCTCCGCATCTTATCAATAGCCGGTGTAGTAAGTGAATTTGCCTGTGAGTTTTACATCCATGGTGTATTCATCAAAAATTTTGATGAAGCCGCATGACGGATGCTCCGTTGTATTGAATTTTCCAACCAGTACTGCCCTGCTGGCCATTTGCAGCCGGTTCATTTTGCTTTCATCAATAGATGCCGTGAGCTCTGATTTTGACTGGCCGCTCACGATGCACTGATCATTCAGTAAACCGGCCGCCGCTGTTGGCACCGCGGTAAACAGCGAATCGAGCAGCGTAAAATCTTCATCATAAAAATAAAGCTGCGGGGTGGCGCTGATGGGAAAGCCATTGTACACAATAAGGGTGAACGTGCCGTCTTTGATTTGCGGATCGCCGGGCTCAGGATTCCCGAGACTGAAATCGAGGGTGTCAACCAGAATCAAATCATCAGCAATCAGTGACAGCGGCAGCGCTACATCAAGGCCGGCGGACAATGAACTGGAGTCGTAAGCAAAATCATGGTACGATGAACTATTGCCTTCGGGATTCAGGAAAACATCGAGAGAGAATTTCCACTGATCCGGCAAATTGGAAATGAGTTGCTGAATGTTTGAATTCGTGTTATTCAAATTAAATGTGGCAGTAGCAGCAACAAAAGGATTCTCATTAGCTGCTCCGATGGAAAGCGGTTTGGCCAATTGATCCCACGTGAGCGACTTCTGATTTCCCGTCTTTGAATTGACGGACGTGAGATCATACAAATTGATTCTTCCCTTTAAGCCCAATCCGTTTTGGATGGTGAGGGTGACGTCGGCATCTTCTAACTGCAGCGACCCGCCTTTGATGTTTTTAAGTACATCGAAATTTGTTTCTTCATTCACATTCACTATTTGCTGACCGAGGTATCCGCTTACATAGTCAGGCACAATGTCCTGCAACTTGTAATTGATGTGAATGCTGTCGTTCTTCGAAATGGTCACCACTTCGCCGGTGGAGTCAATCGAAGCAATCACCGAGCTGCTTACCGTGTTAAAACTCGTGCCAGTCAATCCCGTGAGATCAAATGTGTATCCTGTGAGATCGAATGTTTTTTGATAGCTGCTCGAACCATTCTGGGGTGCGGGCGGAAGATCACTGCTGACAAAAATGGGATTGCCATATGCATCGGTTACAGTGGGCAAAGAATATTCGAAGTGCGATTGCTGATGAATCGTACTCACCACTTCCAGTTCCAGCTTTCCCGATTTCACATGAATGGTTTTGAGTTGCGCGCCACCGCTCAGGTCGTAAACGATGTCTTCATGCTGATCAATCAGATTCTGCGAGGGGAAAATTGCCGTGGCGCTGCTCACTTTGATTTCATTGGTTTTCATCGTGAGGATAATCGCATCCGATGTATCAATTACCACGGTGCCACCGGGACTGTCGAAATCAATCACCGATGCCACCAGCGTGCCTTCAACATGTTTCCCCGCGAGATCAATGGTTTTGGTTTGTGATTGCCCGGGAAGCATATTTGTAAAAGTTTCCTGCGCAATCACCTGCTGATCGTATTTGTTCTTCACCTGGAAAACCAAATTCGTCATGGAGATGGGAAGTCCGTTCTCCAGCGTAAGGTCAATCGTGCCGGATTCCACATCGGCTGTTTCAAAAAAGCCCGTGGCGTCTAAATCATTGTCCGGCGAAGTGATGTCAACAAATGGCGGAATGGTGAACGGCAACCCGTTGGCAGCAATAATCAGCAAACCAATGCCGCCCAGTTGCTGGCACATTTGCCCGAGGGAAACGTGAGTAGTGATCGTGTTATTGGCAAGGTTCAGGTTCTGCAGTGAAATGGCAGTGGTCAATGATGTATCCGGAATTTGAAAAACACTGTCCTGCAGCGAGGTTTGATAAAGCGATGAACTGAAGATGAGTGAAACCGAGTGATCGGGATTCGTTTGCATCAGCGAATCAGCCAGCAGGTCATCGAGCGTGAGGGTGGATTGCAGCAGCGGGGCCAGGATGGTGGCTTCCCAGCTTGGGTGCGACTCCACTCCTTTCTTGCATGATGAAAATGAAATAAGCGCCGCAACGGAAGCGATGAGAACGGGAACATAAATGTAACGGCGTGAAACGCGCATCATGGTGATCCGGTGAAATTAGCGGATGAAGGGTAATTGGTCAAAACCAATAACGTCCACTTGTTCAGATATGCTTCTACCTTTGCCGCTTCCTCATGAGTGCATTGCTGAAAGATAAAGTAGTGGTGATCACCGGCGCATCATCAGGCATCGGAAAAGCCTGCTCATTCGCCTTTGCCAAACAGGGTTGCCAGGTGATGCTGGCCGCACGTGATGAAAAGAAACTGGCTGAAGTATCTGAAGCGATCCGTTCATCGGGCAGCACGGTAGCATATTGCAAGACCGATGTAAGCATGGAAGATGATTGCCGCCGGTTGATGGAAGAAACGATCCGGCAGTTCGGCCGCATTGATATTCTCCTCAACAACGCCGGTATTTCCATGCGGGCCGTGTTTGCCGATCTGGATCTGAAAGTGCTGAGGCAACTCATGGACATCAATTTCTGGGGCACTGTGTACTGCACGAAGTATGCGATGAATGAAATTCTGAAAAACAAAGGAAGCATCATCGGTGTCTCTTCCATTGCCGGATACCAGGGTTTGCCGGGAAGAACGGGTTACTCCTCATCCAAGTTTGCCATGAACGGATTTCTGAGTGCCTTGCGTGTAGAGAATCTGAAAAAAGGAATTCATGTGATGGTGGTATGCCCCGGATACACCGCTTCAAACATCCGCAACACGGCGCTGAACAAAGAAGGCAAACCGCAGGGCGATTCACCGTTTGATGAAAACAAGCTGATGAGCTCCGAAGCCGTGGCTGATGCCATTGTGAACGGCGTGATCAAACGCAAGCGCACTATCATTCTCACCACGCAAGGAAAACTCACCGTGCTGCTCGGAAAATTCTTTCCCTCCTTCATTGACCGCAAAGCGTTTGAATTGGTTTCGAAAGAGAAGGACTCGCCGTTTTAATGACTTGCGGACGTATGACTCGTGGACTTGAGACACGAGTTGCACCCAATCAGTCCCGATTTGTAGCCTGCTCGCTCGAGATATTGTTTGGGCAGGTCAGTTCGAGTTCATCGAGAACAGGCAGAGCCATCAACATAATAAAATAATGCCTGCACTACTTCTCGATAAACTCGAAGTGACAGCTCACGCTCCCAATTCCGTGTCCTTTATCTCCTCACCGTAGCCGTGTCTGGCTTCCGAAGGTTGCCGACACTGCGCATGCAAACAACGTGGTGTCCTCTTCGAGAGACACGGCTAAGGAAAAAAGATGAAATTCTTTCTGCTTGAGAATTCATAGTAATTTCCCATCAATCTCGTCTCATGGAGATTGCTTCGTCACTCCTTCGCCTTTTGCCCCACTCCGCTCCTCGCAATGACGAGTTCATTTTGAGCAGCGCTATCCTGGCGATTATCTTTGCCCCTTCATGTCCAAACCATCTCAAATCCCCCATCTCCTCTACACTGATGCAGAAGGAAACATCTTCGACGATCCTGAACTCATCATGAGCGGGCGCTCGGGTTTTGATGCGGTGGCATTGGATATCGATGACTTCATTGAACTGCCTGAAGGAAGCGATGTGTTCATGCTCCCCGATCGTCACCCCATCGGCTTTGACAAAAAAACAGGTGAGCCATCGATCAGCAATAAAGGATTTGCGGTGGCGGCACAATTGGCACCGGCACACACGCAGTTCTATCTTTCATCTTTCGTGAAAGCTGCGAATGCGGCTACGCTTCCGTTGTATGCATACACCGCAGTCGGTTGGCTTGATGGAAAATTTTATGTTCCCGCCACGCGCATCGATCCCGACATCAGGCAGGAACCGAAAAGCTTTGATCAGAATCTTGTGGCAAAAAGTGTTTCACGATTAACCAAGAAATTTCCTGACAACCGATTGCTGCATCACATCGGAGAAAATTGCGCCCTCACCTATCGTTGTCCTGCTGCGCGCAACTTTTTTCTGAACCGCTATGAAGCTCCCATTCCGACTTCGCCAGCATGTAATTCTAATTGCATCGGTTGCATTTCCTTTCAACCTGCCTTGCCGGCAGGCAGGCCGGAAAATGAAAGCATCTCTTCTACACAAGATCGATTGACGTTCAAGCCCACGATGAAGGAAATTGTAGAGTACACCGTCGATCATCTCGAGACGGCACCCAATCCAGTAATCAGTTTTGGTCAGGGTTGCGAAGGCGAACCATTGCTGATGTGGGAAACCATTCGCGATGCCATCCGCGAGATCCGGAAGAAAACACAAAAGGGCTCCATCAACATCAACACCAATGCGAGCATGCCCGAAGCAGTTGAAGAGCTGTGCAAGGCAGGATTGAATTCTATTCGCGTAAGCACGAACAGTGTGCGCAAAGAAATTTATACACCTTACTACCTTCCGAACAATTACACATTTGAGGCACTGGCAGAGTCAATCAAGGTGGTTCGCAAATACAACGGCTGGGCTTCCATCAACTACTTTGTTTTTCCAGGAATGACGGATGACGTTGATGAGTATGAAGCACTGCGGAAATTCATCCGTGAAACTGATCTCACCATGATCCAGTGGCGCAATTTCAATATTGACCCGGACTGGTACCTCGATAAAATCGGGGTCTCTGAAACCGGCGAACCCATCGGCATGAGAAAAATGATCGGCTTAATCCGTGATGAATTCCCCCACCTCGCATTCGGCTACTTCAACCCGGGTATTGAATTCATCCGGCGTTACCTTAAGAATCAACGGGTAAGCAAATCCCATGTTGAATAACCACGTGGACAATTAAGTTGCGTGTACCCTGATATAGGGCTATTTTTGCCGCATTTAATTCATTTTTATTACTATATCGCTGGTAATGCTCCGAAGAAAGTTGTTAATTTGCTAGCTTCCTGAGGGGGAAATATATTAACCGGCGAACATGTTATGCCGTATCAAACATCTGTTACCAAACAAAAAACTCTTATCTGAAATGAGAAAACTTGTACCATTTCTGCTCCTTCTATTTGGAGTGTCTTTGACTTCCGTTTCACAGTCCCTTACCCAAACTGCAAAATTGCCGCTGGCTATTTCCGGCTTTGTAGAAAACAAAGGACAAGTTCGTGATCAGTACAATGTGCCTAATTCAGACGTGAAGTTTATTTACGCCGATGGAACATCATTCAATCTTCAGCTAAAGAATGATGGCTTCAGCTACACCCTTTTTCAGGCCATACCTGAAAGCGGAGGCATGCCTGAATCCGGATTCGGAAGCTACGATCCGGAAGAGCAGGATTACCTTTCATCCAACATGGTGGCTCACCGCGTGGATGTAAAGTTTGCCAGCGCCAACCGCAATGCCGAACTCATTGCTGATCACAAGTCGGAAACCATTTTCAATTTTTATACAACCGGAGATGTCACGAAGCCCGTGCTCGGCGTATCCAGTTTTTATCAGGTTACCTACAAAAACATTTACCCCAACATTGATCTCGTTTTTTATGCGCCGGATCAGGATGGCAACAATCAACTCAAGTATGACTGGATCGTAAGAAAAGGAGGCAATCCATCGAGGATCAAATTGGAATACGACGGTCAAAACGGACTGGTGTATAACGAGGACGGAACTATTTCGGTGATATCGCCGGTGGGTTCAATTACCGAAGGCAAAGTGAATGCATATCTCGCAGCTGATGCTTCACCTGTAAACTGCATGTATTCACTCGACCGCAATACCGTTCGTTACCGCTTCAGTGAATCAGTTAATGAACCTGTGGTGATTGACCCCAGCATCATATGGTCGGTTGATTATGGCGGGGAGTCAAATGAATACGTGAGCGAAGGCGACCTTGCACTTGATAAAAAGAACAATACCTATATCTGCGGTAATACGCGCAGCACGCTGTACATCGCCACAGTTGGGGCTTACCAAACCACCTTTGGCGGCGGAGACTACGACGCTTTCCTTGCGAAATTGCAAACTGCCGGTAAACTCACCTGGGCCACCTATTTGGGCGGCACTGAAAAAGATGAAGGGCATGCTGTAATTGTTGACAACAATTACAATGTGTATCTGGCCGGACTGGCACACAGTGCTACGGGAATAGCTACACCGGGCACGCATCAATCAGTTTTTGCCGGTAACACAGATGCATTCCTCGCTAAGTTTACTTCTTCAGGAAATCTGAAGTGGTCAACTTACTACGGTGGCAAGGGAGATGATCAGATTAATGCCATCGTCTGCGATAATCTGGGCAACATCTATTTTGCCGGATATACCACAAGCGACACCGGAATTGCAACACCGGGCGCTTACCAGGACACGTTGCATAACGACGTATTTTATGGTGGAGATGCATGCCTCGGTGAATTCCGCGGAGACGGCTCCTTCATTTGGGGATCTTATTTAGGCGGAGCATCTACAGACCGCGCCCATGCCATTTGCCTCGGAAATAAGAAGGAACTTTTTATCCAGGGCACCTGCGAAAGCGACAGTGATTTTGCCTCTGGCAATGTTTTCCAAACTACTTACGGCGGCGGACCGGCTGATGCTTATGTTGCCCGGTGGGATACTAACGGCAAGTTTTCCTGGTGCAGTTACTATGGAGGAGAAGGAGATGATCATGGCAGAGGCGTAGCTGTTGATCAAAACAATGGTGTTTACATCATCGGATGGACAGATAGCGACAGCGCCATGGGAACCCCGAACGAAATCAACCCTTATTGGTATGATGCATACGCCACCGGCGGAGAAAGACTGGCAGACGGATATCTCGCGAAATTCAATCTCAACGGGCAAAGACTTTGGGGAACTTACTACGGAGGTGAGGGACGCGACCAGTTCAAAGGACTTGTGATTGACAAACCGAATAGTTATGTGTATGCCATCGGCCTCACCTCAAGCGAGCAGAATGTTTCCTCAACCGGTGCCTTCCAGGATTCATTGGGAGGCAGTGCCGATGGAATGCTTCTCAAAGTTAATTATGACGGAACCCGTGTATGGGGCACCTATGTAGGTGAGACCGCATCGGAGAAATTTCAGGACATTGATATTGACAATAGCGGCAATGTTTATTGCCTCATGGAAGTGTCCGGACCATTCCCTCTAACGCCCGGTACCAACCTTACTACCTACCGGGGCGCCACGGATGCGGTGGTAATTAAATTCAACCCGTTTGACCAGTGCTATGATCCGTATGAACCGAACGAGACTACCACTTCAGGAAAGAATATTCTGGCCTATAAGGACACCACACTTTACGGCTATACGGCTGCCATTCAATCAGCCAATGACCAGGACTGGTTTAAGATTAAGGTGACTCCGGGAAACAATCTCAAGATTGTACTTACCGATCTTGTAAAGGATTACAACCTCAATCTTTACAACTCTCTCGGAGGACTTGCCAAATCTTCCAGCAACACCGGAACACAGGATGAAGTGATCATATTTAACAGCATACCTGCAGGTAATTACAACCTGCAAATCGCTCATACCAGTACCGAATATGATCCGAATAATTGCTATCGCATGAAACTCATGCTTAAGACTTCCGCATGGCCTACGCGCATGAGCGATGATTCTGCGGATTCTCAAATGGGCAGCCACGATATGTTCGCCCATGCGGAACTGATTTCTGATTACTTCAGTCTTAATGTATCGTCGGCATTTTCTTCACCCGCGCACATCGTGATGTTGAATTCATTCGGACAGCCGGTTTACGATTCGGAGGAACAAATTGAAACGGGAACGCAAACATTCCGCATACCGGCTGATAACCTTGCCGCGGGCATTTACTTCATCCGTGTGGTTACAGAGCTGAACGATAACGTGCTCGTGAAAGTGGCAATGTTCTAATGAGAATATCCGGCTAAGCCGCAACCTTCAACCGTGTATAGTGAAACAGATTCCGGTTACCCCGGAATCTGTTTTTTTTATGCCATAACGCCATTCTTTAGCGCCTGCGAGGTACTTCATCACAATATTATTCAGCTGCTCCCCTGCCTGTTGAGAGAATCATGACCATCCTCACTCCTACTTACTACTTGAAAATCTAATTTTGTGTCATTGATTTTCAGATTACTTAAATCCAATCATCATGGCTGATGAACAATACCGCCCGTCGGATTCCATTCCGCCCCGTAAGAGCAACCGAACCATCTTCATTGTTTTGCTGGTCCTGCTCATAATCGCAAGTCAGGTATATGTTTACATCAAATTCAACCAGCGCAGCATGGAAAACCAGCGCCTGGTTGAACAAGTAAATGCCGACAGCATCCGCATTGCTGATCTCGGTTTGAAGTATCAGGAAGCCCTTGCCAATGTGGAGGCCTACAAGGGTCAAAACGCCCAACTCGACAGCATCATCGCCGTCAAAGAGAAATCAATTCTTGACATGAAGAACAGTTATGCTGCCCTGCAAAAGCAGATGAAGCTGACTGAAGCGGATTACAATAAGCAGGTTAATCAGCTGAACGGGATCATCAATGATCTGCAGAATCAAATTGTGCAGTTGCAGGCAGAAAACAATATCCTGATTAAGAAAAACGACTCCCTGGGCCGGTCTCTGGCATCGCAGATCAGTACTTCCAGTCAGCTATCTTCTGAAAACAAAGTACTGAGCCAGAAAGTAAATGAGGCCTCTTTGCTGCGACCGACCACGATTTCAGCAACCGGTGCGCGCAGCAAGTCAAGCGGCAAAGAAGATGAAACCAACAACGCTAAGAAAGCGGAGAAGCTGAAAGTGTGTTTCGATGTTCCGGTGAACCAGGTAGCTGATCCCGGAGAGAAAACCTTTTACATCCGGATCATCAGCCCCGAGGGGGTAACCCTGGCCATTCAAAGCAGCGGCTCCGGTGCCATCACAAAAGCAGAAACCGGGGAAAGCATTCCTTATACCACCACATCAACCATTGATTACGACCAGCAGGCGACCAATACCTGCGCGTACTGGCAGCAATCAGCACCGTATTCAACCGGAACCTATACCGCTGAGATTTATCAGAACGGATACCTCATTGGTTCAAAAAAGTTTGACCTGAAGTAGGCGAATTTTTTTTCTGATGATCAGAACAACGCTCTGATTTGTGCCTGCCCGGTGTTGATGAATTTCGCTAACCCGGTTTTGCGTCCTTCATAACTCAGCGTCATTTCCAGAAAGCTGGAGAGTTTTCTCTCAAAGGAAACATTCATGAGCAGATTGCTTCCTTTCTGCAATCCCTGAAGCATGGCATAAGCCACCGGCGTATTGGCGGCGCCGTTATACTGCACCCGGATGTAGCTGGCAGTTACTGACAATTCACTTTTAGTGATCACATTATACTTCAGTTCCGTAGTCACTTTATTGCTGGTTGACTTTTCTCCAACATCACCGATGGTATTCTCGCCGTTTCCGTATCCGTATCCTGCAGCGATGCGAAATGTATTGGATGGCTGAAAGATCAGTTGCGATTCGGCACCGAATGCATCAATAGAGTAATCGTTTTGCGGATAATAGGCCGCGGCATATCCCGAAGTACCCATCGTTCCTTTAGCATTGAGAGAAAATTTACGGGTGAAGTTCCAGCGCAACCGCGTGCCATAACTTTCAGCAGTGCGGATTTCAACTCCGTTCGTAAGCAGGTTCTTGCCCCGGTTGTTTTGATAGAATAAATCCACTCCAAACTTCGAACTGGTTTTATTATAATACAGATAACCGGAAATGATCGAAGCGGTTGCAAGCAACAGACTGTCATCCACATTAAGGAAAAACGGATTGAACTGCGTTTCAAAATCTCCCTGGAATGTTTTCTTATTGGTTTGAATGGTCGCCAGCGCGGAGAATCGCGAAACAGCAGCGCGGAATCCCTTTGCATTTTTCCACAACCGGGCCGGAGTGATGCCGAAAGATTCATTGAACTGGGAGGTGTATGCTTTCACATATTCATTAGTGGGCAGAAATATTTTGATGTAATCCGCATCACTTTGAAAGGCCGCAATCTCAAATTCATTGATCTGCTGAATGCCGTCTTCATTGTAATCAATCCAGGTGTGCGTTCCTGTTCCGTCGGGCACTTTTGCAAAAGCATATTCGAGTTTCGGCTCCTGCCCCGAGCCAAACTCAAGCAGGGTATTGCTGGTGATAAATCCTTTCTTCACATTCAGGTCATATGTGACCCGCCCGAGCACTGATTGATCTTCACGCTGTGTGGTAAGTGACGTGTCGGCAATTTTAAGTTTGCGGAATGTGGCGGTGAGTTGCAGAATGCTGTTCGGATTTCCAAACAAACCGGCTCCTACATTAGCCGTGTTGCCGATGGTACTACGAATGAATGCATCCCGTGCCGGCGCATAATCAATCCGTGACACCGCATCGAGGTTGAAACGGACCTTTGCCGTATCGTTACTCGTCAGATAAATCTTGCCTTCATTGTAATAGAAGCTCGCTTTGCTCAGGGTATCATTGCCGGGGAGAATCCTGTTATGCTCCTGCTCGCCACGCACTCCGATGGTAATTCCCTTGATGATATTGAGCCGCTGTGAAAGATCAATCGTTGGCCGGAGGAAGCGGGTATTCACCGTGTCGGCAGCTGAAGCCAGGTAACTCGCTTGCCAGTTTGCACGAAAACCTTTGATCTGATAATTACCGCTGAAGGTATTGTTAAACCCGTTGTAAACAGCGCCGCGGTTATAAAATGAAATGGCATACTGAACAATTCCCACTGTTGGATTGGTGTAAGCGGCCGATAGCCCAACCAGGTTTTCATTGGCGGGCTCGTTCTGCAAACTCTGCACATTCCAATCTCTTTCAAACTCCACCGGGCGATAGCGCTCCAGCGGCTTGAAATCACTGGCGGCAAATTCGTACTGCGTGTTGATCACAATATTCCTGCGGCTCTCACGCAGCGAATCGAGCGGGATCTTTTGCTGCAGGCCGAGGTGCAACCCGAGACCCACATTGTTATCGTTGCCCTTGGAAGAAAATGTATTTACATCCGTATTGGACATGGCCCCCTCGGCGGTTATCGTGGTGTTGCGTGCGATCCGGTAGTCACCGCCGAGCGTGATCATCTGTGTTCGTTGCGGGGCAATGAGCGGAATGATCGGTTCATATTGTCCTTGCGGAATGCCGCTAACCGGAGCGACCCACCGGTACACCCTTCCATTCACCAGGTTATCCGATATAACATAATTGCCTTTGTTTGCGCCGGTGTAAGAGAAATCGACGGCAAAGTGCGCACTGTCAGGATTGGATGAGTACACATAAATCGCATAGCCCAGCGAATCCATCTTTTTGTATAGTGGGCGCTCTTTGGTGAAAGGCACGCTATCCACACTCTGTACATAGGCATTCTGCAAACTGTCACCCGCTTCACTGAGTATCACTTTCTGCGAATCACTGAGCGACTGCTGCACGGGTTGGTTCTTCGCATCCTGCTCATTATAAAAATTGAACCGCACGCTGTATCGGTCCGTCTTCATTTCCTGCCCTGCATAAAATGTGGTTCTCAGGTAGGCCTTATCACTGTATTGAAATTCCACTTCAATACGTTTGTCTTTTGTAATGAGCCGTGTGGGTGAGAAGGTGATCTCACCGGAATTGTAGTCAATCACGTAATCCCGGTCGGCGCCGCGAACCATGAGTTGTCCGTCAATGAATACACGTTCCGTTCCCGCCAGCACAATGATGTAGATTTCGCCATTGTTTCCCACGAGGCGATACGGTCCCTGGTTGCCCTCCTGCCCCGGGAATGAATTGCGCGCGTACTTCCCTTTGGCAACGGCGGCGCTCACTGAAGTTTTGAAGTTGTAGTCGGGTCCCTGATTGTAAGCGGTGGTGAAACTTCCGCCCTGCAGCTTCTTGTAAAAATTCATGAAATAACCGGGAGGTCTTGAAAGCTCGTAATCCCCGACAGTGAGAGAGGACTTATTCTTCTTAAACTGAATGAAGATTTTATCGAAGTCCTGAATCTGCTGCGTATTGCCAGCCGGCTGAATGGGGATATTGTTGTCGCTCATGGCAGCCAGCACATCCACATCACCGGCCAGACGCCCCTGCAGCTGCAGGTTGAAACTGGAATTGACTACGAGGTCCTGGTTGTTTCCAAAAGTAACGCCACGTGCAAAACTGCCGTTGTAATCCAGGTTGCCGAAACTGAGATCTTTTCCGTAAAGCTCCTTGGGTGTATAAAAGACCGGTACGTTGCGAAGACTGTCTGCGCGATTGTATTGATTGAAGTTTTTGTGAGAATAACTTTGGGAAAGCAGCAGCGGAAAGGACCGGTAACTGATCTTGACACTGTCAGCTACCGGCTTATGCTTCCATACCAGTTTAGCATTCCATTCATCGAGTTGATAATCGGCAGGAGTAATAATGGCACTGTCATTTTCGATGATCACCGAACCCGGTATGATGCTGACGGTATCAATCATCACCGTATCGGTTCGTGATGAAATGAATTTCACTTTGTAACCGGCAACCTGCTGACCTTTCGTTGGAAGAAACAGTGCCAATAGCAGCCCGAACACGGCTGCCGCGCACAGATGCCGCCACGCATGCATATCACTGCGAAAAGGGAACATTCGCTGTGACTAAAGGTAAATGGAAAAGATTATTGTGCCGCTCAACCGGCCAATGCATCATAAGGAGCCGCGGTATCTCACGTTACCTCACCCAGTGCCGGGCGGTCAATCTTTCGGCTTATCAGGCATGGCAATCGCCAGGATGATATACAGCAGGAGTCCCGATCCAAATGCGAGGAATGCAAAAACAAAAATCACCCGGATAATGGTGGGATCTGTATCGAAGTATTCAGCGAGTCCGCTGCAAACTCCGAAAAGTTTTTTATCACTGCCTTTGTAAAGTCGTTTCGACATGGAGATGTAAGTTTCAAACAAACGTACACGAAATATTGAATGAGATCACAACAATTTACCGCCGGTGTTGAAGCCATGCGGAAACTCTGTCCGTAATTTACCGTACGCTACCCGGAAGCGCTGGGGAAAACTACCTCTCATCGTCCGTCCGTGTTCGCATCTCAATCATATTTTTGTAAGCCAATGATCCCAAAATACAGAGCCATGAAAAAGGTGCTTCTGCTTTTAATCGTGTTGCTTCCGCTGTTTTCCCGGGCACAAATCAATTGCCCTGCATTCGGTCGCATGCAGAATTATGAACACTTTGAAGTGCTCCTCACATGGAACACGGTGGATCCCTATTACCAAATCGGAGGCGTTGAGCTTGATAATGATTTATACAACACCGGTGATTACACCAACCGGAGCATCGCACCGGGCATCACGCTTAATTACTATGCTGACAATATCACACTCCTGCGGCTGAAAGGAATATACACACAGCGCAACATCGAGCAGAGCATGGTTGCATTGATCGATACATTCGGCACTTCCACCCATATTACCACTCAGTTTGACCAAACGCTTTTTAAGATAGCGCCCGGCTTTGGATGGGTTTATTTCGTTGAACGATTTTCTTTCTACGGCGGCTTCGAAGTTCCCTATACGTACCATTCAGATATGACGGTGGATACCCGGGAAGTGGATTCCATAGCGGGAACGGCGCATGAACTTAATACCAAAACAACAGTACCCGGCGGCTTTTCCATCGGCTTGGGATGTTTCGCCGGTTCCACCTTCTACCTCGAGCGCATTTTTGGATTCGGATTTGAAATTGCTTCAGCGTATCAATACTCTAAATTGGGTGGCGACATCACTTCGCATGGAGAAACAAATGATCAACCGCCGGTAATTGTTGAATCGTCATTTCACGATCAGAAGGAACTCTGGAAATTCACACCCTTGCAGGCCAGTCTTCACTTATCTATTCGTTTCTGAAAAATCACTTCATGAATTCAGCAATGAGCTGATGGAAATGGTGTGTGCCCTGCTCACGTTTGGGTGAGTAACGCCCGGTTTTATAGAGCCGTGATTTCACACCGCGTTGCACATTCTCCACAATGGCCTCATCTTCCCGTTCTACCCGGTCGAGCATGTTAATCGCGCCCCGTTCAAATTT
>JAFDYS010000033.1:126975-149657 GCA_018267315.1 Bacteroidota bacterium | reverse complement strand
GCGTTGACGAAGTTGTCCTGGCTGAGCTGGATCATGTAGGCCGCTTGTGCCTGGCTGGTGTTCGCGGTTGCCATGCTGAAAACCAGCAGCAACAGTAGAGCTCCGGCCACGGGGGGCAGGCGACGCAGCGATGCGTTGTTCTGTGTCATTTGAACTGTATTCCTCTGCAGATAAAGAAGTTTTTGATCGGGCCGAACGTACGTGGTGGGTAGGCAATTCTGTGGCGGTCATGACTGGGGCACAAAATGTTACCCGCGCTCCGAAACCCTTCGGAACGTAGAACACGGGCACAAAGATGCTAGGGTTACTATCTTGGATAGTAAATAGAGGATGCCTTGCCGTAAAGGGGAATGTTGACCGCCGGCTGGAGAACTCGCGGGGCGCGCGGGAAGCGCCCCTGGCACAACAGGTTACTTCGCGGGCGTCTTGGGCTCTTCCCACAGCTCGATGCGGTTGCCGTCGGGATCCATAATCCAGGCGAACTTGCCGTATTCGTGTGATTCCATTTCGCCGATCTGTTCCACACCTTCTTCTTTCAGTGCCAGCAGTAATGCTTCAAGATTTTCCACCCGATAATTGATCATGAAATCTTTTGAGCTGGGATTGAGGTAGGTGGTATTCTCTTTGAAAACACTCCACGATGTGGTTCCCGTTTTCTCAGGATTTTCCTGATCCCGCCAGGGGAATATGGTGCCGCCCCAGTCATTAATCGCCAACCCGAGATGTTTTTCATACCACTTCTTTTGTGCCTCGTGATCGCGGCATTTGAAAAAGATTCCACCGATGCCTGTTACGCGTTTCATGTTACATGGAGTTTGATTAATAGATCATGATTTCAGGTTTGCCGGTTCCGGACCACATTCCTCGGTACATGCCTTCGGAATTAAATGGCATGCATATATTTCCTTTACGGTCAATAGCGATAATGCCTCCTTCAGCTTTCATCTTCACCAGTTTCTTCATCACCACTTTTTCACTGGCTTGTTTCAGTGACCATTTTTTGTAAAGCATCAGAGCGTGAATATCGAAAGCCACGACACTTCGGATAAAGTATTCACCATGCCCGGTACAGGAAACAGCGCATGTTTCATTGTTTGCATAAGTGCCTGCACCGATTATGGGACTGTCGCCGATTCGCCCGAAGCGCTTATTCGTTAGTCCACCGGTAGATGTGGCGGCGGCAAGATTTCCCTCCGCATCCAGTGCGACGGCGCCCACCGTCCCGAATTTTTTGGTGCTTCCATCATCGAGTTGCATCAGTTCTTTTTTGAGCGCACGTTGCCATTGCTCAAAGCGATGCCGGGTGAAGAAATAAGTATCGTCTTCGAAGACAAGTTGTCGCTCCCGGGCAAATTCTTCGGCACCCTGCCCGCACATCATCACATGTTCAGAATGAAGCATGACCTCCCTGGCCAGCAATACCGGATTGCGGATATTGTGCACGGCTGAAACGGCACCGGCCATCAGGTTTGCACCATTCATGATGGATGCATCCATTTCATGACGGCCCTCATGATTGAACACAGCACCACGACCGGCATTAAACATTTCCTGGTCTTCCAGTGAACAAACCGCAACTGTTACGGCATCGAGTGCAGTACCTCCCTCTTTCAAAATTTCATGACCGGCCTTCAGCGCTTCTGACAAGGCACGGGTGTATTTCTTCTCTTTATCATCGGTCATCAGTCGGCGCGACATCACACCCGCTCCGCCATGAATGGCTATTCCGAATTTCTTCATAGTTTAAAAATCACTTCACGCTGATTCAAACATACGTGAATGATGTTGCACAGGCAAGAGTGGATGCGTTAAAAGAGGAATTTATTTAATGTGCGGAGGAAAGAAATTACGATGAATTGTATCCGTCCAATGTTGGTGTAAGTGATATATTCGCTACTTCACTAAGCACCTTGTCAAATAATCCTGATGAATAGATATGGACTCTTTGTAATTGCTCTCATTTTTTCGTTCGGCACACAAGCTCAAACATTCACTGACACAGTGCCCGGGCCCATAAATGAAGTGAATGTGGTTAACAGCTTTCCCCTTGAAGTGTACGGGCTGCCCAATATTGACTCTGTGAACTTCGGTTTGCTCAGTGTATGCTTTGATCTGCATCATACATACGATGGTGATCTTAAAATCAAACTACAGGCGCCGGATGGAACGGAAGTAATTCTTTCTGATCACAATGGAGGTGGTGGAGATGATTACACCGGAACCTGCGTCGCTGAAAATGCAACCAATGGTGCGATACAGCAGGCAGCCGCTCCCTACACCGGTACATTTTATCCGCAGCAAAGCATCAATCACGTGAATAACAATCAGGACCCCAATGGTACCTGGTACCTGATCATACTTGATGAAGTGCCGCAGGACACAGGGCACTTGAACCACTGGTCAGTCACCTTTGGTGATAATCCGCCGCCCACTCATATTGACGGGGTTTGCTCAACGACCATTGCTCACGCCTGTGATTGTCCTGATGGAAGCAGTGAGTGTGATTTGCTTCCCGACATGACGAATTCCGGCAAATACATTAAAGATCACTGGACAGAGCATTCCGGCTACCTGACTGAAGGTGTGGCCACACCGAATATCGGGTGGGGTCCGTTGGAAATGCACGGCACGGGGGAATGTTATTGCGATTCTGTTTTGGTGGATTGCGCAGCCACTTGTTTGGATGGATCCTATCCTAAAGAAAAAGTATTGCAAACCATTTATCATAAAAAGGGGGACACCATGACCAGCTACACACTTTCAGCCGGGTACATGACGTATCACCCAACACACGGACATATTCACGTTGACAACTGGACGATAAACACCCTGCGTATTCGGGGCCCCAATCCGGATCCCTCTACCTGGCCGATTGTAGGCACCGGAACGAAGAACAGTTTCTGCCTCATCAACCTCGGCACCTGCACGGTGAGTAATGCCTATTGCACTGACATCAACGGAACTGTGATTGCCATGGACAGTTTGCCGAACGGCGGGTTGGGAAGTGTAACCGGATGCGGTGAAGATCAGGGCATCTATGTCGGGCGATATGATGCGTACGATCAGTATCTCGACGGCCAAACGATTGATTTCGGAAATGTGTGTAACGGGGAATACTACATCGTGTCACAAACCGATCCGTACAATGCAGTAACTGAAATTGACGACTCAAACAATACCAGCACAACGCTGATCCAACTGGTGAATCAGCAGGGTTCCTGCTGCACAGCCAACTTTTATGCTGATACCACCTACGGGCAGGCACCTTTCGAAGTGCAGTTTGTTGACAGCACCATCCCGATTGCCAATTCCTGGCTGTGGGATTTTGGTGACGGCGGCACTTCCACTGAGCAATTCCCGATTCATGTTTATACCGAAGCGGGTACATACAATGTAACACTCACCACCTCATCATCGAATGGCTGTAACGGAAGTAAGGATAGGAGTGAATACATCGAGGTTGATTTTGGCGTAGCTGCTCCGGCATTCCTGGATCCAAAATCAATCCGGCTCACCTGCAACCCGAATCCGTTTACGAAGGAAGCCGTGTTGTCATTCAACCTCGACCGCCCTGCATCAGTTCATGCTTTCATCACGGATGTTACCGGGAACACGATCCGGAGATTTGTGAATGAGTTTCACCATTCCGGCATCTCCACGTATGCGTTTGATGCCGATAAGGAAAACCTGCCGGCAGGAATTTACTTCGTGCATTCGGTAATTGAAGGAAAAGATTATGTGGTAAAGATGGTGAAGATGTAAACCGCATGCCGGACTCAATCCCACCTGTCGTTCCACTTTGGCGAGGTGTGACTATTGCCCGGTGGTTGCAGGCGGCAAAGCCATCAATCCCTGTTTTGCCTGTATGAGATTCGGATTGAGTTGCAGCGATTTTTCCCAGCTTCGTCGCGCCTTCTCATAATCCTTCAGCATGTAATAGGAGCCGCCGAGGTTGTACCAGGCATTTGCATCAGTAGGTTTATAAATGGTAGCTTTTTCAAGATCTCTTGCCGCGGCTTCGAAATCATGTAAGCCGCCTGACCGCATGCCGCGGTTATAGAAGAAGATGCCGAGGTAGTTGTTGTATCCGGAAAAGTTGGGATTTTCAGGTTCAATGGACTTCGCTTTGGCCCAAACCTTTTCTGCCGCGTCTCCGCTGTCAATTCTTGAGTAAGCAACCCCCATGTTCAGCAGCGTGGGCATATAATCATCTTTTATCACCAATGATCTGCGGAAGAAGATCAATGCTTCCTGCGCTTTACCCCGCTTCGCAACAGAATCCTTTTCCGCATCGCAGAGGCGAACGAGTGCGATGCCGGCATAGGTATTGGCCCGAGCACTTTTTGTGGAAACGGTTACATCATGAAGGAATAGCGTTTCATCGGTTTTCCAGTCTTTGTTTCTCACCTGAATGAGAAAGGCACTCCACACCGCTGCAATTCCCATCACTGAAATTCCTGCAACACGTAAAGCCGGCTGATGATTTTCTGCGGCAGCATAAATTCTGCGAAACACTTCAGTCACCACAATTACAAACGGTAAACTCGCCTGGTAAAGAAAACGCTCAGCCATGGGTGCACCTACGTTGAACAAGATGTTAGATACAATGGCAATGGTGCCGAAATAAAAAATGATGCACCAACTGATGATGTTCTTTGATTTGAACCCGATCAGCGCATAGATGCCGAGCAACAGGTAAATAACCAATGCGATGAGCACCCACGGATCCGTGAAACTGCGATACGGAACCTGGGCATACGAGTAATCGAACGTGAGTGGATAGGGATAGAAAAGCAGCTTCAGGTAATTGAGAAAAACAAATAGGATTGTGGCGTACTTCTGTTCCGCATCGGCAAGCACATAGGGATTATCCATGACACCCGGCACATTGTTATTACGAAGACCGATCATGGCTACGCGAATCGCGAAATAGAGTGCTGCAACTGCGAGAAAGACCGCTGAATACTTCACAATGCCGCTGCGCTTTTCTTTCGAGAAGAAGTAAACCGTGAGCGGAATCATGATGATGAAGATGAGCCCGTTCTCTTTTGAAAGCAATGCGAGAAAATAAAAGCATGCTGCCGCAAGCAGGTGGATGCTCTTCTTCGATTCATTGAGGAATTTCAGCAGGTAGTGTTGTGTGAGCAGAAGGAACAACAGCGAAAAAATCTCATCGCGGCTCTTGATGTTGGCAACCACTTCGGTGTGAATGGGGTGTATGGTGAAGAGTGCCGCGGCGATAAAGGCGGCGATTTCATTTTGCGGAAAAATGAACCGGTTCAGAAGCCGGAGCAAGACCGCACAGGTAAGGGCATAGAAGAGGATGTTCAGCAGGTGATGAACCCGGGCATTCACCCCGAACAGCGAAATTTCAATGGCATAACTCACCAGGGAAAGCGGGCGGTAGCGGCCGCCGCTCAGGTTTTTCGAATCGCCGATGGTTCCGTAAAAACTGTCATGAGTGAGAATATCAGGGATTCCGCTCACACCTTTAAGAACAATCTTGTTGTCGCGCAGCACCAGTCCGTCATCAAGTGCGAACTGATTGGACAGTGTGTTGAAATAAAGCGCCACAGCCGCCACGGCTATGATCCAATAAAAACGTGATTCTTTTCCGAACCACGACACTGCTTTTTTTTTCTGCGGCTTCGGAGCGGAAACCGTTTTGATTTTCTTCTTTTTCGATTGCTTGCTCACAGCAACAAGGTAAGCGGAATTCTGAAATCGGATAGATCACGCATGCTGGAATCGGGGATGATACATCTGCAATGTCTGCCGCAGAAAATCGCGATCGAGGTGCGTATAAATTTCAGTGGTGGTGATGGATTCATGTCCGAGCATTTCCTGCACGGCGCGCAGGTCGGCGCCGCCTTCAATGAGGTGGGTGGCAAACGAATGCCGGAAAGTGTGCGGACTGATGGATTTTTTCAGTCCTGTTTTTTCTGCCAGTTCTTTGATCACCATAAACACATACATGCGGCTGAGTTTGCCGCCGCGTTTATTCAGGAACAAAATATCTTCTGATCCTTTTTTGATTAGCAGATGTGAGTGCACCTGATCGCGGTAATAACCGATATGCTTCATGGCTGAAGAGCCGATAGGGACCAGCCGCTCTTTGTTTCCCTTCCCGATCACTTTCACAAAACCAACATCGAAATAGAGGTTTGAAATGCGCAGTTCAACCAGTTCACTCACGCGAAGTCCGCAGCCATAGAGTGTTTCAAGAATGGCGCGGTTACGAACTCCTTCGGGTTTACTGTGGTCAATCGCTTCCATCAACCGGTTGATTTCTTCCACATGAAGCACATCGGGTAGTTTGCGGCGCAGCTTTGGCCCCTCCAGCAATTCAGTTGGATTGATCTTGATCAGGTCTTCAAGCAGGAGGTACTTGAAGAAGGAGCGCACGCCCGAGAGGATCCGCGCCTGCGAGTAATCACTCATGCCGGATTCTTCAATGAAAGCAAGGAACTCCTGCAGGTCATTCAGAGTAACCGCATCGGCAGATTTATTTTGAAGCCGGAGTTCAAGAAACTGCTGCAGCAATTTCACGTCATGGAGGTAACCATCAAGAGTATTTGCCGAGAGCGAGCGCTCGAGTTTGAGGTAAGCGCTGAAACCTCTGATGGTGCTGTTCCAATCCATTCCGTAAATTTTCAATTTTCAGTTTTCAATCTTCAATTTTGGAATGATGAATTCCTAACTTGCACAAGGTTACTGTATAACGAAACCGACAAATGAAGATTTTAATCATCAATGGCCCCAATCTCAACCTGCTCGGCACACGGGAGCCGCAGATTTACGGTAGCCATTCGTTCGACAAATATTTTGAAATACTCTCGCAGAATTTTCCGCAGCACCAGTTAGAGTACTACCAAAGTAATGTGGAAGGAGAGATCATCAACAAACTGCATGAAACGGGGTTTTCAGTTGACGGCATCATTCTTAATGCCGGCGGGTATACGCATACCTCGGTAGCTATTGCAGACGCTATTGCGGCCATCAAAGCACCGGTAATTGAAGTGCACATTTCCAATCCGTATGCCCGGGAGGAGTACCGCCATAAGTCACTACTAGCAGGTAAGTGCGCGGGGCTAATCTGCGGATTCGGTCTGAAGAGCTACGAACTGGCCGTGATGAGTTTTGGATGAGGTCAATCATTCCTCACTAATTCTATTTCCTGATCCACACCGAGAACGGATTGCGGATGATGAACAATGAAGCGGGTTACTTTTTCTTTTGAGCATAATCAACCGCCAGGTAGCAATACGCTTTGACTCCGATATCGAGCATGGAATCATCTACTAAAAAATCCGGCGTGTGCCATGATGATACCGAATCCGGGTCTCTTCCTTTTGAAAGTCCGCCGAAAAAGAAATAGAAGGCGGGCGCCTTCGATTCGTAGAAGGAAAAATCTTCTGCCGTCGTAGTCCATTCAATGGTTTGAACGTGGTCCTTGCCGGCCGCTGCTTCCAGCGAAGGGAGCATCTGTTGTACCAGTACGGGATTGTTCACCTGAACGGGCGCCATTTCTCTCCAGGTAACTGTTGCCGTTGCACCGGATGCTTCAGCTATATCGGCACACATTTTCGTGATGCTCTTTTGCGCTTGCATCCGCATGTCTTCGTCAAGTGCTCGCAGGGTGCCCTGCATGATCACCTGTCCGGGAATAATATTGTTGCGGGTGCCGCCGGTGATTTTGCCAATGGTGGCCACCAGCGGTGCTTTGGTGAGTTCTGCTTGCCGGCTTACCACCGTTTGAATGCCGAGGATGATCTGGGCCGAGATAACGACCGGGTCAACACCACTCCATGGAACAGCACCATGACTTCCTTTGCCTGTAACGGTGATCGTGAACCAGTCTGACGAGGCATGAAAGGCGCCTGACTTGTATCCGAAGTTTCCAATCTCCATTTTAGGATTCATATGCATACCGAAAATGGCATCAACTTTCGGGTTGTCCATCACGCCTTCTTTTACCATTACCGAAGCGCCCCCCTCTTCGCCGGTAGGCGGGCCTTCTTCAGCCGGCTGAAAGATGAATTTGATAGTTCCTGAAATATCTTTCTTCATGGATGAAAGAACGGTTGCCGCGCCCAGCAGCATGGCGGTGTGGGCATCATGTCCGCAGGCATGCATGACGGAAACGGAATCTCCCACAAGCACACTTCGTGCGCTGGATGCATAGGGTAAGCCGGTGATCTCCTTTATAGGCAGCGCATCCATGTCAGCCCGCAGGGCCACACACGGTCCCGGCTTCGCACCGCGGAGAATGGCCACCACACCTGTTTTGGCAATGCCGGTTTGCACTTCAAGCCCGAGTGTCCTCAGATAGTCGGCGACATATTTCGATGTGTTGTATTCACGGTTGCTGAGTTCAGGATGTTGGTGAATGTAGCGGCGCCATTCAATCACTTTGGGAAGCAGGTCTTTTGCTTTCTGATCAATGCGCGAATGAATGTCCTGCGAAAATGCCTGTGACATCAGTGCTGCAAGTGAAAGTGCTGCCAGTAATTTTTTCATAATGTTCAGAAACTTGAGCGACGAAAATAACGAGGGTTGACTTACCACACTGTTTATTGAAGTTTGAACTCAGCGGTTGAAGACACGGATGTACATTACCTGTCAAAAGCGAGGCGCATGCCATTGACGCTTTCATCAAAAACGCCGTTGGCGTAAACAAGTCTTCCGTTCACCAGCGTGTGTGTGACAGAGCTGTTGAAGGTGATTCCTTCCAACGGCGACCAGCCGCACTTGTAGAAGAGGTTCTCTTTTGAAACAGTGCATGGCTTGTTTAAATCCACGAGCACGAGATCGGCATAATATCCTTCCCGAATGAATCCTCGCTCTTTGATGTGGAAGGCGACAGCAGGAGCGTGGCACATTTTCTCTGCGATTTTTTCCAGCGTGATTTTCTTTTGGTGGTAAAACTGCAGCAGCATGTTGAGCGAATGCTGGATGAGCGGAAGTCCCGAGGGGCACTTGAAATAATTAATCTTTCCATTGGCAGTGAATGTATTCTTCTCCTCCCATGTATGCGGCGCATGATCGGTGGCGATGAAATCAATGCGGTCATCAAGCAGTGCCGCTAACAATTGCTTTTTGTGGCGGGCATCCTTGATGGCCGGATTACACTTGATGAGTGATCCGAATTTTTGGTAGTCGTTGCTGTCAAACCACAAATGATGAACGCACACTTCGGCTGTTATTCTCTTTTCGCTGAGCGGAATTTGGTTAGTGAAAAGGGCAATCTCTTCAGCGGTGCTTACGTGGAGGATGTGAAGTCGGGCGCCATGCCGCGTTGCCAGTTCAACAGCTTTCCTCGAAGAGGCGAAACATTGCTCTTCATTTCTGATTACGGGATGCAATTCCATTGGAATGGCTTCGCCGTACCGGGCGCGCATCGTGCTTTCATTCCGTTTGATGAGCGGATCGGTTTCGCAATGTGTTGCGATCAGTACCGGGGATTCCCGGAAAATTCCTTCAAGTGATTTTTCATTGTCAACAACCAGTTGTCCGGTGGAAGAGCCCATGAAAATTTTTACGCCGCATACATTTCTCTTATCCACCCTTTTTATTTCCTCAAGATTGTCGTTCGATGTTCCAAGAAAAAAGGAGAAGTTAGCGAGAGATGTGATCTGAGCGATTCGGAATTTCTGTTCCAGCAACTCATTGGTCAATGCCGGCGGAATGGTATTCGGCATCTCCATAAATGAGGTGGTGCCGCCGGCTACGGCTGCTTTCGATTCAGAATATATCGTCGCTTTATGAGTGAGTCCGGGTTCACGAAAATGCACCTGATCATCAATCACGCCCGGGAAGAGATATTGGCCTTCTGCATTCAACTCTTCGGCATAACCAGGAACAGAAATTTGCGGAGCAATTTTTTCAATTCTTCCGTTGTTGATCAGTACATCGCTGTGACTGATCATTCCTTCATTAACAATGGCAGCATTCCTGATGACTCGTCGCATAATTAAAAACCAAAATTAGTGATCAGAAACTTGTGCAGCCACTCCTTACGGAAAGAGAATGACGATTGCAATGGGGGCCATCTTTTTCCAGTCTGTTGATGCGAAGAATATTTCCGGGGCACTTTGCTCTTTTGGAAAAAGACGAAACAACGGATCAGGTGCCGAAAGGAGCCGTTTTAATTCATCACCGGTGAGGCGCATGCCGTTTCTTGAAACCCAGGAATTGCCTTTTCGCTCAACAAAATAATTTGCCACGGAAGCGATGTGAATGGTTTTATCGCCGCATACGAGTTGCGCACTGTCAAGCCGTGGCTGTGATCCGGAAGTAGTGAAGGTAAAATTGATGATTGCAGAATCCACCGAATTCGCCGTTTCAGTTGCGGTAATGTCCAATGATAAATCCGATGATCTGGTGCCTTTCATTTCAAGCGGCTTGATGAAATGCACTTTGCCGGTTTCTGTGACCGTGGTGCGAATGTATTTTGAGCTTGACTGGGCAAAAGCTCCAACGGCAGGTGCCAGGGCTAAAAGAAGGAAAGCCATCCCGAAGAATGGCTTTCTTTCAAAAGAGATAGTTGAAAATTTATTCACCGTAAACGAAAGTTGTTTGACGGAAATAAATTCCGAGAATGCCGAAGTTCTCATAGTCAACATGTGAAATTTTGGTGATGTTGCCTGCCTTGGCAGCCGCATTGATGGATGCATCGCCGGTGGCAATCAGACCAAGAATCGACATGGCCTGTGCGGAACCGACTTTGGTACCAACACTGTTAGAAGTTGCTGCAGCCGGAAGTTGTACCTGTGTGTAAATAGCACCTACCGGTCCAAATGCTGCGCAACTGCTCAGACTAATCACCACAGCCAGGATGAATGAGTAAACGAGAGTTTTCTTCATAGTAATATAATTTTCGGCAAAACTAACCACATACTGTGCAATTTGAACCCGCGGTTGCAGAAATTATCAACTTTCATCAGTATGCTGATTGAATTGTAATGTGTTGATATCAGGTAGATAATATTTCCTGCAGCATCATCAGGTATGGGCTCACTTCGAGATGGTGCTTGGCCGCTTTCTCAAACGGCGTATATGAAAGGTCGCGGTGCAGCACACCCACCATTTCATTTCTGCGGCCCTGCATCAGTGCTTCCACCGCTGCAAATCCAAGGCGGCTGGCCAGCACACGATCCTGGCATGATGGATTGCCGCCACGCTGAATGTGGCCGATCACCGAAACGCGCGTGTCGTAATAGTTGAATCGTTGCTTCACTTTTTCTGCCACCTGGAATGCACCGCCTTCTTCATCACCTTCGGCCACCACTACGATGCATGAAGTTTTCTGTCGTTCCCATCCTTTTTCCAGTTTATCAATCAACTGATCAATGCTGAGTTTGCTCTCGGGAATAAGGATGGCTTCCGCGCCCGTGGAAATTCCGGCACGCATGGCGATAAAGCCGGCGTCACGCCCCATCACTTCCACAAAGAACAACCGGTTGTGTGCTGCGGCCGTGTCCCTGATTTTATCAATGGCTTCCATGGCCGTATTGATCGCGGTGTCGTATCCGATGGTGAAATCGGTACCGAATAAGTCATTATCAATCGTGCATGGAATACCGATAAAGGGGATGTCAAATTCTGAATTGAACTGCAGCGCTCCTTTGAATGTGCCATCGCCACCGAGTGCCACAATGCCGTTGATGTCGTGTTTCTTCAATTGCTGGTATGCTTCGGCGCGGCCTTCCTGAGTCATAAACCGGGGGCTTCGGGCCGTTTTTAAAATGGTGCCGCCCCGGTGGATGATTCCGCTCACGGAACCCGAAGTCATTTCTTCGATTTCCCCGTCTATCATCCCTTCATAGCCGCGATGAATGCCGTACACTTTTTTTCCGTAGTAAATGGCAGTGCGCACCACCGCCCGCACCGCTGCATTCATCCCCGGTGCGTCTCCACCGCTGGTGAATACACCGATACTCTTGATATTATCAGTCATGGTTTTTTGAATTGCGTGGCGAAATTATGAATTGCCTGTTCAACATAACCTAACAGTTGGCAGTCAATACGGGAGGCAATGAGGATTAATAGTGTGCAGGAATGATGTTATTTCTTAACGGACTGATAGCGATACCTCGTTCTCACCAGGTCAGGCGACTGATATTCGATGGTGAGATCCGATGCGCTGATGCCTTTCAGATTATAGGTTATTGATTTCTTCGTTTTACCATCGGTGAATACAATCGTACGGGCGGTTTCATTCATCTTCCACGTTCCGCTGGTTTGCTTGCCGCTTTGGTTCCATTCATAGGTGCCGTCTTCATTGAGCTGAAGCCAGTCGTTGGCGCGGGCCGAATCGGGCCGGTGCAGCACGCTGAATTCTTCAATGCCGATGAAACTCCAGCGTTGTTGCAACATGGCTTTTGTGTCCTGTGCTTTGGTGGTGGCAACTAACAGGAATATCGTGATGAAGGTGAATGTGAATTTCATGTTGTGTGATTGTGAGATAAAATTACGGCAAAGCTCTTTTCAATGGGGATCAGGATTCTTCTTCTTCTTTCTCGATTCCTGAATGAGCCGGATGATAACCGGCGTGGTGATCACAATTACAAAACCAAGCAGGAAGTATTCGAGATTGTCTTCCACAAACGGGATTTGCCCGAGGAAATATCCGGCCGTGGCCAGCGGAACCACCCAGGTAACAGCGCCGGCAACAGTATACAGGATGAAATGAATGAAATCAAGTTTGATGATACCGGCCACAATGGGTGCAAAGGTTCTGATGATGGGAAAAAACCTCCCGGCCATCAGCGCAAGGCCGCCATACCGGTGATAGAATTTTTCGGCCATGCTCAGGTATTCCTGTTTAAAAAACCAACTGTCTTTTCTCTTATAAGCCATGGAGCCGATGCTTTTGCCAAACCAATAACCTGCAAAGTTGCCTAAGGTGGCTGCGGTGATCATGGTAAGGATGATCATGACGATACCGCCGCGCAGGTCTCCCGTTGCGCTGAGTACGCCTGCGGCAAATACCAGTGAGTCACCGGGGAAAAAGAAGCAAAAGAAAATGCCTGTCTCCGCGAAGATCATGATGAAGAGCAGGATCAGTCCGCCCACCTTGATGAGTTGTTCGGGATTGAAAAGCGATCCGGGGTTTTCCCAAAAGGTTCTGAAAAACTCGCCGATGTCCAGGATGATCACGCGTGAAAGATAGCATTAAGCCATTATTCAGCCGTGGCATGCATGAACAATTGCTGAAGCGCTGCGTAGCAGCAACCGGAAGCAGATTTTATCAGTGCAGGCAGCATGAAGAATTTCAGTGAACGGGCATTAGAACACACAAAACAATGAACGGTTAAAAACAACCAGGTGAATACAGCCGAAAGCGAGTTCATAGTTGTGTATCATTGTAAAGTGAAAACGGTGCTCAGCCGGATTGTTTTCATTAGTTGCTTGTTGTTCGCATGCTGCGACAACCATAACCTGCTTGCGCAAAGTGCCTTTCTGCCACTTCAGTCAGAATCGAATCATTACCTCAGCCGGCTTGAAATCCTTTCCGGAAAAATTTCTGATGAGATCCATTTTTCCTCCGCGCCTTTTCTCCGGTCGTCTGTGGTCAGGTACATTGATTCATTGCGATTGCACATGCCTTACGTGATTGAGGAGGAAAGCAAAAATGTGAATTACCTGCTGACGGATAATGATGAATGGTCAGGAGATTCCGTGGCGATCAGCCGTAAACCGTTGCTGAAAATATTTTACCGCGACAAGGCGAGTTTATACCAATACCGGAGCGATGATTTCATGGTAAAGGTGAATCCCGTTTTTGAATTTGCAGTGGGGGCTGAAAGTGCATCCGATGAAACGTTGTTCATTAATACGCGGGGAATTGATGTGCGCGGATGGATTGCAAAGAAGGTCGGCTATTATTTCTACCTCACGGAAAACCAGGCGCGGTATCCGCTCTATGTTCGTGAGCGGACCGATTCATTCGGCGCTGTGCCCTATGCCGGTTACTACAAAAATTACAAAACGACGGCCGTGGACTTCTTCGATGCGAAAGGATATTTCGATGTAACGGCTGCAAAATTCATCACCATACAATTCGGGCATGATAAGAGTTACGTTGGCAACGGAATGCGCACCGCATCCATCTCTGATTTTTCGGAAGATTACTTATTCCTGAAGCTGCGGACGCAGGTGTGGAAGATCAATTATCAAAATCTTTTCATGGATCTCACCGCTGATTTTCTAAGAGGCGGCGATACCGTGCTTCCGAAAAAATATGCGGCACTCCATCACCTCAGCATCAACGCCACCAAATGGCTTAATCTCGGCGTATGGGAGAGCGTGGTGTTTCACCGCAACGACGGGTTTGAGTTGCAGTATCTCAACCCGATTATTTTCTATCGCTCTATTGAGCAGTTGATCGGCAGTCCGGACAACACGATGCTTGGATTGGATTTTCGCGCCAACTTTCTTCGTCATTTTTCTGCTTACGGGCAGTTCATGATTGATGATTTCAACATTCAGGTTTCAGAAGGAGAGAAGGGATACTGGGGAAATAAAACCGGATGGCAACTCGGATTGAAGTACATCAATGCATTTGGGTTGAAGCATCTCGATCTGCAGGCGGAAGTGAACCGCATACGTCCCTACACATTCACTCACAACGATACGATTGCCAACTACAGCAATTACAACCAGCCGATTGCGCATCCGCTTGGCGCCAATTTCAGTGAGGTGATGGGCGTGATACGGTATCAACCCATATTCCCGCTTACTCTTACAGCAAAGATTCTCTATGCCAATCAGGGCAGAGACACTTCGGGCTCCAACTACGGCGCGAACATTTTTATACCCACTACAGAAGGAAATGTGGCAGGTGTTTATGGCAATGAGGTGGGGCAGGGCGTAGAATCACACTTGCTGAATATTGCATTCACTGCTTCATACATGATTCGGCACAACCTGTATATTGATGGCAAGGTCATGTATCGTAAAACTACTTCCACGTTGCCGGCCTATGAATCAAACTCGAACATCTTTCAAATCGGGTTGCGCATGAACCTGTGGCGTGATGATTTTATGTTCTGATCCGCCGGAATGGGTGAAGCAGAACTTATATTTGTTATCACCAAAATCGGCTCCTATGAAAAATCTTCTCATTGCTTCCCTCGTTGGATCTCTGATTCTTTACCTCTTTCTATTCACCGCTCATGTCGCATTGCCGGTTCATTTCAGTGATTACAAAAAAGCACCGGCTGAAGACACCATCCTGAATACGCTGAGTTCCTCGCTCAAAGAAGACGGACTCTACTTTGTTCCTTACTTCGATCCGAAGCAATCGCATGAAGAGATGGAAGCCATATGGAAGAGCCGCATGGGCAAGCCATGGGCGATCATCAGCTATCACTCCAGCATGGAAGAAAATGCCATGACCTACCTCATGAGTTTCGTGTACAACTTCATGAGTGTGCTCATTGTATGCATTGCTCTGGCGGCAGCCAGCAGCCGGCTCGGTTCTTTCTGGCAACGCCTGTGGTTCGTATTGCTGTTTTCACTCTTCACGGTTTTCTCGAACATCATGATGCAATACAACTGGGACAGTTTCCCGATGCATTACCTCAGCGGGCAGATCTTCGATGTGGTGTTCGGTTTTCTTTTCGTGGGACTCTGGCTGGCTTGGTACTACGGGAGGATTGAGAAGAAAGCGGCTGCATGAAAACTGCTGTAGTAACCGGTGCTAATCGCGGCATTGGTTTGGAAGTGTGCCGCCAACTGGCTCATGCCGGCTATCAGGTTATATTGACTGCACGCGATGAAGCGAAAGGAAGGAAAGCCGCTGACCTGCTACTGGAAGAAAACCTGAATGTTGAATTCTTCCTTCTCGATGTAACCAACAACCATCACATTCGGGATTTAGCAGATTTCCTGAAAAAGAAATATGGAGTGCTTGACGCACTGGTGAACAATGCCGCCATCATTGGCAGCCGCGAATCGGTGTCTGCACCTTCTTCAGATGAAATACGTCAGGTGATGGAGACCAATTATTTCGGGCCGCTGATGCTGATCAAAGAGTTGCTTCCGTTGCTAAAACAAAGTGATGACGGAAGAATCGTGAATGTTTCTACCGGCATGGGTGCATGGAACGATCTCGTTGGTAACTACGCCGCTTACCGGTTATCAAAAGTGGGATTGAATGCGCTCACGTTGATGTTCGCCAACGATCTGCATGGAACAGGGGTCAAGGTAAACTCAGTGTGCCCCGGCTGGGTGAAGACGGATATGGGTGGAGCGAATGCCCCAAGAACAGTGGAACAGGGAGCCGATACGATTGTGTGGGCGGTCACGCACAGCCCGATGCCAACTGGAAAATTTTTCCGAAACCGGAGAGAGATTCCTTTTTAATCCGAAACCTGCTGAGGGCGGTCAAGGTACTCTTTGAGTGAAGCGAGGAAGCCCCGCATCTCTTTCAGCTTTTCAATCACCGCCACTTTATCAATCATATCATGCGGATTTTGTTTCAGCTTTTTTCTTGCGCCTTCAATCGTGTATCCTTTTTCCTTGAGCAGGTGATGAATCACTTTCAGGTATTCAAGATCCTGCCGGGTGAAGAAGCGGTCGCCGCGTTTGTTCTTCTTGGGTTTGAGAATATCAAATTGACTTTCCCAGAAGCGAAGGTTCGGCACCGTCATGTTCAGCATCTTGGCCACCTCGCTGATGTGGTAGTAATGTTTGGTTTCGGTTTGAGGTTCAAGTACGGCTTCCATATGTGATTCCAAACTTAAATCGTTTGTTGGCCGTAATGAATTTCTGTATTGGGAAGTAATCCACAGGGAGTGAATTAAGCTGACTCTCTGCGGCATCTTGCAGGCAAGCCTGTTGCTTCTCACCATTCACCCGCCACCAATGACTAATGACTATTCACCATTGACCATAATTCCCTAATCTCGCATGAAATTCCAAACACATGGGAACCGCCGGCGAAGCATTTGAACGATTACTCAAAATCATGGATGAACTGCGCGAGCAATGTCCGTGGGACCGCAAGCAAACTTTGGAATCACTACGCTTACTCACGATTGAAGAGACGTATGAACTGGCCGATGCGATTGATTTGAAGGATATGAAATTGCTGAAGGAAGAAATCGGCGACCTCATGCTGCACATGGTGTTCTATGCGAAGATTGCTTCAGAGCAAAAACAGTTTGACATCACTGAAGCCATTCACTCGCTTTGCGAAAAACTGATTCGCCGCCATCCGCACATCTATGGTGATGTAAAAGTGAGCGGCGAAGATGATGTGAAGAAAAACTGGGAGCAGATCAAGATGAAGGAGCGGAAGAAATCAGTGCTGGAAGGCGTGCCGCATTCTTTGCCAGCTGTAGTGAAAGCGTATCGAGTGCAGGACAAAGCGAAGCAGGTGGGATTCGAATGGGAGAACAAGCAGGATGTATGGAAGAAGGTGAATGAAGAACTGGCGGAATTCAGCGAGTATGCCGACAAGGAAAATCTCACTGCGGATGAGCAGGAGTTGATGGAAAAGGAATTCGGCGATCTGCTTTTTTCACTGGTGAATTTTTCCCGCTTCGTGAATGTAGATCCCGAAGCGGCGCTTGAAAAAACCAACAAGAAATTTATTCAGCGGTTTTTGATGATGGAAGAGATGGCCAAAGAACAGCAGCGGCAACTCAAAGACATGACGCTGGAAGAAATGGATGCGCTGTGGAATAAGACCAAACTCACACACCCCTGAGAACTACCACGGCATCCTCGAAAGGATGAACACCAGTGCCAGTCCGAACCAGAGCAATCCTTTCTTGAATTTCGATTCATCCGAAGCAGCTTTTTTCACCATCACCCGTCCAATGTGTACGAAAGCAATGGCAAGAATCATGGTAAGCGGATGCTCGAGCACATATAACCGGGTTTGTGCATCGCTCATATCCACTCCGCCGGCAAATGCATGGCGAATGGTAGGTGAGAGGAATAAATAAAGCGAAAGCCCGATGAGCAGTTGCACATCCACGGCAATCATATACACGAGACTGAACACCTCTTCCATTCGTCCGAATTTCTTTTTAGTAATCCAGCCAATTGTGAAGTCCACCACAATGGCAATTGCCATCAATAGTACCAACCAGCGGTTTCCGGAGTGGGCTTCACTTACGATTTTATACAGTGTTTCCATATGATTTATTAAGGAGAGTTTGCAGGATGAGTTGAATAATTAGGACCGTTATCAGAACTCGCGGTTCACATCAAAAGCTTCGAGGTAATCAGCTACGCGGCGGAGGAAACTCCCGCCCAGTGCACCGTCAACGATGCGGTGATCGTAAGACAAAGAAAGGAACATCATGTTGCGGATGGCGATCACATCGCCCTGCGGTGTTTCGAGTACCGCCGGTTTCTTCTTAATGGATCCGGTTGCCATGATGGCCACCTGCGGCTGATTGATCACCGGTGTGCCCATCAGGTTGCCAAACGTGCCCACATTGGTGAGGGTGAACGTTCCTCCTTCAATCTCATGCGGCTTCAGCTGACCTGACCGGGCGCGCCGTGCGAGATCATTCACTTCTTTGGTGAGACCCACGAGATTCTTGGTGTCGGCATTTTTGATCACCGGCACAATCAGGTTACCGGAAGGCAGCGCAGCCGCCATGCCGATGTTGATGTCTTTCTTGCGTATAATCCTCGTTCCATCAACACTTGAATTTACCAGCGGGAAATCCTTGATCGCTTTCACGATCGCTTCAATGAAAATGGGAGTGAAGGTGATTTTTTCTCCCTCACGCTTTTCAAATTCGTTCTTCACTTTATCTCTCCAGTGGACCAGGTTTGTCACATCCGCTTCTACAAATGAAGTGACATGCGCCGATGTGCGCTTGCTCATTACCATGTGCTCGGCAATGAGGCGGCGCATGCGGTCCATCTCAATGATCTCCACGTTGCCGGTTACTTCAACAGCCGATGCTGCCGGTTGTTCCTCTCTTCTTGTCTCGGTTACAACCGGTTGCTCTCTGGTAATAACGGGTGTTTCTTTCACTATCGGAGCGCCACTCCTGCGTGACTGCACGTAGCTGAGAATGTCCTTCTTCGTCACGCGGTTTTCAGCGCCTGTTCCGGGTATGGTTTCCAACTCAGCCATGGAGATGCCTTCGCTGCGCGCGATGTTCAGCACGAGCGGCGAATAAAATCTTCCGCCCTGCGGAACAGCAGTCGCAACCGTGGCCTGCGTCATTGGTTTTGGCTCTGCTCTCGGTGGTTCGGGTTTCGGGGCGCTGACCGGAACAGAAGTTTTGGTGACTGCACCGGCATCCGTTTGTAAAATGGCAATGGCTTTTCCTACCGGCACCACATCGTTAACGTTGAAAAGAATTTTGGTAATCACGCCGGCAAAAGGAGAAGGCACTTCACTATCCACTTTGTCGGTGGCGATTTCGAGAACGGGCTCATCCAGTTTCACGGTGTCGCCTTCTTTCTTGAGCCACTTGAGGATGGTGGCTTCCATTATGCTTTCACCCATCTTGGGCATGATCAGTTCCACTTCAGCCATCTGATAATTGGATTTTTACTGCGTTCAAAAGTACAGGGAAACGAATGAATGTGCAACGCGAAGCGGACTATTCAAATGCGTCGAGTTGCTCTCTTGTGAGTTTGCAGGTGGTCCATGTTGGATCGAATGCTGCCTGATAGGTTTTGTAAAACTCAATGGCGGGCGTGTTCCAGTCAAGCACATGCCACCTCATTTGATTGGCGCCGTTGTTCTTTGCAAAACGCACCACTTCATCCAACAGTTTTCTGCCTATACCCAGTTTTCTTTTCGACTCGGTGACGATGAGGTCATCGAGATAAACGAGTTTTCCTTTCCATGTTGAATAACAGGTGTAAAAAACCGCCATGCCTGCAATCACGCCGTCTGCCTCGGCTACGACGGCTTCATATAACGGATGATTGCCGAAGCCATCCCGCTTCATACTTTCTTCGGTGGCGATCACTTCATCGGGCGCGCGTTCATAAATGGCCAACTCTTTCACTAAGGCCAGCATTTGAGGTATGTCCGCTTCGGTGGCTTTTCTTACGGTTATATTCATTAATCGAAGTTTTTCAGGAGGGTGTAAGATTGTCAACAAGTCTTCGTTTACGGATTAAACTCCGGCGTCATCCGTCGGGCAAAAATCCATTATTTTCGCGCAGTTTCAATTCAATCATCAACGCCAGTGTTACTAAGCATTTTCGGTGCCCCTGAAATCACCTTTGAACAATTACGGCATATTGACTCCACGGCGCCGCAATTGATCCTGTGGGCCACGCCTATCATGATTTTCTTTTCGGCTGTGGAATATTGGTTTGCCAAACGTGATAAGAATGATACCTATGATCATACCGAGCTGAAGGGCTCCGTTTTGGTCGGACTGGGAAATCTTGCGAGCAATTTTCTTTCGAAGCTGGTGATGTTTGCCATGGTGATCGTGCTTTACAATCTCGTGCCGTGGCGGCAGGAATTCCGGTGGTGGCTTTTCTTTCCGTGTTACGTTATTCTGGATTTCTTCAGTTACTGGGCGCACCGCATTTCGCACGAGCAGCGGTTCTGGTGGGCCACGCATGTGCCGCACCACAGTGCCAATCATTACAACCTTTCTGTTTCATTCCGTCTGTCATGGATTCAGCAGGTGAAGATCATCTTCTTCGCCCCTGTTATCCTTTTGGGATTTCATCCTTTGATTTTTTTCGTTGTAAACCAGGTGGCAGTGCTCTTTCAGTTTTGGGTTCACACAGAATATATCCCCAAACTGCATCCATGGATTGAAGCCACTCTTGCCACACCGTCAAACCACCGTGTGCATCACGGCTCTGATGAAAAATACGTGGATAAGAATTACGGAGCCACCTTTATCATATGGGATAAATGGTTCGGCACTTATCAAAAAGAAGAAGAGCGCCCCCATTATGGATTAACCACTCCGGTGCATTCAGGCAATCCGTTTTTCCTGGTGTTTCATGAAGCGATTGACATTGTGCGCGACGTGCGCAAAGCCAAAACTTTTAAGGAGAAATGGTGGTACATCTTCGGCAGCCCGGTAAAGATTGCCCGATACAAAAAGCAGATGGCTGCCCGGGAGCAACCGGTTGAAGAAGCGGCCTGAGTTTTACGTTACCCCATTATTTATTCATGCTCACGCTGAGTGAGAACCTTCCGGGACCCATCAGAAACATGGCGAAGAAAGCCGTTGCCATTTCTGCATATTCAATCCAGTAGCCGAATGTGCTTGCATCCTGCAGTTTATAGGTAAGTGCGCCGATCAGAGTAGCCGTAATGAGAATACAGGCCGGGCGGAAAAGAAATCCAACAGCTACGCAGATGCCGCCCACTACTTCCGCCGCGGCGGCAACAAAGCCCCATACCACCGGGTAAAAGGTGATGCCGATCGCAGAAGCGAATGAACCGACCGATTCCCATTTCTCGGCGCCGCCAACAAGCATAGGCCAGCCATGGCGTGCCGTGAGAATGCCGAGCCCGAGACGAAGGATGAGATAGCCAATGTCTTTTGTGGTTTGTGAATTCATCTTACTATGTTTTTCTGAAAACTGAAATCAACCGCGCTGCAGTGTAAATGTTTGATGCGCGAAGTAGGCGGATTTATAAAGAAATTTCCAGCACTGCAGCCCTTAGTTTCCCACATAAACGTGCTCAATGTTGTCAATACCGAACTGGTAGGGAATGTTTGAAAGTGAATTGATGGGCTTGGTGAGAATGAGATTTGCCTTTTTGCCGACCGTTATGCTTCCCAATTCATGCTCCAGTTCCATGGCTCTGGCACCATTGAGCGTGGCGGCATTCAGGGCTTCTTCCGGTGTCATTTTCATTTGGATGCAGGCGAGTGAAATCACGAAACTCATGCGCCCCGAAGGAGAAGAGCCGGGATTATAGTCTGTAGCCAGCGTAACCGGCAAGCCGGCTTCAATCATTTTTCTCGCAGGTGCATATTGCATTCTCAGGAAAAATGCAGCGGAAGGAAGAAGTGTGGGAATGGTGTCAGAGTTTCTCAGGCATTCGATTTCTTCGTCACCCACACTCTCGAGATGATCGACTGAAATGGCTTTGTTGCGAACACCGGCCTGCACCCCGCCCGAGATTGCGAGTTGGTTGGCATGTATCTTCGGTTTCAAACCGTATTTCCATCCGGCCTGCAGTATGCGATCAGTTTCTTCCGGGGTGAAAAATCCTTTTTCACAAAACACATCACAGTAATCGGCGAGTTGCTCTTCGGCGATTTGGGGAAGAAGTTTCTCAGTCAGCAATTTCAAATAATCATCCCGGTAGTCTTTGTACTCCGGCGGCAAAGCATGCGCTCCCAGAAAAGTTGCTTTGACGGGAATGGGGGAGAGTGATTTCAGTTTCCTGATGACGCGCAGCATTTTCAATTCGCCTTCATAGCTCAGTCCGTAACCGCTTTTGATTTCAACCGCACCCGTGCCCTGGTTCTTGATTTCATGGATGCGGTGCAGCGCTTTTTCTAAAAGAAGTTCTTCAGGTGTTTCGTGGAGTTTTTTGGCTGAGTTAAGGATGCCGCCGCCGTGCGCTGCAATTTCTTCATACGTCATTCCTTTAATCTTATATACAAATTCCTCCTGCCTCCAGTCGGCAAAAACAAGATGCGTGTGTGAATCACACCAGCAAGGAAGTATCATGCGCCCGGTGCAATCAATTTTCTGCG
>JAFDYS010000033.1:114675-126941 GCA_018267315.1 Bacteroidota bacterium | reverse complement strand
TTCCATCCTGCACATGCAGCCACGCATTATCGAGTGACGGAAGTTCGGCGAGTTCATTCCCTTTGAGAATCTTGACGGAAGCAGGACGAACTCCCGCCAATCTTTTGATATTTGTGAACAGAAGATTCATTCAGTGAATTAGCTGCGATGAAATTACTTGTTTCTCTTTTTGCTGCATTCATATTACTTGAAACGAATACCTGCCACAAGCAAGTGGATTGCATTGATCCGTCAAAGATCGACACACTGGCGCCATGCACGATGGAATACAATCCTGTTTGCGGTTGCGACGGCAAAACCTATGCGAATCCGTGCGCGGCAGATCATGCCGGCGTGCTGCACTATGAGACGGGACCTTGCGGGGAAAAGAAATGACATGTTTCATCAAAGCCATTTTCAGTTTGCGCTTCACTCTATTCGGATCATGTTTCAAACCTTGACAATCTAAAGCACACTTCACCTGTATGGGAAACCACATCGGAGAAATATTGAGAGTGACTACGTTCGGAGAATCACATGGACCCGGCATAGGTGCTGTGGTGGATGGTTGCCCTGCCGGACTGGAGATCAGTATGGATGAAATTCAAAAAGACCTGGATCGCAGGAAGCCAGGGCAGTCACACATCACGACACAGCGAAAGGAGAGTGACACCGTAAAAATTCTCTCCGGAGTTTTTGAAGGTAAATCTCAGGGCACACCCATTGCCTTGTTTATTCCCAATGAAGATGCGAAGTCAGCAGACTATGATCATCTGAGGGAAACCTTTCGTCCTTCGCACGCCGACTTCACTTACCAACAGAAATACGGGTTGCGTGATTATCGCGGAGGAGGACGCTCCAGTGCGCGCACTACTGCCGCAGTTGTGGCGGCGGGCGCTATTGCAAAAATGATTTTGAAGCATGAGGGGATTATGATCGGCGCATTCGTGACGCAAGTGGGCACTATTCAGTCTTCAGTCTTCAACTCTCTTGCTGCTTCCCGCAATCCCGCCATCAATCTTGATGGTCTTCTGAAAATTTCTGAAAGCAATATTGTCCGTTGCCCTGATGAAGAAAGTGCCGCGAGAATGATTGAACTCATTGAGCAGGTGAGAAAAGCGGGCGATACAATTGGCGGTGTAGTAAGTTGTGTGGTGAAGCATTGTCCGGTGGGTTTGGGTGAGCCGCTCTTTGATAAGTTGCAGGCCGATCTGGCGAAGGCCATATTCTCGATTAATGCAGTGCATGGCTTTGAATATGGAAGCGGTTTCGCCGGTGCAGCCATGAGAGGCAGTGAAAACAACGATCCATACTTGATAGAAGCAGACCGGGTAAAAACTAAAACCAACTTCAGCGGCGGTATGCAGGGAGGAATCTCAAACGGAATGGACATTTATTTCAACGTAGCATTTAAACCGGTGGCAACAATTGTAGCTGCGCAGGAATCAGTTAACCTTTCGGGCGAATCAGTAGAAGTGAAGGGGAGAGGGCGGCATGATCCATGCGTGGTTCCACGTGCGGTACCTATTGTGGAAGCCATGGCGGCTATCATACTGGCAGATCATTGGTTAAGGAATCGGGCGGCGCGCATGTAATCCGGTTTGCGGCCATGTAATTGTAAAAATCAAGTTATGGCCATGAATGATACTAATCATACATTTGACAGGTTCCAATTTCTCTAACACAAATTCACCATCATGAAAAAATCTATCCTAATCGCAGCACTACTTTTTTCAGCGTTCTATTCACGTGCGTTGGTAATAACCACGGGCTCTATTGCCGGCAACCCGTTTTGCGGAGGTGCATCCGTAAATGTGCCCTACACAGTTGATGTTCCGGCCGCTAACGGAAATGTTTTCACTGCTCAGCTTTCAGATAAAAACGGAAGCTTTGCCAGTCCCGTAAACATCGGCACACTTTCCAAAAAAGGTTCCGGCACTATTGTGGCCACCATTCCGCTGGGAACGGCCACCGGAACCAAGTACCGCATTCGCGTGATTGCATCCAACCCGGCCACGATTGGATCCACAAACAGTCAAAACCTTTCCATAAACCCGCAGCCGACCAGCGTGGGTGTGGATGCAGTTACTGCCTGCAGTGCAACCGTCGGTTGGAACGCACAATCCAATGCATCGTCATTTGAAATCCGTTACAAACTTTCCACTGATGCGGGCTACAGCAGTACCACGAATGTGGGATTGAATCTTTCATACACTTACTCAGGACTGAAGCCGGGGAAGATGTATGACTTTCAGGTTCGGGCCAAATGTGCCAATGGTCAAGCCAGTACCTGGAAGAAGGTAAGTGGAACTACGCTCGCTGCACCGGTACCTACCGGCGGTTTGATTACCGCACTTACAGTGACCACAGCTACACTCGACTGGGCTGATATGTCCTGTGGCTCGAGTTACAGGGTTCGTTACAAGGAAGCCACTTCAGCCGTATGGCAGAAATATGTGAATGCCACACCAAGTACGGTAGTACTCACCGGCTTGTTCCCGGCAACACAGTACGATGCACAAATTGCAACCATCACCTCAACCAATGATTCGAGTGCTTATTCATCGAGTGTGTCATGGGAGCAACCTTACTTTAAACTGGAGCAGGGAAATCTAACAGGGGAATTCAAGGTTTTTCCCAGTCCGTCAAACGGAACGTTCACGGTTCAGTTGAACAGCATGGCTGCAAATACCGGAGCTGAAATAACGGTTCAGAATATTTATGGACAAGTGGTACTGAGAAAACTCATTTCACTGAACGAAGGAATTAACAGCGAATTGATCTCTCTCGATAATGAGCAGAAGGGTCTCTATGTTGTGATGGTAAATTCAGGCGGCCAAATCATGCAGGGCACGGTTACCATTCAATGATCTGCATGATTGATTTACAAAAGCTCCGGCCACACCGGAGCTTTTGCTTTTTATATAATGGACTGCTGAAAATTCTTTCCCTCGGTGGAACTTTTTGATATATTTGCGTAAAGTGATGCGATTTCAACCCGGAGTCGCATTTATTTTTCTCACGAAACTCAATCCGATGAAAGCAACCAAAAAGGTAATCACCCTTGATGAGTTCATCTTTCAGAAAGAAAAAGATTTTCCCTTTGCCACCGGTGAGTTGAGCGGACTGCTCCGCGATATCGGATTTGCCGCCAAAATTGTAAACCGTGAAGTGAACAAGGCCGGTTTGGTTGACATTCTCGGTACCACAGGTGCCAATAATGTGACGGGTGATGAAGTGAAGAAGCTTGACATTTTTGCCAATGAACAATTCATTTCAGCGCTTCAGGTCAGCGGGGAGTGCTGCGGTGTGGCCAGTGAAGAAATGGATGATTACCTTCCTATCAATACGGAAGCTTCAAAGAATGCCAAATATGTAGTAACACTTGATCCGCTTGATGGCTCCAGTAATATTGATGTGAATGTGGCCATCGGTACCATCTTCAGCATCTATCGCCGCCAATCTTTTTTCGGGCCGTGCACGATGGAAGATTTCCTGCAACGCGGTTCGAGGCAGGTGGCCGCGGGCTATATCATTTACGGCTCCAGCACTATGATGGTGTACACCACCGGCAACGGAGTGAGTGGTTTTACACTGGATCCTTCCATAGGTGAATTTTGTCTTTCACATGCTGATATCAAAATGCCGGAAGGTGGTAAAATATACTCTGTGAACCAGGGTAACTTCCTCAAGTTTGAGCAGCCGGTAAAAGAATATATCACGTATTGCCAGAGCGAAGACAAGGCCTCGAACCGCCCGTATTCATTGCGATATATCGGTTCGCTGGTGGGTGACATTCACCGCAATCTTCTTTATGGCGGCATCTTCATGTACCCGTCTACCCGCAGCGCTATGAAAGGGAAGCTCCGGTTATTATATGAGTGTTTCCCCATGGCTTTCATTGTAGAACAGGCAGGAGGAAAAGCTTCTGACGGGCATCGGCGCATTCTTGATATTGAACCCAATGAGTTGCATCAGCGAAGCCCCATCTATATGGGATCTAAAACCATGGTGGAGAAGGTGGAGGAATACATGAAGCAGGCAAGAATCACGGAATCCATTCCCGCCGCTTCCGCAACAGTTACTGCTTAGCACATCTCTTCTTAAGTGGATGACAAATATCCAGTGTCTTCCCTGAGGTGCGGGAGTTGTGAAGCCATGACAGCCAGTTCATCACACCGTTCATTTTCTGGATGCCCGTCATGACCTTTGATCCAGTGAAAGGTGACATGATGCTGGCGATATAACCCGAGGAATTGTTGCCACAAATCGGCGTTCTTCACTTTCTTCCAACCTTTCTTTTCCCATTCAAAAAGCCACTTCTGTTTAATGGCGTCCACCACATATTTTGAATCACTCACTACCATTACCTGCTGGTTTGGTTTCTTCAGTGCTTCCAGACCTTTGATCACCGCCATCAGTTCCATCCGGTTGTTGGTCGTTTTCCGGAATCCCTCAGACAATTCTTTTTCATGTTCTCCATAGCGGAGAATCACGCCATATCCGCCCGGGCCGGGATTGCCGCTGCATGCTCCATCTGTAAATAGATGTATTGGTTTTGCTGAAGAATGAATGGATGTGGTCAATGTAAAAACGGGAAAGGTTCTTCGATGCGGGCAAAGATTAACAGAGTTCCTGATAACAGGAAAAACTCCGGCCTTAACACTCTGAAATGACGTGTGCAAATCGCACTTGCAATCACCTTGGTGCAAGTTGATTCATTCTATATTTGTCGCACTCCAATCAGATCCTATGAAGAAATATTTATCCATCTCTGTCATCTTATTTGTCTTGTCATTATCTCTGGCAAGCGAAGTCTATTCACAGTCCATGTCTATCGGGGCCATTTATCGTCCGCGTGCCGAAGTGATGTATGGTTATCGCTTTCCACCGGACACATCGAGCGTTCCGCAGGTAGTCATTTCACACCGGGCGCGATTGTACGGCCAGTACAACAGCGACCGATTCAGTGCATACGTCAGTTTGCAGGATGCGCGGGTGTGGGGAGATGAAGTGACCCCTGCCGATGTGCCTTCGGTGGCCATGCAGCAGGCCTGGGGGCAATACAACTTTTCGAAAGCGGTGGGATTGAAGGTCGGAAGGCAGGAACTTTTATATGACAACAAACGCCTGCTGACTGACGGAAACTGGATTCAAACCGGACGTTCTTATGATGCGGCTACACTCAAACTCGCATTGAAGAATAACTGGAAGATTGACGTGGTGGGGTCATATAACCAGCAAACAACTACCTACTTTGGAGATTACTACAACCTGAGTAATCCCAAGACGCTGGATTTAATATGGATCAATAAATCAAGAACCGATACCAATTTCAATTATAACATTTCCGCCAACCTGCTGGCTGACGGATGGCAAACACCGGATACCACCGGGGTGAACTTCAGATATACCTACGGACTCAACACCAGTTTTGATTGGGTGAACTGGGGCATCAATCTCGAAGGTTACGGACAAAGCGGAAAGACCCGCACTATCAATCAGAGCGGCAACATTGTTCCGGATTCATTCCAAACGGTTAAGGCCTTAATGTTCTCTGTGAACCCTTGGATTTCACCATTTGAAAATTTCCGCGTGGGAGTGGGAGTGGACTACCTCTCCGGCAGTGATGCCCTCGACAGTACCCGCGGCGCCACCACGAATTTGTTTAACCCGCAATTCGGCGCCGCTCACAAATTTTACGGGCGTATGGATATTTTCTTCAACATGCCGCAAGCCACGCGCAACGCCGGTCTTGTTGATGCATATCTTAACCTCAAATACACATATAAAGGGTGGGACTTCTTTGCTGATTACCACTATTTCATGTTGCAGAATAATGTGGAAGATGTCGAGAATCCGGGTGAAGCACTCGACCGTGCGTTGGGTTCAGAAATAGATTTGTGGACTAACCGTGACATTACCAAAGCCATAAGTTTTATGACCGGTATTCATTTCCTGCTGCCAACACGGTCACTGGAATTCGTGAAGACAGCGAGTTTCTCGCAGATTGGTAGCCCTACGGTTACCGGTGTATGGTTCTTTGCGATGCTCACCTTCCGCCCCGTGTTTTTCAGCAAGTGATCTTTTAAACTTATCCGATAAAAAGAAATCACAGGCAGTGGCAAAGCGGATTCGTCGGGGTATAGCTGTAAACCGCAGAAATCTACACAGAGCTTTGGCTGATATGGACTAATTTTCCCACCTAAATTTTCTAAGGAATGGACAGAACTATTACACTTTCCGAACGGGTGAAAAAGTACACGATGCTTGCCGGTTCTGTGCTGGCAACCTCACTCGCAGCCAAGGCACAGGTCGTTTATACTGATGTAGATCCGGATCACGTACTCGGCGGTCAGGTTCCTTCAAGCTATCCCCAGATCAGTTATGATACCCTTGACCTTAATAACGATGGTGAATTTGATTTCAAATTAACGCTCACCATCAGCGGCACCAATCCCGAAGCCGATGGTTTTGATTTCTTTGAACTGATTGATGGCAATTTCAATCCGCTCAACAATATTTTCACCTACACCCTGGGCTATGCGCCCCTCGCATTTAAAATGGATTGCAATGACAGTGTTCCGCTCAATCAGCAGTTTTACGGATTGAACTACGCGGTGTTTTCATTTCAGTTCGGAACGAATAAAGCGAACAACTGGAACGATGTTCACGATAAATACGTGGGGTTGAGTTTTCAGATCAATGGTGAAGAACATTTCGGCTGGGTGCGGCTTGATGTGAACACGACGGATACGATTCCCAACATCGTGATAAAAGAATACGCATATGAAGCCACTGCAGGAAAGAAGATTGCCGTGTGCGATACGGGTACCAATACCGGAATTCTTGAACTTGCCAATCCACAGGAATCTCTTCAGGTGTTTCCGAATCCTTCTGCCGGTAATGTGACACTGAGATGGAATGGTGAGTTGAAGGGAGATTTGGAGTTATCCGTCTTGGATGTCGCAGGAAGGAATGTGCAACAGTCACCTGTAACAACGCAATCCCGGCACAATGAACTTCCTGTGGACCTCTCCCGGTTATCACCCGGAGTATATCTGGTTCAGTTAAAATCAGCATCCCGCATCCTCTCAGCGCGGTGGACAAAATTTTGAAACCGAATCCTGAAACCGAATTTTCTTTCACCCAATAACAAATCAATGAGTAGCATGAAGAAGTTGTATGTACTGGCCGCTGCACTTATCGCACTTGTTTCGTTCCGCGCAGCGGCTCAATTCGAGTACATTTTTCCCGGAGATGGCAGCATCAATAATTTTCCTCACACGAACCTGATCCTTCGCAACGGTGCGTTAATGAATGCATCTTCTTTGACCACGGATAAAGTGGAAATCACGGGATCGAAGAGTGGCAGTATTCCCTGCAGCGTCATTCTATCCACGGATGGCAAAACCGTTTGCATTGAACCCACACATCCTTTTGACTACAGCGAAACGGTCACCGTTCATGTGAAAGACGGATTGCAAACGCTTAGCGGATTATCGCTGAGTGGTACCACATTCCAATTCAAAGTGAGAAGGCAGATGACAGTGCAGGAGCTGCAATCGCTGAATGAGTATTTCTCCACACACGATGAAGCCGGTAACCTGATTGATGCTGCGCATCAACAGGCAACCTACATTACGCCACCTGCTGCCGCACTGCGGACGGAATCTTTTGATTTCGTCAACATCTACACAAATAATAATGCCGCACCGGGCGAAATTTTCTTCCATCGTATTCAGGGTACTACCCCCATTACTTCCATCGGCAAAGGATATGGAATCATGGAACCGAACGGCGATTCTGTTTTCTTCCGTTCGTCCAGCACTGACGGAGAAAATTTTCACGTAAATAAAAGCGGCTATCTCACAGGTTTGCATCTTGATGAAAACGTGGACACCGGCATCTTCATCCTTGACACCGGTTACAATCAGATTAAGATGCAGTATTGCAAGAATGGCTTGAGCCCGTCACAGCATGAGCAATTGTTCATGCCCGATGGCACTAAGTGGTTCACGATTTATGACTGGCAGCCAGGTTGGGACTTGACCGCATACGGTGGCAGCAGTTCAGCCACTGTGAACGTTTCCTGGATTCAGGAACTCGATGCCAACGACAATGTGATTTTTCAATGGAGATCCGATCAGCACTTTCAGGTGACGGACGCATGCTCTGACATAAGTCTTGGAACCACCACAGTGGATCCCTGGCATGTGAATGCGATGTTCATTGATAACGACGGAAAACTGGTGGCATCGTTCAGAAACATGGACCGTATTGTAAAGATCAACCCGTCAAATGGAAATATTATCTGGCACTGGGGAGGCGTAGGTTCAACGTACACGGATATTGTGACACTGAGTGATCCCGATGGCGGGTGGAGCCATTCACACAATGTTCAGCGGATTGACAATGGCCACATTATGTTATTTGACAACGGCAACCTGCACAATCCGCCGGTTTCAAAACCGAAAGAATATGTGCTCGATGAAACCAACCTCACTGCCACCAACGTGTGGTATTACACCCACCCGCAGGTCAATGGCTTCAATATGTTCACCAAGAATCAGGGCAGTGCATTCCGTCTTTCCAATGGTAATACGTTCATTTGTTACGGACTTCCGAATATTCAGGGATTGTACAACGGCACCGAGGTAGATGCCAACAAAAATATCGTTTGGGAATTCCGGTTCAAGGATTCCACCGAATACAGTTACCGGCTTTACAAGCAACTTTGGGCTCCCGTCGGCATTTCAGATGTGAAGTCTTCGGGAAATATCAAAGTTTTCCCCAACCCGGGGAATGGATTGATTCAGCTTGATATGGACGCACCATTGCATGGAGATGCTGAATTGACAGTAACTAATCTGTTCGGTCAGAGGGTTTATGAGGAAAAAGGAAGTTATGCTTCCTTGGCTCACTCAACCCTTGATCTCTCTCACCTGCAGAAAGGGTTCTACCTGCTCACAGTCAAATCAGGCTTGAGCAAGTTGGAGCAACGGATTCTCATTCAGTAATGAATGGCTGAGAGTTAAATACCGCATTTGAAGTGATCATGCGCCGATGGGGAACACGGCGCATGATTTTTTTAAAGCCATTTTTGGGAATGAGCATATTCATCATGGCAGGTCATGATTTTTATCGTGTGCATTATAGACTGAAGTCATGTAACAGCAACAGGGAATTCCTACTTTTAATGCCTGATACTTCTCTACTTCACCAATAATTCTCTCCGGTCATGAAATACCCGTTTCATATTGAGCGAACTGAAGTTTCGCGGCTGAGTACTGTGGATTTCAATAATCTGCAATTCGGCAAGTTGTATGGTGATCACATGTTCGTAGCGGAATGCCGCCGTGGAAAGTGGACCGATTGCCGTATCATTCCTTTCGGTAATCTGCCGTTCAGCCCGGCTTCTTCGGCCCTGCACTATGGGCAGATCATTTTTGAAGGAATGAAGGCGTTCAAAAATCCTGAAGGCGAACCCTTGCTGTTTCGTCCGGATATGAACTGGCATCGTTTCAATTCATCGGCAGCCCGCATGGCCATGCCGGCCGTTCCTGAAGAACTGTGGCACGATGCGCTGAATGAACTGGTGTACATGGATGCGGACTGGATTCCGCAGGAGAAAGGATGTTCCTTATATCTGCGGCCTTTCATGTTCGCCACGGATCGTTTCATTGGTGTGCGGCCGACTGAGATGTTCAAGTTCATTATCATCACCTCACCGGCTGGTTTGTATTATCCGAAACCCGTGAAGGTGATGACTACCAGCAAATACGTTCGCGCATTTCCGGGTGGTGTGGGATATGCTAAAGCTGCAGGAAACTACGGCGCCACCATGTTGCCGCTGCGTGAAGCGCTTGAGCGCGGATTTGATCAGGTGCTGTGGACGGATGGCGTGGAGCACAAATGGATTCATGAAATCGGAACGATGAACGTGTTTTTCGTGATTGATGGCGTTGCGCTCACGCCCAATCTCGACGGCACCATCCTTGCCGGAGTCACCCGCGACTGCGTGATTCAGATGCTGAAGAAAGAAGGCGTGAAGGTGGAAGAGCGTCCGGTTTCAATTGATGAAGTGATGGAAGCGGGAAGAAATGGCAAACTGCAGGATGCATTCGGCTCCGGTACAGCGGCCGGTATTACTCAGATTTCACACATTGAACATAAAGGTGAACTCATCGCTTTGCCACCGCTCGATCAGCGGCCACATTCAGCAAGATTGCGCGATGAACTCGATGGCATCAAGAACGGCACTATGCCTGATCGTTTCGGCTGGACGGTAAAGGTGAAATCTAAGTTGCTGGCGGAAGTGCTGGAGTAAACAAAGATCACTTCAGGTTTTGCTTACTGCTTGGTAAGGGCGTTATTTGCCCGCCTGAACTATGAGCAGTAAAGAAGAATATCGCCTCATCCCCCTCGAAGATTTTTTTCGTAACCCTGAGAAAACGCGGTTTCAGATTTCACCTGACGGCCGGTATCTCTCTTTCATGGCGCCATGGGAGAACCGGCTGAATGTATTCACACAGCACCTTGAAACAGGAAAACAATTTCGTGTAACATCGGAGAGAGAAAGAAATGTTTCCGGCTATTTCTGGGGCAGCAACAGCCGTATCGTATTTCTAAAGGATAAAGGCGGTGACGAGAACTATCATCTCTATTCCGTATCACCCAAAGGTGAGAATGAAATGGATCTCACGCCCTTTGACAGCATCACCACACAAATCATTGATGAACTTGAGGACAATGATGAAGAAGTGATCATCGGTATGAACCGGCGCAACAAAGAAATCTTTGATGCCTACCGACTCAACATCATCACCGGCGCGCTGGAATTGGAAGCGGAGAATCCCGGCAACATCACCGAGTGGTTCACCGATCATGAAGGGAAAATCAGGATGGCTGTTGCCACCGATGGAGTGAACACCACGTTGCTGTATCGCCACTCACACGATGATCCGTTTCATGAAATCATCACCACCAATTTCAGGGAGTCGCTGTCGCCGTTGTTTTTCACGTTTGATAATAAGCAGTTCTATGCATTGTCCAACCTGAACCGCGATAAGTCCGCAATTGTGTTGTTTGATCCGGAAGAGAAGAAAGAAGTGAAGGTGATGTTTGAGCATGAGGAAGTGGATCTAGCTTCCCTTTCCTATTCGAGAAAAAGAAAAGTGCTCACTGTTTATTCATTCATTGACTGGAAGAGGCAGGTTGTTTTTCTGGATGAAGAAGCCGAACGCATTTACCGGCGAGTGGAGCGGTCACTGCCCGGTTGTGAAATTGTTTTTTCCTCCCGCACGAAGGAAGAAGATATGTTCCTGATCCGCACATACAGCGACCGCTCCCTCGGTGCGTATTACCTATTTGATGCGACGGCGGATTCGCTCCGTCATTTGGCTGATGTGAGTCCTTGGCTGAAGGAAGAGGAGTTGTGCGAGATGAAGCCGGTGAGTTATCAGTCGCGCGACGGGTTCACAATTCACGGTTATCTCACCCTGCCACCGGGCGTCATTGCGAGCGGAGCGAAGCAATCCCCCACATCTAATGCTGTCGCACAGACGCATAAAGTTCCGGTCGTCGTAAATCCCCACGGCGGCCCGTGGGTGCGTGATGCATGGACGTTCAATCCCGAGGTGCAGTTTCTCGCCAATCGAGGGTATGCTGTTTTTCAAATGAACTATCGGGGCTCAACGGGTTATGGAAAAAAATTCTGGGAGTCCTCTTTCAAGCAGTGGGGAAAGAAAATGCAGGACGACATCACTGACGGGGTGCAGTGGCTGATCCAGGAAGGAATCGCCGATCCGAAACGTGTTGCCATCTACGGTGGAAGCTATGGTGGCTATGCCACACTGGCCGGTTTGACTTTCACTCCGGATTTATATTGCTGCGGCATTGACTATGTGGGTGTGTCCAATCTGTTCACCTTCATGAAAACGATCCCGCCGTACTGGAAGCCGTTTCTCGAAATGATGTACGAGATGGTGGGCAATCCTGAATCTGACAAAGAAGCGCTGCACGATGCATCGCCCGTTTTTCATGTTGACAAAATAAAAGTGCCATTGCTGGTGGCGCAGGGCGCGAATGACCCGCGGGTGAACATCAATGAATCAAACCAGATTGTAGAGGCGCTGCGAAGCAGGGGAGTGGAGGTGGAGTATATGGTGAAGGACAATGAAGGCCACGGATTTCACAATGAAGAAAACCGGTTTGATTTCTACCGGGCGATGGAGAAATTTTTAGCGCAGCATATGAAATGAAGATTATTCAAACACCAGTTTTTC
>JAFDYS010000033.1:0-114590 GCA_018267315.1 Bacteroidota bacterium | reverse complement strand
CTTTGCCTGCTGAGATGGATGAGCTGATTTCCCTTTTCAAAATTTTCATCGGCGATAGTCATTATCAGCTTGCCTTCTACTGAAAGTAATTCAAGGAGGACAGGAGAATCCTGGGTGAGGGTAAATAAGATCGTTGCTGCGTCCGCAACCGGATTAGGAAAAACTCCGAATGAAATTTCTTCTTCATCATTTTCGAACCTAAGCGGTTTGGTGGTAAAGTTTTGCGTGGCGCACCAGTCAGAAGACAAGGTACCGGCTTCGCACACCGATTTCACAGCCCAGTCATATTGTGTATTCGGGCCAAGGGGCGAGAGTTTTTTGTAATTCAATTGAGTAGTTGTTTTTGTCCATGAAGTGGTTCCTGTTTTGCGATAGCGCACGCTGTAGGTTTGAGCGCCCGGCACCATGTCCCAATTCACTTTTGCGGAAGTGGTTTTGATATTGGATGTGAAACTGCCGGAAGGAACTGCGCACTGCGCGTTGATCATGATATCTTGCCCGTTGTCGGTTCCTGTGACGGCAGGATTAGAACTGACCACTCTTATCCTATAATGCGTTCCTGCCTGTGCAGTAATCGGAATAGCTGCACTGATTGTTCCTGAAGTTTTAGAATTTAACGTGCCGATATTGATTGGGGATGAAAAATTTCCGGAAGCGCTGGAGAGTTGTACTGTATAATTATTTTCTGCTGCATAAGCTCCTGTTGCGGTGAAAGGAACACTCGCTTCATCACCCGCATGGTAAGCAAGGGGAGTGATTTGGTTTGTAAAGATTGAATTGGTAAATACCGCTTCACTAATTTTTACCACCCAGAAATCAGTCTTTGAAACACTTGGATAGTTGTCCTCAGACTTATCCCCGCCTGCAGGAGAGTCGGACCACCCGCCAAGCAGATAATTGCCATCTGAAGTCTGTAAAATGTCTGCAAGGGATTCAGCCTCGACGCCGCCAAACCGAGTATCCCAAAGTTGTTCTCTTAAAGAGTCAAGTCGAACAACCCAATAATCATCACCTCTACTGTTTTGTGTTTTACAGCCACTGGTATTGGATGACGAAATGCCGCCGACGAGGAGTCCACCGTTGGAAGTTTCAATCACTATTCCACTCACATCGCGAGATGACCCACCAAACCGCTTGTCCCATTGCTTATTGCCGGCTACATCAATTTTTATTACCCACAGATCATCTGAACCATAACCGGGTTGTGACACTTCCCCACTTTCATTGGAAGTTGTTGATCCACTAAGGATGTATCCGCCATCAGAAGTTTGGAGGATTTTATTCGCATACTCACTCGCATCGCCGCCGTATCTTTTATCCCATTGCTTTGTACCATTTGCATCAATTTTTATAAGCCAAAAATCTTTTCCGCCCCGAGACGCATCAGATACGTCGTAACCTGCCGACGACGAAGATTGACCGAACAAAAGATAGCCGCCATCAGGTGTTGAAAGCATATCTGTCATTTCATCATAGCTGTCACCACCAAAAACCTTATCCCATTGTTTTGTGCCACTTGAATTTATTTTCACAATCCAGTAATCATTACCATTTCCAATGTTGTCTTGGGATTTGCCGCCGCCAGCATCAGTATCTGATTGTGAGGCCCCTCCAAGTAAATAACCTCCATCTGAGGTTTGCAGCACCTGATAGAGTTGGTCATAGGCGCTTCCGCCGAAACGCTTATCCCATTGCTTGCTGCCATTCACATCCGTTTTCACGATCCAGTAATCGTAGTATCCTCTGTTGTCCTGACTCTTGTCTCCATCTTTTCCTGAGTTTGAAAACCCACCAATAATGTAGCCCCCATCAAATGTTTGCTGTATAACGGACAATTGTTCGGCATCGGTGCCTCCGAAGCGTGCATCCCATTGTTTCGCTCCCTGAGCATCGGTTTTCAGAATCCAGAAATCATTTTCACCGCGTGGCGATTGAGAGACATCGCCGGTAACATCAGAATATGTCTCGCCCGCAAAAAGATATCCTCCATCCGTTGTTGCAAGCATATCCTCCATATATTCATTGTCATTGCCACCATAAACTGAATCCGACAACACCGTTGAATATGCCCCAATGGTTATGGCAGTTTCACTGGCCGGATTTGACGTTGTTGGGTCAGAAGATAAAATACGCAACCGGTAATTTTCTCCATTTAGAATCCCAGGTGGAACCGTAGCAGATATTGTTGCATCACCTGTAGCGTTCACGGATCCAATCGTGTCATAGGTATCGAAGCTGCCTTGATTGCCGGAGAGAATGGCATAGAAGGTATTTCCGTCGTTGAACTCTCCACTTGTTGTAAATGGGACATCGAAAATGTTTCCGGGGACAAAATCTAATGGGGAGATGTCTCCGACGAATGCGTTGCTTATGTCACCCGCAACGGTAGTTTTTACCAGCCAATAATCCCCACCACTAATGTAACCATGAACATCCTGAGATTTGTCTCCATCAGCCGGTGATGCTGACGTTCCTCCGAGAGTGAAGCTGTTGTCTGAATTTTCCACCGCACCAAAGCACAAATCAAAGAAGCTGCCGCCAAAACGTTTGTCCCACAGATAATTTCCATTCTCATCAATCTTGACCATCCAGTAGTCTAAAGGAGTGTATGGGTTATCTGTAGATGTTACGCCTCCCTGGGTTTTTTCCCCCGAGCTTGGCGATTGACTATACCCTGCAATCAAAAACCCCCCATCATTTCCTTGCCACATCGAAGTGAGTACATCTTCATCAATACCACCAAAAGTCTTGTCCCATTCTTTTATTCCGCTACTGTTGATTTTCACTATCCAAAAGTCCTTGTTGCCCCTTCCATTTTGTGACTTATCCGCACCACTTTCAGAATAGGAGTATCCACCGAGCAAAAAGCCGCCGTCAATAGTTTCAAGAGCTGCATTGCAAAAATCAATGCTGTCTCCTCCATAAATGGCATCCCATTGTTTCAACCCATTCTCATCAGTTTTCACGATCCAGAAATCGGAACTGCCCCTGTTTTCTTCCGTCTTTTCTCCTGATGAGTCACTTTCTGACGTCCCGGAGAATAAGTAACCGCCATCGGAGGTTTGAATAATTGAGCGCAAATTATCTGAACGGTTACCTCCGAAACGCAAATCCCATTGCTTGCTGCCATTGGCATCTGTCTTGACAATCCAGTAGTCATACCCCCCTCTACTCACCTGAGAAACATCACCACTGACCTCTGAGAAGCAATCACCGCCGAGGATGTATCCCCCATCATCTGTTTGACGGATGCAGGTGAGATAATCAAGCGAAGTACCACCGAAGCGTTTATCCCATTGCTTATTTCCACTGATATCAGTTTTCACTATCCAGTAATCAACTTCACCCTGTTTCCCCTGTGTTTTGTCACCTGAAACAGGTGACCAGGATCCCCCACCCAGAATAAATCCGCCATCAGAAGTTACATCGAGCGAAGCAAAAAGATCGTCCTTGGTTCCTCCAAAATCTTTGTCCCATAATTTATTGCCAGAAGAATCAACTCTTACAATCCAGTAATCATATTGTCCCCACTTATCCTGCGTTTTATCTCCCGTAATTCCTGAAAGAGAATATCCACCTAAAATGTAGCCTCCATCAGCCGTATGTTCGACTGCTCTGAGTTCATCTTTATTGTTACCTCCGTAGCGATAATCCCATTCTTTCACCGGCAATTGCCCCAGAAGAATTTGTGAAGTGAGCAGGATAGAGAGAAGCAATGCGGAGAGATTTTTCATGCTGCCTGGATTTTCGAAGTGTCAATTTAGTGATTTGGATAGAATTCATCTCAATACTTGCAGCATGGAGCAATAAAAAAAAGCAGCAACCGTTGCCGGCTGCTGCTTTTATGTTGTTCCAAAAGCTTGCTTAGGAAAGGTGCTTGTTGATGAGCTTGGTCATTTCGAACATGTTCACGGATTTCTTTCCGCCGAACACTGCAGAGAGTGCGCCGTCAGCATTGATCTGGCGACGGTTCTTCGCATCCTGCAATCCGTTCTTCTTGATGTACGCCCACACCTTCTTGGTTACCTCGGTGCGGGGGAGTGCCTTGCTTCCCACAACGGCTGCCAGTGCTGCACTGGGAGTCATCGCTTTCATGAAGGCCGCATTCGGAGTACGCTTCGCTTTCTTAGCTTTTGGTTTGGCAGCGGCTTTTTTCTTCGCTGCTTTCTTGGCTGCTTTTTTCTTTGCCACAGTTAGAAATTTTTAAGGTTAAAAAATAAATTTTGAGAGTGAAAAGATAGTAACATGTCTATGGTGTACAGAGGGAAAACGAACAAAAGTTATCAACAGAACGAAGGTGATTTTTTCTTCGCGCCACCGGAGGAATATATGAAAGGCATGCAGTTACTTTTCCCACCTGCCGCTGCCGGCTCACAATCGCCAGTCCACCGGCTTGATACCGTTCGACTCCAGCAGCTCATTCGTTCTTGAAAAATGCCGGCAACCAAAGAAACCGTTGTTCGCGGAGTAAGGTGACGGATGCGCCGCCTTCAGCACATGATGTTTGCTGAGATCAATAAGCGATTGTTTTTCCTGCGCAAATTTTCCCCAGAGCAAAAACACCACGCCGGTTTTCTCCTCTGAGATTTTCCGGATCACCGCATCTGTAAATCGTTCCCATCCGATGTTGTGATGTGAAGCCGGCTGATTGGCGCGCACGGTGAGCAAGGCGTTCAGCAGCATCACCCCCTGTTGCGCCCACCCGGTGAGATTGCCTGATTTCGGTATCGGAAGAGCCAGGTCGGCATGTAGCTCCTTGAAGATATTTTGCAGTGAAGGAGGTGGGGGAACGCCATCAGGAACGGAGAAGCACAGTCCGTGTGCCTGCCCTTTGCCGTGATAGGGGTCCTGCCCGATAATCACCGCCTTGAGCTGATCAAACGGCGTTAAGTTGAATGCATTAAAGATGAGCGGACCGGGCGGATAGATGGTAAAGCCCTGCTCTTTTTCTTTCAGCAGAAACTGCTTGATGGCGGCGAAGTAGGGCTGCTGAAATTCATCGTTGAGAATTTGCTTCCAGCTTGGATGGATTTGAACTTCTACGCGACCCTGGGTTGACATCTGTGATCCGGATTGGATTCGAACCAATGACCCTCAGCTTAGAAGGCTGATGCTCTATCCAACTGAGCTACCGGACCAAAACTTCGCCGGCAAATGTAAAACTCACAAAGGGAATTTGTTTTACTTCAGTTTATACTTCACCCCCGTACTCAGCGCGAGAATTTTATTGGGTACATCGGGTTGCGGAAATTCATCGTAAAGATAACTGAAGTCAATGGTGAAGGCGAATTTCTTTGACACATCAATCTTCAGCTGATCCACATGCAGGATGCGGTAATCAGAGAAGTCATCGAGCCGCGGCTGATAGTAGGTGGTGCTCACCAGTTTCAGGTTTGAAAAAGGTGTAAAGGTGACCGTGAAGTAAGGCGACATCCGGTTCTCATTTTTTGAAGCTACTTCTGCCAGGGAAGATTCTTCATGCTCGAAGAGATACCACACGGCGCCGTACATCTTCAGCATTTTGAGATCGGCGATTTTGAAGCGCGGCCCGCCGCCTCCAATCCATCGAAAGCGGATGTTGGTGATCTGATTGTTGAACAAGGCAGTTACACCTTCGGCCCTGATAACTTTGCTGAGTTTGCGGTTGTACAGTGCCAGCGCAAGTGTGTTGTTGGCGAAGTTGGCGCTGTCCACTTTCAAAAATCCCGAGTTGCCGAGAAACAGCCAAAGGTTTTTGCCGTTTCTGGATTTGTTTTCAACGTGTACTTCACCGTTAAATGAATAAATCGTACTTACATTCTGCTGAAAAGAAAAATTTCCGGAAATATCACCGAACCATCCGGTGGTATCTGTAATGATTCGCTGAGCTTCAATGTTCACAATTTGTGATGAGGCATCTATCCCGGCGAGAGACAGTGCACAGAAAAGCAAGCAGAAGCGGACCTTCATTTTACGATAGCTGAAAAGATAACACTGCCCCTGCCGGTTACCCGTGCGCCTGGTTACCATCGCCCGGTGGTGGCGGAAATTCTTTCGTGAGCTGATCATCGAAATAGTCGGCCCACAACCCCAGATCATTGATGCAGGTGGCGGTTTCGTTTGCATCCAGGCCATTGATGTCACGCTCAAAGGTGGCATACACTTTATCCGTGCCGGGCTGAATAGTGAGTTTCACTCCCAGGCTCTGGTCACTCAACTCGAGCAACCTGCGGTACAATGCTTCCTTATTATCATTTGGTACCCTGAATACCTGCGAGAAAATGCGCAGGTAGTTTCGTGTGGTGTTGTCGTTTTGAGGATGTGATGAAATAAAAATCTCAATGCTTGCTGTTCCTTTTTTCAGGTAGTATGCTTTGCTGTCAGCGTTGAAGCAGGTGTTCGGATCTACGCCTACTGATGTGATGAACTGCCTGATGTAGCCATGTACTTCGTCAATAGTTGCCATTGAATGGGAATTAGTGTGAAATGATTTTATCCAGCCGTGTTTGAAGTGCTTTAGCGAGTGATGAATCTCCCAGGTCGGCCCTGAGGAAAAAGGCCTGCGTCACATCAAGCCGGTCAACTCCGCTGATCGAAGAGTAGAATTTTCTCGCAAGATCGTTAAGGTCTTTCACAGAACCGAGTACCACGAATACATTCTGATGATTCACAAATTTCTCTCGCTCTCGTACATCAATTGCATCCAGCGATTCCTGAGTGAGGAGCAGAGCGATCTTTCTTTCATGCGCCACCGCTTTGAATGAATCAGCCCCGAAGATTTGTGTGTCGGGCGCATAATGCCGGTACTTGCTGCCCGGAGTAACGCCGCGTTCACCCGGCTTAACATCCCGCACCATCGCTGCCGGCAGCACATCCCGGATTTCTTTTTCACCAATGTTTCCGTGCCGGAGAATAATGACTTCATGCGCATTGCGTGCATCCAGAATCGTAGATTCAATTCCCACGCGGCATTCACCGCCATCAACAATGGCGTCCACTTTTACTCCGAGATCTTCCGCCACCATTTGGGCCGAGGTGGGCGACACTTTGCCCGAGGTGTTTGCACTGGGTGCAGCTACGGGGTGATCCAGCCGTTCAATGATTTCGAGCAACAGCGGGTGATCGGGAATTCTCACAATCACCTGGGCACTGCCGCACGTGGCGAACTGAAGCGGTGAGTCTTCAGACAGGTCCAGCATGAAACTGACCGGCCCCGGTGTGAGATGTTGCATCAGCTTCAGCGTTGAATCGGGAATGTTTTTTACATAAGAACTTATCTGCCCGATTTGATTGAAGTGGCAGATGAGAGGATTATCTGCCGGGCGATTTTTTATTTCAAAAACACGGGCAATGGCCTGCGGGTTGAGCGCATCGGCCGCCAGCCCATAAACAGTTTCTGTTGGCACGGCCACCACTTTGCCTTCACGCAGTAACTCCACGGCCTTCTCAGCATCCGCCATCATTCTGCAAGTATCGCAAAAGATTGAAAAAAGCGGTCGCCGTATTCCGGTTTTTTCCGGTATCGGTTTTCGAGGATGTAAGTGATGTTTTTGCCTTTCAAAATTTTCCCCTGACTCTTGTTGCCATTTTTTTCATCGCAGGTGAATGTGAGTGTTTCTTCACTCAAGCGAAAGTTTTCTTTTGTAACAGGAAGATATTGATTTAGGAGGATCCTGTCGAAGGTACCATGTATGCAAACCACACTGAACGAGTCCGTCTTCCCGTTGGCAGATTTGAGAAACGAAGTGTAGGTCTGAATTTTTCTGCCGTTGGCTGTGGTGTCTTGTGTGATGGATGGTATATCCGGAAAGTCTGCCGTGAATCCCTGCCTTCGCGAAGTGAAACGGTACCAGCCATCCCTCAGGTAATTGTTGTATGATGGCAGCACCGGCACCACGGTGTATTTTTTTTCACGGAGCAAATTCACCAGCCCGCCTGGCCCGCCCAGGTGCCCGGCTCCCACGGCAATGAATGTGGAGCTGAGCTCAATCATGGTGTCAATCCTTCTTGCCATACGGATATTTCGCTGTGTGATGAGAGTTTCATACAGCGAATCAGGGATACCCATGTCGTTTTCAAACTCCATCATCTGTGTCAGATCGTTACTTAAATAATATTGAACCATGCGCTCGTATTCCAGAGTGTCAGACGAATAATCTCTCACTGTTTTCATCAGCAACTGCGCCTGATCGGTGTAGGTCATCGCATCAAAAACGGCCATTTGCTCTCCGGCCGTTTCCAGTCCCTTCACTTCTTTGCGCTGATTACCGGCCGCAATTGCAAGAAACTGATCGAGGAAGGGATCCGGCGAATTCACAAAGGAATCGCCGCCGGCCAGCATCTCCAGCATCATGGCCACGTACAATGGTTTCATCCTATCAAAGTCTGAAATGTTAATGCTGGCATTGCGAATGGCAAAACGCTGCAGCGAATCATATTGCGCCATGGTAAGCAGCGAGCGGATGGTGGTGTTGCCACTCATGAAGATGTTAGTGAGCAATGAACTTTGCACTGATTCATCAATCACCACTTCCATGGCAAAAGCATCGCAGGTTTCAAAGGAGGCCCACACCGAATCCGCAAAGTGAAATACGCGCGGGTCCGAGGAATGCATGGTGCCGTACAGGTAGCTAGGATGAGTGAGATTGTTCCCCGAAATGCGCCACAACACGGAATTACCCTGTGCCAATATTTTACCTGCAAAAAGAAGAGAGCAGAAAGAAATCAATAAGAAGCCGCGAAGCATGATGCTAAATTATTGCTTGCCGGCGCTATTCATTCTTCGATGAAATGAGGTCAATGACCGGTTGGGTGATGCCGGTGGTGGAGTAACCGCCATCATGATAGAGATTTTGCATCGTCACCTTCCGGGTCAAATCGGAAAAGAGCACCACGCAATAGTCCGCACATTCATCTGCTGTGGCATTGCCGAGCGGTGAAAGCGAGTTGGCATAGTTGTAAAACACATCAAAACCCGTAACACCGCTGCCGGCGGTGGTATAGGTTGGCGATTGGGAAACGGTGTTGACTCTTACTTTTTTCCTGATGCCGTAATGATACCCCCATCCGCGAGCAATGGATTCGAGCAGCGCTTTGGCATCGGCCATGTCATTGTAATTCGGATAGGTTCGCTGAGCGGCTATGTACGTGAGTGCCGCAATGCTGCCGCCTTCATTGATGGCATCAAGCCGGTACGCCGCCTGAATCATCTTGTGAAAGGAAGTGGCAGAGATGTCAAGCGTTTTTGCATAGAAATCGTAGTTGAGATCCGTATAGGGTTTTTCCTTTCTCACATTGGGAGACTGCCCGATCGAATGGAGCACAAAGTCAATCCCGCCGCCGTGAATTTCCATGGCACGCTGAAAGAGTTTCTTCAGATCTTCTGTGCTGGTGGCATCAGCGGGAACAATCTCAGCATTCACTGCCGTTGCCAGGTCTTTGATCTTTCCCATGCGCATCGCAATCGGTGCATTGGTAAGGGTGATCGCTGCGCCTTCTTCAAAACAACGCATGGCCACTTTCCAGGCAATGGAGCTTTCATCCAGCGCACCTGAAATGATTCCTTTTTTTCCTTTCAGCAGATTGTAACTCATAATGTTCACGTTTGCGGCAAATGTAACGATGAAAGGTTAGAGATGAATTCATCGGGCACCTGGTAAATGATGCTGGGAAGAGTGACTAATTCAGTCTTCTCCTTTCATTGAATCAGAGACCGTTTGAGTTTTACGGCATGGCACAAGTTGCTTTCAGAAAAATTTAGTGGAATAAGAAACACGCTTCATGCGGCCTCAAGGGCCACTTTTCTGAATTCAGACTTCGCGATTCCCTCGGTAATGGACCGTGGCACCAACTTGTTGAGCCGGTACATGATACGATTAAGAAGTCCGGGCATGATCACTGCTTTGCCGGCCAGCATCTTCGCAACAGCTTGTTCACCTACTTCCTCTGCCGACACCGTGGTTTGATTCGCTATCCAGCTATGGTGATCGAGATATGCGGTCACCTGTTTGTTGGTGCGTACGCCGCCCGGGCACAGCACACTCACCTGAATGCCGCTGTGCTTTAACTCGCTGCGGAGCGCCCTGGAAAAGTTGTTGACGAATGATTTTGTGGCAGCATAAACATCTTTGAAAGGTATACTGAAGAAACCGGCCAAGCTGCCTACATTCATAATATATCCTCCTCCGTTCTTCTTCATGTCACCGATAAGTGAACGAATTAGTAAGGTAGGCGCAATTACATTGAGCTTGATTTGTTTTTCATAGAACGATTCGGAGAAGTGTTCAAATGCTCCGGTGCATCCGATGCCTGCATCATTGATGAGAACATTTACCTGCAGGTTTTTATTTCTGATCCAATTAACCAACCCGGTGCATGATTCCGGTTCAGAAAGGTCGCAGCCATACGTTTCCACGCTGATGTGATATGATGAACGCAGGTATTGGGCTGTTTCATCCAGGCATTGTTCCGGTAGCGCAACCAGAATGAGATTCATACCGCGGCGGGCACAGGAAACCGCTATGCTGCGGCCGATGCCAGTGCTTCCGCCGGTAATAAGTGCATAATAATTTTTAAGAGCTTTCATGGATTATGAATTTTGAGGGTTAACAAATGCAAGCGAAACGGAGGGTGCAGCAGCGGCTGCCTTTTGGTTTGTGATGGCCGGAATTTCATCCGCATGCTTCAGAAAGTTTAGGGTTTGTCTGAAACCTTCTTCAAGCGGCGTAATAGTGTAAGCAAGTTCCCGGATAGCTTTTTCGCTCGAGATGGCCCTGTGGGAAACGAACCGGTCAATCATGGCAGGAGATAACCTCGGTGTTCCGCCGGTGAGTTTTGCCCGTAACGAATCCGCACGCACGCCCCACTTCAAAATTGTTTTGGGAAGATTGAAGAGTTTTCGGTTAACACCGGCTAATTCAGCAAGCAGTTTGAAGAAGCGGAGATACGTTGCGTTTTCACCTCCGAGGATATATCGTTCGCCATTCCGCCCGTTTCGCATAGCCAGCATGTGACCTTTTACCACATCATCCACGAATACATAGCATGAAACGGTGTTGCCGTCACCGGGCACAAAGCGCCACTGTCCGTTCAGATACAAACGGATCATTTTAGTTACTGCATTACTTTCAGTCTGAAAGCCCGGCCCGTATACCCGCGACGGTTGCACAATCACGCATTTCAATCCCTGCTTGCAGAAATCCTGAAGGAGTTTCTCTGATTCCAGTTTCGAAGAATCATAATCGGTAACGAAACAACTTTCGGCGGGATGCTTTTCAGTAATCAGTTGGTAGTTCGAAGGTCCGTATACCCCGCAGGTGGAAGTGTAAACCATTTTGCTTACGCCAAGTTGCATCGCACATTCGGCTACATTCCTGGTTCCTTCCACATTTACTTTATAAAATTGTTCCGGATCTTTAGACCAAAGGTGAACGTGTCCTCCCACGTGATAAACCCGGTCGCATCCGGTCATGGCGAGCCGGATAGACTCACGGTCGGTGAGGTCGCCGTAAAAGATCCTGACCTTTTTGCTCTTCGGCAATTCTGCTGATGGTTTGCGGAGGAGGACATGAACTTCGGTGTCCTCCTTCAGCAATTCCTGAAGCAGCCGGTTTCCAATGAAACCTGTTGCGCCGGTTAAGAAAGTTTTCATGACAAGGATGGTTTAAAAGTTTTTAGTTGATAGAAAATGCCGGCGCTGTCAAATGAGACAGCCATTGAAGAATGAATAATGATGGCTGGCACCAGCGACCGGGTAAAAAGAGTAATGATGCAGAGCAGTATTCCAAAGGGAAGGCAGCCCAGCATTTCCTTTCTGGGTTTATGGAAGTGAATGGCGGCGTAAATCACGATGTTGAACATGATGGCTGCGGCTATTCCCGTTATGTTCAGGAATGCACTGAACAGAATGCCTCTCAACAGAAATTCATAAGGCAATAAATAAGCGAACCAGGCCAGGGCATTAACCAGGATAAGTGACAGATGCCATTGCCCGGTTTTGATCTGCGGATACCCTGCATTGCCGTGTGCGAATGCGGTTGATGCTGCGGCCATGGTGATCATCAAAATGATGGACACTATTGAGATCCAAGCCACGCTCCGATTCAGCAAAAAGGGATGATCCAGTATTTTGCTTTCGCTGCCAAGCAGGTAGCAGATTATGGAGGAAATGCCGATCAGGAGCGCACCGGTCAGCCGTTCAAACAAATGCCACGACAGTGAAAAATTTGCCGCACCGAATTTCCGGAGGAACCAGGTGCGCAGGACAGGAGACAGGATCAGGAACTGGTAACATCCCAATGCTCCCAACGCGATGACGATAACAGTCATATTTTCATTCATGAATTTCATAACCTTGAAAAATTTTTTACCGGTTGAGCAATCAGCACGATGGTGCAAAAGGATGTTTCGATTTTCACCTGAGTGCATCTGCCGTTTCTGTAGGTGAAAATGTCTTGCTTGCCGTCAGGCAGTGTAATGAGGTAACTGCCTGCGGATACCTTCTGTACCGGTATCTGCCTGAGAAAAGCTTCGGAGAAAACGGTGGAACCATTCACGGGCTCCCTGAAGTACAACGAGCAAATGCTGCTGTTGATCACTTCGGTTACTATTGAACTTTCCTGGCGGATGTTTTCTACCAAATATCCTTCAGTATTGCGCTGAAGATGATTGTCGGTTTTAACCGAGCCGTTCACCTTTTTATAGAGATGCGCCTCTTTGAGCAATCCATCCTGGTAGGTGGAAGTAAGCAGCACATCTATGGAAACTTTGTAAAGCAGCTGTAAGGTGACATGCGTTTCAACCTTATAGTAATTCGTGGTGCCGGTTGAAACTTCTGTAGCGGTGGCGGTTCCGATTACTTTTCCGTTTCTGATTACATTGAATTCTGTTTGTTGAGCAGCAGCTGTCAAAGCGGCCATAAATGTTATCAATGAAATGAAGAATCTCAACCCGGGCCTTCTTGCGATGGATCCCTTCATGCGGTTTCCTGCGTTCCACTTGCGGGATTTGAGAATCTGTCTCATGATTGTTTTAATTACGAATACAAAGTTCCGGGGGGCATATCGGCTGACAGAACGGGAAAGCGCGGGCGCCGAAACGTGTTTGCGGTTATTGAAGAGAGAAAATTGGAAAAAGAGCGATTCCCGGAGCACTCACTTGAAAATTTGCGTTAGCCACCGCAGAGGAGCATAAATCGCAAAAGTGTGGTCAATAAACGCCACAGTGTTTGCAATTCATGCCAAAACTATTTGAACTGAAATGCAATTCGCATGCACCGCCGTCATGAAACAGGGATTTCTAAATTTGTAGATACACAGAACAAACGCATTCAAATCAATCGTGATGAACAAGGAGATCCACCTGTATAATGACGCCCTCAGTGATACGGAAAGAGAAATCTGTAATCTGCTTGCGAAAGAAATCAGCCGCGGATTGCCCGGGGCGGATAATAAAATATGGCATGCCCATCCGGTCTGGTTCCTTGATGGCAATCCGGTGGTGGGTTACAGCAAATTGAAGAACTGCATCCGTTTGTTGTTTTGGAGCGGGCAATCATTTGATGAAGAGGGCTTGCAGAAGGAAGGAAGTTTCAAAGCGGCTGAGGCGCGCTTCACTTCGGTAAAACAGATTAGCAAAGCAGACTTGAAACGCTGGCTGCAAAAAGCGCGGGACATTCAGTGGGATTACAAAAACATCGTGAAGCGCAAAGGAGTGTTGCAGCGCTTGAAATGAATGGTTGAATTTGCTTAAGCAGAAAAAAGGTGCTGCTTGTCCATAGAAATTCAATTCAGCAATTCCCGCGCACTTTCCAGTGCTGCCGGCGTTACTTTCTCGCCGGAGATCATCTGCGCAATGGTTTTTACTTTTTCATCCTGAGTGAGTGATCGTACGCGCGTACGCGTTCGGCCGCCATGTGTTTCCTTATACACGAAATAATGGGTGTCACCCTTGGCGGCAAGTTGCGGCAGGTGGGTAATGCAGATTACCTGATGGCGGGAAGCCAGTTGCTTGAGGATTGCAGAAACTTTGACGGCTGTTTCACCGGAGATGCCCGCATCTATTTCATCGAAGATCAATGTGGGAAGGGCGGTGGATGAAGCGATGAGTGATTTGAAACAGAGCATCAGCCGCGATAATTCGCCGCCGCTGGCCACTTTCCTGATTTCATGGAATGTGCTTCCCTTGTTGGAGGCAAATAGAAAATCAAACTCATCGAGCCCGTTCGCTCCAGGCTGATTTTCATCAAGCCGGTGATGATCAATTTTGATTTGTGCGTGAATCATGCCCACGTCCTTCAGCATGCTATTGATGGTTTGCACCACTTTCGGCATTTGCTTTATCCTCGCCGCTGAAAGTTCACGGGCTGTCTCCACGAGTTGCCTGATGCGTGTGCTGGTTTCCTGTTCCAGTTCTTCAATGTGTTCCGTTTGAATGCTGATGCCGTCAATTCGTTTCTGCAGGGCATTTTCGATTCCGATTAAAGAAGCCACATCGTTCGTGCGGTGTTTTTTCTGTAACCGGAAAATGAGATCAAGCCGGTTTTGCACTTCTTCGAGCCGAGTCGGGTTCATGTTGATTTGTTCCTGCTGCTTTTCCAGTTCACCGGCAATATCGTTCAACTCAATCCGCGCACTTTCCAGCCGCTTCAATAATTCTTCCGCTTCCGGATAGAATCTGCGCAATGCGTTAAGCGAGCTGATCACGCTCTTGAGTTGGGAAACAACGGAAGGATCGGAATCTTTCAATCCAATTATCGCACCTGCCAGCGTGCGCTGTATTTCTTCCGCATGTTCCAGTTGCTGTAACTCCATTTCAAGAGTTTCCTGCTCATCATTTTTTAATGTGGCCGCAGAAAGTTCATTGAGCTGAAAATGGAGATAGTCGAGTTCCTGCGTTTCACGAAGGTGTTGTTCTTTCAGTCTCAGTAACTCCTGCATTTTTTTCTGATAGTCCGTGAAGTCGCTGCGGTATTTCTTCACTGCTTGCTCCTGCTTCGCCAGCGAATCCAGCAGGGATAGCTGAAACTGGGTGGTGCTTATCTCCTGCGACTCATGCTGCTGATGCATGTCCACCAGTAAATCACCGAGCTGTTTCATTACAGGCAGATTCACCGGTGTGTCATTGATGAAAGCGCGGGATTTGCCGGCCGGTGAAATTTCTCGGCGTAGCGTGAGTGTGGCTTCTTCATCCAGATCGTTCGTTTCAAAAAATGATTTCAGATCAGTCTTCACCGAATCAAATTCTGCTTCAACTGCGCACTTTTTCGATTTATCAAACAGCACATTTGTATCAGCTCTTTCGCCCAAGACCAGCGACAGTGCTTCCATGGCAATGGACTTGCCGGCGCCGGTTTCACCAGTGATCACAGTGAGGTTCTTTGAAAAGGAGAGCTCCAGTTCATCAATGATGGCGTAGTTCTGAATGTGGATGCGAAGAAGCATGGAACGAAGGTAAAAGAAAGGGAAAGTCGAAGGGACGTTAAGTTGCGCATGAAGTCCACAAACGGATGTCACCATTTTTCAGTCTTCAGCATGCAGCTAGCAGACGCAGGTTGTTCGGCAACTTCTTCTTAACAATTGTTTCGTGCGCCGGTAATCCTTGTTCTCTGTGAAGGAGAACATACAATCAAAAAATTTCAAGTTAAAAAGTCTTCTCATCTGACCTCCAAAGTTCGATTTGCTATTTTTGCCCGACCCTTAAAATCACACTCTTATTTTCATGACGAAGTACAACAGAATCAATAATGTAGTCGGATGGATTGTCTTTCTGGTTTCAACTGCCGTATACTGGCTCACGGCTGAACCCACGGGTAGTTTCTGGGACTGCGGCGAATTTATCAGTTGCGCATACAAGTTACAGGTGCCTCACTCACCGGGAGCGCCTTTGTTCATCATCATCGCTCATTTGGTGACGCTGCTGGCACCGGATCCGGCGCATGTGGCCATCTCGGTGAATTATTTCTCTGGCGTGATGTCTGCGCTTACCAATCTGTTTTTGTTTTGGTCGATTACAGCACTCGGCAGAAAAATTCTGGAGAAGAAAGAGCATGAGCTCAATGCTGCTGAAACCATTGCTTTGATGGGCGCCGGTTTGGTGGGCGCGATGGCCAACTGTTTTGCCGATTCATTTTGGTTCAGCGCAGTGGAAGGGGAGGTTTATGCTTCGTCATCATTCTTTACAGCCATTGTTTTCTGGGCCATTCTAAAATGGGATCAGGTGGCGGATGAACCCTATTCTGACCGATGGATTCTTTTCATCGGTTACATGCTTGGCCTTGCCGTGGGCGTTCACCTTCTCGGCTTGCTCGCCATTCCCGCCATCGTAATGGTGTATTACTTCCGGAAGTTCAAACCGTCACGCTGGGGAATCATCAAAGCTTTCGTGATTGGCTGCGTGATTCTCGGCTTCATTCAATACGGCATCATTCCGCAGATACCGAACCTCAGCGCCAAATTTGATATCCTTTTTGTCAATTCATTCAAGCTGCCATTCAACACCGGATCAGCATTCTTCTTTTTGTTACTGGTTGGATTGATTGTTTACGGGCTCTACTATTCCGTGAAGAAACGGAACTACATTCTGAATACGGCCATACTTACGGCCGTGTTCCTCATCATCGGATATTCTTCTTATGTGATGGTGCTCATCCGTTCCAATGCCAATCCATCCATCAATATGGGTTCTCCGGACGATGCCATTTCACTGCTGAGTTACCTGAATCGTGAGCAGTACGGTGACCATCCGCTCGTTTACGGACAAACCTTTGCCGCCCAGCCGATCGACATTGACCGGGAAGGAGGAGAGATGCGTTATTATCAGGACCGGAAAGAGCACAAGTATATCGAACTGGGTCGAAAGCCGGAGATCATCTATGACGCATCGGATAAGATGCTCTTCCCGAGAATCTGGGACAATGATGATCCCTCGCACATCAAGTTTTATCAAAGCTGGCTGGGATTGAAGAAAGATGAAAAGCCAACATTCGGCGACAATCTGAAGTTCTTCTTCCAATACCAGGTTGGGTTTATGTACTGGAGATATTTCCTCTGGAATTTTTCAGGCCGGCAGAACGACATCCAGGGCGACGGCGACATCAAGAACGGAAACTGGATCACCGGATTTCCATTTATTGACAATGCCATGTTGGGCGACCAGAGTAACCTGCCATACCCTCTTAACCAAAACAAGGGAACAAATAAGTTCTACCTCATTCCGTTCATCATAGGAATACTCGGTGCGTTATATCACTTCAGGAAAAGCAAGTACGATGCATTTGTGGTGTTGCTGTTTTTCTTCTTCACCGGGCTGGCGATTGTAATTTACCTCAATCAACCGCCGCAGCAGCCCCGCGAACGTGACTATGCTTATGCGGGTTCTGTTTATGCATTCACCATCTGGATTGGCATCGGGGTATTGTGGCTTTTTGATCTGCTCCAGAAACGAACCTCGGCACGTAATGCGGCCATGGGTGCTACTTTGATTGCAGCCATTGCTCCCGCGCTCATGGGTGCCGGCGGCTGGGATGATCACGACCGCTCGCACCGCTACACAGCAAGAGACATGGGAAGAAACTACCTCGAATCGTGCGCACCGAATGCGATCCTCTTCACGCAAGGTGACAACGATACGTACCCGCTGTGGTATGCTCAGGAAGTGGAAGGCATTCGTCCCGATGTGAGGATTGTAAACCTGAGTTTGCTCGGGGTGGATTGGTATATTGATAACCTGAGGAGAAAAACGAATCAAAGCGAAGCCGTCATTATTTCTGTGGACAGCTCCTCATACCGTGGTTCCACCAGAGATTACCTGAGGTATTATGAAAACAAATCCATTCCGCAGAATGAGTACTATTCCATTGGCAGTGTGCTGGATTATATGTTCAGCAATGATCCGAGGAAGATGGTGGAATATGCCGGCGACCGGATGAACTACGTGCCCACCAGGAATCTGTTTATTCCGGTGGACAAAAATGAAGTGATTGCCAATCACGTGGTGGAACCGTCAGACACTTCAAAAATTGTGAACCGCATTGAATGGCGGCTGAACAAGAACACGCTGCTGAAGAACGACATTTTGACGCTGGAGATCCTGCGCAACAACCTCTGGAAACGACCGATCTACTTTGCGATTTCGGTTGCACCGGATGCGTATCTCGGGTTGAATAACTATTTCCAGCAGGAAGGACTTACGTATCGCCTGGTGCCGTACGTGGCCAAGAAGGGTGATGACGGACTGGCCGGCGGTGTGCAGCCCGACATCATGTACAATAACATGATGAACAAATTTGCCTGGGGCGGTGTGGACAAATACAACGTATATCTCGATGAAAACGTCATGCGCATGATCACCAACCTGCGCAGCAACTTCGCGCGTCTTTCTACCGACCTGATCGCTGAAGGCCGGAAAGATTCCGCACTGAAGGTTCTTGACAAGTGCCAGGAAGTGTTACCGGAAAAGAATGTGCCTGTGGCACTCAACAGCATCGCCATCGGCAAGAACTATTATGAAGCCGGTGCGCCGGATAAAGGATCGCAGGTGATGAGCCGCTGTTATGAGGTTTTCTCCGATCAGTTACGTTATTACACATCGTTGCCTGCTGATAAGCGCAAATACTTCAACGATGAAATCAGCAACGGGCTTTATGTGATGAACAGCATTGCTTCGATTACCCGCACGCAGTCGGATTCCACATTGAGCAAGAAAGCGGAAGATGCTTTCAACAAGTATCTCAACTTCTACGAACCGCCCGAAAACCGCAGACAGTAATTGCCGCTATTCCGGAATTTCAGCAACCTGATGGCATGAGGCCACACCGAGAGAAAGTTTTTAGGGAACGCCCGGTCGTAATCAAAGGCATTCATGCTATTGAAGAAGGATTCGCATCCGGAAAGAGCATTGAAAAGATTTTACTGCAGCGCGGAACAAGGAATGAAAATATTTCTGCGCTCATCCGGCTTGCGCGTGACAGAGGGGTCCCTGTTCAGGAAGTTCCAGTAGAGAAGCTGAATCAGTTCGGTGCGGCGCATCAGGGTATCGTTGCCATTATTTCACCCATTGCTTTTTACAGAGCGGATGACATGCTCGCCCAGATTTATGAAAAAGGCGAAGACCCTCTGTTCATCATCTGCGACGGAATTACTGATGTGAGGAATTTCGGAGCCATCGCACGAACCGCATTTGCTTCAGGCGCGCATGCGATTATAATTCCTCAAACTGAAACAGCAGCCATCAATTCCGAGGCAGTAAAAACTTCTGCAGGAGCATTGATGAAGATTCCGGTATGCCGCGAGAAGAACCTGGTACAAACGGTGAAGAATCTCAAGCTCAATGGCATCCGGATTCTCGCAGCCGAAGCTTCCGGCCCCAAATTCATTTATGAATGTGATTTGAAAATTCCGACTGCAATTATTGTGGGATCAGAAGGAGAGGGGATCTCCAGAGAATTGTTGAGACTCGCTGATGAACTGGTAAAAATTCCGATTACAAATGACTTCAACTCCTACAATGTTTCAGTGGCAACAGGAATGATTTTGTATGAAGTGATGAAACAACGAATAAGCCGGGAATAGGAACGGTACCTGGTGAGCGTCATTTGTGTCTTATCATAACCCCCTATAACGACGAAAGCGAAACCGATTTGTTCAACCTGTTTCGCTTTTGCAACTTAAAGGACCGTAGCCCCTTAAACTACCCTGATCTCCGAATCCGTGCTTTCGTCTTTCGATTCTGCTTCTCCTTCCCTTTCGGTTTTGAGGCCCCTTATTGCTAAGTGACCGGATGTTTTGATCAGCAAGTCAAAGATGATTTTCCTCTATGAAACATCCAAATTTTTCGCGGTTTTGTTTCGCACATTTTCCGCACATCGGTTATGCACAAATGTGGATATGAAAGAATGACTTCATCGCAGGATTCTTTTTGATTCGCGAAGCGAGAGAAGTGGGCAGAAACAGTGAAACGAAAAATCAGACAATCGCAGCAGTTGTTCCAATGTTGTCGAGCATGTCTTTCGTCATGCCATCGAGATCAAACTCCGGTTTCCATCCCCAGTCATTTTTCGCCACAGCATCATCAATGCTTTCCGGCCAACTCTCTGCAATCTTCTGTCTGAAATCCGGAGCGTAATCAATTTTAAAATCAGGAATGTATTTCTGAATGGAAGCCGCTTGCTCTTTTGGAGTGAAGTCAATGGCGGAGATGTTATACGATGAGCGCACCTTGATTTTTTCGGCGGGCGCTTCCATCAGTTCAATCGTTCCGCGGATGGCATCGGGCATATACATCATGGGCAGGCGGGTGTTCTTGGAAAGGAAGCAAGTGAAGTGCTTGTTCTTTTTGGCTTCGAAATAAATATCAATCGCATAGTCTGTGGTGCCGCCGCCTCCGGGCGTTTTGTAACTGATGAGACCGGGATAGCGGACGCTACGGACATCAAGATTTTTTTTCTGAAAATAATAATCGCACCATCTCTCGCCGGCCTGTTTGCTGATGCCGTAAATGGTATTGGGTTCCATCACGGTCCACTGCGGCGTGTTTTGCCGTGGCGTGGTAGGTCCAAACACCGCGATAGTAGAGGGCCAAAAAAGTTTCTTCACATCCAATTCCACACAGGCATCCAGCACCTGTCTCAGTCCTTTCATGTTCACGCGCCAGGCGAGCTCGGGATTTTTTTCGCCGGTGGCGGAGAGAATGGCGGCGAGGTGGTAAACCTGCGTGATGTTGTTTCGCTTGATGCAGTAGTGCAGACTGGTCTTGTTCAGCACGTCGAGCCGCTCAAACGGCCCGCTCTCCATTACTTCCTGATTGGGTTCCCTGAGATCAGTGGCAATCACCTGTGAGTACATCTTGCGCAAAGCCATCGTGAGTTCTGATCCGATTTGTCCGCTGGCGCCGATGATGAGAATGTTGTCGTTCTTCATGTGTGAGGAAGGCAAAGTAAGCAAAGTAGATAGAGAACTAAAAGTTGCGGGAGGCCTCATTCCATTTACTACTTTTAGCCGCCGTTATTTTTTGAGTATGAAAGAAAAAGATAAAAAGCATGCTGCCGTCATCCAAAAAGAGACCGGCTCACCCTCCCTTGTTCAGCGACTCCTGCCTCACATTGCTGCCGTGGCATTGTTTGCGGCTGTGAACTTCATGTACTTCTCACCCATGCTGCTCGACAGCAAGGAGATTTACCAGAGTGACATCGTGCAGTTCAAAGGCATGTCGAAGGAACTCATTGACTTCAGAGCGAAAACAGGGCACGAAGGACTCTGGACGAACTCGATGTTCGGAGGAATGCCCGCTTTTCAGATTTCGGTTCTGTACAAAGGAAACCTGATTCAGTACCTCGAGAAAATCACGACGCTTGGTTTCCCGCATCCGTCGCAACTGTTGTTTCAGGCCATGCTCTTTTTCTACCTGATGCTCGTGATCATTGGGGTGAATCCCTGGCTGGCTATGGCCGGCGGATTGGCGTATGCGCTCGGCTCGTACAATCTCACGCTGCTTGAAGCGGGGCACAATTCCAAACTGCATTGCATCGCCCTCATCCCGGTTGTAGTGAGCGGTATCCTGCTGCTCCGCAGCGGAAAATACTGGTGGGGCGGCATACTCTCTGCCATCGGCTTCAGTGTGCTTATTATGGGCAATCACCTCCAGATCACCTATTACCTCTTACTCATTTTGATTGTGTACGGCGTGGTGGAACTGATTTATGCCATCCGGGAAAAATCACTGCGCAACCTGTTTCTCATGGGCGGCATTGTGGTAGCCGCAGGACTGATTGCCGTGGCAAGCAACCTATCCCTGCTTTGGTCCACTTACGAATACCTGCCTTCCACCATTCGCGGTCCTTCGGAACTTTCATCGAACACCCAATCAAAAGGCGGGCTGGATGAAGACTATGCATTCCAGTGGAGTTACGGACTCATGGAGTCGTTCACATTGCTCGTGCCGAATCTTTATGGCGGCTCTTCGAGCGAAGATATTGGAGTGAACAGCCACACGGCAGAAGTGCTGCGCAGCAAAGGAGTGGGTGAGCAGCAGATCAAAGGATTCACTTCACAGGTGAGAACATACTGGGGTGATGTGCTCTTCACCTCCGGGCCGTTCTATATTGGCGCCCTGGTCTGCTTCCTCTTTCTGCTGGCCATGTTCATGGTAAAAGAAAGATGGAAATGGTGGTTGCTCGGCGTTTCCGTTCTCTCGCTGATGTTGGCGTGGGGAAGAAACTTCGAGTTCTTCAACGATTTTGTTTTTCACAACCTGCCCGGCTACAACCGCTTTCGTACGCCTTCCATGGCGCTTACCATGCTGAGTTTCGCTTTTCCCACGCTCGGTTTTATTTTCCTCGGGCATCTTATCAAAGGCGATTACGACATGGCGCTGGTGAAGAAGCAGGCCCTGCGTGCTTTTTACATCACCGGCGGATTGTGTCTTTTGTTTGCTTTGCTCGGCGGCATGTTTCTTTCCTTCTCCACCCAATACGATGACAACTACCGCAACCAGCTGATGCAGGGTACAGGAAACAACAAGCAGTTTGTAGATGAATTGATGCAGGCGCTCAAGGAAGACCGCATCTCCATCATGCGGATGGATGCGCTTCGGTCATTTGTGCTGATTCTGCTGGGCGGCGGACTCATCTGGCTTTTTGCCGGCGGACGCATAAAACAAAATGCATTGCTCGGCGGATTGATCGTACTAATGTTCGCTGATATGTTTTTTGTGGGGAAGCGTTATCTCAACAGCAAGAATTTTGTGAGCAAAAGCGATTACAACCGTTACTTCGAGCCCACACAGGCCGATGAACTCATTCTGAAAGAAACCTCGCTGGATTACCGCGTACTTAATCTCGCAGCAGACACGTGGCAGGATTCAAGAACCTCTTATTTTCACAAGTCACTCGGTGGTTATCATGCGGCCAAGCTTCGCCGCTATCAGGAAATCATCGAGCACCAGATGAGCCGCAACGATTCCACGCGGCGCTCGGGATTTCCGTTTAACAAGCGCGTGGTGGATATGCTCAATACCAAGTACATCATTCTTCCCGGTCAGGGGCAGCAGCAGCAGGTGTATCCGAATACGCAAGCGCTCGACAATGCCTGGTTTGTTGACTCAGTCAAAATGGTGAACAATGCCGATGAAGAAATGAATGCGCTGAATGATTTTAACCCGGTGACAATGGTGATTGTTGACAAGCGCTTTGCATCGCAGGTGCAAGGGTTGCAGCCGGGATATGATTCAACGGCCACGGTGAAGATGGACAGCTATGCGCCCAATGATCTTAAGTACACCAGCAAATCATCGAGAGAAAGTGTGATCGTGTTTTCTGAAATCTATTATCAGCCGGGATGGGATGCCTTCATTGACGGAAAGAAAGCTGATCATTTCCGCTGCAACTACATCCTGCGAGGCATGCGGGTTCCTGCGGGAGAACATCAGATCGAATTTAAGTTTGAGCCGCAGTCTTATTTTGCCGGTGAGAAGGTGGCTTATGGCAGTTCCGCCATCATCCTGCTGCTGGCGCTCGGATTGGTCTATCGCGATCGCCGGAAATTTTTGCAGAAAGATTCAGCAGCGTCATGAATTTCAGCAGCAGCCGGTTTGACTAATTCATGAGTGCGGATACCACAGAAATTCCTCATTGCCGCGTGTGCGGCAACCACTCATCCGACGGATTTGATGAATTGTACCGCTATGCTGACTTCGCTATGGTGCGATGCAGGAACTGTTCCTTCTGCTTTGTGCCATCCTTCTACCGCGAGAAAATTTCGTACAAGGAATACAAGGATGAAAGTGTGGCGGCGCAGGTGCGCGCCGGCAACAACTGGATCAAGGAGCAACGGCACCTGCTCCGGTTTGATCTCATCAGGAAATACAAACCGGCGGGATCGCTGTTCGACATCGGCTCCGGCTGGGGGCATTTTCTTGCCACCGGAAAAAAACTGGGTTATGACGTGTATGGGGTGGAGTTGGCCAATCAGCCGTACCTCTATTCAAAAGATGAATTGAATCTCCCTGTTGATCGCGTCGATTTTCTTCAGATGAATGAAGTCAAAAAGTTTGATGTACTTACCATGTGGGATGTGCTTGAGCACATTGATCTTCCTGATAAGTTCATTGAGAAATGCTCCAAGCTTCAGAGCAGTGGCGGCTACCTTTTTATCCAGGTTCCTCAAATCGACAGCTTCATTTCAAAACGATTCAAATCAAAATGGAAAATGATTTCGCTCGATCATGTGAATTATTTTTCCAGAGAGACGATAAAGAAGCTGCTGGCGCAATACGGTTATGAAGTGGTTCAGCTCAAGTCAAGTATTGAGATTAAGCTGTTCATCATGTACACGTTATATGGCTGGCTGAAGAAAAACAAAACGGGAGGAGCAACGCGTGAGCCGGAAGAAATTACTGCATCGGAGCGCCAGGCGTTCTTCAATAAAATAACAAGACAGCCGCCATGGGTTTTGCGGATGTTTGTTTCGGTACACAATGCCCTATATCAAACTCTCAGTGCATTGGGAATCGGCGAAGAGATGGTGTTGGTGGCAAAAAGAACCTGAGATTCTTATTCCTTCACGAGCTTTTTCACAAACGCCTCACCATCTGTTTTTACTTTCAGGAAGTAAACGCCTGGTGATACATCACGTATCAAAGCGCCGATATTAATAGATCCGCCATTTTCAATGGAAACCAGAGTGGGAGGCACAATTGTTTTTCCATCTGCAGATAAAAGAAGCAGCGTCGCCGGACTGTTAACCGGCTGATCTAAGGAAATAATCAATTCATCATTGAATGGATTCGGGTATGCGATAATCCGGTTCGCATCGAATTCGGCTTCATGGTATTTTGTTTCACCATTTAATTCATTAGTCGTATAACAGACTTTCAGTTTCGGGCGGCGTGTGGCATCGCTGTAATCACTCGATGCGAACTTCATGCTGCTGTAGATAACAGTTTCATCCTGCAGCCGAAGCATGCATCCGTAGTTCTGTGTGGGATGCGCAACCCAGAATTTCACCATTTGCTTCAAATTGTTATTCGGGTAATCCTGATCAATGGTGGTGCTTTGTGGCAGTGCCACCTGTCCGCTTGTTGTAGTGGCGGGCTGATTGTTCCACGTCACGCCGTTCTCAGTCCATGATGATGTGATGCGCTGCAACCAGCTGGCATTGCTTCCTTCCTGCCCGTTGGCAGGAGATGTTGGATTGTAATAGAGTGAAAGCTTCGCAGAGGAAACGGTTGCGTTCGAGGGAATTGAACTGAGATCAAATTGAATGAGACTTCTCAAAAGTCCCGGCGTTCCGCCCCAGGTCCAGTAAGCGGCAATAAAATCTTCCACGGATCCGGCATTGGTACCGGCATCGAGATTCCAGATTCGTGCATCAATGCCAGCAGCAGCATCCGGCCGAATGGTAATACAGGTTGATGAGTCTGCAGGCGGTGCGATGGTGTCATATACAATCACCAGTTTAGGGCGAAGACTTGCCGTACTGTAATCGCTCGAGGCGAATTTCATGCTGCTGTAAATTGCTGTTTCATCCTGCAGGCGCAGCATGAATCCGAAGTTCTGGGCCGGGTGACTTACCTGGTATTTTACCATTTGCTTCACGTTAATATCAGGATAATCCTGATCAATGGTTGTGCTCTGCGGCAGGCTTACTTCTCCGGCAGTGGTGGTTGCGGGTTGGTTGTTCCATGTAACCGTTGATTCATCCCATGCAGCAGTGATGCGCTGAATCCAGGATGCATTATTTCCTTCCTGACCATTGGCGGGCGAAGTGGGGTTATAATACAAAGACAGCTTTGCTGATTTGATGTAAGCATCCGCAGGTATGGATGAGAGATCAAATCGGATCAGACTGCGAAGAATGCCCGGAGTGCCCCCCCAGGTCCAGTATGCGGCAATAAAGTCTTCCACGGTTCCGGCATTGGAGGATGGATCAAGATTCCAGATTCGCGCATCCTGCCCGGTTGCAGCATCCGGCTGAAGTGTGAGGGTAATTTGCGAGTGAACTTGCTGACCTGATCCGCAGAAAATGAATGCCGCAAGAAGGATCCATGAGGAACAGATAGAAAAATATTTCATGCCTTTGTGAGTTTATGACATGAAATCTAATCAAATTTTCAGAGGTGCACTGATATTTCTTTTACTATTCTTTCCGTCGCCTTCCCATACCACAGCGGTGGAACGGTTCCTTTCTTGAAAGTTCCTTTCTCGATGGATGAAATCTTTTGTTCAATGACAGCAAGATCAAACGGTATCAATTCATTCGTTCCAAGTTCAATCGTTATAGGGCGTTCGGTATTCTCACGCAAAGTGAGGCAGGGGATTCTTCTAAAAGTGGTTTCTTCCTGAATGCCGCCGCTGTCAGTGATCACGAGTTTGCAGTGCTTGATCAGTTTTTGAAATGCGAGGTAATCGAGCGGCTCGGTAAGCAGGAGATTTTTGTTTTCCGTAAAACTTTTTTCGAGTCCGAATTTTTTGATGTTGTTCATCGAGCGCGGATGAATGGGGAAAACGATTTGGTAATTGGAAGAAACAAACTGAATCAGGTCTGCCAGTTTTTTTAGTGATTCCGGCTGATCCACATTCGACGGGCGGTGGATGGTCATCAGCACGTACGATTCCGGGGAGAGATTCATTTTGTTCAGAACCAGTGACGCGTCTATGTCGCTTTCAAAGGCCACGAGCGTATCAATCATGGTGTTCCCTACGAAAAAAATCTGCTCTTCTTTTTTTCCTTCGGCGAGTAAATTTTCTTTGCCTGATTGTTCTGTCACAAAAAGAAAATCGGCGAGCTGATCGGTCACGAGCCGGTTCCATTCTTCCGGCATTTGCAGATCGCGGCTGCGGAGCCCGCTTTCGACGTGGGCGAGTTTCGTATTTGATTTATTCGCCACGATGGAAGCTGCGAGCGTTGAATTCACATCACCCACCACAATGATCAGATCAGGTTTCCACTCCTGCACCACGGCATCCATCTTCATAATGATCTCACCGATCTGAGCGCCCGGTGTCCCGTGGGTGATGCCAAGGGCATAATCAATTTTATTCAGCTTCAGTTGCTCGAAAAAGATGTCGCGCATGTTGCGGTCATAGTGTTGGCCGGTATGCAGCAGGCGGTACTCAAACTGATCGGGGTATTTTGAAAACTCTTTTTCAAACTGCGTGACCTTTATGTAATTCGGGCGCGTGCCGATGACAGTCAAAATCTTTTTTCTCATGCTTTGCGTTTTCTTTGCGCTCACATAGCGCACTTGGCGGTGAAGAATTTATCCGCAAAGAACGCTAAGCAATACAAAGGTTCGCAAAGAAAACGAATTGAAGTCTGCGCATGAAACGGGTTCTCATCATCACCTACTATTGGCCGCCGAGTGGCGGCGCGGGCGTACAGCGCTGGCTGAAGATGGTGAAGTACCTTCCTCAATTCGGATGGAAACCGGTAGTATTCACTGCAAAGGATGCGGAGTATCCCATTATCGATGAGTCGCTGCAGAAAGATGTTCCGCCCGAGGCGGAAATCATTCGTCAACCCATTTGGGAACCGTATGACCTGTACAAAAAGGTGATAGGCCAGAAGAAGGAAGAAAAGGTCTATTCCGGTTTCCTGAGTGAGAAGAAGAAACCCGGATTTGCACAACGAGCATCGGTTTGGATTCGCGGTAACCTGTTTATACCCGATGCCCGTTGCTTCTGGATTGGGCCGAGCAGAAAATTTTTGATTGACCACCTGAAAAAAAATCCGGTGGATGCCATCATCAGCACGGGACCACCGCACACCACGCACATGATTGCGCTGGGTGTGAAAAGGAGATTGAACACCTTGCCTACCGGCAGGCAGGTTCCGTGGATCGCCGACTTCCGCGATCCCTGGACGCAGATTGATTTCTATGATCAGCTACACCTAACACAATGGGCCGATGCGCGCCATAAGAAAATGGAGAAGGACGTGTTGAAAAATGCCGATGAAGTGGTCACTGTGAGCTGGCACTGGGCTGATGATCTCAAAAAAATCGGAGGGAGGGAAGTGACGGTCATCACGAATGGATATGATGAGGATGATTACAAGACATCACGTCCCGCGGTAGATGAAAAATTTTCACTCACTCATGTGGGTTCCATCAATGCCGACCGCAATCCGAAAATGCTGTGGGTGGCGCTGGGTGAGTTGTGCAAAATGAATGAGGCATTCAGAAACGAACTACTGATCCGGCTCGTAGGCAAGAATGATGTCTCCGTTTATGACGACATAGAGCGCAACGGCCTCACCGCTAATTTGGAGCGGATTGATTACTTGCCGCATGCGCAGATTGCACCGATTCAGCAACGATCTAAAGTGTTGTTGCTGCCGATCAATGACACGCCCAATGTGATGGGTATCATTCCCGGGAAGATTTTTGAGTATCTCGCCGCGCGACGGCCCATTCTTGTGATCGGCAAAGAAGACGGCGACTCGGCGCGCATCGTGCGCGAGTCCGGCGCGGGGGTGATCTGCGGGTTTGAGGAGAAAGAAAAAATGAAAAGTGAAGTAATGAAAATGTTCTCGGCAGGCAGCGATCTGCAGATTTCTTCATCGGGCATTCAGCAATATTCACGCAAAGAATTGGCGGGGAAGATGGCGGAGTTGTTGAATGGGGTCAAATCATAGATGCGGAAGACAACTCTTTTATTTGTTGAATGGTCACTGTTATAACAGTAACATATGGAAACCGGTGGGATTACCTCCGGCAAGTTTTGGAATCAATTCACACAAACGAATTGGTTGATAAGATCATTGTGGTTGATAATGGAACCGCATATGAAGTAAGTTCAAAGATCAACGTACAACTGGGGAAAGTAACCGTGCTGCGTAGTTCTTCAAATGACGGCTCTGCTGCGGGATTTCGGCGTGGACTAGAATACGTGAGTCAATCTTTAGAAGAAGGTTGGGTTCTGCTACTTGATGATGACAATGAGATAGATCATAAGTCTCTGAAGAATTTGATGGACTCATGGCATGAATTGAGCGAGCAGCATGAATTGCTGGCGCTGGTGGCTATGCGTGAAGCAAGAAGATATTTGAAAGAAGCTGCAGTAGGAGTCGACGTCAAATATTTATTCCCGCTGGGGAATGACTGCTTTGGATTTGATGTGGAAATCCTGATCGGCAAGGTGATGTACAACCTGATCAGGCGGAGGAAGATACTGAAGAAGAATTCTGTTCGGAAGTTTGTAGAAATTCCCATGGCTCCATATGGAGGTTTGTTTTTCCATAAACGAATTCTCAGCATCATTGGATTCCCTGATGAAAGATATTTTGCTTATGCTGACGACTATGAATTTACTTACCGCATTCATGCGAGGGGTGGAGTCATATATCTCGTTTCCCACTCTCAGGTAAGGGACATTGAACCGGGATGGATCAATCAATCGAAAAGGAAATGGATTTCATCCAAATACCTTGAACAGGAAGATTTCCGTGCATACCTGTCCATTCGGAATAAAATCTACTTTTCAAAAAAGTATCTGGTGACTAATGAGGCCCTGTTCGCCATCAATCTTTTTCTATTTCGTTCCTACTTGTACTTAGTTGCCTTCCTGAGCGGCAAACTGTCGAAATATAAATTGATTTCCCGCGCAATAAAGGAAGGATTGAGCGGCGACCTTACCAATGCGGCAATGGAAACCCGGGTCAATTCGTGAGGAGTTCGTTATAGCTGCAATTAAGGATGGGTTGGTCGCGCTTTTCCATTAATCTCTTTGCATATTTGCCCGCTTGCATTTTCCCGTTTCGAAGAGCCCTGTGTAATTAATCCCTAATCATAAATTGAAAGAACCGTTGAGCACATCCGTATCCTACCTAAAGCGCATATTCAGACGTACGTATAAAACCTGGTTTTCGAAATACGATGTCATCATTGAAAAAGAATGTGCGGGACTGAAGAATTTATTGGATGTGGGTTGCGGCAGCAATTCGCCCGTTCATACATTTTCGAAGAAGATTTATTGCGTGGGAGTAGATGCCTTTGCTCCGAGTATTGAGGCCAGCAGGCAAAAAGGAATACACCGTGAATATTATCAGATGAATGTGCTTGAAATTGATAAGAATTTTGATCCTAAATCTTTTGATTGTGTGCTCGCACTCGATGTGATCGAGCATCAGAAAAAAGAAGATGGTTTTCAATTATTGGAGAAAATGGAACGACTTGCCAGAAAGAAAGTGATCGTGTTTACTCCCAATGGGTTTGTGGAGCAGGGCGACCGGTTCAGTAATCCCTGGCAGGTGCATCTGTCAGGATGGAATGCTGATGAATTTCGAAAGCGGGGATATAAAGTAATTGGAGTGAATGGGTATAAGAGTCTTCGGGGGCAGTATGCAAAGGTTAAATATAAACCTGTGCCATTTTGGAATTTCATTTCTGACATTACAGAATTATTTGTGATGGCCAAACCTGACCAGGCATATCAACTTCTGGCGATAAAGGAATTTTGACTTTCATGCAACTTGTTCATCTGATTCGATAATCTCTCGCAAAAACTTCAATGCCATCTGCGGAAGTATTAAATTGTTTTTTTAATCAATCCGGATGTAAATAGTTTGTTCGTAGCACGGCTAAATTTCTACTTGAAACAGGGGTGCCCTAAGAGAGAAAGGGTATATTTACATGACAAAACTCCATTAGCATGAAAACCTTTATCTTGCTTAGCGCCCTGATTTTAGTATTCATTTTTTCAACGGCGATCGGACAAGTTAGCATCACCCTCCATCCGGACCAGGATGCCGTAATTGGGTTTCATGACAATTACAACAGTGCAAACACCAACTACGGCAATGCCGATTACTATGGCGCATTTTCCCAGCCGGGTGCTTCGGGAGGAGAGAATGCAGCTCATTCACTCATGGATTTTGATTTGAGTGACATCCCTGCAGGTTCAACTATTAATTCCGCAACGCTGACTTTATACGGACGAGGTGCAACCAACAATTCTGGTGACGCCACTTCGGTGGGCAACATCGGGGATAACCCTTGCTACCTCGAGCGAATCATATCGGCATGGCAATGGAATGTGGTTACCTGGAACACCCAGCCCTCAACTACTTCGCAAAGCAGTGTCACACTGCCGCAGAGCAGTAATATCATTCAGGACTACACCGATATTGATGTTTCCGGGTTGGTTGCGGATATGATCAATGATCCATCGAACAGTTATGGATTCAGCATCCGGCTGGTGACAGAAGATCCTACCCGTGGCTTATTTTTCTGTTCAACGGATTACAGTGATGAGTCGAAACATCCCACGCTGAAGATCACCTATACCCCCTGTTCAACTCCAACTGTTTTTACATTCCATGTTGTGCAGGATGCAGTTGTCGGTTTTCATGACAATTATGACAGTGAAAACACCAACTACGGAACGGCAGATTACTACGGCGCCTTTTCCCAGCCGGGTGCTTCGGGAGGAGAGAATGCCGCTCATTCACTCATGCAATTTGACCTCTCATCATTGCCTCCCGGCATGCTCATTAGTTCCGCGACACTTGATCTGTACGGCCGGGGCGCTACAAATAATGCCGGCGATGCCACCTCAGTGGGTGATATCGGGGATGATGAATGTTATCTTGAACGCATCACACAATCGTGGGACGCTGATGTAGTAACATGGAATACCAAACCGAGTGTAACCTCAGTCAACAGTGTTATGCTGCCTCAGAGTTCGAACGTGATACAGGATTATCCTGGAATCAACGTCACTCAATTGGTGCAGGATATGATTGATAATCCGCTCAGTAGTTTTGGATTCAGCATGCGATTGGTAACTGAAGATCCCACGCGCGGCTTATTCTTTTGTTCAACGGATTACATTGATTCAGCAAAGTTTCCTGTGCTCACGGTTAGTACTTGCAGCAAGTTGAGCGGCATTATATCCACCTCACCCGATCAGTCTTCTTTGCGCATAAACCCGAACCCGGCATTTGATCTCACTACAATAACGATCCCTGAAAATTTGCGTGGCAAGCAGTTGAACATTTTTGTTTCTGATATTCTGGGAAATAATATTCTTGCTTTGAAAGTTAAGTCCGGTGAAGAAGTTTCATTGAATGTGTCCGGCATTCCCACAGGCGTTTACAACCTTAGATTAGATGATGGGGTAAGCAAAAGAGGTTCTGTACTGGTGATCAGCAGATGAGATGAAATCCTTGTTACACGGATGATCCGGCTGGGTTTGATTTTGTAAATATTTATTCGGCGTTATGAATATAAATTAATCATTCACAAATCGAACATTTATTTCTAACTAAAACCCAATACATCATGAAACTTTTTACTTTTTCACTCATCGCTATTGGCTCTATGATTTCATCGCAACGAAGCCACGGACAAACATTTGTGCTCACCCCATCGAAAGATGCATCCATCGGCTTTCATGACAATTACAATAGTGCGAACACAAACTATGGGAATGCCATTCATTACAGCGGCTTCTCGCAACCCGGTGCATCGGGAGGTGAGAATGCCGGAATGGGAATTATGGCATTTGACCTTTCCATGCTACCCCCAGGTACAGTAATAGCTGATGCCCGTCTTGACCTATTTGGCTGCGGCCCATTCGGTGCAGGAGATGCAGCATCGGTGGGTGATCTTGGACACAATGCATGTTACCTGGAAAGAATCACCACGGATTGGGATGAATACACCGTGACCTATAACACACAACCTCTGGCCACCACCATGCACCGGGCGCATCTTCAGTGGAGCACCAGCGTGGATGAGGATTATACTGATATCAACGTTACAGCCATGGTTCAGGATATGATTAATGATCCTGAACACAGTTTTGGAATTCGGATTCGCCTGCGAAATGAAGAACCGACCCGGGCAATGGCATTTTGGTCAAAAGATGGTGCACCGTCAGACGACTTGAAGCCGCATTTAAGAATCACGTTGCAGAATGAAGGGCTTACTTCAGCTCAGGAAATAAAGAGTCAGGTTTCTGAAAGCTTGATCTACCCGAATCCGTTTCATTTGAAAACGACAATCGAATTCAATAACGACTTCTCTGCTTCAAAAGCTCACATGCTGGTAGTAAATATGCTGGGCCAAGTTGTATCAACACAAGATGTATCCGGAATGAAAACGGCTGAATTTGATGCCCGAGGCCTCAACCCGGGAGTGTACAGATTCATGGTAATTGTTGATGGGTTGGTTGCTGAACGTGGAGAACTTCTTGTGAATTAGAAACCGGGAACCGGATTACAACTGCAAAGTTGGCCTAGTCTTAAAAGTCATTACAGTAATATCGCTGAGTCTGCCAGAAGCATTCACTTGTTGCTAATGGACTTGGTTTACGCTTAGTTTGAAATCGGCACTAAGCAAATCTGAATTTCAAGACAGTCGCCAACTTTTTTTTATGTGGATCATTTGTCTATTGGCAAATGCTGCTTCTGCATAAATAGAAATTACATTCGTTCCCATTCCATGGGCATCATCCGGCGCCAGAGTATCAAAGCATCCATTGCCACCTACCTCGGCACGGCCATCGGCGCCTTCAATCTCATGATTCTTTTTCCGCGATGGCTCACGCAGGAACAACTGGGGCTCACGCGGGTATTGATTGCTGTGGCGATTCTCTTCTCGCAGGCAGCGTTGCTCGGCGCCCCTTTCGCCCTCATCCGGTTCTTTCCGTTTTTCAGAAACAAAGCGAAGAAACATCATGGTTTTCCGGCGCTCATGCTCCTTTTGGTGATGGCGGGGTTCATGACAGTGGGCATGATCGTCTTCATTTTTCAAATACCGGTTGAACAGCTTTACGGCAAACGGGCGCCGCTCTTCGCATCCAACTTCAGCTGGATCTTTCCGCTGGCGCTTTTCATGGTGCTTACGGAGTTGCTCTTTTATTATTCGCGCGCCTTGCTCAAACTTCCCATCCCGGTTTTTTTCAGGGAAGTGGTATTGCGTGTGGCACAAACAGTAGCGGTGTTCCTTTTCTATATGAAATGGATTTCGTTTCAATGGATGATCGCCTTATTCGTCGGCAGCTACCTGCTGCAGTTGTTGCTGCTGACCGGGTATGTGTTGTGGCTGAAGGAATTTTTCTTTTTCTCCGGAATTCACCTGGAACACAAGGTGCCGCTCAACCAGATTTTACGATACAGCTTCATCACTTTTGCGGCAGTAAGCGCGGCCATTTATACGCAAAACATTGATGTAATTCTTTTGGGTTACCTGCTTAACCTCGATAACACGGCCGTTTATTCCATTGCTTTCTTCATCGGAACCATTGTACAGATTCCGGCCCGTAATATGAATATGGTGGCTGCATCCATTGTAGCCGATGCCTGGAAGGAAAACGACAGGGAGCGCATACAGAAGCTTTATATGCAAACGGCGCTCAATCAACTCATCATCGGAGGGTTTATTTTTCTGCTCATTTGGTTCAACATAGATCTGCTCCTGAGTTTTATTCCCAAAGATTATTCGGGAGCCAAGCCCGTGATCTTTATGATTGGTCTGGGCAAGTTGTTTGACATGGCTACGGGAATCAATGGTGAAATCATCAATACCTCAAAACATGTCAAGGTCAATCTCTTCACCAATTTACTGCTTATTGTGATCAGCACGGCAATGAATTTCTGGCTCATACCTGTTTATGGCATCATGGGTGCCGCAATTGCTACGGCGGTTTCCGTTTTTTTATTTAACACGCTGCGCATGGTATTTCTCTACTACGAGTACCGGTTGCAACCGTTTGAATGGGCATCCGGTAAGGGCGCCTTATTATTGTTAATTTGTTTTGGGGTGGGAATGGTGTTGCCATCCACCGGCCATGTTTGGGTTGATTCGATTTACCGCTCTGCCATCATTGCCGTCCTGTTCGTGTTACCACTGATTTACCTGAAGATTTCGCCTGAGATAAATGCAGCATTTCGGTCGGCAATTTCGTCTGTGAAAAAGTGACTTTTGTCGGCTTTCTCTCACCACTTAACAACAATGTTGAAGATTTGAGGTGGGAAATTTTGTCTCTTTAAACACATGTTCTTACTTTCGAAATCTCTTTTCACCAAAATCATTTCATGAAGCACTTTATTTACTCATTTCTTTTAGCCCTCTTTATATGTGTGGGCGGATGGGATGCCAAGGCACAGTTGGTGGTTGAAACGGTCGGAAGTGCGGAAGAATTGGCTCAGTCTCTGGTAGGCGGCGGCGTAACCATCTCTAATGTTCAACTCAATTGTCCTGATGGCGGCTGGGGTTCGTTTGACGGAACAGATGCTAACGTGGGGATGAATGACGGAATCATTCTGGCTTCGGGCGACATAACGAATGCTGTAGGTCCCAATTTAGAGGGAGGAATCACCACCGATTTTCAAGCATCGGGCGATCCGGACCTGGATGCACTTTCCGGATTTACCACGTATGATGCCTGCGTGCTCGAATTCGATCTGCAAACCACCGGTGATTCACTCAAATTCAATTATGTGTTCGGATCTGATGAATATTCCGAATTCGTAAACTCTCCTTTTAATGACATCTTCGCTTTTCTCATTAGCGGACCGGGTATAATAGGAGAACAAAACATTGCCCTGGTTCCGGGAACCTCCACGCCGGTTGCTATCAATACCGTGAATTGTCTGAATGGATCGGTGTATTACATCTGCAATGATCCATACAACTTCTTGTGCCCCGGCAGTTATGATTGCCCTGATGACCCCAACACCACCTCTGTGGAGTATGATGGATTTACCACTGTGCTTACCGCCAAGGTGGCCGTGCAGCCCTGTGAAACGTATCACCTGAAACTGGCGGTGGCTGATGCATCGGATCACGTGCTTGATTCCGGAGTGTTGATTCAGGGAGGAAGTCTATCTTCATCCGGCACTTCAGTGAGTGTGAATACCGGGTACCTCGATCCCAATTCATCCACACCGGCCATTGTGGAAGGATGCTTTACCGGCCAGTTCAACTTTGTAATTACTAATCCGCCTTCAGACACATCATTCATTTACTATGAGATTGCCGGTACGGCTATCAACGGAACGGACTACTCTCAAATTCCTGACAGCTTAATGGTACTTCCCGGCGACACCAGTGTTTCGCTGACCATTAATTCATTCAACGATGGGTTCCCGGAAGGTTTTGAAACCGTAGTGCTGTATCTGTATCTTCCTTGCTCACCGGTTCCTTATGACAGTGCGACCATGGTCATTCTTGACACACTGATTGCCGTTGCAGAACCTGATACCGCCATTTGTATCGGGCAGGACGTTCAGCTTTCATCGAATGGAGCGCAATCATGGTTCTGGGCTCCGGGTTCCGGGTTGAATTGTAATACATGTCAAAATCCCGTGGCAACACCATTAGTTACTACTACTTACACGGTTACCATTACGGTTGCGGGCTGTACGGCTACATCAACCGTCACTGTGATAGTGGATAACCCGTTGCCCGTTGTAGCGGGACCTGATGTGGCGATATGCAGCGGGGGCTCCATACAATTGAATGCCGTTAACGGAAACTCATACACATGGTTCCCGCCCGTGGGACTCAGCTGCACGGATTGTGCGAACCCGGTGGCATCACCACCTTCGACCACTACCTACGTGGTAACAGGTATTAACGGCTGCTTCACTACATCCGATACCATCACAGTGGTGGTGAATCCCAATCCTGTTGCCACGGCCTCGGATGATGTCACCATATGCCCGGGAGATACCGTTCAACTTAATTCATCAGGCGGCGTGAATTATTCCTGGTCACCATCCGATGGGTTGAGTGATCCCAGTTCACCGAATCCTTTTGCCGTGGTGTTTAACACAACTACATTTACGGTACTGGTTGAAAACGAGTTCGGCTGTACAGATACGGAGAATGTGACAATTAATGTTTACAACACTCCGGATGTAGTTGTAAGCAGTGATACCACTATCTACCTGGGCAATAGCGTGGACCTCGAAGCATCCGGCGGTGTGAGTTATCAATGGGTTCCGCCAACATATCTCAGTGATCCCAACAGTCCGTTCCCTACCAGTGTGCTGCCGCAGGATACAATCACGTATTACGTAACCGTAACCTCTGCTGATGGTTGCCAGACTACCGACTCGGTCACCATCTATGTAAGGTGGGATGCGCTCGTAGCAATACCATCCGCATTTTCGCCAAACAGCGACGGACACAATGATATTCTGCACCTGCTGGTGAGAGGTATTTTCGATCTGAATCATTTCTATGTTTACAATCGCTGGGGTGAATTAGTTTTTGAAACCACGGATGTAAACAACGGGTGGGATGGTACGTATAAGGGCAAGGAGCAGCCGGTAGGCGTGTATGTTTATACTTATGCGGGAACCGACCATGATGGCAGAAGTATCAACGGAAACGGAAGCGTGACATTGGTCAGATAAGATATTAGGGATATCAGCGGATTAATTCTTATTTTCATAGCGGATTAGTGAGGGAAGGAAAGTAATAGGCAGTTCAACGAATACGTCAACCTGATGATGAATATTTACACTCGATTTCATGCGGGCTTTCTCAAATCAGCGAAATTTCTGCTGTTTGTTTCCTTTTTACTCGCAGTAGGTGTTTGCGATACCAGGGCGCAATTGATAGTCACTACACCGGTAACGGCACAGGATATGGTGGCCCAGTTGCTTGGATGCGGTAGCGCAGCTTCAAATATCACTTTCTCATCTTGCGGCACATCGGCTGGTTTTTTCAATGCGGTGAATACAAACCTGGGTATTGACAGTGGCGTGCTTATCAGTTCCGGAAATGCAACCCTTGCTGTTGGTCCGAACAATACCGGAAGCCAGGGTACGGATAATGGATGTCCCGGAAATGCATTGCTTCAGGCGCTCTGCGGACAGAATACCTTTAATGCGGCGGTGCTGGATTTTGACGTATTGCTGAACACGGATACACTTAAATTCAATTACGTTTTTGCATCTGAAGAATATCCCGAATGGGTGGGCACATCGTACAATGATGTATTTGCTCTGTGGCTTAGCGGCCCGGGAATCGTAGGACAGGTCAATCTTGCTACCATTCCCGGCACACCGTATCCGGTTACCATCAGCAGTATCAACTGTACCATCGGCAATGGGACTTACTACGTTTGCAATGATCCATTCAACTCGTACTGCGCGGCATCATACAATTGCCCCACTTCCTCATCAGCGACCACCATTCAATACGATGGAATGACCACGGTGCTGACGGCAAAGCATGCAGTGCAAGCGGGGCAGACTTATCATCTCGAATTTGCCATTGCTGATGCAGGAGATGGTATCTATGACTCCGGAGTGTTCATTGAAGCGGATTTTCTGGAACAATATCACCTCAGCATTTTGCCCGATTCGCAAAACTTTGTGAACCCGCTAATCCCCGGAGACTCTGTTACCACCATCGTTGAAGGATGTGAACCGGGTGTGTTGTATTTCAACCTGGCTTCTACACATGTTGACACCGTTGTAGTTCCGTTGATGATTGGCGGTACCGCTACGATGGGAGTGGATTACACCGCGTTTGAGGACACCATGATCTATCTGCCCTACGATACCACGGAATCCATCTTCATCGGCTCCATCGTTGACGGACTACCGGAAGGAACAGAAACTATTGTCATCTATTCATTGGATGCCTGCAGCGGACTTCCTAATGACAGCATTGTAGTTAATATCATTGATGATTTTCCGTTTGTAGTTTCCAATGACACCACCATTTGTGAGAACACTTCTGTGGATCTATCGGCAACTTACAGTCCTTACTATTCTTATAACTGGATACCTGCCAACCTGGTTTCCTGCGATACCTGTAGCTCCACCAATGCATTCCCATCCACCACTACGACACTTATCGTGGGTGTGGGTCTTGGCAGTTGTGTGAACTACGATACCGTTCAGGTGGCGGTTGATGTGATTGATGCGGATGCAGGACCTGATGTAATTGTATGCGAAGGCGACTCCACCCAACTGGTGGCAACGGGCGGCACTGCGTATATGTGGTCGCCGACTACTGGCCTAAGTAACCCGGGAATTTCAAATCCGATTGCAGAGCCCGCTTCCACTACTACCTACACGGTGACCATGCAAGGCACGTATGCATTGTGTTTCGATCAGGATTCAGTGACTGTAAACATCGTTCCTAATTTGGAAGGCATTGCGGGAAGTGACACAGTGGTTTGCTCAGGCGCACCGGTCACCTTGTGGGGTGATGGCGGTGATTTCTATGCCTGGACGCCGAACGAATATATTGATGATACTTCGAGCCGTAACCCGACCGTGTTTCCCCCTGTACCGTATAATTACCAGGTGGTGATCACCAATATTTACGGATGCGTGGATACGCAATCAGTATTTGTTGATGTATTTCCCGATCCGGTAATCACTCTCAATCAAACCTATGAAATCTATTATGGAGAAACGGCTCAGCTGTTTGCCCATGCAGGAGTGGGATCTTCCTATGAATGGACGCCATCGAAATACCTGAACAGCACCTATGTCTATAACCCGCTCTCATCACCCGATTCAACGGTTTACTACACAGTGAAGATCACCACAGAGCATGGTTGTGTGTATTACGATACCACGAGTGTTCACGTGAAGTACGAAACACTCGTATCATTTCCCAATGCATTCACGCCGAATAATGACGGGAAGAATGACCTGTTCAGTTACATAGTGCGCGGCCCGTTTGAACTTGACGGGTTCAAAGTGTTTGACCGCTGGGGCAACATGGTCTTCTTCTCTGATATAGTGAATGAAGGATGGGATGGAACGTTTGACGGCAAGCAGGCCGAAGTAGGAACGTATGTGTTTTCATTTGCAGGCAGAGACGGAAACGGTCATGATGTGAACAGAAAAGGCGCCTTCCTGCTGCTTCGTTGACGAAACTTTTTACATTTACCACAACATGCAATTACCCGACCCCAACCTTCGCTTACACCAGACGATTCCGGTTTGCGTGAACGGAATCATTTCATATCTTTCAACCGAATCTTGTTTTATTCAAATAATGAATTCATAAACCCAAAACACATTTGAGCTGATGAGAAAATTTTCCTTGCTTTTGGCAGCAGTCGTAATCTCCGCCGTTTCGTTTGCACAGGATATTCACTACTCACAATTTTATGCATCGCCTTTAACACTCAACCCGGCCCTTACCGGATTGAATGAGTGCAACTATCGCGTGGGCGCGATGTACCGTAACCAGTGGAGTAGTGTGAGTGATGACCCGTATCAAACACCGTCGATATCATTTGACATCAACAATGTGTTGCAACGCGTGATTAAGAAAGGAACACTCTCTGCAGGGGCGCTTATCCTCAATGATAAGGCCGGCGCCGGTGACCTGAGCAATCTCACCATTCAAGGATCGGCGGCTTATCAGTTTGCCGTAACCTCTAACCGCAAACTCAATCTCTCTTTAGGAATTCAGTTTGGATATACGCAGAAGAAAATTGATTTCAGCAAGCTAACGTTTGAAGAGCAGTTCAACGGGGAGGATTTTGATCCCACTCTCTCCAATCAGGAAGCGTTTGATGATAAGTTCGGATATGTTGATCTGAATGCAGGCGCCTATTTGTCCTATGCTGCTTCAAAGAATGCTGATATTTTTCTCGGCGGCGCTGCATTTCACCTGCTCTCTCCCAAGGAGAAATTCCTGAATAGCGGACCAGACAACAAACTGGATATGCGCATCGTGGGACATGGCGGTGTGCGACTCGGGTTAACTGATAAACTGGATCTCATACCCCAATTGCTCTTTATGACCCAGGCAAAAGCACAGGAAATTAACGTAGGCGCCATGGTTTCTTATTCCATCAACAGTGATGTGAAGATTTTCGGCGGTGCCTGGTATCGGTTGAACGATGCGGTGATCCCCATGATCGGCATTGATTACAAACACGTGCGTTTCGGATTCAGCTATGATGTGAATACTTCTTCACTTAACGAAGCCAGCAACGGCAACGGCGGTTTTGAGTTATCACTGGGCTATACCGGCTGCCTCGGAGGATTTGTTCTTGATAAACCGATCTTCTTCTGTCCGCGCTACTAATTGTTAAAAACGGAAACCTCAATCAGCAAACACACTAAAAATCTAACCATGAAATATTTGAGAATAGCACTTGCACTTCTGATCACCGCATCCGTTTCCGGATTGAAGGCGCAGGATTTTCCTATTCAGAATCTGAGTTTCAAGAAGAGTCTGAAAATGGCCGACTACCTGTACAGCATCGGCTCCTTTTACAATGCATCGCAGTACTATGAAGCCGTGGATCAGAAACAGGCAGGCAATGCCTATGTGGTGAACCAGGTTGCGGACTGCCAGTTCAAACTGCGCGATTACAAGGCCGCCGAGGAATGGTATAAGAAACTGGTGGATATGAATGATGCCGGCTATCCGCTGGCGCCGTATCTGTATGGGCAGACATTGATGTACAACGGCAAATACGATGAGGCGAAGAAAGTTTTTGATAAGTTTTCTAAAGAATACAAAGGTCCCGATTCACAGAAGTATAAGAAACTGGCCAAGAACCAATCAAAGGGTTGCGACTTTGCCACTCAGAAAATGGCTAAGCCGGATACGGTAAAAGTCACGCACATCGGAGCCACGGTAAATAATCCGTACACTGATTTCGCACCGCTGCCTTTGGGTGACACCGCGCTTCTCTTTGCTTCATTGAAGAGTGATTCCATTATCATGCTGGATGAAATGAAGAAGAACAACAAGTACGCTCAGTTTTATATCAGTGATGTGAGTGGCAGCAGTAAAGCAGGTTGGAATTATGACAAGGGACGGGAAGTGAAATGGACACCCTGGAATGATGCAAATACCCACGTAGGTAATGGCACCATGTCACCTGACAAGAAACGGTTTTACTTCACCAAGTGCCAGTTGATGAATGACACCATGAAAATGCACTGTGAGATCTACGTAAGTGAATTCAAAGACGGCAAATGGAGTGATCCTGCCAGACTTGATGATATTATCAACATGGCCGGCTCCACCAATACACAGCCGGCCGTTGCCATGACCAAGCAGGGTGAAGTATTCTACTGGGTAAGTGATCGCCCGAATGGTGAAGGAGGTCTCGACATCTGGTTTGCGACCCGTGATAAATCTGGTAAGTTCATGAACCCGCAAAATGCCGGTAGAAAAATCAATACCGAAGGCGATGAAACCACTCCCTTCTACGATTCAAAGACAGGCACACTCTATTTCAGTTCCAATGGTATGATTGGCATGGGTGGCTCTGATATTTTCAGAACCAAAGGATCGCAAAAGCGCTGGGAGAATCCGATTAACATGGGATACCCGATTAACTCAAGTGTGGATGACATGTACTTCGTAATGGATGATAATGGATACAGTGGTTATGTAGTATCCAACCGCCCCGGAACCATTTCAGTAAAGAGCGAAACCTGTTGCGATGATATCTGGCGCATTGAGTATCCCAAGAAAGTTTACTATGCCGTTCGCGGAAATGTGTATGACATGGATACACGTGAACTGATTCCGGGCGCCAAGGTGATGTTTCTGGATGACAAGAGTATGCAGATCGGTAATTACGTTTCCAGGAAGGACACCCTTTATTTCTTTAACACTAAACCGTTTAAGAGTTACTCGCTGAAGTCAACGAAAGAGGGTTATCTCACCGGCTCGGCATCATTCGCTGTTTCTGAAAGAGATGATAACGACACCATGCGCGTGGACATCTATATGAAGAAGATTCCGAAAGGTGCTGTTAGAATTCAGAATATCTTCTACGGATTCGACAGTGCCAATCTGCGTCCTGAGTCGAAACCGGGTCTGGATTCACTCTATCAAATTCTTATTGATAATCCGGCCATCCAGGTTGAAATCAGTTCACACACTGACAGCAAGGGCAATGACAAATACAACATGAAACTTTCGCAAGCCCGTGCGCAAAGTGTAGTGGACTATATGATATCGAAAGGAATTTCTTCAGATCGCATGGTGGCAAAGGGCTATGGCGAATCGAAGCCGATCGCGCCTAACACCTTGCCGAACGGGAAAGACAATCCGGAAGGTCGCCAGTTGAATCGCCGAACGGAGTTCAAAGTAATCGGTACCATTCCTGGCAAGGAACTCATCTACGATATCGGCAATCCGGGCTTCGAGGTCAATCCCGATGAAATCCAGGAGCAGCAGCCCGATCAGGAAGATCAAAACGAAGACAAGGAGGACAAGTAATTCCTTCCCGATTAATATCTCATTAAGTTCCTCCGGTTTTCCGGAGGAACTTTTTGTTTATGTACGTTTGCCGCAAACGCGTTGATAAGCCCGCGTCAAAAGCCGTGGTGAAACGGGGAATGCCATAATTTTACGGACAACAAAAATTTTATTATCACGTATAGAATCAAATTCGATCCCAATGAAAAAGCTCTTTACTCTTATTACGGTTTGTGTTATCGCAAACGCCTATGCTCAGGAGAATCCGATTCCCAACTGGAATTTCAATGATTGGATTGATTACGGTGATTATGAAGATCCGGCTTCCTGGGGTTCCAACAATTATCTCACGGCAGGTTTTGGTGTGAAACCGGTGGAGTCTGACACGATTTCTGTGGAAGGTCTTGCGGCGAAAATGGTTACCAAAGCCGGCGACAATTTTAGCGTGCCCGGTGTCCTCTGCTCGAACGGTTACTTTGATATTAATGCCGAGGGATGCATCGGAGGATTTGCTTGTGATTATCCATTCATCTTCTTCAACGGATTTTATAAATGTAATCCCGCCGGTACCGATACCTCAGGAGCAGGAGCCGTACTGTGGCAATGGAATTCCACCACTCAAAAAAGGGATACTATCGCATGGGCGATTGCGAAATTTTATGAGTCGAATTTCGACTACATCTTTTTCAGCATTCCGTTTGATTATGTGACTCCGGGCATTCCTGATTCCGCCATGATCATGCTCACTTCATCTACGGCACTGGGTCAGGATCCGCCTGCCGGCACTAAGTTGAGAATAGATAATCTGGCCTTCAGTGATCTGGCCACCGGCGTCGCTGAATTGTCTGAAATGGAAGTGAAGGTTTATCCTAATCCAGCCGTGAATTATGTTACGGTCACGTTGCCTCCCACCCCGGATAAACTATCCATTGTTGTGTTTGATTATTTGGGAAGAATGGTTGACCTGAAGGATATGCCGACGCATGAATACGTTCTGGCAACCCATAACCTTCGTCCTGGATTTTACTTCTTCCAGATTCTTGATGAGAACCAAGTTCCGGTCAAATCAGGGTCGTTCGAAGTTCAGAACTAAAAGCGGCTACCGCTTTTTATTCTAGTCCTTGATCCACCGGATCACCCGGGTATTTGAACCGGACGTTGCCTTCAGGAAATACGTGCCTGCAGGTAATGTGCTTACATCCTGCCGGATCAGTAATGGCGATAATGATTCAAACGGTGAGATGCTCACAATCGTTTGACCAATTACATTGAGGATTGAAACCTCCGGCATGCAGTGGCAGGCGACCTTTACTATGAGTTCATCAGACACCGGATTTCCTGAAACGTAGATGTAAAAAGGGTTTTGCGGATCATCAATACCAACCAGGTACGCCTGGTAACTCACCTGTGCGCTGCAACCGTTTTCATCTGTGATCACAACCGTATATAATCCCGATTCGGTGATCTCATAAGATTGATTGGTGGCGCCTGACAGGACGTCACCGTTCAGAAACCATTGATAGGTGGTGCCGAATGATGAGGTGAGTACATTCCCGTCTTGTGTGATAGTTGGTGCAAACGGGTTGGGATATACTGTAATGAAGTCCGGCATTTCCAGCGTATCCGTTACTCCGGATGAATTGGTGACTATGAGTGTCACACCGAAGACGCCCGGATCATCGTAGCAAATGTCTTGAGGGTTTTGTTCGGTGGAAGTGCCCTGCACGGAGCCCTCAAAAATCCACTGCCAGGAAACGGGATCGTTCTGTGACTGATCTGTAAAATCAATGCAGAACTTTTCGCAGAGTGTGGTATCAGAAGCACTTAGTGCAGCCACGGGTGCGGTGCTGCAGTTAATGATAGCGGGACATTCCGGATCGGGTACGAATCTCCATACATCATTATAGTAGGATAGAAACCAGGATGGAGAGCCGCCAAACATCCAAAGGGTACCTGTTGAATCGAACCACATGATGGAACCCATCCTCGCACCCGGAACATTGGATGGCGAGGATTGCCCCTGAGTGCCATACACCCCGCTGCCATTATAGGTGAGCGGCCCGTTGGAATAAGTCCAGTCATTCTGTTGCGGACGGTAAACCCAAAGATCATTATTGGTTTGGCTGTTACCGGTATTATGAATGCCGCCCCACATCCAGAAGTTTCCGCATGGATCCGTTGCACAGGAGCGGTCTTCAAACCGGGCCGCCGGATAATATGAAGCAGATGAATCGCACAAGTTACCGGCATTGGCTTCCGCATTGGCGGATGAAGCACCCGACATCCAGGTCCATACATTCACAGCAGGATCATACTTCCACAGGTCAGCATAGTATTGTGCGCTGTTCCAATTGCCACCACCAAAGAGCCAGAAATTTCCGTCGGCATCCTGCCATTTACAATAGGATGATCGCCCGCTGGGAACGTTCAGCGAATCAGCCACGCCCTGTGTTCCATAGGTTGCCGCTTGATTCAATTGCGATGAGCCGGCCATCCACACCCATTGACCCAGACTTACGTCATACTTCCACATGTCGTTTCGGAAAAAGCCGCTCGTTTCTCCTCCAAACATCCACAGGTTGTTATCGGCATCCACCCAGGTTGCATTTCCTTCCCTGCGGCTGCCCGGCGTGTTGGTTGCTGCAGGAACTCCCTTGGTACCGTAATTGGCCGATACCCCTGCAGTGGGACTTCCGTTCATTAATGCCCATTGATTAACCGAGGGATCATACTGCCACAAGTCGGCGAGTGTACCTGCCCATCCATCGCCTCCGAACAACCAGAATTTTCCGTCGTTGTCAGTCCATGACACGGATCCGAATGCGCGGTATCCGGGAGTATAGGTTGCTCCAAATTGTCCTAACGATCCATACACCGGTGGCTGATAAGAAAAATTGCTTCCGGCCATCCACGTCCATTCAATAACCGAGGGATCGAACTTCCACATCGCATTGAAATATCCGGCACCGGCAATACCGCCGTAGATCCACAAATTCTTTTGTGCATCCACCCAATAGTACGGAGCATAAACGCCGCCTGGTGTGTTCGCAGGATCAGGTACTCCCTGCGTGCCCCAGGTAGGGCTGCAACCGCTCGTATTGCAACCGTGCATCCACGTCCATTCACCCTGCTGGGCGCTAACCATGTTTGATAAGGTGAAAAGGAAGACGGCTAATGAAAATCTGAGTGGGGCAGGAGATACCATGTCATGTAGGTTTAATTGGTATGAACAATTTTTTCTGTAGCATGCCATTCGGCAGAGCGAACATCGAGCAGGTACATTCCACCCGGTAATTTACTCAGGTCAATTTTCTTTACCAGTTGTGCACCTGCAGTCTCCTCCGAGATAAACATCACCTGTCCGAGTGCGTTCAGGAGCCGGAGTTGCACAATGCCCGGCTTTGACGTTTCTATAATGACTGTGGTGCTGTTTGCTGCGGGATTGGAAATGACCTGTAAACTGAATAGTGATTCAGGATCATCCATACCCACGAGATAAGCTTGCACGCTGGATTGAGAACTGCATGTGTTTTCATTCGTGATGATTACCGTATAGAGACCTGATTCAGTGATCTCATACGATTGGCTCGTTGCGCCCGGAATGATGTTACCGTTCAGGTACCATTGATAGGTGGTGCCGAATGATGCGGTGAGCACGTTTCCATCCTGAGTAATCACGGGAGCAAAAGGATTCTGGAATACTGTGATGAAATCATTCATGGCGATGGTTTGCGTATTTCCATCAGCATCGGCAGTAACCAGGGTTACATCAAAAATGCCCGGATCATCATAGCAAATATTGGTAGGGTTTTGTGCGGTGGACGTGGCAGGGCTTGCGCCTTCGAAAGTCCACTGCCAGGAAACGGCATTGTTGTTTGACAGATCCGTGAAGTCAACACAGAACTTTTCGCATACGATAGTATCGGATGCTGCGATGGCGGGAAGCGGTGGTTCACAAACTGCAATAGCGGGACATGCCGGATCAAGCACATATCTCCACAAATCATTCTTATAGTAGTTGTTGATGAAACTCGTTACACCTCCGAATGCCCAGAGATTTCCGGATGCATCAACCCAACCAACTCCACCGCTGCGCGACGGAGGTTGATTGCTTGGATCGGAAACACCCTGCGTGCCGTAACTTCCTGCACTGCTTCCCGAATTGGATCCGCTCATCCACGTCCAGGTATTGTCTGCTACTTTATAATGCCACAGATCATTAAACGAGTAACCGGTAGCTGAACTGGTTCCGCCAAAGAGCCAGAAGTTGCCACAGGTATCCTGCCAGTAAGTTCTGTTTTCATATCGCGCCGGCGGGATGTTGGATGAAGAAGGCGTGCATTGAGTTCCATAAGTTCCTAACCCGTTGTTGGAATTGGGCCCCGACACCCACGTGAATACATTGGTTTGCCAATCATATTTCCACAGATCATTCCAGCAATAGCCAAGATTGTATCCGCCGAAAAAATAAAAGTTGCCATCCGGGTCAGTCCATCTCGCATACGATCCACGGCCGGGGGGATAGTTCGAGCTGTCGGCCACCCCCTGGGTTCCGTACACACCGCTCTGACTCAGTTGTTGTGTGCCCTGCATCCACGTCCATTGCTGAATGCCCGGGTCCCACATCCACATGTCATTTCCGAAACCGGCAATACTCCAGCCGCCCTGCTGCGGCATATAAAGCGCTCCGCCGAAAAGCCAGTACCGGTCATAAGCATCAACCCATGCCGCATTGGATTCTGCCCTCGCGCCGGGACTGGTATTGGATGATGGAGTGCCGTTCGTTCCGTAATACACTGCCACGGTTCCGGTGTTGGGACCGTCCATCCACGTCCATTCATTGTTTGCAATATCATATTTCCAGAGGTCGCTCATAACCTGGTATCCGCCGACATCATCGTTTCCGATGCCGCCATAGAGCCAGAGATTACCGGATGTATCCACCCACGTCCATCCACCCCATGCGCGTGCGCCGGGATCATTGCTTGAAGAGGGAACACCCTGCACCCCGTAATTGCCGGCAGTGCAACATGAAGAACTTCCTCTCACCCACGTCCACTCTTCAGTTGAAGGATCGAATTTCCAAAGCGTGTTGTATTCACTCCATCCATCCTTCAGCCCGCCGAACATCCAGAAATTTCCATCCTTGTCAGTCCATTGCATCGGTTCATATAAGGCACCTGGTGTATTATCAGGATCGGAAACGCCCTGTGTGCCATATACAGCCGTGCCGTTGTTGCTGCTGCTTCCTTTGATCCATGTCCATTCACCCTGTTGCGCCCGGGTGGTGAAGCAGGTGCATGCTAAATATGCTGAAGCAATGGTGATTTGAAGAAATGATTTCATTCGTTAAGATGGTTAACGGGTGAGACAAAGTTTTTGAGATGCAACCACGTGATCCGTTTTTAACTGCACGAAGTATATGCCAGCCGGCAAATCACTGAGATCCATTTCTGTTTCATGTGCTGATCCTGATACCTGGGTGGTCCGGTTCAATTGCCCGATGGCATTCAGGAGGTCAATCTGCAAATGCTGTCCGTCAGCAAAAGCATTCCAGCGGATGGTTATTGCACCCGTTGACGGATTCGGAAAAAGACTCAATGTAATTTCATGGGAAGTTTCATCAATACCTACAATCTGGACAAACAGACCCGAGGAATTTACACAGCCGTTTTCATCAAAAATGAGAACCGTATAATAACCGCTTTGCAATACATCATAAGATTGGTTGGTTGCACCGGGAATGTCAACGGAATTCAATTGCCATTGGTAAGCAAGCGCCGGCGAGGAAGTAAGTGTGTATCCGTTTTGAGTGATAACCGGAAACGGCGGTGTCTCAAATACCGTGATGTAATCAGGAAGAGACAGTGTATCCGAATTGCCATTGACATCGGTTGTTATGAGTGTGACGTCATACACGCCGGCCAAATTATAGCACACATCACCCGGGTTTTGTTCATCCGAAGCCGGCGGGGAGCCGCCTTCGAAAGTCCATTGCCAGACCACCGGGTCGTTGGAAGAGGCATCCGTGAAATTCACACAGAATTTTTTGCATACCTCGGTGGTGTTTGCAATAATGGCAACAGGATTTTCAGGTTCTTCAATGAAGTAACTGGCCACAAAGTTGGGCAAGCCGAGTTGACTTTGCCCGGGAGAAACATTCACTCCGTACGCATTCCAGTCGCACGCGGTGCCCACCGAATCGGGATTGTTGATCACTCCCACATAGTAGCTGCCGGTTTGCGCCACATAAATTTTTCCATCAGGCGCCAGTTGCAATGATCCGGCATCACCCAGCGTGGTTCCCACCTGCAATTGCGAGGCGATGATGGTATCAATATTTCCCGATGAAAGATCCCACTGCCACACCTGATCATAACCCGGGTTTGCACCGCCGTAAAGCAATTTCCCGTTCGGTGAAAACTCAAGTCCGTATGTCTGCCAGTGCGGTGTCGTAATCACCTGCGCATTGGAGAAGTAACCTGTGGAGTTGTCAAAATCCACCAGTTGAATGGTTTCGCATTCGGTGCAGCCCGGATTCACGTACGTAGCCATGGCGGCTTTACTTCCGTCAGGTGCAAACTGAAGTTGACCGATTACATTGGGTAACGTAATCCCCACACTCGAAACGTAAGCGGAACTGATCCCTGAAGCGGAAACCTGGAACGCCACAAACTTGTCATTGTAGATCTGATGCACCACCACCCAGTAATCCGTTCCGTTTGCATGCTTGACGGCTTTGAGTTTTTCGGCGGAATTAGTTGTGAGAATCTGATTCTTCACAGCCCCCACATCGCCCAGTCCGCCGTTGAGTGACATGTCAACTATGGAGTAGTGAGCGAAATAATATCCGGAGTTGGTTGTGAAAATGTAATATAATGAATCGCTTCCGGGATACTGCACAATCAGCGCGGCCTGAGTGGAAGACAGATCACCCAGCAAACCGGTGCCGTTCGGCATAATGTTGCTGTTCTTGTCCCACACGGTGGTACCGTCAGTGTAAAAAAGAAGATTGCCTGCGGAATCTGAAATGGACGATGATCCTTCAAACTGGTACATCGCACAGTCATTAAGAATGGTGGGAGGCGAGGTAACGAAATCCATGGCGGCTGTATATCCGAAATACCATTTCCAGGTTTCTTTTTGTGCCTGAGCCGAAAGGGAAAACAGTGCGAGGAAGAGAAAGAGTAACGTTTTTTTCATGATCGACAAAAGATTTGAAGCATTGAGAATAGGTGAAGTGAAATCGCTTCTTAAAAATAGGAAAATATTCTGCTGCAAAGCTGCGGTTGATTCCGCAGCAGCTTTCTCTTGTGCACCATGCAGCAATGTGATTCGGATGAAGCAGGTTAATTGCCCGAAGTGGGATCGTCCGGTTTTGCGGCGGGTTGTTCCAATTGCTTCTGCTTCTTTTTCTGTTCCCGTTTCTTCTCGCGGTCGGGATCTTTGAAGAGTTCCTTCATATTGTCGAAGTCGCGCGTGTACTTGAGGGATATGCCATTGTTTTGTTTGTTGGTGGCATCAATGATATCATAATTGCTCTTGCTGAAAACTTTTCCGCTTACGCGCCCGTCCGGCGTGATCTTGTATTCAATGGCGAAGTCACCCGCGATATTGGACGTGGAGTTGGGCGTGTTCGTGGAACTGAAGTCAAAGTTGCCGCCTACATCCACCGCCAACCGGTCGTTGAAAAACCGTTTGGTGAGGGCTACCTGTAATTCGTTTCTCTTGACAATGTCGGTTGAGTTGGGATCAATGTTGGTTTCGTATGCCTGGTAATTAATGGTGAAATCAATATCGTCACGCAGGGAAGAAGCGAGATTGCTGATTTGGTTAAACAGGAAACTGCTCAAGCTGTTATTAACGTCCGTACTGAGCGATTGCGTGCCGAGTCCCGTTTCCGGCGGCAGGAAGTGGCCGAGAACGAGCAGGGCAAAGACCTGTTTGTTCAGTTCATTCTCATCACGCTTGATGCGGTTCAGTTCCAGATAGGCCGCCGTATTCAGTGTGGATGTTTCCGGCAGCTTGATGTCAAAGGAAATTTGAGGAGCGAAGAGCGAGCCGGTGAGAATGAGGTAGAGATCCACCTGGGTGCGTTGCTGCAAATCTTTAATATCGTTGGTGGTGAGCAGCGCGGTGTTCTGAACCAGCTCATACAGCGAGGCGCGTGTGGAGTAGATGGCGGAGAAGTTGATCTTGGCATCATACGGGTCACCGGTCCAGGTAATGGTGCCGCCGTTTTCTATCACAAAGTTCTTGTTGAAGAAGTTGAATTGTGTGAAGAGATAACTTCCCTGCTCGATCGTAAACACACCGTACATGGTGAACTCGCCTTTCATGTCAATATCCATCCGGATCGTGCCGCTGCCATTACCTTTTACAATGTCGCCGGTGGCTTCATCAAAGATGATCTGCACATTGGCCTCCGGCGTGATGTCCATATTGAAGTTCATGCGCATGCCCGCAAGACTCGACGGTTTCTTTGCTGCATATTCCACCGTGTCAGCATGGTGCTGCACGTAGCGGAGGTAAGGTCGCTCCCCAATGGAGGTGCCTGAGTATACCGGTATGCTGATGTTAGTACCCTGCAGCGATTTCACTGTGGCATTAATGTCAATATTCTCAACCGGTCCCTGGAAACGGATCAACCCTGATACTTCAGCCGTGCCATAAAAACTGGAATCATCCCGCGAAGTCGTGTTCAGCGCCATGAAGCGCCGGGTGGTAAGGGACACATTCAGATCAAAAAAGTCGAGTGACTTGTGGTGTATGATACCCTGGGCCCAAGCGGAATCATTGTTCTGATCGTAGAGCGTGAACTTGCCGAGGTCAATATTGTTTTCGCGGAATATCACCGGAACATTCCGGCAGTGGTACGCCACTTTGAGATAATCCACGGTAGTGGTAAGCGAAGCCAGCATCACATTTCCTGTGAGATTGGGCTTATCAAAGGTGCCGGTCAGATGCAGGTCACCGTATGCACTGCCGCCTGTGTTTGAAATCATGCCCTGGAAGAAGAGCGACTGCATCAGTGCAGGATTGGCTTTTTTCAAATTGAGATCCAGTTTCAGCTGATCCGTTTCGCGCTGTGGAAAAACCGAGCCGCTGATGGCCACATCATAATCCGGATCTTCGAGATTGGTTTCAATGGTGATTTTGTCTTCCTCCGGTTCGTAATTCACCACCGCCCTCACTTCTGCAACCTGGGTTTCATTCAGTGTAAAATCCCGGATGGTTACATCGGCGCTGACACGCGGCTCGTGAAACACATTTAATACTTGCGCCGTGCCGCTGAGGTTGCCGCTGTATTGATAACCGCTGATCCGCAATTGCTCATGCAAATCGCCGATGGAAATGTTGCTGAAAGCAAAGGCGAGGTTGGTCGCGCGCACGCGCCGGTTCACGTTGGTGACGGCGATGGATCGCTCACCGCTTTGAAGCGTGAAGTTGTCAAAGAGCAGTCGCTCATCGGAGTAGCTGATGAGGTTGTCGGGTGACAGGTTCCAGGTGCGGTGATTCAGCACCATGGCAGAGGGTTGAATATGCATTTGCACATGAGCGGAATCACCGGTTACTACCGAATGAAGATTCAGCTGGGAAGCACTGTCAGGACTCATGCCGCGGATGGTGAGGTAGGCGGTATCATCACGGATTAGCGCGCTGATCAGTGGTTCCGTAATGGAAGTGGAATCATTCACGCGGATTGTTTCAGAGCCGGCGGAAATAATCAGTGAGTCGCCGGCTGTGAATCCGTTCAATGTAACATCACCGAATCGCGTGGTCTTGTAACTCAAAGAAGGAACCGTTCCGGAAAACCGGAGTGTGTTTTCGGCAGAATGGTACATGCCATTGATGGAAGTGGAATCAATGCCGCCCCAGTCGGGGAGGAAGTAATGAATGACATCAGCGGATTGATGCAATGAAACATGGAATTCAAAATCCTGCGAGTCATCAACTGCAGATGTTTTGCCCGGCAAGGATGGGAAATAATGATCAAGGGTGGAGGTTATGGATGCCGGCAAGCGGGTGATGGCAAATTTCCCCGAAAGTTCTGCTGAGAGAAATGACGATACCAGCGTAAGTTTCCTGCGTGCAGTATCACTTTGCCGGAGGATGGAAAGGTTGATAGAGTCGGTCTTCCATTTGTCATTGTTTAAGGCAAACTGCACATCCGTAACATTCAGGTATCCGAGAAAATCGTCAATGTTTTTTCCTTGCATGTTCATGTCAACGGATGCAGACATGATGTAAGGTTTGCCAGCCAGGTTCAGCGTATGTAGGTGCGCACTGTCCACCCGCGCTTTGAAATCGTATTCAGGCAAATCCTTGTTGAAGTCAATAAGCCCTGCAAAATCCAGTTTCGCATTTTCATCCTGCAGCTTCACCGTTCCGTTAAAAATTTTTTTATCGAGTGTGCCGTTGACGGTGGTGTGCCGGTAGTTGTAATCATTGATCATAACCTGGTCAATGGTTCCGGAAGCTGTTGTCGTCATGGTGGCAAACAGGAAACCGCGGCCTTTCACATTCATCGCGAACGTGATGCTGCCCAGCAAACTATCCTGTGCAATCATTCTTCCAATGTTGAAATTCTGCGCGGCAATGTTTCCTGAGTAAACCGCATCATCCGCGTCACCCGAGAACTTGAGGTTGAGATCTGAATTTATTGTGCCCAGTGCCGTATTGAATGTTCCATAAGCCACGAAGTCATTGTAGAATCCCGTAAAGTTTCCTGTGAACTGAATATTCCCTGCGCGGCTGAGTTCTGACGGCCAGGTGACATCGGGCATGATGCGTGAAAGATCAGAAGTGTTGCTTGACAACTGATCCACATCGAGCATGATGTAGGTGTCTTCGATCTCCGGCAGTCCGCGCACATCAATGTTGCCGAGGAAAACCGTATTGCTTCCGGTTGAAAATCTTAGTTTCTTTCCCTTCAGATTATCCACCGTGCCACGCACACTACCGTCAGCAAGTAATGTTTCTCTGATCTCAGGCACACCCGGTATGAACTGATTCACATCGCGCATGTCAATCCTTGAATCTTTCAGTAATACAGAAATGATCACTTCGGAATTGAAATCAAGAAAGGCATGGAAATTCTGATAGCTCATCGAAAATGAATCCTGTAAAAACGAATGAGCTGTTTCGATTTTCAAACGGGAAGCGCTCGCCAATGTGGGCGTGACTTTCACATCGGCTTCCATCTGCTTCACCACAAATCCTGATTTCTCCTGCAGCGTGATGTTTTTGATTCGCGCTTTGATAGTATCCATCACCAGGGAGCAATCGGTCATCTGCATATTCAGGTGGTGATAATCCTCGTGCATGCCGTCAAACGCTGTGGTGTCTGCCGGTTCAATCATGTCATCATACATGAAATGGCAATCGCGGAATTCAAGATCATTGACAAACAACTGTAAAGGCTGCGTGTTGATGTGCACAATAGCGGTGTCAGGAATGGTGTCGGGCGCTTCTTCTGTAATTTCTCTCGGAACCTTGGCGATGATCATATCGGCGCGGTCGAAGAGCAGCTTCCTGATATCAAACTTCGGCTGATTGAGGTCTAGCTTGTTCAGGTCAACAGATAGGAGCGGAATGGTGAAATCCATCTTCGTATCATTCGGTTCATCCATCATCACGAACCGGGTTTCTTTCAGCCGCAGCGCCTTCAGGTCGAGGTTGACCGTGGATGGATTTTGTGAAGGCGTGGTGTCGCCGCTGCTGAAGGCATCCACGATGAACTGGTAATTCCATTCTTCCGTCTTCCGGTCTCGGAACATGTACACATGCGGATGATCGAGCACGATGCGGTCAATCACGTATTCATTCTTAAGCAATTTGAACACACTCAGTGAAACGAAGAGCTGATCGGCATGAAGCAACGTGTCTTTCTTCTGATCCAGCACCAGCACATCGCTGAGTGAAACGCGGTGGAAGAAATCAATCTCTGTTTTACCGATATGAACTTCCGTTCCGAGTTTGTCAGACAGGATTCCGGTGATGCGTTGCATCAGCGCGGTTTGAAAATCATGGTCGGTAATGCGATAGGCAAACCACCCTGCCACGGTGAGCAATACCCCCAGCAGCAGCAACAATACATTTCCGATGATTCCGCGAGTCTTCAAAATCGTTGAGGGTAAGGCATTTCAGGCAACCCAAAGTTAGCCCGTAAATTTGCAAACAAAGTGCCGCAATCGTGCCTGTCAACATTCTCGCCATTGAATCGTCCTGTGATGAAACGGCTGCGGCTGTCATCAGCGACAAGCGCATTCTTTCGAACGTGATTGCCACACAGCAGGTGCATCAGAAATACGGTGGGGTGGTGCCTGAGTTGGCCAGCCGTCAGCACATTCAGCATATTGTGCCTGTGGTGGAAGAGTCGCTGGCGAAGTCCGGCGTTGCGATGACTGATTTGAATGCCGTTGCCTTCACGGCCGGACCCGGATTGATCGGTTCATTGATGGTGGGTTGTTCTTTTGCCAAAGCGATGGCTGTGTCGCTGGAAGTTCCGGTTATCAGCGTGCATCACATGCAGGCGCACATTCATGCACACTTTTTATCAGGAGTTAAACCCGCCTTTCCGTTTCTGTGTCTTACCGTTTCTGGCGGGCATACGCAGATAGTTCTTGTGAAGGATTATTTGGAAATGGAAGTGATTGGCGAAACGCTGGATGATGCAGCCGGCGAAGCATTTGATAAAACGGCGAAGCTCCTCAAGCTGCCATATCCCGGAGGGCCGCTCATTGACCGGTATGCACAGCAGGGAAAGCCGAAGTTCTCATTCCCTGAGCCGGATATTCCCGGTCTTGATTTCAGCTTCAGCGGACTCAAGACCTCCATTCTTTATTTCCTCAGAGAAAACACAGCAAAGAATCCGCACTTCGGGGAAGAGAACATGAACGACATCTGCGCCTCGGTGCAGCAAAGGATCGTAAGCATTCTGCTGAACAAACTGGAACTTGCGGCAGAACGGTTTCAGATTTCAGAAGTGGCGATTGCCGGAGGTGTATCTGCCAACAGCGCATTGCGCAGCGAACTCAAACAGCGCGGAGACAGGAATGGATGGCGCGTTTTTATTCCACCGTTAGAGTACTGCACAGATAATGCGGCGATGATTGCGTCGGTGGCGTACCACAGGTATTTGGCAAAAAAGTTTGATTCGCTTGATGTGGCGCCTGCTGCGAGGATGGAGTGGTGAAGCCGAAGCGCGAAATATCAGACTTGAGACATAAGACGTGAGACTTAACGTCATTGCGAAAAAACGAAGCGGAGCATCCCGTACAGGTGTTTTTGAAGCAATCCCCATGAAGTACAGAAACCGGTAGCGGAAGCGGGTTTCATTGGTTGTGGCCGAAGTGCGGGGTTTCATGCTGAAGACCCCACGAGGACATAAGTGATGCAACCGGGGCTCACGCTGCAGTTGTTGGTCAGGCGACGCAACAACGGCTCACGCACGGGCATGAGTGCAATTACCAACATGGGCAGAAACCGGGCTCACGCAACAGTTGTTGGTCAGGGAACCAACAACGGCTCAGTGATGACGAATGAAGATTTCAATTTCTGTAGCTATGATTTGCAAGCGCCATTTATCTGCTGCCTCGGATGAACTTTGCAATGACGAATCCATCATCGCCTGTAACTCTTGCAAAATAAATTCCTGCCGGAAGTTTTGAAACGTCTAATGAAAGATGAGATGGGTTGTTATCAACACAAGCCTTGATCACTTCCCTTCCTGAAAGATCATTGACGGTTAGCTCCATTATGAACCCGTCAGTTTTAGAAACGGTAATAAAATTATTTGAGGGATTCGGATAAATTGTGACAGGAGGAGATGCCACATCAGCGTTTTCAGTGAAAGACGTACGAAGAATGGGATGCTGGCTTGATTTGATTTGGATCGAATAGCAATTCACCGAATCAAACTGATCTTGGTCTTTAGGATAAACCATAATGAAATAATCTCCGGAGGAAAGACTGTTATTGTAAAATATTTCTTCACCCTCAACACCGGTATTCACGGATTGTGCGATTAGCACCTTATCGGAATCAAACAGACGAAGATTATAGTTTTTCGGAAGATCAAAAAGTCTGATCTGAACATTTGGCTTTTCCGGATCAGAGATATAATGCCACTTAAAGAAATCTTTGTCACCCGCTATGTCAATCAAGCCGTGATAGGTGTGTCCTGTTTGAAGCGGTTTTGCTTTTTCGAAAACATTATTGTTTTCAAATCCATCGCCACAGGGTAACATTTGTCCGGAAGTAATAGGCTCATTGGGAGCAAGATTGTAGGCGTAGTCTTTTACCTTAGTCGGGTTTCCACCCGATAAAATCTTCAACCTGATCCAGCCATAATAATAGTTACCATTGTGTCGCAATCTCACCCCCATATAATGGGCAAATCCATCGATCCAGTAATCCATCTGGAAACTAAAATAAAATAGCAATCCACCAGATCTCCAAAACAAGTACGGGTTGCCACCAATTGAATCGCCAGAGTTATTTTCAAAGACCCAGCATTTACATTCAAGGTAACCATCATAATTAAGTACTTTGTTTCCGTCCAAACCTGAAGCGCCTACCACATTGCCTGCATTTGTGTCGTAGCTGGTTGAAACTATTCTGCTAATGATGGAAAAATCAAAAACTCCATCGTTATTGAGGTCTACGAATTGTTGCGCATAATCACTATATCCGGTATTATCCAGCACAGAATCGGGATCAATGTCAGTGTAAACAATTTGAGCTTGGGCTTTGTGCATTGCCAACAGGCCGGCAATCATTCCCGAATATTTCAAGAGAATCTTACGATCAATTAGCCCGTTTTTCATGGAGTGACTAGATCAAGATAAAGATAGTATGTTTTTAACTATCTTCAATCGATGTCTTCGCGGGAGGTCTCGGAAGGGGCACATCTACACTCAGAACTCTCAGTCTGTCGCTGAGCATAAAAAGAAGCTGACTTGTGCCTTCAACTCGGTGCGAACGTCACGCAAGCATTTTTGCCTTTGTTGGTCGGCCAGAAAAGCAAGACGAGCGAGAGCCGTTGTTGGTCCCCTGACCAACAACAGAAGCCAGGCTGTTCAAGCATCCTGTATGTGTGTGATAAAACCCCATTCATCTTTGTTCAGCAGATAATACCGGGCAGAAGAATAAAGGTACAACTCAGGCAACGGTACCAATCTCCACTTCTCCTGACACGGGTTGTTGTGAATGCCTGCCTCCCGGTAGGAAGGTACTCAAGTTTTTGCCAAATAAACTCCTCCGTGTACAACTCAACCGGTAACGGATTGCGCTCCCATATCTGAAAGGCACGGTCAGGGGCATCCACATGGAATCGCGACAGCTCTTGCGGTCGATTGGTTTTAAGCAATGCAATTAATTGTTTAGCGGTCCACTTGTGAAAGTCACGTTGAATGTCCTCCGGATTGTATTTCTCGCTTACCGACCAAATAATGTGGTAATGATTTGGCATGATCACAAAGGCATAGAGCGTGATCCTGTGAAGCTTAATCAACCGTTTCCACTCGTCAATTATGATCTGTTTGCACTCGTCGGTAGCGAGAAGATGTTGCCAGTTAAGAATGGTAGCGGTAAAGAAGTAGAGTTTGCCGGATTCCATTGCCATTGCATGAAGATAACGAAACCGTTGATGCAACCGGGCTCACGCAACGGTTGTTGATCAGGGGACCAACAACGGCTCAAAGTGCGGGGTCTCATGATGAAGACCCCGGGAGGACGTAATGCATCGCTCGTACTTATCCTGCTTACGGAATCGATAAGTTGAAACAAGATAATTTTGGTGTGCAAAATCCATAGAGGTTTCTTGAGCTACATGAACCTGATGCTGTTCACTCTGTTGTCAATTCTGATTTCCTGCTCTTCGCCGAAAAGTCAGAATGGTGGTTCATCCGCCGCCATTAAAATTTCTACAGCAAATTCTGTCCCTCTCAACAAAGGCATTCACAGCGCCTGCGCGGTTGACATTTTCTTCGGCAAGAAGTTTCAGCCACGTGATGTACTCAATGACTCATATGTTTCTTTTTTGAAGGAGATGAACTTCACTTCGCTTCAGTACAGCGGCGGCAGCACGTCGGATTTTGATCATGTGATCGTAGGTGATACGCTCATCACCGGCGGAAAGGGCGATGGTTACAACATCCGCGAAGAAGACTGTAAGGAGCGCGGGCAGGAAATCAGCACGGTGCTGGACGGAGTGGGGGCGGTGCAGTTCGGCAAAGATTTTTTCAATGAATACTGTGCGCTCCTTCATCAGCTCAGCATTCCCGGCGACATAATCGCCAATGTACAGAGCGGAACGATAGAGGAATTGCTGTGGAAAATTGAACGGTCGTATGCGAAGCGCGTGATCTTCGGCATGGAGCAAAACCTCGGGAGCAATGAGCAGGATTTTCCTGATGGAAATGCCTATAAAGACAAGGTGGCTATATGGATCAAGCAGGTGAGAGAAAAATATCCGTCAGTAAAAATCGTGATTGATGCCGCGCCGGTTTTTTCGGACAAGCCAAAATCCGTGCAGTGGAATCAGCAAATAGCGGGTCTGCCGGCTGATGAGGTGCGCCTGTATCTCTGGGACAAGGATCTCGCTCTGTGGTCAGATGATGCAGGAAAAAATTTGTTGGTGATGGATGATGCTTTTGAAAAAACCATCCCTCAGTGGCTTGAGCTGGCGCAGAAAAAATTCCCCGGTAAAAAGGTTTCCGTCTGGCAATGGGGCATCAAAAACAAATCGGCGATTGCAAACACCATGGCGGCTTGCCTTTACATAGGGAAGTTTTATGAGTTCGTGATCAATTACAACCGGCAGCATGATGACTACATCGCCTTTGCTTCCTTCATGTCATTGAAAAGTCTGAGCCGGAGTGAGGGTGACATTTCGAATCATGCCTATGCGCTGGAAGCAGCCGGCAAACTTTTTAGCGGAAACAAACTGGTGGATGAAATTTTGATCACCGGCATGCCGGGCGTGAGCGGCATCGCCTGCCATGAAGGCGGGAAATTCACGCTGCTGCTGATCAATGAGTCACCGGCCGAGTACCGCGCCATTTCACTTACTGCCGATGGAAAAACGTTGGCGCCTCAATCATTTTCCGTGATGACTGTTTTAGCGGATTCTCCTTCGAGCACTTCGGTTGCGGTGAACAACGATTCGGCAACATCACTTTCTCTCAAGCCATACAGTTTGACGGTGGTGGAGTTTTAGTTACGGATTACCCGTTAGTTGGAAGCGAATGGTGTGACAGCAAAATTTTCATTTTCCTATTCCATTAAACATTCAGAATTTTGACGACTCAGGATCATGATTTCACAACCGGCAAAACCTGATGCAATTGATCAGCTGCTTTCGCGCATTGCGCGTGAAGCGGAACTGGAGAATGAACAGCGATTGGCTACGTTCATTCAGCGGGTGATTGCGCGGCTGGTTGATACGGCCATTGTAATCGGGGTGGCGTATGGTGTGCAAGTTCTGTTCGTGAATTATGTGAAGGCGCACAACACCATCAACGTAGATTACATTGTGAAGAGCGTGGAGCAGGCCATGCCGGCCTTTGCCCTCATCTTTTGGGTGATCATTTATTCGCCCATCCTCGAAGGCACCGGCGGCACCATCGGAAAAAGATTGGTGGGCATTCAATTGGTTGACATCAATACCCGGACGATTCCGCCGTTCAGAATGACGACAGCGCGCGCATGGGTGTATCTTGTGTTTGTGGTGCTGCTGTTTGTGCCGGCCATTCTTAGTTGCCTCGCTTTCTTCATAACGGATTACCGGCAGACATGGCATGATAAATTCACCGGCATGATTTGCGTGAAGAAAAAATAGTCTTCCGGAAAATCGGTCACATGTTCCTTCTGAGTATTCTTCTCTTTGTTTTTGCGTTCACACATGCTTCCGCTGCGAATGATGAGGGCTTGGAGACCGGCATGTGGCGCGGCGTGATTCAACTGAAGGATGAAACGCTGCCGTTCAATTTCCTGTTAACCGATTCTGCAGGCGCGATAGTGATCACCATCATCAACGCGGAAGAAAAAATTCGTGTAACTGAAATCACGGTCGCCGGCGACAGTTTGTTCATACACATGCCGCTGTTCGATTCAGAATTCAGGGTGAAATATGAACCGGGGAAAATGACGGGGTTGTTTCTTAATCACACGCGCAGAGACAACAATGTTTTTCCGTTTTCTGCAACGGCAGGAATCAGCGGCCGCTTTGAAGGTCATAAAGAAGCCGGCGTAAACATTTCCGGAAAATGGGAGTGTGATTTCAGTCCCGGAACTGCAGATAGTTCAAAAGCCATCGGCGAATTCGTGCAAACAGGTTATCAATTGCATGGCACCTTCCTCACCACATCCGGCGATTACCGTTACCTGCAGGGCTTGGTGTTTGGCGATTCACTGGCCTTGTCGGCATTTGATGGTTCGCATCTTTTTCTGTTTAAAGGAGTGGTGGATAAAGAGGGCGTGATTCACGGGAGATTCTTTTCGGGAAATCACTGGCGAGAAGACTGGATTGCCGGGAGAAATGAAAAGTTTGAATTGCCCGATCCGTATTCCATCACGTACCTGAAACCGGGTTACACTTCCCTTGCGTTTTCTTTTCCTGACGTGAATAGAAAAATGGTTTCACTCACCGATCCGGCATTCAAAAACAAAGTGGTGATCGTGCAGATCATGGGTACGTGGTGCCCGAATTGCATGGATGAAACGGAGTATTACAGCCGGCTCTACAATCAATTTCATCAGGAAGGTCTGGAGATCATTGGAATTGCCTTCGAGCGATTCCCTGAGTTTGAGAAAGCGCAGGCAAACCTGAAACGGCTTCAGCAAAAATTCGGGATTCAATATCCGTTACTCTTCGGAGGGCAAACGGGTGAATCGGCTGCGAAAGCGCTCCCGATGCTGAATGGAATCAACGGATATCCCACTTCGGTATTTATTGACCGTGCCGGAAAGGTGAGAAACATCTACACCGGCATCAACGGACCGGCAACGGGTGATGCATATGAAAAATGGAAAGACGATGTCAATGCCTTGATTGAAAAACTGCTCGGGGAAAAATGACCCTTCTCAGTAAAACTTTAATCGGCATTTTCTTTCTCCGCCTCTTGCAATCCACATTCTTTTCATCAAATTTGGCGACTCATAAAACATCCGTTCATGAAGAATATTTACTTCCTGTTTCTGTTTTCTGTTTTGAGCATGAATGTCGGTGCTCAGGCCTGTTCTGATCTTTTCATTTCAGAGTATGAAGAAGGCAGCAGCTACAACAAGGCGATCGAAATTTTCAATCCGACTTCTGGCACTGTAGATCTGGGCAATTACCGCTTGCTCGTTTTCTTCAACGGCGTGGATACGGCTCAGGGAATTTTCAAACTGCACGGATCTGTTGCTTCAAACAGTGTATGGGTGGGATGCCATGGATCGGCTGATAGTCTGATCAAGTTGGTGGCTGATACCACCAGTTCATTTGTTATTAACTGGAACGGAAATGATGCCGTGGCGCTGGTGAATACCGCCACAAGTGATACGGTTGACATCATCGGCGAGATTGGTGTTGATCCCGGAGCTGACGGGTGGGTAGTAGGATCAGGAACGACGAGAGATCATACCCTTGTTCGCAACGCCGATGTGCAACACGGAACCAAAGTGTGGAGTGAGAGTGCATTGCAATGGACGGTGTATGATCAGGATGATTTTACACACCTCGGTGCACATACCATGACACCGTGCGACATCACTTCGCCTTCTGTATTCTTCACGAGCGACACGATGTTTGTTTCAGAAGGGGCAGGAACGTTTACAGTAAAGGTGGGAATCATCAACCCGAATGCGAATGCCACGCCGGTTGATGTGAGCGTGACCGGCGGAACGGCTGATCAGGGCAGTGACTACTCACTCACCTCTCCCCAAACGGTAACGTTCCCTTCCAACTCTTCGGATCCTGTTTCAGTAACGGGTACCATTGTGAGTGATGGCATTGTGGAAAGTAATGAAACGATTACACTCTCTCTTACCAATGCCGGCAACGGAGCGATTATTACCGCAGGGGCCATGAAGGTTACGATTGTGGATGATGACGGGCTGGGTGTGGCAGGTACCATCAATGATGTTTCTGTGGCTGTCTATCCTTCTGTGGGAAACGGGAATTTGCAGGTCTATTCAGATTCTCCGTTTCGCCTTCATGTTTTTGATGCGTACGGGAAAGAAATTCTCACGCTTCCGGAATTCTCCGGATCAAAACAGGTGGATCTTCAAAACGCCCCCGCCGGACTTTACCTGCTGATGTTTGATAACGGCCACCGGAATGTGGTGAAGAAAGTGATGATTCAGTAATACGCGCGCATCATCTAATCAATGAGTGCAGCTTCCTCCGGTAGTTTGCTCACCAATACTTTGTCAACACGCATGCCGTCCATGTCCATCACTTCAAAGAGGTGATTGCGGAATTCAAACTGGTCACCGGCTTTCGGAATGCTTCCCATCTGGTGCATCACAAATCCACCGAGTGTGTTATAGTTGCCGGTTTCCTCTTCATTGAGGTCATTCATTCCGAGCAGATCGCTCCAACGAGGTGTCTGCATCATTCCGTCAATAAGCCAGGAGCCATCTGTACGCCGTATGGCTTCATCTCTTGCCTGTGCCATAATGGGGATGTCACCGAAAATGGCTTCGGTTACATCATGCAAGGTCACCAGTCCTTCGAGTGAGCCGTATTCATTCAGCGCCAGTGCAACGTGCATTCCCGAGCTTCTGAAATTTTCCAGCAGTTCCAGCGCCGGCATGGATTCCGGAACATAGAGCGGTTTCCTGATGAGTGTGGGAATATTCAGCGACTGGCTTCTTTGAATCTGCAGCAGCACATCCTTGATGAACACGATACCCAGCACATGATCGAGCGATTTGTCGCACACCGGGAAACTGGAGTGAATGGTCTTCTCAATCGTTCTCATCATTTCTTCCTGCGTGGCATTCTGGTCAAGCCATACCAGGTCGGTGCGGTGGGTCATGATGGAGTTCACGCGCCGGTCAGCGGTTTTGAAGATACTCTTCATCATTTCCGATTCCATTTCTTCCAGCACTCCGTACTTCCGGCTTTGGTCAATAATGGCTTTCAGTTCTTCTTCGGTTACCGGCGGCTCATCTTTTCTTCTGATACGGAGCAAGCGCAGGATGAGTTTGTTGGAAATAGTGAGGAGCCAGATAAACGGCAACGCGACATAATACAGCAGCCACATCACCGGCGCGAGCGCTGATGCGATAGATTCAGGGCGGGCAATGGCAATGGTTTTGGGAACCAATTCACCGAATACAAGCGAAAGGTAGGTGGTGAAGAGAATGATGAGCACGGAGCCCAGGGTGCCGGCAAATTCAGCAATGACAGGATATTCCTTGAGGTCAGCAGCCAGTTTATCAGAAATTTCAGAGGCGCCGTATGCACCGGCAATTACACTGATGAGAGTAATGCCCAACTGTGTGGTGGAAAGAAATTTATGCGGGTCGCTTGCAAGCTTAAGCGCCATACGGGCGCGCCGGCTGCCTTGTTTTGACATACGCTCCAGCCGAAACCGGCGTGAAGCAATGAGTGAAGCTTCTGCCATGGCAAAGACGCCGTTCAGTAACATCAACAGAAAAATAATCAGGTAGCCCACGCGGCGAAATTAGCAGTTTGAAAACGGCAACATGTCGTAAAGAAAATGAAGTCGATTTATCTATATTTGCCGCTCGTTACGAAATTGACCAATGCAATTTTGTAACGGCACAAGTGGGAGTAGCTCAGTTGGTAGAGCATCCCGATTGTTATCGGGTGGGTCGTGGGTTCAGAGCATTTTTTGAAATAGTTTGAAAATATAAGCGGGAGTAGCTCAGTTGGTAGAGCACAACCTTGCCAAGGTTGGGGTCGCGGGTTCGAGTCTCGTCTCCCGCTCTTTGAATCGTTAATCGTTATTGGTTCATCGTTAATCGGAAATGAAATGGTACGGTTAGCGGACTGCGATTAACGATTTTCTATTTTGGGCCCGGGTGGTGGAACTGGTAGACACGCAGGACTTAAAATCCTGTCGCCCGCAAACGGCGGTGCGGGTTCAATTCCCGCCCCGGGCACCATCAGGATCAAGTTGGGGGATGTAATTTTGATTTGAAAGCCATTCACCTGCACTTCTAATCGCAAGACATACATGCCACACATTTCCAATAAAGGCCGCCGCATGCCGGCTTCACCCATCAGAAAGCTGGTGCCTTATGCAGAGCGTGCAAAACGAGAGGGTAAGAAGGTGTATCACCTCAACATCGGGCAACCCGATATTGAAACACCGAAGCAGGTTTTTGACGCCATCCGTTCGGTGAATTTTCCGGTGCTGGAATACAGCCATTCAGCCGGCATTGAATCCTACCGTAGAAAGCTGGCAGCATACTACAAGCGGTATGATATTGATCTGAACTTTGAGAACATCCTCATCACCACCGGCGGTTCAGAAGCGATCACTTTCGGATTGATGGCAGCCGTGGATGAAGGAGAAGAAGTGATTATTCCCGAACCCTTTTACGCCAACTACAATGGCTTTGCTATTTCAGGCGGCATCAATATCAAACCCATTACCTCGCGCATTGAAAATGGTTTCGCCCTGCCCTCCATTTCTGAATTTGAAAAGCTGATCACACCAAAAACGAAAGCAATACTCATTTGCAATCCCAATAATCCAACAGGATATTTTTATTCAAAGGAAGAACTGGAGCAACTGCGTGATGTGGTACTCAAGCATGATCTCTTTCTATTCGTAGATGAAGTGTATCGTGATTTCGTGTATGACGGGAAGAAACACACCAGTGTGCTGAATTTACCCGGGCTGGAAAAAAATGTGGTGGTGATTGATTCCGTTTCCAAGCGATTCAGCATGTGCGGAGCACGAATCGGCTGCCTGATTTCAAGAAACAAGGACATCATTGACACGGTGCTCAAGTTTGCGCAGGCGCGATTGAGTCCGCCCACCTTCGGACAAATAGCCGGTGAAGCAGCACTCGATGTGCCGCATGAATATCACGAGCAGGTGATGAATGAATATGTGAGCCGCCGCAACCTCATGTGTGAACGCATGAACGAGATTCCCGGCGTAGTATGCCCGAAACCCGGAGGCGCTTTCTACACCATAGCCCGGTTACCCATTGATGACAGTGACCGGTTCTGTCAATGGCTGCTCGAATCTTTTTCATTCAACAATGAAACGGTAATGCTGGCGCCCGCCACCGGTTTCTACACCACTCCCGGGCTGGGGCTTGATGAAGTCAGAATCGCGTATGTGCTCAGGAATTCAGAAATGGAAAAAGCTTTTGCCTGCCTGAAGGTGGCACTGGAACAATACCCCGGCAGAATAGAGATTGCAAAACCTTCGGCTATCAATTCATAAATTAACTCACCCGTGAATCACAAAGAGATTGTCCTGAAGTTTGTTGATGCGATCAACTCGCACGATGTAAAAAAAATTGCTGCGCTGTTGACCGACGGTCACATCTTCATAGATGCGCACGATCAGGTGTACCAGGGAAAAGAAATCATGCGCGACAGCTGGAGCATGTTCTTTGAAAAATTCCCCGATTATCATGTTGATGTGAAAGAAGTTTATGAACATGGCAATACGTTCATGCTTGTAGGTCATGCCAGCGGCACGTTAGCGAAAGCTGGAAGCGCGGATGCTGCAAAGCACTGGAAACGTCCGGCCGCATGGAAAGTAAAAGTGAGCAACGACCTTATTCAGCACTGGCAGGTATTTGCAGATACCAAACCGATGTATGATGAGGGTCAGTGATCCGGATGTAATCTCCGGCAGTGCTTTAGGTGAGCATTTTCATTGCGATGGCGATTCACAAAAACTTAAATTTGAACTCAACTAAAACCATCCATTATGGGCATGCTTAAAGAGTATAAGGAATTTATTAGCCGTGGCAATGTGGTTGACCTCGCCGTTGGCGTGGTGATCGGCGGCGCTTTCGGCAAGATCGTTGGCTCGCTGGTTAACGACATTGTAATGCCGCCCATCGGCTTGCTGCTGAGCGGTGTAAATTTTAAAGACATCAAATGGGTGATCCGCAAACCTGAAATGGATGCTGCCGGCGCGGTGGCGAAACCGGAAGTGGCCATCAACATCGGCAATTTTATTCAGGTGGGCATTGAGTTCCTCATCATTGCCTGGGTGATTTTCCTTGTAGTGAAAGGAATCAATTCTATGAAGAAGAAAGAAGAAGCGGCCCCTGCTGCTCCGCCGGAGCCCACGGCCCAGGAAAAATTGCTCGCAGAAATCCGCGATCTTTTGAAAAAGTAATTTTTGTGTGACAACTTTACCGCCCCGAAGGGTATCAGAATCATTCGGGGCGGTTTCATTTTTAAATTCTTCTCATGAAAAAATCAGTACTTGTTCTCATTGCACTTGGTTTCTCCCTCTCTTCATTCGGGCAGGATACGCTCGCGCGTGATACTACCTGGATCCGCGGTGGTTTTGCTTCACTTCAATTCAATCAAACCAGCTTCACCAATTGGGCTGCGGGAGGTGAAAACTCGTATTCGATGAGCGGGCTTGCTTTTGTTTTTGCCAATTACCACTTTGGAAAGAACTACTGGAACAGTTATGCGAACCTGAACTACGGATTGATCAGCACCCAATATGACAAAACCATCCGCAAGAACACGGACCTGATCGAACTTCAGTCAAAAGCCGGTCATGAGATCGGGAAGAAATTTTATTTCTCCGGACTGCTCAATTTCCGGAGTCAGTTTGCTAATGGATATATCTATCCGAATGACAGCGTGGTGGTATCGAAATTCCTTGCGCCCGGTTACCTGACCGCTTCAATCGGTGTTGAATGGAAGCCGGTGGACTACTTTGCCTTGTATGTGTCACCAACAACGGGAAGATTCACGTTTGTCACAGATCAACAGATTGCCGATCAGGTGGTGAACGGTGCGAGTTTGTGGGGAACCGATCCTGCTGTATATGACACTACGGGTGCACTTATCTCACACGGGAAAACGATACGCACCGAATTCGGTGCATACCTCACCGCTATCTTCCTGAAGGAAGTGGTAAAGAATGTGAGTGTAGCATCAAAAGTTCAACTCTTCAATAACTACACTGATAAAAACAAACCCAACCGGAAGAACGTAGATGTGTTGTGGGACCTGCTTGTCAATATGAAGATCAACAACTGGCTTTCCGCTTATCTCTCCGGAAACCTGATTTACGATAACGACATCGTTATCCAGGACCTGGATGATAACGGGGTACCTACCGGAACGGCGGGCCCGCGCACTCAATTCAAAGAAAGCTTCGGGCTGGGACTCACCTTAAATTTCGGCGATCCGCTTCCCAAATAGAATGCGTGCTTAGGAGTTGACGTAGTCAGTGAGATAGCTGAAGCGGGGGCTTAGCGTGCCTCCGCGTGTGATACAGGCCCGGTTCATAATTTCACTGTTCGGCTGCAACAACTCTTCCACCACGTACTCAATCAGTTTGTCGCCAAATTCTTCCGAAGACTCCCGCGGCAATTCGTTAGGCAGGTTACTAACCGCCATTACATCAACCACATTGGGTTGATAGGGAAGGTCCTCTTTTCCGGTTTGCGGATCAAACCCGTAAACCGGATCGGCGATGGAACTTTCACGAATCGTAGAAGGCACCGAGCCATTAATGTCGCACGTAACATCGGCAATCACTTGGATGCGGAAGTTCTGTTTCTTCATGTCTTCTTTGGTGAAGAAAACCGGAGCCAGCGGGTTCCAGTAAATCGCATTGATGAAGAGATCAGTTACCGCAACGAATGGAAGAAAGGCGGATTCGTATTCTTCAGGGTGGACGTGAAAATTCTCGCGGTTAAAAGGTTTGCCGTCTTTTCGCTCATACAACTGTGATGTATTCAGCACTGCATAGACCGGCTCGTCAAATTCTTTGGTGAGAAAATTTTGCACACTGGTCATGCGCAGATTCAGTTTCTCGAGCAGCTCATATACGCCCTTCGCGACGCGCCCGGTTCCTGTCACCGCAATCTTGATGGGCGGCAACTTAATGGAACGGTATTGTTCAATCAGTTCATGGTAATCGCGGCACTCATGGGCGCGCTTCAGATCAAAGAGACCGGTTCGTTTTCCGTAGGCATAAAAGCCATTGTGCGCGCCAACCACTCCGGCGAAATGCCCGAAGCCCAGAATGCGTTCACCGTTTTCCCAAACGAGGCACTCATAATCATACAGCGTAACCCTGCGATTGAGAATTTCACGAAGCATCGCCCGGTTTTGCGGTTGCCGCTTGATGGTGTGTGAAAAGAAGATGTAGCTCTTGTCCGGCAGCAGTTTTTCTTTCGGCACTTCTTTGATACCGATCAGCAGATCGGCATCGGAAACATCTTCCCGCACTGCCACATCTTCCCGGCGGTATTCATCATCAGTGAAGCAACGATTGATGCAGCTCTGCACCACTATTTCCAGCCCCGGATACTTATTCATCAGCCACTGGCACTGCACCGGGCTGAAGGCCACTCTTGTTTCAGGCGGATTCTTTTCTTCACGGATCAGCGCAAGCTTCAGTTTTGCCATACACGCTCAAAGGTAAATGCTGCCTGTTGATGTGGTAGATGCCTGTACATAATCCATGCATTAATTTTGAACAGGAAACCTGATTTTAACTGCTGAAGCTTTAGAATGAATGAAGGACAATCAGCGTTGGGCAAATGGCTCATCATTACAGGTGCCGTATTGATCATTGCCGGCATAGGGGTGCTGCTCATGAATAAGTTTTCATGGCCCGCGAAACTTCCCGGCGACATCGTGATCCGCAGAAAAAACTTCACGCTGTATTTTCCGGTTGTCACTTCTATTGTGTTGAGTCTGCTGGTTACCCTCATCTTTTATCTGGTCAACAAGTTCAGGCAATGAAGTAACTTGCACTTCGGTTTTCGTGACATGGAATATCTACTCTTTTTTGCAGTGCTGGTTTTTTACATCTTCCGCACGCTCTCAAAGGCGCAGAAGAAAGCGAAGGAAGAAGCGGCGCGCCGGAAAATGCTGAACGAGCAAATGGCCACACCTGAAACCGTTTCAGCGCCAAAGACATTTCAGGAAGTAATGACTGAAGTTTTTCGCGAAGTGGAAACGAAATCGAAACCGTATGGAGATAAGCGTACCATGCCCCCGGTGCTAGCACAGAAAAAGTATGACCGGAAAGCAGCTCAGCAACCGGTTCAGCAAAAACCAAAACAACAAAGTCCGGCAAAGAAGGCGCCTGCTCCTTTTCTCACCAGTGATTATTCTGCGGAAACTATTGAGCCGGAGGGCACACCATCGGCAGCAATGGAAGATTTTATACGGAAGTCACAGGTCACGGATGCATACCTCCAGCAGAAGAAGGAAATGGCTCGTGTGAGATTCAACCTCCGCGATGCGGTGATCGCCAAAATCATTCTTGACAGACCGGAGTGGTAAACACGGACAATCCGGTCACCTTTTATTGCTTCATCACAAGTTGAAACGTGTGACGGCTTTTCTGTTCAAGCATTACGTCCCGTTCGGCGCTGTGCCGTTTAATGGACTCTTCGTCGTAATGCCGGATCGTAAGCAGGTCGAGTCCGGTATTGGTGAGTGCGTTGTATGATTTTCGTAGTTGTTCAAGCAGCGGAGGTACGCGCTCGTTGTCATCGGCGCAAATGGAAAAACTCAGGGCGGAATTTTGCATCACATTCACCTTTACGCGATGGTCAGAAAGCAAATTGAAGATGTGACTCAGGTTATCTTCTGCAATGAATGAGAAGTCTTTCGGGTAAATCGAAATCAGTATCTGATTCTTCTTCATTACCAGTACCGGCGGATAACCGTGAGTAGCTCCTGTTTCATTGATCACCGTACCCGGCTCATCGGGATCGAGGAAGCAGCGCACATGCAGCGGGATACTTCTGTTCTGAAGCGGCTTCAGAGTTTTGGGATGAATGACGGTTGCTCCGTAGTACGTCATTTCAATGGCTTCGTGATAAGAGAGCAGGTCAATTTTTCTGGCTTCCGGAAAGAAGCGCGGATCGGCATTGAGCACACCGGGCACATCTTTCCAGATGGTGACGTTTTCAGCTTTCAATGAGTAACCGAAGATCGCTGCGGTGTAATCTGATCCTTCGCGTCCAAGAGTAGTGGTGAAATTCTCAGAAGTGCCGCCTAAAAAACCCTGCGTGAGCACGAATTGATTTTTAAGCAGGGAAGGAATTTTGCGGCTGATGATTTCTTCCGTCAGCTTCCAGTCCACAGTGCCTTCGCGGTAAGTGTTATCCGTGCGGATGCAGTCTCTCACATCGAGCCATTGTGTTTTTACGTTGCGGTAATTCAGGTAGGCAGCCAGCATTTTGGTGGAAGCCATTTCGCCGATGGAGACAATCTGATCGTAGATGTAATCATAGGACTCGTTGGGCTGGTCTTCCAGGATCCAGTCAATCTCAACAAAGGTGTTGTTTAAGTCAATGAAAGCAGGGTGATGCGTATCCGGAATGAGTTCTTTGAGAAGATCAAAGTGTTTTTGTCTGATCTTGTCGAGCAGTTCATTGGCGTTGTCTTTATTATGGAGGTAAGCGTTCGTTACCTCTTCCAGCGCATTGGTGGTTTTACCGAGTGCGGAAACGATGAGCACTATTTCCTGCCCTGAAAATTTTTCGAGCAGGTTTGCGATGCGGATAAATGAAGGCGCATCCCTGATGGAGGCCCCTCCGAATTTGAAAACTTTCACTGTATAATTATTAAAATTCCGGGCGGCATAGGTACTACAATTACATGAAATATGTTCACGATAACCGTGTACAACTGCCGCCCCTTTATTCTCCGTCCTTGCTTACCTTCGCCGCCGGTAAACAATCATTTCATGGATCTATTTGAAAAAATTCTTGAAAACAGAGGTCCCATCGGACAATACTCCAAAATCGCTCACGGATATTTTTCATTTCCAAAACTGGAAGGCGAGATCGGCAACCGCATGATCTTCCGCGGCAAGGAGCGCATCATCTGGAGTTTGAATAATTACCTCGGGCTGGCCAACCATCCTGATGTACGCCGGGCCGATGCAGAAGCGTCAGCTCAATATGGATTGGCTTATCCCATGGGTGCGCGCATGATGAGCGGCAACAGTGATCAGCACGAACAGCTCGAACACGAGTTGGCCAAATTTGTGATGAAGAAAGACGCCATTCTTTTCAATTATGGTTACCAGGGAATCATGTCGGCCATTGACTGCCTCATGGACCGGCGTGACGTGATTGTATATGATGCCGAATCGCATGCCTGCATTATTGATGCGTTGCGCATGCACATGGGAAAGCGTTTTGTGTTTACACATAATGATGTATCGAGTTGTGAAAAGCAGTTGCAGCGCGCGACAGATCTGACGAAAGAAACCGGCGGAGCGATTCTCGTAATCACCGAAGGCGTGTTCGGTATGGCCGGCGATCAGGGAAGATTGAAAGAGATTGTCGCGTTGAAAGACAAATATCATTTCCGCCTGATGGTGGATGACGCGCATGGCTTCGGAACGATGGGTGCCACCGGCGCCGGAGTGGGCGAGGAACAGGGCGTGCAGGATGGCATTGATCTTTACTTCTCCACGTTTGCAAAATCGATGGCGAGCATCGGCGCCTTTATGGCCAGCAATGATGAGCACGTGATTGATTACATCCGTTACAATGCACGCTCGCAGATTTTTGCCAAAGCATTGCCCATGCCGTTTGTAATCGGGAACCTGAAACGTCTTGAGTTGCTTCGCAGCAAACCTGAACTGAAAGCAAAACTTTGGGAAAATGTGAATGCGCTTCAAAACGGATTGAAAGAACGCGGCTTCGATCTCGGTAAATGCAACACACCGGTTACGCCGGTTTACATGCACGGAGGCGCTTCGGAAGCGGCTAATCTGATTGTGGATGTGAGAGAGAATTACAACATTTTTGTTTCTATCGTGATTTACCCGGTGGTGCCGAAGGGGGTGATGCTGCTGCGGTTGATTCCAACAGCGGTGCACACCATGCAGGATATCGAAGAAACACTCAACTGCTTCAGCGAAGTTTCTGAAAAACTGAAATCAGGATACTATCAGTCGCAGAAGCTGGTGGCGGTGTAGCGATTTGGTGATTGAGTATTCATCCGCCGGTTTTTCTCTTACAGTTTCCTTCCTGCAATAAAGCGCCATAGTAGTGCAAGTGCTGTAATCGCTGTGTACTCCATTATGATTTCTCTCGATCGTGTAAACTGAAATTTCTTCGCCACGATTTCACTGGAGTTACCCACGGCAATCCAAACGGTGCCCACCGGTTTGTCTTCAGTGCCTCCCGCAGGTCCCGCAATTCCTGAAACTGCAAGAGCGTAATCAACCTTAAAGGCAGTGATCGCGCCCGAAACCATCTGGCGAACCGTTTCTTCACTTACGGCGCCATGTTGCTGCAAGGTGCTTTCCTTAACTCCCAAAAGATGTTCTTTCGCTTCATTCACGTAACTCACAATACTTCCTTTGAAGTAATCAGAGGCGCCTGCCACGGAGGTGATCTTGTGTGCGATCAATCCGCCAGTAATGCTTTCAGCAGCTGCCATTGTCAGTTTCTTTTCACGAAGCAACTTCCCGATTTCTTTTTCCAGACTCGTATCATCGTACCCAAAGATGAATTCGCCGATCCGTTCTCTGATGGCTGTCTCCAGCTCTTCCGCTACAGTCCTCAATTTTTCCGGATCATCTCCGCTTCCTGTAATACGTAGCCGCACAATGGAATAGTTCGGGAGATAGGCAAGTTTGAAGCCCTCCGGAAACAGGTCTTCGATGTCTTTGATTTTTTCCGCGAGAAAGGATTCGCCGAGTCCCTGTGTGTGAATGGTGCGGTGAAGAATGAACGGTGTACTGAATTTCGTTTTCAGTTTTGGGATTACCTGTTCCGTGAGCATCGGTTTCATTTCAAACGGAACACCCGGCATGAAGGCAAAAACTTTCCCTTCCTTTTCAAACCACATGCCCGGCGCTGTGCCGAAAAAGTTTTTAAGCGGTGTGCAATTGTGCGGCACTTCTGCCTGTTTTCGGTTCACATCAATCATGGGGCGCTTCAGTTTTTCAAAAAGCGCTTTCACCATGTGGAGAATTTCCTGATCCATCACCAGGTTGCTTCCGAAAAATTCACAGATGGTTTGCTTCGTGATGTCATCGCGGGTTGGTCCCAATCCACCTGTAACCAGGATCACTTCACTGTTCTCTGATGCTTCCTTCAGTGATGTGAGTATTTCTTCCTTTATATCGCCCACAGCGATTCGCCTTCTGACCGCAAATCCGATTTCATTCAATCGCTGAGCGATAAAAGCAGAATTGGTGTCAATCACCTGCCCGATGAGCAGTTCATCACCGATGGTAATCAAAGTAGCATGCATAGTGTCGGTTGCAGTCGGTTGCGAATCGGAGAACAAAGTAAGCGAGTCGGATGAGATCATTGGACAGAGTTTTGAATTGACAAAAGGTTGTTAAAAGAGGAATGATTGACGAGCACTCCGTTTTACAACGGATCCGCACCATCCGATTGGCATGATTTTGATACTTTGCCCTTTCAAACGAACAAGTAATGAATCAGAAACTTGCCGCAATTGTCCTTGCACTGTCAACGCTTCTTTTCTCCTGCGCCAGTTCCAATATGCCGCAAAGCACCACGAACCGTTCCGGATCAACCTCATCAGGAGCACAGCGGCCCGGAACCACTTCCTCACAGAATCAGCAAACGAATCCATCCAATACAAATTCCGGTTCATCATCCGGCACACAACGCTCAGGTGCCACTACGGGACAGAATCAGCAGACGAATCCTTCCAATACGGGAAGCGGAACCTCTTCGGGCTCGCAACGTTCAGGCGCCACGCAAGGCAGTTCATCCGGCAGTTCTTCCGCTCAGAAAGGGCTGGGAGGTCTTACGAATGACCAGATGGTGAGCGGGCTCAAAGAAGCGTTGAGTCTCGGTGCGCAAAACAGTTCAAATAAACTTTCACTAGCTGACGGGTACTTCAAAAATCTGGCTGTCAAAATCATGATGCCGCCGGAAGCGAAAGAAGTGGAATCGAAACTACGCCAGTTGGGCATGGGCAAATTGGTGGATGATGCCATACTCAGCATGAACCGCGCAGCCGAGAGTGCAGCTAAAGATGCCGCCCCGATTTTTCTGGGCGCCATCAAGAGCATGTCGGTGAATGATGCAGTAGGAATTCTCACAGGACCCAACGATGCAGCCACCCAGTATTTGAAAAAGACCACGTCATCGCAACTTACCCAGAAGTTTCGCCCGGTGATTGATGCTGCTTTGAAGAAAACAGATGCCACCAAATACTGGAGTGATGTGTTCACCAACTACAACAAGATTCCCTTCGTGACCAAAGTGAATCCGGATCTGAATTCATACGTCACACAAAAAGCGCTCGACGGATTATTCTATGAAGTGGCACAGGAAGAAGCCAAGATCAGGAAAGACCCGGTGGGAACTGCCAACAGCATTATCGAACAGGTTTTCGGAGCCATAAAGAAATAGTGGAAGTACAGGGTGCTGCCTCCATTCTTGATGGACTTTTAGCATTGACTCTTCACCATTCACCATTCATTACTCATCAATCAGTATGAGTACCAGTCACTGGACTTATGCAGTTTCAGGTCCTGAAGCACACCGGCTTTCACTCGAATCGTGAATTGATAGCTCTGCCGGATGCCGAACGGAATCCATTGCATGCTCATTTCCCAACAATGCAGGTCGCGATAAATCTCAACATAGGCAGTAGGGAATTCATGATTCACAAAATCATAGGATGTGCTGCCGCTCACGCGCCAGTTGGGAGTAAGACTAAAGGAAAGATTTAGTGACAGTGTTTGAGTGAATGTGGTGGAGTCGAGCCCCGCGGATGTGTTCACCTTTCTGATGAATAAATTATACCCTGCGCTGAATGTCCAGGGCACATTGAAATCAGCATACTGATTTCCGGAATAAATTAGATAATCGCTCTGCTGCTGCGACAAGGTGGTGCTGCGTTTGCTTTTCGGTGATTGAAAATGTGCATCCAAGCCGAGAGAGGCATTGGTGAGCCGCACCAGTTTACGCTCCTGCTCCCAGAGGTAGATGTTACGCCGGCGGCCGGTGGTATCCGTATAATACGGATCAAAGGTGGACGCGTAATTCAATCCAATGTGATCAAACAGACTGGTGCGCGCCGTGAGCGCGAAAGAGGAAAGCCGGAATGAATCAGCTGCGAAGTTGTAACCGCCGCTGAGGTTGAGGGCATCGAGCAGTTTAATTTTTTTCGTTCCGGAAACAGTATCCTTTCTGGAAGCCAGTTTCATTTCCAGATTGTTGTTTAACGAAAAGGTCATGCCATTAAACTCTCCCGACGGCGGGCCGGAATAGAGCGCTCCCGGAAACATGGAAAACCGTTGTGTCCTTCCTGTGCTGTCCACCTGCACATCCTGGTAGGCATGGTATTTCGGGTCACTGAAATCAGGCCGGTAATTCCAGGATACATTGGGATTGAGTACGTGCCGGAACGCTTTAATCTTTCCTCGCTTGAATTGGATGATGCCATACAATCTCGTGGAAGCTCCCGCGCTCAAAGCATAATCACGTGCTGCAAGAAATTTCTGAACGGTGTCAAGAACCACCTGATTCAGTTCGGGATCCCAGGTGCGGTTGTAGCGCTGCACCGCCCACGTTTCATTATACGTGAATGAAGGCGTCACCGTCACGAAGCGGAAAAGCTGAAACGGAACACTGAGCGGAATGTAATGGTGAGCACCAGCCAGTGCATTGGTCAGTGTTTTTTGGGTGAACAATAGCGTGTCGTAGGTGGAAACCTGATTTTTCGCATCCATGGTGTAAGTGATTCCGATCTTCTCATACCATCGCTGTTGCCCGATCTGTTGCTTACGCTTGAAGGGATAAATCTGGTTCATGGAAAAATTAAACACCGGTAGTTGCAGGCTCACCAGGTGCGTGAGGGTACTTTGCTGATGCGATGCGGATATGGTGAAATTGAATGGGGTGTTCGGTAATGTCTGATGATAAGAAATGGATGACTGGTACAGGTTGTCAACATAAGTGTTCAGGGGATTTCCGAAAAGCTGATTGAATCCCGATGTGCCGAATGCAACGGAAGCATTGAGTTGGCTGTTGGGCCGTGCTTTGGCATCCTGCACATAATTGAGGCGGACATTGAATTGCTGACTCGGTGCGTAACTGTTGGTTTCAGGAATGAATACGCGCGTATCGGCATAACGCACGCTGAATCCACCGCTGAACCGGTATTTTGAAACGAACCTCGATGATGCGTTTATGAGCCACGAACCCTTGGAATAAATATTACCTGTCAGCGCCAGGTCAAAGTGATCACTGATGCCGAAATAGTATCCGCCATTCTCCAGGTAAAATCCGAGATCCTGCCGTTCGCCGTAGGTGGGAACGATGATGCCCGACTTCCGTTTGTCACTGAGCGGAAATATTCCGAAGGGAACCATCAGCGGCGTGCGCACATCGGCCACCACAAGATCGGCCGGGCCGGTCACGATGGCTTTATTCGGTATCACTTTGATTTTATTTGTGGAGATGTAGAAATGCGGATGCTCATAGCTGCACGTGGTATATTCATTTTTCAGTCCGTAAAGCACTTCATTGGGCAAGCGTTTCACCGTTTCGCTTCGGATGTATCCTTCACCCTCAGTGGTGGTTATTTCCGTAATCTTACCTTTCCGTGTTTTGAAGTTGTAAGCGATTCTTTCCGCATTGTATGAACGGTCGCCCTGCGAGAAAACCGGTTTGCCAATCACTTTTCCGGCTGTATCCTTTCTGCCGATTGCGATCACTTCATTGGTACCCCAATCAAAAACAATGGAGTCGGCAGTCAGCTTAATGTCTTTGTATTCGACAGAAGCATTGCCGAGCAGATAAACCCGTTTGTTGGCTACATCCATCCATGTCTTATCATCAGCCATGTAATGTACCGGGGCATCGAGTGAGTCGGGTGATGATTTTGGCTTTGTAACCGAAGTGTCCCTTTTAATGGAGTCGGGTGGAATAGTATCCGGAGGTGCGATAAAAGAATGGCCATACCGGTTATTCCTCAAATCTTCAGCACCGGTGTATGAATGAGCGGACAAGCCCGATACAATCAACAGCCCGATGAGGAAACCCGAATACTTCATGAATGGGAGGCGAAAATATCGCAACTATTTTTGCGTTTGAAGTAACCCGATGAGTAAACGAAGCACCCTGAGGATTATGATGAGGTATTGCTTGCTGGCTTGCGCCATGGCGATGCCGGCATTTGGTGCCCGCGCGCAATCAGAATACCAGATCAAGACGATTGTGCTGGATGCCGGCCATGGGGGACACGACACGGGATGCCGTGGTTTGTCGGCAAATGAGAAAGATGTCACGTTAGCCATCGTGCTGAAGGTAGGCGCATTACTAAACAAGACCTATCCCGGCATCAAAGTGATTTACACACGCAAGACGGATGAGTTCATCGAACTGTATGAAAGAGCTAACATGGCTAACCGCAACAATGCCGATCTGTTCATATCCATTCACTGCAATGCGAATAAATCACATACGCCTTACGGTACTGAAACGTGGCTGATGGGTTTGCATAAATCGGAAAGCAACCTCGAAGTTTCAAAGCGGGAGAATGATGTTATTCTGATGGAGGACAATTATCAGCAGAACTATGATGGTTTTGATCCGAACTCGCCGGAGGGTTACATTATTCTCACGATGAACCAGAATGCGCACTTGAATCAAAGTATTGATATTGCCTCCAAAGTGGAAGATCAGTTTGCAAGGCAGGGAAGAACAAGCCGCGGTGTAAAGCAGGCGGGCTTTCTGGTATTGTGGCGCACCACCATGCCGTCCATTCTAATTGAAACCGGATTTCTCACCAACCGGGAAGAGGAGAGGTACCTCGTTTCTCAGAAAGGACAAAATGAAGTAGCCACCTCTGTGGTGAATGCAATCACTCTTTACAAGAATGAAGTGGAGGGAACAGAGAGCGGTGTGCTTCTTGTTTCAAGTGATGCGGGCACTGACACGGATTCTTCAAAAGATGCAGGCGTGGTGGCAAAAGGAGCGGAGTCACCGTTAGCTGCTGCCGATACAGACCAAAATGCAAAAACAATTGCCGGCTCTGCGCTGATTTACCGGATACAGATTGCAGCATCTTCAAAGCCCATCAATACCAAAGATCCCCGTTACGCATCATTCAAGGATATTACTAATGACAAAAGCGATTCCGGAATGAACCGCTATGTAGTGGGGCATTATAATTCACTGGAGGAGTGCAACACAGCCCTTGCCGCCATTCGCAAAAAGGGATTCAGGGATGCCTTTATTGTTGCTTACAAAAACGGTAAGCGAACACCGGTCTATAACAATCCCTGACCGGTTCCGGGATCAGTGAACAAAGGGCACTGCGGCAATCACATCCCCGGTTTGAAATCTCAGAACGTAAGTGCCGTTACACAAAGAGGAGCAAATGGAAATCACTTCATCATGTTTTCCTGCCGTCCTCATTTCATGATTCGCAAGTATCTGAATCACTCTTCCCGTAACATCTTCGAGTGTAACAGAAACCGGTTGTGATTTTTGCAATGTGTAGCACAAAATGACCTGATCAGTCACAGGATTTGGATACAGGCGAAGAGATACGTTTTCAATGTCAGGTTGGGTGATTCCCACACCAAGTCCGGCAACATATCTGAGCACCAGGAAGTCGTTGTTGACCCCGTTATTGGAAAACCCCGCCAGCACAATGTTGCCATCATCCTGCAGAGCCATTCCGAAACTTGCGTCACCGTATCCGGCAATGTCCGTTGAAACTTTCCCGTTGCTTCCAAAGCCAGCATCCAGTGTGCCATCCGTTTTAAGGCGGATGAGTGCCACATTATCCGCGGCGCTAGTGGTAGCCGTCTTGCCGCACACCAGAATCTTTCCGTCCTGTTGAATTTCGACATCGTAGCCCCCTTCATAAGTGCTGCCGATGGCGAATGTGGCTTTGCCATCGCCGCTGAAACTGATATCCAACCCGCCGGAACTGGTGTATCTCAATACGGAGATGTCATAAGTGACGCCATCATATGCTTCACCGCACACTACGATTTTGTCATCGGATTGAATGGTCACTGCGAAGCTGTTGTCATTTCCATTCACATTGGTGGTTAGCTTGCCGTCACTGCTGAATGAATTATCCGGGGTGCCATCTTCATTCAGCCGGATCACCGCCACGTCCGGATTGTTACCGGATTTACCGGTAGCCACGATTTTACCATCATTCTGAATGGCGACTCCGTTCGCATAGTCATCGGCATTGGCAATGGAAAATATTTCAATTCCTCCGGTACCGAAATTGTTATCGAGTGAACCATCGGCATTAAGTCTCACAATAGTAAAGTCGAGGTTGTATCCGTCGGTGGAACTTCCTGCCAGCACGATCTTCCCGTCATCCTGCAATGCCACGGCGTTGGCCTGGCATGAACCGCTGCCTGCGACAATCGAGTCAACTCCGTTACTTGCAAACGTGTTATCCAGGGTTCCGTCCGAATTAAATCTTACCGCACACATCTTGAAACCGTAGCCGACAGAAAGAAAACTTCCGGCAACCACAATCTTTCCGTCATCCTGAATGGCTACGGATTTCCCGGTATCATACAAGTGTCCGAGATTGACGGTAGCGCGCCCATTGTTTGCGAATGTTTCATCCACGCTTCCGTCAGCATTGAATCGCATTACGGCGATATCAAAATCAGTTCCTGTGCTGGTTTCACCGGCCACTACAATCTTGCTGTCGTCCTGAATGGCGACAGCATTGCCATTATCATCATAATTCCCGAATCCCGCCGTTTGATATCCAATGGAATTAAATGTCATATCCAGTGTGCCCGGTTGCGCGAAAGTGCTTAGTTGTATGACTATAAAAACGGATAGAGAAAGCAGAATGTGTTTCATGGATTGGTATTGAACGCCACGAATATAATCAGCACGGCGCGGCATGCGGGTTAAACACTTTTAATGAATTCTTATCCCAGGAAAATCCGTCCGGCGAAGCTGTCGAACGATGGGCGGCGTAGAATACCTACTTGTTGATGTTCCATGCGAAAGATAACTGACAGAGAAGAACTTGCCTTATTTTTGACCGCCGATAAATTGCATTTGACTTGTTAAAGATTCCGAATGAGTTCAAAGTAGGAGTGCTGGCCACCATCGCCATCATCTTGCTGGTGCTTGGCTACAATCTCATGCGCGGGAAAAATATGCTGAGCCGTGAAAAAATTCTTTACGCTAAGTATCATAAAGTTGGCGGTCTGGCCATTGCAGGCCATGTTCGTTACAACGGGATGAATGTCGGGCGGGTGCTGGATATGCATCTGGCAGGAGACGGCTCCGGCGATATTGTGGTGAGTATGAATGTTACGCCTGATCTCAGGATTCCAAAGGGATCCGTAGCTCGCATCATTCAAACCGACCTCTTCGGGACAAAAGCATTGCAGATTGAACTGAGTAATGAAAAGGAATTCATGCGTTCAGGCGATACGCTGAAGCCGGCGCTCGAAGAAGACATGGTGGACGCGGTAAAAACGAGCGCATCCACTTTACTCACATCCCTGGATGCCGTAGTTACATCGATTAAAGAAGTGCTGAACGACGAAACGGAAGAGAACCTGCGAAAGAGTTTCGCGAACATTCAGAAATCACTGAATACGCTTGACAAAACGTTGGAAGCAAACAGCGACCGCCTCGATAAAATTTTTGCCAACATCGAATCAATCACCACCAACCTGGATAAGAACAAGGAGCAGATCAATTCCATCCTGAGCAATCTCGATGCGGTGAGTGATTCACTCAGCAAGGTGAAGTTTGCTGAAACCATCCTGCAGGCCAAGAATGCGCTGGAAGAAACCCGTGATGTGATGCAGAAGATCAATGAAGGAAACGGAACCATGGGCTTGCTGGTGAATGATCCGAAGCTTTATGCCAACCTGGATTCGTCAGCGAGGTCGCTGGATGCATTGCTGACCGACCTGAAAGAAAACCCCAGCCGCTATGTGCATGTATCGGTATTCGGGAAAAAAGATAAATCGAAGAAAAAATAACCCGGCGGCAACGCGGTCGGGCAAACGGTTACGCCTCACTCGCCTGAATGCATTTTTTCAGTTTTGTTTTCTCCGGTAAGTTTTCTCAGCATTCCATTTGCAGAGATGATGAAATGTGCATTATCTCAACAGCATGTCGCATCGTTTCGGTGTTTCTTCTCTGCAGTTTGCTGCCTGGGCATGCTTCAGCGCAGAAACCGGCGCCGGGCCCGGGTCGCGGTGAGCCGATCAACATCATCAATGCTGATGAACTGGAGTACAGCTCGCTGGGCGGAACGCGCATTCGCAAACTCACCGGCCATGTGCAGTTGCAGCAAAAAGACGCCACGCTTTTCTGCGATCAGGCCAATTATTTTCTCGATCAGAATACCATTGACGCCATCGGCCATGTGAGAATAAAACAGGGCGATACCATCAACGTTTACGGCAACTCACTCCATTATGATGGTAACCTCAGAAAGGCGAACCTTACCGGCAACGTGAAACTCACGGATTCGCATGTAACGCTTACCACAGATCAACTCGATTACGACCTCAATACGAGGGTTGCCAGTTACAACCGCAACGGTAAAGTGCTCAGCGATTCATCAGTCCTCAGCAGTAAGAGGGGATATTACAATGCCAACACCGCCGAGGTTTTCTTCAAGCAGCAGGTTGAATTGGTTGATCCAAAGTATAAGCTCACCACCGATACGCTCAAGTTTAACGCGCAAAACAGGATTGCATATTTCGTGTCACCATCATTCATCCATTCTGATTCCATGGATGTGTATTGTGAAGGGGGGTATTACAACACCGCGCGCGACATTGCGCAGTTTGAAAAGAATGCAGTGCTTACGCATCCGCCCCAGCAGCTTAAAGCGGATACAATCTACTATGAACGTGACCGGGGTTACGGCATCGCGCGTTCACGGGTTAACTGGGCTGATACGTCCTCAAAAATTTTTCTGCGCGGCAGCTATGCCACCTACTATGAATCCGGGGAGCGATTGCTGGCAACACAAAAGTCCGTTCTGATTTCAGTGATCGGGGATGATTCCCTTTATCTCACGGCGGATACTCTGCGTTCATTCAAAGAAGATTCTGACAAGATTCGCAAGCTGATCGCTTTTCATCACGTAAAAATGTTCAAGAGCGATCTGCAGAGTGTGTGCGATTCGGCCAGTTTCAGTTTTCGCGATTCTGTTTTCCGGTTGTTTGGTAAACCGGTACTGTGGGTTGATAACAACCAGATGAAAGCTGATACCATTCAGGTTCACCTCCGCGATCAGAAGGTGGATAAGATGAATCTGCTGCAAAATGCATTTGCGTGCAGTCTCGCCGATTCCGGATTGTTCAATCAGGCGCGCGGAAAAAACATGTTCGCTTTTTTCAGCGGGGGGAACCTTGACCACATGCAGATCGTCGGCAACGGCGAAAGTATCTACTACGCTAAGGACGAAGCCGGCGGTTATATCGGCGTGAACAAAGCGGTGTGTTCCAATATGATTCTCTATTTTGATTCCACCCGACAGGTAAGCCGTATTTGTTTCCTCACCAAGCCCGATGCCACGCTGTTTCCTCTCGGAGAGTTTCCGATGGAAGAATCGCGGCTGAGAAATTTCAGTTGGCTTGATTCGCTCCGGCCGAAATCAAAGGACGATTTGTTCCGGTGAGTTCAGGCACATATATAAATGAAGATTGAAGACAGCATGATTGAAACCACGAATCATCTGAGCGATTCAGTCAATACGCTGCACCGCGTGTCGAAAACTTTTAGGAGCGCATTTGGCATTCTTATCGAATTTTGGAAAGTGTACATCATTAAGATTCGGGGCAAGGTGAAGATTCCTGATTACGTGCAAATAAGAGATGATCAGTTTACGTTACTCGCTTACTTCAGAGCTGACCGGCCGGAAGATGCATTGAAGAAAATCGGGCTGGAATCAAAAACGGATGAATTGAAAAGGATCATTTCGGAATTGCCTTTTGGAAAACTGAAAAAACTGGATGTGTAATGGCTGAACTGGTAGTTGAACTGAAGCATGTGAATATTTATCAGCAGCAGGCGATCGTGCTGAAGGATGTTTCCGTGACCATTGAGCAAAGTGAATTCGTGTACCTGATTGGCAAAACCGGAACCGGTAAAAGCAGTCTGCTGCGCGTGCTGTATTGCGACCTGCCGCTGACTGAAGGTGAAGGGAGGGTGTGCGGTTATGATCTAAAGAAGATGAGTTGGAAAGAGACACCGTACCTCCGCCGCAAACTCGGTATCGTGTTCCAGGATTTTCAGTTGCTCACTGACCGCAGCGTGGAGGATAATCTCCGGTTTGTGCTCAAAGCAACCGGGTGGAAGGAGGAAGCAAAGATGCAGGCGCGGATTGAAGAGGTGCTGGACCTGGTTCGCCTGCGGACGAAAGGATTCAAAATGCCGCACGAGCTCAGCGGCGGTGAGCAGCAACGTATTGTGATCGCGCGGGCGCTGCTCAATCATCCCGATCTCATTCTCGCTGATGAACCCACCGGCAATCTCGATCCCGAAGCATCAGAAGAAATCATCCGGCTGCTGAAAGAAATTTCACAGTCATCGCACACGGCGGTGCTGCTCGCATCACATGATTACATGACGCTGCAGAAATTTCCTTCACGCACTTTGAAATGTGAAAACGGAGCGGTGGTGGAAGCATCTGTAATGGAACCCGCCTGATCAGCCGCTCACGGTGAAAAACAACGGCATCAGTTTCTCCGCATTCTTTCTGTTGGAATAGAGTTCGCCCAGCACCCTCCGTCGTTTTTCCACTTCTTCTTCCTCAAATGTATGCCCCATAATTTCTTTGACTGACTCAGTCATTTCATCCGCCGAATTCCTGACATGACAAAGTGATTCCAGTCCCGTATTCTCAATCATGGGATGGTTGGCAATAACAAACCGCCCGTTGAAAAGGGCGTTCAGCAGTTTCAGCTTGGTTCCGGTGTTCTGAAACGTGGGCAGAATGTTGATGTGCGCATGGCGGATGAGCCGCATCATTTCCACTTCACCCGGATTAATGCGCAGTTCCACGCTGCGGTTGTTCTTCACGGCTTCCACCAGCAGCGGCGAAGGATCACTGCCGGCTATGATGAGTTTGATTTCCGTGTTTGCGAAAACCTTGCTTACAAGGAAAAGCGCCGCCTGGTTATTTTCCACCACAGATAAATTTCCATGATATAGCACATAGTCACCCCGCCCCGGCATGCTCGTCACTTCTTCATTGGGATGAAAGGCCGGCAGGTAGGTAACATTGCTGAACTGCTGATGCAGGTAATCATAATCATTTTGCGAAATGGGCAGTAAATGATCCGCCGCCGCGAGAATCTTCTCGTAATTCTTCAGCTTGATGGATTCGGTGTAGAAATAGAAGCGCCGCCACATGCCCGATTCGCTTTTACTCAGGTGCCGGTAATAGTCCCATTCCACATTGTGCATGCGCACGGCTTTCACACGGTCTTTCAGTTCGGGACGATCGAGGTAGTAACAGGTATGAAGCCCTTCGAAGAGTATCGGATATTTTTCAGCGGAGAGCCGCTGAAGCAACTCATCGGACTTGCGTGTTTTTACAATGTAGGGCGTGGTGGAAGTAAAATCAATGATGCTGTGCTCGCGCTTGTAGTAATACACTTCTTCACAAACCAGTTTGAGCGCATCTGCTTCTTTTCTTCCGTATTCAAAACAATGAAGGTGAATTTTTACATCCAGGTCGTGCAGCGCCTTGATCTTGTAAAACACATCCATCACGCCGCCGTAGTCGGGCGGAAACGGTACATTAAATGAGATGATGTGCAGGTGGTGGCTCATTTCATTTTCCGGTAAAAAGAAAGAAGCTTTTGTTCTTCCTTTTCCCAGTTCCAATCATCACGTGCAAGCAGGCAATTTTGGCGAAGGCGAAAGTAGAAATCTTTTTGCCGCAGCAACTGATTTACGGCGGCAGTAATGGTTCCCTTTTCAAGATTCGGAATGAGCAACGCCACTTCAAATTCGCTGTTCATGTTTTTATATTCAGGGAAATCCATCGTCACCTGCGGTACGCCGGACATGACGTAATCAAAAAATTTATTGGCAAGTGAATAGTAATAGTTAAGTCCTTGGTTTTCGAGCAGGTTGATTCCGATGTATGCTTGCCGCGTGAGTTCATTCAGTTCCGCTGCTTTCTTTTTGCCGGCGAATTCCACCTTGTTGTCCAAACGAAGTTCGCTTGTTAATGAACGGAGTTTGCCTGAGAGATCCCCGTCGCCCGCAAGCAGCAGCTTGGCTTCGATTCCATCCATCGCAGTAATCATCGCTTCGAGCCCGCGCCCTTCATTGAGTGCGCCCTGGTAAATGATAATCGGAATTTCTGCATCGGGGACTGAAGGAGGGGGCGTTTCTTTCTTCAACGGGACGTTGCGGATCACTTCAAACCGGCGCTCATAGTGATCAAGAAAGTAAGCAGCCAGACTTTCACTTACCGTGTAGCAGTTATCAATTCTGGTGACTGCGAAGCGCTCCACCCGCTTCCAGATTTTTTGAATGGATGAACGCTGTGTTACTTCGGGGACTTCGGAAAAAATTTCATGCGCGTCATACACACATCGCTTCCCTTTCCATTTCGCTGCGAAGTAGCAGGGGAGAATCGTGTCAAGATCAATACCGCAGACCACATCAAATTTTGTAAAAAGCAGCAGCAGGAACAGCTGCAGGTTGTATTCGATGTAGAAGAGTTTACCTCTGGTGAACAGAAGTTTCAGCCGTTGCTGGCGGAAAGGTTTGCGATCGGGTGGCAGACTATCTTTAAGTTTTCTTCCAATCAGCAACACATCATAACCATCACGTGCCAACGAAGAGCAAATGCGATGCATGCGCTGGTCGTAAGTGAGGTCGTTGATGACTGTGAAGATGATGCGGGGCATGAATAAATGGAACGCTGATCACACCGGTTAAACGGAAAATCACGGTTAACAATTCCGTTCTGTCGCGCCGGATGGTGTTCCGGTTTTATTTGTGTTGCAAGATAAGTTGATTGCTTTCATTCCATTTCAGTTCCTCATTATCCAACAGGAACTGCACGGTTTCAAGCACCTGTTTTTCATTGAGCTGCTTAGTTTTAGAAACCAGCTCACTGACTGAGAGCGGATGTTGAGTCAGCAATGAGCGCACTTGCCCGGTGATTTCCTCGAATTCAACATCGGTAAGCTGGAGGCGGTTGCGTCCAAGGCACACATCACAGATGCCGCAGCGCACTGAATCCGTTTCGCCGAAGTAACGGAGCAGTTCGCGGCTGCGGCAATGGATTCGCTGCATGGCATATTGTTTCATGGCCGTCAGCCGCTTCACGTGTGATTCCCGCCGGCGGCGAAGCAACTCATAATCGAACGTCATGTGTTCACTGTCGAGCCGCGGCTTGGTGAATACAATTTGCGGGGCATCCTTCTGCGGTTCATATTGCAGCAGCTGAAAGTGCTGAAGTTCCTTTAACTGATCATGAACCACCTCGCGGTTGACTTTCAGGTGGCGGGCGATTTCATGTTCGTTGATGGAAACAAATTCTTCAAAGATTCCGGAATAGGCCCGGAGCAGGGCCCTGATCAGCGGCTCGTATTTTTTGTTCTCCACTTCAAACCGGTACAACTGATTTTTTTCAGCCGTGATAAAAAGCCGGCTGGGCATAAAAACGGAATCGGTGGTGGAGATGTATCCTTCCTGTGCCAGCACGCCAAGCGCTTCATAGGATGAGAGTGGATTGAGGCGGTAGGTTTTGCAAAACTTCGCCATATCGAAATCGAAACTGCTCCCTTCACCCGACCCAACGGCCATTTGAAAAAAATTGGATAACGCCTGATAGGTTGATTTCAGTTTTTTTATCGTGGGAATGCCATGCTTCAGGCGGTCATCCAGGTCAATCATATCGCTCTTGTTGTACAGCAACACCGCGAAAGATTTCTTCTCATCCCGTCCGGCGCGGCCTGCTTCCTGGAAATAAGATTCAAGGTCATCGGGCACATCCCAGTGAATCACCAGTCGCACGGAGGATTTATCTATACCCATGCCGAATGCATTGGTGCAAACCATCACACGCGTTTGATCTTTCATCCAGTTTTCCTGCTTGGCTGAGCGGGTGGCGTGATCGAGGCCGGCATGATAGTAATCGGCACTGATGTTATTTCTTTTCAGAAACTCCGCCACCTCTTTGGTTCTTCTCCGGTTCCGTACATAAATGAGTGCTGTACCCGGCACTTTTTGAAGCATCTTCAGAATCCGCTGTTGCTTGTCTTCTTCATACAAAACACTGTATGAAAGATTCTTTCTCAGAAAACTCTTTTTGAAAATCTTTCCATGCTGGAAATCGAGTTTGCGGCACACATCATCCACCACCTCGGGCGTTGCTGTGGCGGTGAGCGCGAGAACCGGCACGCCGGGAATCACTTTTCTGAATTCCGCAATTTGCAAATACGGAGGGCGGAAATCGTAGCCCCATTGGGAAACACAATGCGCTTCATCCACCGCCAACAGGTTCACTTTCATTTTGGCGGCACGCACTTTCATGATCTCAGTGGTGAGTCGTTCGGGCGAAACATAAAGCAGTTTGAAATGGCCGTGCACGCAGTTATCGAGCGCCACATCAATTTCCCGCTGCGACATGCCGCTGAAAATGGCTACGGCATTCACTCCTTTGGCATGCAGGTGTTGCACCTGGTCCTTCATCAATGCAATCAACGGCGAAACAACGATGCAGAGTCCTTCTTTGGCCAGTGCCGGTACCTGATAGCAGATGGATTTTCCTCCGCCCGTCGGCATCAGCGCCAGGGTGTCGTTTCCTGCAAGCACGGAATTGATGATGTCTTCCTGCATCTCGCGGAACTGCGAAAAGCCCCAGTGCTGCCTGAGAATTTCTGATATAGACAAAGCAAGAGTTATTGAATGGAAAGTTAGGAAATGCTTTTATCGCAAGCGCCGCCGATTTTGAAATGACACTGCTCCCTGGACTGAAGATTCTTCAGTCACTGATCTCACCATCCTTCATCACCAGTTTTCGATCGGCCATGGAAGCCAGTTCTTCATTGTGGGTCACGATCACAAAGGTTTGATTGAGTTTTTTACGGAGGGTGAAAAACAATTCATGCAGTTCGCGGGCATGATCGGTATCCAGGTTGCCGGAAGGTTCATCAGCGAGAATGATTTTAGGATCATTGATGAGGGAACGTGCTACGGCCACGCGTTGCTGCTCTCCGCCGGATAGTTCAGCGGGCTTATGCTGTACGCGTTCCCGCAGCCCGAGATAAGAGAGCAACTCAATGGCTTTCTCCTTAACCGCCGTAGTATTCTTCTTCGCAATAAAACCCGGTATCATCACATTTTCAATAGCCGTAAACTCCGGAAGCAGGTGATGAAACTGGAAGACAAAACCGATGTGCTGATTGCGGAACAATCCCAGTTTTTTGTCATTCATCCGGAAAACATCATTCCCTTCAAACAACACAGTGCCTTTGGATGCGCGATCCAGCGTGCCGAGAATGTGAAGCAGCGTGCTCTTGCCGGCGCCCGATGGTCCTACGATAGATACAATTTCTCCCTGCGACACTTTTACTGATACCCCTTTGAGGATGTGCAGGTCGCCGTAGAACTTATGGATGTCAATCGCTTCAATCACGCTGTAAAGAAAATTGATTTCAGGGTTTGCTGGTTATGAGCAGTCATTCGTCACCAAATTGTAATTCGTCAGGTATGTCGTTTTGCCATGAAGCCATAAGACTTTTCAGATTATTTTTGACCCTCTCAAAAAATAAAGAATGAATCTCCACGAGTACCAGGGCAAGGAACTGCTGAAACGTTACGGCGTGAAAGTGCAGGAGGGGCATGCGGTTGAAAGTGTCGACGCTGCTATTGAAGCCGCCAAGCAATTGAAAAATGAACGTGATGCCCACATCTGGGTGGTGAAAGCGCAGATTCATGCCGGCGGCCGGGGCAAGGGTGGCGGCGTGAAAGTGGCGGATACGCTGGATAAGGTGAAGGAAAAAGCGGAGCAGATACTGGGGATGAATCTCGTAACCCCTCAAACGGGTGCGCAGGGAAAGCGGGTAAACAAGGTGTTGATTGCTGAAGACATGTACTATGGTGAAGCGAAAGACCGCCACGAGTACTACATGAGCGTGCTGCTGGATCGTGAGAAGAAGCGGAATGTAATCATCTATTCAGCGGAAGGCGGAATGGATATAGAAGAAGTGGCGGCCAAAACACCGGAGAAAATTTTCAAGGAATGGGTGGACCCTGCTACGCCGCTGGAACCATTTCAGGCGCGAAGAATCGCATTCAATCTCGGTCTAACCGGTGATGCCTACAAGAACATGGTTCGTTTTGTAACGATGATTTACAAAGCGTATGTGGAGCTGGATGCCACCCTCATCGAAATCAATCCTACGCTCAAAACTTCTGACAACAAGATTGTGGCCGTGGATGCCAAAGTGAAGTTGGATGATAATGCACTCATCCGCCACAAGGAATACGCTGACCTGCGCGACATCACTGAAGAAGACCCGGCGGAAGTGGAGGCGAGCAAATACAATCTCAATTTCATCAAGCTCTTCGGCAATGTGGGTTGCATGGTGAACGGCGCCGGATTGGCGATGGCCACTATGGACATGATTCAACTGGCAGGAGGGTCGCCGGCCAACTTTCTTGATGTTGGCGGCACGGCCAATGCGCAAACGGTGGAAGCCGGTTTCCGCATCATACTTTCCGACCCGAATGTGAAAGCCATTCTCATCAACATCTTCGGTGGCATTGTACGCTGCGACCGCGTCGCTCAGGGAATTATTGATGCGTACAACAATATCGGAGAGATCAAGGTACCCATCATCGTCAGGTTGCAGGGAACGAATGCCGATGTGGCCAAGGAGATGATTGACAAATCCGGGTTGAAAGTGTATTCAGCGATTGAACTGAAAGAAGCAGCCGAGCTGGTAAGCAAAGTGGTGGCTGCGGCATGAGGATCACAGGAACATATAAAAGCTATTCGGCGTGCTGCTGAAAATTTTTCCCGAACACCTGAGTGAACAGAAACTTCAAGCGGCCGTGAACACCCTGCGCGACGGAGGAGTGATCGTGTTTCCGACGGACACGGTCTATGCTTTCGGATGTGATTTAATGAGCAAGAAAGGAATAGAGAAACTGATCAAGCTGAGCGGAAAGCGACGACCCGATTTTTCTTTCGTGTGTCATGATATCAGCCAGGCCATGCAGTACACGGCAACGCTCGATCAGCCGGTGTTCAGGGAAATGAAGCGTGTGTTTCCCGGAGCGTTCACCATTATCGTTAAAGCTTCACCGCAGGTAACCCGCTTGTTCGGCACCAATAAGAAAACGGTGGGCATCCGCATTCCGGATAATGAAATAGCAAGATCGCTGGCGCAGGCGCTCGGCAATCCGTTGCTGTCCACTTCGCTCCACGATGAAGATGTGATACTGGATTACATGACCGATCCCAAGCGCATTGAAGAAAAGATGAGAGGCAGGGTGGACCTGGTGGTGGATGGCGGTTCCGGAGGCAATCAGCCCTCAACGGTGGTGGATTTTACGGAAGGAGATGCAACTATTGTGCGACAGGGGGTGGGAGTGTGGTAAGATTAGTTGACAGTTGACAGTTGACACGAGATGATGAAATTACATTAGGCAAATGATTTGTTTATCACAATTCAATTTTCAATATTCACCATTGACCATTGACCATTCACTATTTACCATTCACCGCTTCATGAAACATATTTTCTCCTTCCTGTTATTATTGATTATTTCAGCAACAGCTTTCTCCCAGGGCGGAACCATCCGCGGCGTTGTATATGACAAAGAGAACGGGGAACCTGTCATTTACACGAATGTGATCCTGAAAGGCGCTAACCTGGGAGCGCAAACGGATGAGCAGGGCGTGTACAATATCCCCAACGTGCCGGCAGGAACGTATTTGATCTTCTGCACCCAGTTCGGATATGATACGGCGGAAGTGAGTGTGACAGTGAAAAACAATCAGATCGTAAATCAGAAAATTTTTCTCACTCAAAAAGGGATCGAGTTATCGAACGTGGATGTGACCGCGCAGCGCGAAGAGAAGAAAACGGAAACGCAGGTGTCCATGACCAAGATCAGTACGAAGGACATTGAACGCATTCCGGCAGTGGGCGGTTCGGCCGATCTTGCGCAGTATCTGCAGGTGCTTCCCGGAGTCATCTTCACCGGTGATCAGGGCGGCGAGTTGTATATCCGCGGCGGCTCGCCCATTCAAAACAAAGTGCTGCTTGATGGCATGACGATCTATAATCCGTTTCATTCCATCGGATTGTTTTCTGTTTTTGAAACCGATGTGATCCGCAGCGTGAATGTGTTTACCGGCGGCTTCAGCGCCGAGTATGGTGATCGCCTGAGCGCCGTGCTTGATGTAACCACGCGCGACGGAAACAAGAAACGCCTTTCAGGGGTAGTGGGTGCAAGCCCTTTTCTTGCACGGGCTATTCTCGAAGGACCGATCAAGAAACAGGATGCCACGGGGGCGAGCATCTCGTATCTCGTGAATGCCAAAGTTTCCTATCTCGATAAAACCTCTCCTGCGCTGTATTCATACGTGGACTCCTCGGGCTTGCCGTACAGCTTCCAGGATTTTTATGGCAAGCTTTCATTCAACAGCGCCAGCGGCAGCAAGTTCAGTCTGTTCGGATTCAACTTCACAGATCACACCAAGTACCAGGGCGTGAGTGATTATGACTGGAATGAATACGGCTTCGGCACCAACTTCAACCTCGTGCCGGTGGGCTCGCAGGTACTTATGGGCGGCACGCTTTCTTATTCCAATTACACAATCACGTTGAACGAAGGCGACAACAAGCCGCGCGAAAGCAGTATCGGCGGATTCGATCTCTCCACGGATCTCACATATTTTATTCCGCATGGAAATATCAAATTCGGATTCGACATCGGCGGCTTTCGTACCCACCTGCAGTTTTTCAACGCGCTCGGTTTGAAAGTGGAACAGGATGACAACAGCACAGAGTTTGCCGCCTTTGTTCTTTTCAAATACATCTTCAATGAGAAATTCCTGCTGGAGCCGAGTTTGCGCCTGCAGTACTATGCATCGTTGCCGGTGATTTCACCGGAGCCGAGAGTTTCATTGAAGTATAATCTCAATAACAACTTCCGCTTCAAAGGCGCTGTGGGTATTTACAGCCAGAATTTCATCAGCACCAAATCCGATCAGGATGTGGTGAATCTCTTTACCGGCTACCTCACGGCACCGCAGGGGACTCTCGATAAAATTGACGGAACTCCTTCTGATAATAACCTGCAAACAGCCATTCAAACGGTGGTAGGCGTGGAGTGGAATGTGAACAAGAATCTGGAGCTCACGCTCGAACCCTATTACAAGTGGTTCACGCAGCTCATTAATATCAACCGCGAGAAACTATTCAAAACCGATCCTGACTTTCAGATTGAGACCGGCAAAGCATATGGGATTGACCTGCTGGCCAAGTACACCTATAAACGCTACTACCTGTGGGTTGCATACTCACTGGGTTTCGTAAACCGAAACAACGGAGAGCAGGTTTATCCGCCGCACTATGACCGCCGGCACAATCTCAACGTAGTGGGCGCTTACAACTGGGGCAAGGACGGAAGCTGGGAGTTTGATGTGCGCTGGAATTTCGGATCGGGATTTCCGTTTACCCTCACACAGGGATTTTATGAACAGGTGAATTTCCTTGAGGGCATCAACACCAATTACACCACGCAAAACGGATCGCTCGGCATCATTTATGACGACAGTTTAAACACCGGGCGGCTGCCGTACTATCACCGTCTTGATCTGGCGCTGAAGAAAACGTTCCATATCTCCGAGAACTCCGACCTTGAACTCAATGCCAGTGTGATCAACGTGTACAACCGCGCCAACATCTTCTACTTCGACCGCGTGCGCTATGAAAGGGTGGATCAGTTGCCGATTCTGCCAAGTGTGGGGGCGTCGCTGACGTTCTAGATTACTCAGTGCGAGGTTGTGCTTTTCTTCAGCAGTTAGTCTCTGCTTGTGGTCTACTTAAGAATTACGGGGGGTGATTTTATCCAACTCTTCAAATGGTTATTTCCATATGGCAATATTTCCCCGCCGACCAATAAGGTACATATCACTATATCCGTCCAACACTTTATATATACCATATTGTGGTGAGAGGCCTAATGTATCCGCAGCATGAGCAAGGTACCAGTTAGTTCCTCCATCAGTTGTATATACATCATATGCGTAGCGTGAAATTGCATATCCCTCCATTTCATTTCTGAATCGAATATCATATAATGATTCACCTCTGCTGTCAACATAGACATTTCGATAGGCAGATTTCCATGTTTGGCCACCATCAGTAGTCCTAAGAATAGCTGGTTCTTTGATTCCGAAGCGATCATAATAACCGGCGGCCCATCCTGTGGTCTCATTCGTGAACCAAACTGAGTTCATATAGAAATTTCTCTCATTGAATACATTCATCCATGTCAAACCACCATCAGTTGTTCGCCAAAGACTACGATTTGATTCTTCATCGTATGCTGAAGCTATCCCGAGCAACGGGCTGATAAAATAATAGTCAAGAAATGAAACGTCATCAGTCTCAATGGTTGACCAGTTTTCTCCTCCATCAGTAGTTCTGAATATTGTATTGCGACCACTAATGAAACCTGTTTGGCTATCCAGGAAGAAAAGGGACTTACCAATAATACCGGGCACGACCAAGGGCGACCAAGTGTAACCACCATCAGAAGTTTTATACGCAATATCAGCCTCAAGAGCGAAGGCATGTAAGCCGTCAGTAAAATCCATTTTCAAAAAATGATGCTCAGTTACAGATGAGTCCCATGCCAAGCTTCCATTGTTAGTATGCCAAAGTTTGCCGTTGTTATCTATTAACCAACCTTCATTGTCAGTAATGAATGAAGAAGCAATGAAAGTGCTGTTAGTAACTACAGTATTCTCGAAAATCTGTGCAGTGCAACTTAAAATTGTCATTGATGAACAGATGAAACAAAGAGCAATTGCTTTCATAAAAATGGTCTTTAAATTTTTGTGCGAATTACTGAATGATCACCTTCATGGTTCGGGATAGATCATTCATGCTTACTTTCAATAAATATATTCCTTCTGCTAAACCTCGCCGATCCAGTTTTATCTCGTGGTTGCCTTCCTCAATAGCCTGATCAAGTAAAGTCGCCAGCTTTCTATCAGACAAATCCCATAGCTCAATTACTACCTGAGACGGCTCTTTAACTGAAAGCGAAATAGTAGTCCAATCAGAAAACGGGTTCGGCAAAATCTTCAGTAAAAATTCTGATTCAAAAATTTCATTTTCCAACCGCAATGGTTTTGTGGTAAAGTTTTGCGTTGCACTCCAATCAGAGGAAATATTGCTCACCGGATCACAAACTGCTTTTACTGCCCAATCATATTCAGTATCAGGCGAAAGCCCTGTCAGCTTTTTATAGTTCAATTGAGAGGTAACTTTTACCCACGGCACTGTACCGGTCTCGCGGTAACGAATGTTGTATGTTTCCGCACCTGGCACAATGTCCCAGCTCACTTTTACAGAAGTGGGTTTGAGATTGGAAGTGATAAAACTCGTTGGTGTTATGCAATCTGGCGAATATTGATAAAATTCCTTTTCACTAGCGCCGCCTGTTCCTACGTAACCTTTTTCTCCGATTGCAAAGCCCACCTGATCATCTGATCCACCTCCTGGATAATCAGATTTATTTAACCAACTTTCTGTGGATGGATTATATTGCCAAAAATCAGAAAAGCTCGTGTCGAGTGTTTCCCCGAAACCGATATATCCATTACCCTGAATTGAAAATCCAACACTACCAGTTCTTACTCCGCCAGGAAAAGCGGTTTTTTGTAACCAAATATTGGCCACTGGATCATATTCCCAAAAGTCGTTTCTATAGTTAAGGTCAAAGTCGCGGCCCGTTCCTGCATATCCTTTTCCACCAAGAGCAAATGCGGCAGATCCGGTGACTTGACCACCTCCATAATTGGCTTTTTTAGTCCAGATGTCTTCCGTAGGATCATATTCCCAGAAATCTTGTTTCTTGATAGTATTTGTTCCGCCTGTTCCTACATAGCCCTTCTGGCCGATTGTAAAAGCAAATGAAGAAGCCCGTTTACCTCCTGGGAAATTTGCCTTTTGTGTCCATTCATTTGATACTGGATCATATTCCCAGAAGTCATCTGTATAACAACAGTCTTCTATTTTGCCTAAGCCAACATATCCTTTTCCTCCTATAGAAAAACCAACTGCACTTTCTCTGCCGGCTCCTGCTAAGTCTGCTTTTTGAGTCCACGCATTTAATCCGACATCGTATTCCCAAAAAGTTTTACTGAATCCTTCATTCGTTGCACTTCCTGTTCCAATATAACCCTTGTCATTAATTGAAAACCCAACAGCGTTTTCTCTTCCATTACCCCCAAGGTCTGCTTTTTGAATCCAACTATCACCGAGAGCAGGAATAACTGATAAGAACAAATGACTTGAGAGTAAAAATGTTTTCATAATATTACCTAATGGATTTATAATTATCTAAAGTGAATTAAGATTATATCGGACAGAACAATTCACTGAAAAACAATTCTAGCCTTATATATTTCCCCATCCACCGAAAGGCGCACCAAGTAAAATCCTGGTGGCACATTAATACCCTCGAATTGCTGATCAATCAAGCCGTCACTAACTTCAACCGTATATGTCGAAACGCACCTTTCTAATTGATCAACTATCTCCACTGTGGCTTCTCGATTAACTTTGAGTGAAAACTGGCATGATAGATTAAAACTACCAGAGGAAGGATTCGGATATACATTTAACACATTCTTATTATCATATTCCAAATCTTGACTTGCAAGTTTTGTGCAACTTGTACAATTTACCGGGCTGCTGCCACAGTACGAAATATTGAAGCCATCGCCTCCTGTATAGCTACTCCAATAGTTTGGTGAACAGCGAGCCCGAACTCCCCAACTGAAACTATTAACACCATCATTTGTTGGATTGGTGATTACATACGGACTGCTGGCATTTGCTACCAGCACCCATGCTCCTGTTCCTTCTCTGTATCGAAGATCATAGTATGGCACACAGGGGTCTGTCGTCCAGCTTAAGGTAGAACAGTATGTAGAAATATCAGGGTCATCCAGAACGGGAGCCACACATGTGGTAACGATTTCAAAGTTTACAATGTAAAAATCTGTATCGCCATTAGCGTTAGTAAGATAACCTGCAACTACATAAGAACCATCATGAACCCGTTTAATACTGTAGGCGCCATCGTCTCCACTTGCTCCAAGGGATTCGTCCCAGATATATTCACCGGTTTCACTGTTAACCATAACAAGCCAAATGTCCTCTGTCTCATCTTCATCACAATCGTAATGATTGCATTGGACTTGACAATTAGAGCAGGTCAAATCAAGATTATTTGACTTTGTAATTCCAGCAAGTAAATAACCTTCACACGCCTGGACAACACTGTGCCCGTTGTCTTTAAGTTTCCCTCCATATGCCCCACCTGCGTCAGCATCTACGCATGCTTCGCTGAAATCTACATCTGCTAATACATTATCCGTTTTTACCAACCAAAAATCATGTTGACCACCAAAGCATCCATCGGCTGGATGTTGAATACCTATTGTAAGAAATCCATCAAGAGGGTCAGGCGTAACTGCACATGTACCAAAAGTTGAATGAGGTTGTATGAGGCCATAAGAACCAAAATCCTGGTTACTTCCATTGTATCCATAAGTTTCGTTGTAATCAGGAGTTCCGAAATTCGTTGGAATTTTCAGAATGTTGGCCTGCGAATGCAACGTATTTTGAGGATCACAAGATTTACAGAACCCTGATACAATATATTGGCCAGTGCTGCAATCCACTAATATACTTCGGGCATAATCATTACCAGAATTACTTCCATAATATACCTTCGAATAATTTGTATTGAGGTATCCTGTGGCACCGATCTTAAAAACCCAATAGTCACCATCTGAATGGACAGTTTGACTTCCTAGGTCGTTGCCGCTTGCGCTTGCCGTTCCGGCGATTACGTAATTCCCGCTTAAGTCTTCTGCAATGTCATAAGCAATATCATCACCGGTGCTTCCGTATTGTTTTGGCCAACCGTTCACCCAATTGCCATCTACATCCATTTTACCCACCCACGCATTTCTGTTTACGCTGGATCCAAAATGGTTGGTTGCAGTAGAGCCGCATATGAGAATGTGCCCTGTACTTGTTTGAATGATTGAGTATGCTACGTCCTGATTTGCTGGACTCATTCCTCCATCCCACGCTTCATCCCACACAATGGTTGTACCCGCTGTATTAAGTCTTGCGATATAGATATCCATTCCGCTATTTGCTCCTCCAGCATCAGAGTTAACAGACCCAACCACGATGTAACCATCATCAGCTACAGCATCTTGATCATCATCAATTGGAATAATATCCCAACACACATCGTCAATACCCACATCGATTGGTTTTGACCAGTTAATGCTAATATTCGATGGTGCGTCGCATGTGCATTGTGCTTTCAGCTGTCTGATGTGATACAGGAAAGTTATGCAAAAAATTGTCAAAGTGCAGTATAGAAGTAATTTCATATTTGCAAGTTGAATGTCTTAAATTTTGAAAGCAGATAAATGAGAGTTTGAAGCTACTGATCCGAAACTCTAAAAAATTGTGACTATTGTTAGGCTTGATATTGATTTTTATCATGTCATCGGCTGATCAGTGGCCATTTTTACCCAGGGTGGGATCGTCGTTGCCGTTTTGAACTTTAGCCGAATCGTGGGGATACTATTTGCGGTTATGGTTCGTTCAACGTGGAATTCAGCTTACCGGGTGAACTCTGTATGCCATTCTATTTGCACATGTATCCACTATTACACATGCCGCTGATGAGTGTGAATATCATTTTTGAACGAACAACTTATACGAAAGGAGAACAGAAGACTTTTACGAATTGCCATTTGATGATGAAGAGAGAGATTTTCTGTTCGCTGTTCCTTATTTGCTTCTGCGCAGCACTGCATGCACAGGAAACTTCCGTCAACACCGATCTTGACCGCGATTACCGAAAAGGGATGGAACTGTTGCAACAAGAAAAATATGCGGCTGCTCAGGAGAAATTCCGTGAAGCGATTGTGCGGATCAGTCAACTGCTGGCAGTAACTTCTCATGAACTGCTGATCCATGCGAAGTATTACGATGCCTTGTGCAGCAAGGAACTGAACCGACCCGATGCAGAAAAATTGTTCAGCGATCTGATCGAAGAGAACGAGATAAATGCCACGGTGCGCCGGGCCTATTTCCAGCTCGGCAATATCTATTTCGACCAGAAGAAGTACAACAAGGCGCTTCCGAAATACCGGCAGGTGGATCCCGCCGATTTAAGCGACGATGAGAAAGCTGTTTATGATTTCCGCCTCGCCACCTGTTATTTCTACCAGAAAGATTTTGACAAAGCCCGGCCGGTATTCGAAAAGCTCAGGACCACGCAGAATGAATACTACTACCCGGCGAATTACTATTACGCTTACATCTCATACAAGCAGGGCGATTTTCAGAATGCGCTCAAGTCATTCAGAATTGCCGGGCAATCGGAGTTGTACAAGCCGGTAGTGCCGTACTATCTCGCCAACATCCGGTTCATGCAGCACGATTACGACGGCGTCATCAGCGATGCCGCCACGCTCACAGCGTCTTCTTCACCCTACCTCACCGAAATGCAGCAGCTCGTCGGTAAGTCCTATTTCGAAAAAGGGCAGTATGAAAAAGCGCTGCCGTACTTCACGGCATTTCTCAGCGGGACGCAGAAGATCTCCAAAGCGGATTTGTACCAGATCGGTTTCTGCCAGTACCAAACAAAGGAATATGATGAGGCCATTAAAACGCTGGAGCAGTTAACGGTGCTCAATGATTCATTGGGGCAGAATGCGCTGTACCTGCTGGCCGACTGCTACGTGAAAACAGACCGGAAGAATGATGCGCGGCTGGCTTTTGAGAATGCAGCGAAAATGAATTTCGATTCTTTCGTGCAGGAGCAGTCCGCATTTCAGTTCGCCAAACTCTCGCATGAACTCAACTATCACGATGTTTCGGTGAAGGCCCTGCAGCAATTCATAGCTTCCTATCCTAAATCGGCTTACACGGAAGACGCCAAGCAATTTCTCACTCAGGAATTTCTTTCCACCAGCAACTACCGCGATGCATTGGAAGTGATTAAGAGTCTCTCTGTAAAATCTCCTGAAATGCGGAGGGCTTACCAGAAAGTTGCCTTCTCCCGCGCCACCGAATTATTTAATGAGAAGAAATATGCTGATGCCAACGGGTTGCTGGATGAATCACTCACCAATCCCGTTGATCCGGCATTGCAGGCAGCGGCGTATTTCTGGAAGGGTGAATGCGCGTATCAGTTGAAAGATTATGCGTCCGCCATTGAAAGTCATAATCAGTTTCAGGATCTGCTGAAGTCCGGAATGAAATTGCCGAAGGATGTTACGAAGGTGAACAGCGACTATACCCTCGGATACAGCTACCTCGGGCAGGAAGCATATGACAAAGCGGGTGCAAGTTTTCAAAGTGTGAAAACGGCATTGGCTGCTGCCGCCACGGAACCGTCGAAAAGCATATATGCCGATGCCCTGTTGCGCAGCGGCGATTGCAGTTTTATGACCCGGTCTTATGGCAATGCCGTATCCTCTTACGATGCGGTGATCACAAAAAAGCTGACGGGTGCTGACTATGCCATGTATCAGAAGTCCGTCATCCTGGGTTTGCAGGGTAAAACGGAAGATAAAATTGCATTGCTCAAATCCCTCTCCGTTTCATATCCTTCCAGCATCTATTCTGATGATGCACTCTATGAATTAGGCGTGGCGTATCTCAGCATTCCCTCTTACAATGAAGCCGCAGAAGCATTTAACCGTGTGATTTCAAAATATCCTGCCGGCAGTTACGTGGTGAAATCGCACCTGAAGCTGGGATTGATTTTCTTCAATCTCGACAACAACAAGAATGCACTCGAGGAATACCGCACGGTGCTCACGAAATATCCCAATTCGCCGGAACGCGCAGATGCATTGAACGGTGTGAAAGAAGTTTTCACGGCCAACGGTGATGCGCAGGGCTATGTGAACTTCGTGAAGAGTGTTCCGAACATCAACATCAGCGATGCCACGCAGGACAGCGTGGCTTACCTCGCCGCCGAAGCGAATTACTCCAAGGGCAACTGCAGCCAGGCCATTTCGGAGTTTGGGAATTATCTGAAAAGTTTTCCGCAGGGCGCCTTCGCGCTGCATGCGCATTTTTACCGGGCTGAATGTCTGTTTAAGAGCGCCGATTACAATGCAGCGCTCAGTGATTATGAGTTTGTGGCGGATCAGTCACCGAGCCGTTTCTCAGCGAAAGCGATGCTGCAGGCGGCGCGCATCAATTACAATCCGAAGAAGGATTACGGGAAAGCATTTGCCTATTATCAGCAGGTGAGCAATAATGCGGAACTGAAAGCCGATGCGCTTGAAGCGGCCAAAGGCATGATGTACTGCGCATACAACCTGCAGCGCAATCAGGAGGTGACCGATGCCGCCAACCGCATTCTCTCCCTCGCAAATGCCGCGGCCGAAGATCAGACTGAAGCGCATTTCTATCTGGGTCGTGTGGCGTTTGCAACCAATGATTTTGATAAGGCCTTCACCGAGTTTTCGGTAGTATCGAAAGCGTCATCCGGCGCGGCCGGCGCTGAAGCGGCCTACCGCATCGCTGAAATTTATTTTTCCCGAAACCAACTCAAACAAACCGAAGAGCAATGCTGGTACGTGGTGAAATCAAAGTCATCGCAGGATTACTGGATTGCCAAGTCGTACCTGCTGATGGCTGATGTGTTCACCGCACAGGGCGATCTGTTTCAGGCGAAAGCCACATTGCAGAGCATCATAGATAACTACAAGGGAAGCGATGACATTATTCCGGCAGCCAATAAAAAACTGGAGGAAGTGAAAGCGAAAGAAGCGGAGAAATCAAAGCTGCTTCCTGATGAGCAAACGGAGGATAGTGATGAATCGAATTGAACGTATGAAAGCGCAGCAAATGAAGGCCAGCAAGGGGAGTAAGGCAATAGCTTCTTTCTTAATCGCCTTCTTTTTTTCTATTCCCTCATTCGCTCAGCAAAACATCAAGAGCGAAGAGGTGGATGTTGTGAAAGCGTATCAGCCCCTATTAGCCGATGCGGTAAAAATTCCATTGCATGCTGAGCCGGCTCCGGTGGATACAGCGATGCAGCCGCTCAAATACGATGTGAAGCAGCACGTGGTATCACTTCCATTTACTCCATCAGAAATCAAGCCGCTCGCTTTACCGCAGCAGGAACAGGCGCAGCTGCAAAACAATCTCATCAAAGCAGGAGCGGGCACGCAGCTCACGCCGCTCTTTGAAGTGTATCTCGGCAACGGACGCTCTGACAAATACAGCTACGGTGCAAACTTCCATTACCTCTCTTCGCATGCAACCGGCATGGATTACCAGGATGTGAGTCACCTCGGTGGCAACGTGTCAGGCACGAGTTATTTCAAAAGCACGGCTCTGTCCGGCGGCATCGGCTATGATCAGGATGTGTATCACTTCTATGGCTTCGATCCCGCATTTACTGACACGGCAAATCAGTTCAGCAAAGATCTTTTGAAGAACCAGTTTCAGAATTTCTCGCTCAATCTCGGTCTGGGCAATACGAAGCCGACCAAATCAGAGGTGGACTATGATTTTCAATTCCGGTTCCATGACTTACGGCGCAAACCGGGATCGGGTATGCTGGATGATCTGAAAGAAGACTACTTCAGGTTTGATGCACGGTTGGGAAAGACCATTCAGAAAGTGCATCACGCCAATCTCGATCTTGGTTTTGAACGGGAGAATTTTTCTTCCTCGATGGATACGGCTATTGACTACTTCTCCATTCTTCCCAACTATGAATACCGGAAAGCAAAACTCTTTTTGAAAGCGGGAGTGAACCTTGAAATTGTTGATGGCGGGTTCATGGTGAATCCGGTGGCGGAAGGTTCCTATGAGGTGATCGGTGATTACCTGATTCCCTATGCGGGAATTTTCGGAGGCAGCAGCCCCAATACGCTCAAGGAAGTTTCAGATGTAAATCCGTTCATCGCCTATTATGCGCCCGCAACGTCAGAAGTATTGGAGGGATATGGCGGTGTAAAGGGCAGTTACGGAAACAATATCTCGTATAATGCGCGGCTCAGCTACGGCAAGCAAACCAATGTGCCGTTCTATCATATGGTAGGAGAGAATCCGTCACTCTTCACCACCTATTATTATTACGAAGCGATGGTGTTGCGTTTCCGCATGGAAGTGGGATACAAACAAAGCGAGCGGCTGAACCTGCTGGTAAGCGGCGAAACATCATCCTGGGATCTGGATTATGATGATGAACCGATCGGCATCCCCAAATCGAAACTCAGCTTTTCTGCGAACTACAATATTCAGAACAAGATCATCTTCACCGGCGATCTGTTCCTGCAATCGGGCGCCTTTGCTTTCAATGAAACCGATTCCGTCACCACGCAAATGAAAGGACGCATTGACGTGAACCTCGGCGCCACCTACAACTACAAAAAGAATATCGGCTTCTGGGTTTCACTCAACAACATCACGGCATCAAAGCAGCGCGAATGGTACAACTATCCTACCTATGGATTGGTGGCGATGGGTGGCGTGCTGCTGAAATTCTGAGAGGCGGTTCATTCCTGCCGGTGCATCTTCGCAGGCAACTTCTTTCCGCGCCGGCGCACAATCGTGGTCTTGTCATGATCAAATGAAATGATGCTGATGTTGCCGTCTGTTTCGAGCACGGCGAGGCGCACGTCTTTGACTGTTTCCACTCCGTGCTCTCTTACGGCCGCCATCAGTTCTTCATCCGTGATTTTTTCCCTGGAGAGATTACGTTCAATCTTCTCGCCGTTTTCAATGAGCGTGGTAGGCATGCCGCCCAGTAACCGCCGCACCCAGGGCAGCCGGAACTGCAAGCTCTTCATGGTATAGTTGAGAATAAAAAGCGTGAGTGCAGCCAGTACGCCCATGAGCACACTGTGCCAGTCGCCGTTGACCATGGCATTCTGCACAGCATTGCTGATGAGTAAAATGAAAACCAAATCCACAATGGAAAGTTGTGACAGTTCCTTCTTCCCGAAAATGATGATGGCGGTGATGAGGAAGAAATAGACGAGCGCCGTGGCAAGCACGGTGATTAGGTATTGGTTCATGAAGTGAAAGATTATGGGATGAAATTAGGGAATGATCGCCGCGTGAATTATTCGGCAACACTTTCGCTCACGCTGGTTCCCGATAAACTCGAACTGACATCAGCGCTCCGGCGAAAAACGGGGGTCACTTCGAGCTTGTCGAGAAGTTGCAGAGATAATTGAACGGCTGAACTTGTTCGTGATAAACTTGAACTGACCTCTGCTTTAATTATTCTTTCACAAACTTCCCCATCAGCGTCTCTTTCGCTCTCACCACATACATGCCTGCAGGCAAATCACTCACATTCATTGTTACCTCACCGCCACTTACTTTTTCTTCTCCCACTTTTTCTCCGAGGAGATTGAAGAGGGTGATGGTGGTGGGTGTTGAAGGAAGCTGAAGGTGGATGGTGGTGGAAGTGGGGTTGGGGAAAATGCCATAGTCATTTGCAAGATTAGGATCTGAAATTCCAACTTCAAGTCCGGACAATAAGCGCATGACCTTCGCACCCGTACCAAACCAGCCGGCGGCCAGAATTTTTTGATCTTCCTGCATAATCACATCTCTTACCGTATTGTCAGTAAGTGAATCGGGTTTCATGATAGTGATGCCTCCTTCTCCAAATGTGCTATCGAGCTTACCGTCGGGCAAGTGGCGTGTAAAGAAAATGGTCTTATCATGAAATACGTCATTACTGCATTCGCCTGCGGTAATGATCTTTCCATCATTCTGTACCGTAATACCATAAGCGGTAGCTTCCTCAAATCCTGGTATGGTAGTAAGTAATTTGCCTCCACTGCCGAATGACTGATCATACGAGCCATCTGTATTATAACGGACAATTGGAACATAGACGTCCGGATTCGCGCCAAGAGCAGCAATACCCGTCATTAAGATCTTACCATCGGTTTGAAGAGCCATCGCATAAGATACATCAGCATCAAATGAACTTCCTGATGACCCTCCTCCTCCAAAGTAAGTAGTCACTTTGCCATCGTCGCTGAATGAGTTGTCAAGAGTGCCGTTGGCATTCAGCCTCATCAACGCGAAACATGAAGGTGCAGGCACACTATAAGAATACCCACCCATCAGAATTTTACCGTCAGCTTGAACTAAGGCACATAAGGCACCTGGATTTGGATTTCCAATTGGCTCTATTACTCCACCACCATTGCCAAAAACGTTATCCAAACTACCGTCATTATTGATCCGTATAACAGCAAATCCCTGGCCCCCTAAGTTCAACAAGCCTCTGCCAACTTGTAAAGTCTTACCATCAGCTTGCACGGCAATTGCGTATCCGCTAATGGTTGTACCGTCCACTATGGAAGAAGTGAGCACTTCCCCATTGTCACCAAAGCTTTCGTCCAAGGTTCCGTCAGAATTAAATCGGGCTAATGCCATGTTCCACTCACCTGAGTTATTCAAACTTGTTCCACCCATCATGATCATTCCTTCAGCGTTTAGACCTATCGATTCATTTTGATTAAGCCCCAGACCCGTTATGACTTGTGCAATCCCATCGTCACCAAAGGTGCTATCAATGACTCCGTTCGGATAAAATCTTGCAAGCAGAAAAATACCGCCGTTGCCTCCACCGAGAATTATTCTACCATCCTGTTGAATTGCGAGGGAACTTCCATAGCCAACTGGCAAGCTCGCGATCCCACTTGTACCGAACGTGGGGTCTAGTGTTCCAGCTTGCGACATAGCATTGTAGTGGCTTGCAATTAAATTGCAAACAATAAATGATAAGAAGGGTAGTTTCATTTTTACATAATTTTTTACTATTCAACAATTGCAATTAACCTCCTAAGCTGCTCAGAATTTTCACCTGTTATTTCAATCACTGCCACGCCTGGAGGTAAACGACCTATTTCGATCTTACTATAAGAAGACAAAATAAATTGATGGAACATTCTACCGCTCAAAGAAATGATTCTAATGGACAATTCTGCTTCCGTATTGTTTTCGATACTGACGTAGTCATTGCTTGGGTTAGGATAAATTGAAACATTTAATGAATTGTAACCCCAATTCGTCAATCGGCACGGGCTGCATCCTTCTTCCACGATTAAGGTGCTTTCGGCCCATTCGCCATATCCGCATCCCTTGTGTGCCCGGACATATATTTTGTACGATCCCTCGTGCAATCCTAAAATGGTGCTCGAAGGCTCCCAATACTGAGATTTCGCACTCAAAGTATCCACCATGAAAACCACCAAGCACAAAATGAACTTCATAGCCGAGCCAAGTTATGAAATGCACCACTTCGCTTACAATGAGTTTTATCATCTTGCTTCCTTTGCGGAGCCACAGGGATGAGATGAAGTTTGTCAAACCAATTTTCTGTGGTTACTTCATTCCGTGCTAATTCAGAAGGAAGTCAGGTCAGTCCTCAACAAACACAAGAAGCGCGATAGCTGGTTTCTTGATGATTACTCGGTAAATCCATATGAGGGGTGCTCCTGCAATTGCCGGTACTGCTACATCCGCGGCAGCAAGTATGGTGAAAACATGGAGGAGAAGCTTGCAGTAAAAGTGAATGCGCCGGATATTCTCGAAAAGCAGCTCGCAAGCCGCGCGCGCAAGGGTGAATACGGAATTGTGTTTGTCGGTTCGGCGACGGACGCTTACATGCATCATGAGAAAGAGTTGAAGATGACGGAGCAGTTTCTCAGGGTGCTTTTAAAATATTGCTTCCCTGTTTTTGTGAGCACGCGATGCCCGCTCATCCTGCGAGATGTAAACTTGCTGAAAGAGATTGATAAAGCGGCCATCCTCCCGGCCGATCTGCAGGGAAAACTGAATCGCGGAGTGATTCTCGCCACATCTGTTTCCACCATGAGTGAAGAGATCGCGCGCACACTGGAACCGGGCGCGGCATTACCCGTTCAGCGGCTTGAAATGATTCAGCAATTGAAGGAAGAGGGATTTCTCGCGGGGGTGAATGCCATTCCGGTGCTTCCGTTTATTTCTGACACGGAGGAAGAAATCGATAGGATGGTTTCATCGGCAGCGAATCATCAGGCAGATTTTATTTTGGTGGGCGGGCTCACGTTGTTTGGCGACGGGCCGGCAGACAGCAAAACACTTTACTTCAAATTTCTTGAAAGAAAATTTCCGCACCTGATTACTCAATACCGGCAGTTGTACGGCAATAATTTTTATCCTTCCCGGCGCTATCAGGACGAGTTGCAGGAAAAAGCGAACCGCCTCTGCACGAAATACGGCATCAGCAACAGCATCCTTGAAACAGCGGCAGCGCAATCAAAGGGCTGAATCGCTGAACATCATTGCGGCGAGTCGCTTGTCGTGGCCGTAAATGTCATCTCTGAAATTCAGTCGTCCGTCAGGTGTAACAAAGCATGTGAGGTACCCGATGAAAACGGGAACCGTTTTGTTCAGCGTCACATAGGTTTCTTTGCCGCCGTTCATCGCCGCTTTAATTTTTTCAGGAGTCCAGGTGGAATCATTCCGCAGCAGGAATTCAGCGAGCCGAAGCGGGTCGCTCACGCGGATGCATCCGTGGCTGAAACTCCGCTTCTCTTCAGCGAACAAACTTTTTGATGGCGTGTCATGGAAGTAGATGCTGTATTCATTCGGGAATAGAAATTTTACCAGTCCGAGTGAATTTCTCTCGCCGGGTTTCTGGCGAATGAGGTACGGAAAATTTCCACCGGAGTAACTGCTCCAGTTGATGGATGACGGACTGATCACCTTACCGCCCGCGCCCACCACTTCCATGTTATGACTGTTGATGTAACCCGGATTTCGTTTGCACGCAGGAAGAATTTCATTGGCAATGATGCTTGACGGAACATTCCAGTACGGAGCAAACACCACATACTTGAGGTCGCCGTTGAAGATTACAGTTTGGGTGGAAGTTTTTCCGACCACCACATTGCATTGCCACGAAAGAGTATCCGCTGAATAAACGCGCAGCACGAATTCGGGGATGTTCACCACGATGTAATCTCCGGCCGGTTGTGCCGGCACCCAGCGGCAGCGTTCCATGTTCACCACAATCTGTTCAATCCGTTTCTGAAGCGGCTTGTTCAGCAGGTCAATGGTTTGTTGCCCGATGTGTCCGTCAGCGGCGAGACCATGCGTGGATTGGAAAATTTTGACGGCACTTTCAAGCGATGCATCATAATGGTTGCTGCTTGTATCATTCGAGTTGATGTCTTTCAACCAGAACAGACGCTTTCTTATTTGAGCAATCACCGGAGAAGAATCGCCGGGTTCATATTTCTTTTTGTCAGAAATAATCGTGGGCCACGGGGCAGTGCTTTCGATGCTGCGATAGTACTGCAACCACTTCTTCAGCGAATCATACTGCCGGAATACAGGAGTGCGGCTCGCGAAAAACTCCGGGCGCTGCAACATGGAATCCAACAGAGCGATATAGGGCAGTCGTTTGCGCTTGATGTACCAGTCGAGGTCTTTGGTTTTTTCTTCAGGCAGGCCGCCCCAGATTCTTTCAGCGTATTGAAAGAACTGCGCGGTGAGCATCACTTCCATGTTGGATGACAATGAATCAAGCGATGCGGATGAACCGGCGTAATGCGTATACCATTCAGTGACCAGTGTGTCGTACACCAGTGTGTCAGACACTCCTTCTTCACCATAATTACGGATCATGTTAATGAAGTTACGTGCGGGTTCATTCAATCCGCGGTTATCAAACCACGCATACTGGAAATTTCTCTTCGCATAAAATTTTAGTACGCGCTCCTCCTGGTTCTTCAGTAATGAAAATTCAGTGAAGAAGCGGTGCACTTCATTCGAGTCGATGTAATTACTGTTGATGGAATCAGGTTCCACCAGTTGCATATCGGCCCCGGCCACCTCATTGGTGTGAGAATCCATTTTACAGGAGGGAAGAAGTAAAATGCAGAGGATAACTGCCGCACCGGCAGCGATAAATTTCATGTGGTAATTTTTAGCAAAGATATTCTTGCTGAACCGGCAAACGGCAATCAGGGCAGTTGCTTCGAAATTCCTTTATCATTGTGAAGTCAAACGAGCACATGCGCAACCACAGGCAGGCTGCACTGGGATTTATTTTCGTTACGCTGCTGATTGATGTAACGGGTTTCGGAATCATTATTCCCGTGATGCCGGCGCTGATTTCCGAACTGCAGGGCGGCGGTATGAGTGAGGCATCGCGCATCGGCGGACTGCTGATGTTTGCCTATTCGTTCGTGCAGTTCTTTTGCGCCCCCATTCTCGGAAACCTGAGTGATCAGTTCGGGCGCCGTCCGGTTTTGCTGGCCGCTCTATTTGGTTTTGCCATTGACTATCTTATTCTCGCATTTGCGCCTTCCATCTTCTGGCTTTTCATCGGGCGCATCCTTGCCGGTGTTACCGGCGCCAGTTTCACCACGGCTTCTGCGTACATCGCAGACATATCGCCACCCGAAAAGCGGGCGCAGAATTTCGGGATGATCGGCGTTGCATTCGGATTGGGCTTCATCATTGGTCCGGTGCTTGGCGGAACACTGGGGCATTTCAGTTCCCGCCTTCCTTTCTTTGCTGCAGCCGGAATCACGTTCCTCAATTTTCTCTACGGCTACTTTGTGGTCCCCGAGTCGCTGAAGAAAGAGAACCGCCGCAAGTTTGAGTGGAAGCGTGCCAGCCCGTGGGCTTCTCTGCTTAACCTGAGAAAGTTTCCTGTGATCAGCGGCCTCGTCGGGGCATTTTTCTTCATCTATATCGCGGCCTATTCCGTGCAGAGTACCTGGACGTTCTTCACCATCGAACAATTCGGATGGGGAGAAATGATGGTGGGTTATTCACTGGGTACAGTAGGATTGCTTGTTGCGATTGTGCAGGGCGGATTGATCCGCGTGGTGATTCCGAAGATCGGGCAGAAACGCAGTATTTATCTGGGCATTACTTTCTACACCATCGGGCTGCTCTTGTTTTCATTCGCCACTCAAAGCTGGATGATGTTTGCTTTTCTCATTCCATATTGCCTGGGCGGCATTGCCGGCCCGGCGATACAGGGAATCATTTCGAATGAAGTACCCGCCAATCAACAGGGAGAATTGCAGGGCGGTCTCACCAGTTTGATCAGCGTCACTTCCATCATTGGTCCGCCGATGATGACTAACATCTTTGCCGGATTCACTTCGAAGAACGCCATCATTTATTTTCCCGGCGCACCTTTTCTTGCAGGTTCTCTATGCATGCTGATCAGTCTTGTGTTTGCTGTGCGCACGCTCACGCATTATCACCATAAGCCCAAAACAGAAATTATCACATCAACCGATGAGCTGAAAGATGAAACAGTGACGGGCTAAGATTTGGGATGGATCATTGATGGGAGACCTGAACCGAAGACCATCTGCACTGAATCAAAGTAATTACCGGCTGAAAACGTGTGATCCTGCTGTTATTATTTTTCAATAACCCCGACCCGCATAAAGAAGGGGAACAAAACAGTTTTCGTTTCATCCTTCATCCACACTTTGAAAAGATCTTTCCGAATGAGTTCAACCGGATCGTTGCCATTACGGCTGCGGTAATGTTGTACGGCAGACCATGAGCTGAGGAAGCCCAGCAGTTGATCGGGGTTCCATTCAAAGCTCATTTGGAATGTTGGCGCCTCCAACTCACGGAAGGGAAACGGGATGGTGCGGTAGTATTCATCTATGTACCGCCGTTCCGGATCCCAGTAGCCGTGAAGTATTCCCGAGTAGAAATGATCAATGATCGAATCAACCGTTGCATCCACTCTTAGCAAGTGATAACTGATTGCGGCGATGATGGCGTTATGCTTCCCCACACGCACGGCTTCCTGATAAAAAGCATTGAAATTAAACCAGTGGATTGCCTGACCGATGGTGATGAGATCAAAACTGCTATCATTGAACGGAGTGTGTTCGGCTGCTGCAATGGAGTATTGGATGTTGTGGGCAGCGAATGCTTTTTCAATCTGCCGCTCGCTTATGTCAGTAGCCATGATGGTTTTAAAGTGCGGTACCAGTCCGCGCGCTACCTGGCCGTTACCGGTAGCCACATCCCACGCTGATTGATGACCGGGTGTGATGGCAGCGAGATAATCAAAAACTTCTTTGGGATAATTCGGGCGGTATTGCGAATAGTGATTTGACTGGAGGGAGAAATTGTCTTTCATAGTGCGAAACTAAAAATTGCAGGCGCGTGAAATCGTCAGGTGAAAATTGTGGATAAAGAATCGTTGCAAATTCTGACAGGAATCAGGAAGTCTATTGTTCTTTCTCCTTTGGCTTATACAACTTTCTTACAATGCGAATTACAATGGGAAGTGTGACAACCAGAATGACGCCGGTGATTACATAAGGCAGATACGGTTTCAGTCCCGGGATAATGCCAATGAAATAACCGGTGAGCACAAAGGATATGATCCACAGTGAAGAACCTAACAATGTGTAGAGAAAAAACCGGCCGAAGTCGAGTTTGATCATGCCGGCAACAATGGGTGAAAATGTTCTGATGATAGGAAAAAATGGTCCGGCGGCAAGAGCTAGTCCACCATGTTTCTCATAAAAGTCATGAGCGGTGCTCAGGTGTTGACGTTTGAAGAGAATGGAATCTTTTCTGTTGTAAAGCCAGGATCCGGTTTTACGTCCGAACCAGTAACCGGAAATATTTCCGAGTACGGCGGCGATAATGAGTGTAACACAAATGGTGAATATGGAATAGTGAAGTGCGCCGGTCGCAGTCCAAACACCGGTCGTGAACAGCAGCGCTCCGCTGGGAAGAAAGAACGCAAAGAAAACTCCCGTCTGCCCGTAAACCATCAGGAAGATGATGAGCAATCCACCATTGGCAATAAGAGTTTCAGGGTTGAAGATGGAAAGAAACAGATCCAAAGGATGTACGATTGAAAGGCGATCAAATGTAATTCAATTCTGATGCGCACTCTGGCAGGAATGTTCACCGATTTGGCTGAAGCGAGTCCGTCACAATTTTTTACGTTTTGCTCTTTGAGGGAATTCTTTGCTGATGAGCGGATGTCTTGTATTCTGTTCAGCAATAAATGTAACACGACGCAACAAGGTGCCGCCAATTGGAATTAATGTAACCTGTTCAAATTTCTTTTTCCTGCGGTTGTATAGGGTGACGTGGAGTTGATTTGCTGAAAACGGATTTTTCGTTTTCAATTTGCTCACGCCGGAGATGTTAACTCTTTGTACGTCCAGTGAATAATCGGTTTTCAGCACGGGCGTATAGAATATATCGGCATAACCGGCAATGGGATATTTTTTAGAAACCACATTTCGGCTCTTGACAGGCAATGCATAAACCAGCGCGCCGGAGGTGATGTAGCATTCATTCTCACCGGTGAATTTTACCTGTGGTTCTGCAAAGAATTCCAGCTTCACGCTGTTTTGTTTCTTCCATTTTTTTCTGATCAGCAGGTATCCGTTTTCTTCTCTATAAGATTCAGAAACAAGTAATCGTTTCACCCACGAAGGTTTCCTTACACGCAGAGTGAATTCGATGGATCGTCCCAGTGAAATATGAAATGTGAACCGGTTTGAAAACGGATAACCGGTTTCCTCCACTATGCGAACTGATGTGCCGTGAAGTCGGGTGTTTAGTTCACACGGTCCCAGCAGTGTAGCAACCAATCCGCTTTCATCCTTTCGCCACATTGCATTTACAAAGTAGGGTGCAATACGTCCAGCATTGGGCACGCAGCAAACTGCCACATCCTGGTGAGTGGGTGAATACTTAAACCGGAGTTGTTTCTTCTTTGTTTGCCTTGCTCCGTTCAGGGTTCCCGTCATGGCCAGGGAATTGTCGGTTTTGCAATAAGCGATTGCGTGGCCTTGCGGATGGCGTGCACCCTGCGCGGCATTGAAAAAGAGATTTTCAATGGAATCGCCCCATGCGGATTCACCGGTTTTTTGCATCAGCACGGCCCATGAGTCCAGCATTTCCTGCAGTGAGCAATACTCATAACCGGTGTGAGTGGCGTTGGCCGTTCTTTCGAGGATCCATTCGTCACCCACCGGTCCACCGGCAGGTGTAATTTCTTTTTCAATTCGCGAAACGAAAATCTGTAGCGCCTTTTTCAATTCCGGATTGCCGGTGGCGTAGTAAACGAGCGTGAGTGATCTCAGGTGTTCGTAAGTATGAACGCCGTGTCCCTTGAGTTTGTATTCTGGATCCAAAATGTTAGAAAGGCGGGCATCTTCTTCAAATTCATGAGATGAAAAACTGCGGTAGAGAAATAATCCGTAGTCAAGGTATTTCCGGTCACCTGTGATTTGATGCAAGCGGTCGAGCACATCCGTGAACATGAGCCCGTGTGTAAGCCCGCCTGACTTCAGGTTTTTAGACTGAAACGGATCCGATGCATTGACAGGATAGTGATGCATCACATTTTTTACAGCTGAAATGATGGACTGAAGCACGCGCTCATCACGCGAGTATTCATACCATGCCAGCAAACCACGGAGTAATGTTGCCTTCGACCACAGTTCACCATTTTCATCACTGAACCGGTAGCGCAGATCGGTATCATAAATTCCCAGATAGCCATCGGCGTCCTGCAGGCGCAGGATGCGCCGTATATAGGCGGCAGTTCTTCTGAGTGCCGATTGATCATCGAGTAAAATGGCATGGCGGATAAAGCCATCGCGCCAGTTCGATTGTGTTTCTGAATTCCACCACAGATATTGTGCGTCTATATCATGCCCCTGTCGCACGTTGCCCAATCGTTTGGTCTTAACCTTTTTTGTAAGCCGGTTCTTTCCATAGATGTCATCTTGTTTAATCAGGTTGGGAACCAGTTGATCCAGATGACCGATGAACCCTTTCAGATCCTGTTTCATTTGATCCCTGATCCAACCCTGCGGGATGACTTCACCACAAAGAAGTCGCTGTAGTTTTTCTTTCGGAGGATTGATAACATCAAATGGTGAAGGCATTATTATTCTGCTTCAGCAAATGTAATGAGGTGGCGGTGTT
>JAFDYS010000032.1 GCA_018267315.1 Bacteroidota bacterium | reverse complement strand
AGAAGAGTAGCGCCCGAACGGTGCTGTCACTTTAAGCAGGAGAAAGAAAGTGGCCACGCCGATGCCGATCCAGATATAAAGCAGTGTTGTGAAGAGGGAAAAACTCACGAAGCGGTTTGGTTATCGGCCGGCAAGATAACCGTATTGACGGAACCAACTCACGAGGTCACGTGCGGTTTCAGACAACGGGCGCCGGCGAAAGTTTAGTTCATTCATCGCTTTGGAGGAGTCAATATGTCGGTTGCAGGTTTTCAATGCTTCCAGTGATTCCCGCGTGAACAACGGAGGCCGCTTCTGAAAGGATGCAACGATTCTTTCAAACGGAACCCCGATAGCTGCCAGTGACAAGGGGATTACCCGGGTGCGCGAATTTTTTCCTGCTTCTTTGCGGATCATCTCAAAAAGTTCCGCCACTGAAATATAGTGGCCACTCAGCAGATAGCGCTCGCCGCTCCGGCCCAACGTTACGGCATTGGAAATCGCCCGGGCCACATCGCGCACGTCAACAAAATCAAAGCCACCGCTTGTGGCAAATGGAATGCTTCCTGAAAGAAAGTTGATGATGGCCGTGCCCAGCAATGATGGTTTGAAATCCGGCGGGCCAATGATGGATGTAGGATGTAGGGTGAGCACCTCAAACCGGCCGGAGGCAGCATTCAGAACCAGTTTGTTTGCATCACGTTTCGAGCGATCGTAATCAAATGCGCGGTCATTCACATAATCCCTCGATTCATTCAGCGGCACATCCACCGGAAACTGGTTGAATGCATGGATAGAACTAATGTAGATCATCCGCTTAATGCCTGACAGTGCGGCCATACGCGTGAGGCGCTCTGTTCCTTCCACATTTGTTTTGCGCAGTAACTCCGGTTCTCTGCCCGTAATGGAAATACGGGAGGCGCAGTGAATGAGAATTTCATTCCCTTCCAGCAGTTTGCGGAGTGAATTTTCATCAAAAAGATTTCCCTTTACCGTTTTGAGATCGTAGGCGTCGAGTGCCCTCACATCATCACGGATGAGTGCTGTCACTTCGTGTTGTTGATTAATCAGCAGCGGAAGAAGCGAAGCCCCCACATGGCCGGTGGCACCGGTAACGGCAATTTTCATGAAACACAAAGCAAACTGAAATCAGAGTAATTCAAAATTCCATTTATCTTTATTTCCAACCGACCAACCATGATCCGCAATATTATTTTCGATTACGGAGGAGTGATCGTTGACCTCGATTTCAACCGGCCGCATGTGGAATTGGAGAAATACGGTGTGGTCAACTCCCATGAGATTTTCAGTCAGTTGAGGCAGAGGGAATTGTTCGATGAACTTGACAAAGGGAAAGTTTCAGAAAGTGATTTTCGAAATGCCATTCGTGAACAAACTGGCATCCCGCTCACCGATGAACAAATTGACCTGGCATGGAACAGCATGTTACTTGGAGTTCGGGAAGAAAAAATAAAAACGCTTACCTCGCTCATTTCTTCATACAAAACATTTCTCCTCAGTAACACCAACTTCATTCACCTCAAGGCAATCACGAAGCACTTGCTTCGTACTTACGGCCGGGTGAATCTGGACTCACTCTTTGACAAGGTTTACTACTCCTGTTCACTGGGCATGCGCAAACCCGATGCGGCGATTTATCAAAAAGTGATTGACGATAATTCACTCAAGCCATCGCAGACGCTTTATATTGATGACACACCTCAGCATGTGGAAGGCGCTGCAGGCGCCGGACTCATTGCCGTTCTTTACGATCCGGCAGAATCGCTTGATCGTTTCCTCCACCGCACTCTCGCACATCTGAATCAACCGGGACAAGGGAGCTAAAGTTTTTGCTAAAAGACGTGGCTCACTACTTCTTTCACCGGACCGGGATGGCTCATGGTGTAGAAATGAAGCAGCGGCACACCGGATTTCACCAACTCTTTGCATTGCTGAATGCACCAGGCAATTCCGATTTGCTTTGCTTCGACATCTGATTTGGCCCTTTCCAGTTCTGCCGCAAACTCATGCGGAATGTCCACATGAAATAAACGGGGCAGCGTATTCATCTGCTTGCGTGAAGTGATGGGTTTCAAACCGGGAATGATGGGAACCGTGATTCCAGCTTCACGGCATAACCTGACAAATTCAAAAAATTTCCTGTTGTCGAAAAACATTTGCGTGATGATGTACTCGCCGCCTGCATCCACTTTTTCTTTCAGGTGCTGCAGGTCACTCTGCATGTTCGGGGCTTCATAATGTTTCTCGGGGTAGCCCGCCACACCGATACAAAAGTCAGTGGGCATTACATCCGTCAGGTCTTCCTGCAGGAACACGCCCTTGTTCATGCTCACCGCCTGCTTCACCAGATCAATAGCATGCTGGTGCCCGCCCGGTTCCGGCTGAAAAGTAGCTTCACTCTTTTCCGGATCGCCGCGTACAATGAGCAGGTTGTTGATGCCGAGAAAGGCGAGATCAATCATCGCATCTTCAGTTTCTTCTTTGGTGAAACCACCGCAGACGATATGCGGTACCGCATCGGCTTTGTACCGGTTTACGATGGCGGCGCAAATGCCTACCGTGCCCGGCCGTTTTCTGATTACCACCTTTTCAAACAAACCCTGCGAGTTACGCTTATACATGTATTCGGCGCGGTGATACGTGACGTTGATGAAAGGCGGTTTGAATTCCATCAGCGGGTCCAGTGTGTCATAAATGGACTGAATGCTCTTTCCCTTCAGCGGAGGAAGAATCTCGAACGAAACGAGCGTGCCGTTGCGGCGGTTGATGTATTCAATGACTTTCACGGCGGGCAAAGATAGAAGAGGTATATAAACAGTGAGTGACGGAATAGCGCTTAGCTATTCAACGACTGAATGGAGTGAGCGGATGGCTGGTTGTCGATGGCTGAATGAAGACGGACAGATGTCAGTTCATCTTAAACGGGGCCACCAGATGAAATTCGGGGATTTTCACTTTGAACCGCGTGCCGTCGATCATGCGTTCCATAAGATACGTGCCAAACATTTTTCCCATTTCTGTTTTCAGGTGGGAACCCGAAACGTATTGATGTGATTTGCCGGGCTCAATCACGGGCTGCAGGCCCACCACGCCTTCCCCTTCCACCTCGCGCGTGATGCCGCAGGAGTCAAATACATACCAGTGGCGGCGCAGCAGTTGAACCGTTTGATCGGATTGATTTTCGATCGTGATGCGGTAAGCGAACATGTATTCGTTCGAAGAGGGCTGAGAATACTCTTCCTGGTAAAAAGTCTCAACCGAAATTTTCACTCCTTCTGTGATCTGAGTAACCATGTGTTTATTCCCCGCAAGCGAAATTATTAATTCAGTGCGAAAAACCTTCGTCACAAAAATTTCTTAATACGATGGCGCGTACACTTCACTTTTGACGTATGTCTTCCCAGATAAGTTTCTCATTTTGGCGGGTGGCATAAAAATCCTGGCATACGCTGTCAGCTCTTCCCGTAATTCCGCCTGACTGGCAGAGCAGGTTGCAATTACTGTCATACAATTTGGAGATCTGATCACAGCAGGGCGGAACGAACAAGTAAACTTTCTTACCCTGATAATCATACTCATAAAATTTTCCCGATGGATTTTGAAGCTCACGGTTCGCATATTCAGTGATCATGGTTTGAATGCAGGCCGGTAACTGATTTTTTTGCTTCTGATCACAACTCTTGGATTCAAGCAGTATAAAAAGGGCGGGAATGAAAAACAGTAGTTTCATGGTCAGCTAATTTCTCATAAAGAAAAACTAATTACCTCAAACACCGGCTTTCATCCCCGCCCGGTCAAATAGTCTTGTTGCGGAATTATTCGGTCACCGGCACATTGAGATCAATCTCACCGCTGGTCTGCGAAAAGCTGTAAGGAATGCCGCCGGTCACGCGTTGATTGATCGAGGTATCCCAACCTGACATGTAGATGTAATAATCACCACACTTGAGGCCTTCAATGTGAACATGATCTTCGCCTTCTTCACCGGCTACAATCAAATCATATTTGGAAGGATCGGTTCCGGGAAAATCCTGCGTATTGAATTTGATGAAGGCCGAGTCAAGGTAGTTGGCCTGATTGTAAATCGCTTTTCCATGATGTTGCGGAAATGCAGCAATGGTAACTTCACCACCCGTGCCTGCCACGCAATCTTCTTTCTTGTTGCAGGACATGGAAACCAGGAAAAGCGCTGATAATAAGAGAAGGGAATTTTTCATTGTGATAGGTTTTTGATTTAGTTGAAATGAATTAGTTAGTGAAAATTGATTTTGGTTAAAAGGAAACATTGAAGCCCGCCGAAGCTTTCCATTTCATTGAAACCTGGTGACCGTTGTACTCCTCAAACACGGGTACCGAACAGGTCAAAGGAACGTTGAAATGTTTTCCGGCCGAAATCACTATACCGCTAATGGCAATGATCCGGGTGAAGCCGCTGTTATCGAATGGAACAATTTCCTGATCGGGAACCGGATCGCCGCCATGGTTGTGATTCACGGGCATCTTCATTTTCGAATTGTACTCAACTAAAGCGCCGCCCAGCAGAGCCAGCCCCGTGTTCTTTGATGCGGACTGTCGGATCAACTGGTAATTCACCGAAGTAGTGGCACCCACATAGTTTCCCATGTTGTGGTCATTGGCCGTGGTGGCGATTTTGCCAAATACATCTTCTGAAATGAGCCAACGGCCCCACATCCGGCGTACCTGCAAAGAGGCCACGGGATCCCACGAGCCGGTACCGGGCTGAAGATGCGGAGGAGCTACCAAACCGGTGGAAGTGCTGGTGTTGGTTTGCCCGATTGGCAACTTCAGGCCGAGGCCCGTTTCCAGCGACCAGTTGTTGCTCTTAAGCCACTGGTATTTCGCAAACACCGTCACATCACCGAATCCATGCACATTGCCGTAATCGTTCACCATGGTATGGGTGCTGGTATGCACCATGCCTTCCCGGTTGTCATACGACAGGTTGTAAGGCATCACTGCACTCAGGCGCAGTCGGTCGGTGAGGTTGTACTGCAATCCTGCTTTAAACGACTGCTGGGAATTCACTGTGTACACCGAAGCGGAATCTGTCGCAAACTTTATCAGTTCATCATCAGAAAACGGAGTGTAATGTGTAACCGAATAACCGGTTGTGATCAGCCACTCGCCTTTGGCTTCAGTTGTTTTGTGACCGGCGGTTTCTGTATTGGCCGTACTGCAACTGCAACTGCCCAGGCATTGAGCGGTGATTTGATTTGCACTGAATGTGGCTAACAACAGTGCAAGAAAAATTTTTCTGCACATGATTGAAATGTTTGATGAAATAAATGAAAAACGGAACTGGCAGCATTATGCTGTAGGCGGCCGTTCATTCGTGGTGCAGAAACCCTGCGGCAGTTGAAATTCCGCTGCGGGAAATGATAAGTTCGCCTGAGATGCGTAACAGTGAGTTACTACCGGCGGTTCATCAAAAAATAACAACAGCGAAACCGGCATCAATGATTTCTGTGACGATTCCTTTTCCTGTTCCGTTGTAAGTTCTTTTTTCAACTGGCACTTGCCGTCACAATGCATCTGCGGCTTGTCGCGGTTCACGCACAATACCGCAGCGATGTAATCATGATTGGCTTTGAAAGACGTGTCAATAAGCAAAAGCGAAGCGGACTGAATCAGTATAATGGCTGACAGAAGAGAGGTTGCTATGTGTCGCCATGGCTTCATATGTGGGCTAAAGTAGATCATTAATTCCTGCCACGCAGAATGATGGCGCAATGGAATAATCCCGGCTGCTATATACGGTGACTGAACTCACTGGCTGTAATGATTTTTATCATGATGCAATTGTGATGCACTCCCTTTTTCACGGTTTGATGAATTTTCCGATAAGCCGTTTCATCTTTTGCTGCACCTCTACGAGATAGACTCCCTGTGGCAGGTCGGTTACATCCACAGCAAGGCCACCTGATCCTTTAACGGTCATCTGCTTCATGATCACACCGGCCATGTTCCGGATGATGATTTCTGTGCCGGCTTCACTGATGTCGTTTAAAGAAATCTGAATACGATTTGAGGCAATTGTCGGAGTAAGAGTAAGCGCACCTGCTTCCGGCTGATCAATACCCACCACACTTTCCAGTTTGACGATCCAGTAATCCTTTTTCGCTTCATAGGGATCAATGGCGCCGTGATTGCCGCTTACATCGTTATCGTTGGATGTGGTGTAACCGGTCAGTGCAACGGTTCCATCACCGGAAAGCGCCATGTCGTAGCAAACATCGGCATAGGTGCCGCCATAAATCGTATCCCACAAAATATCACCATCCGTATTGAGTCGCACCAGCCAGTAATCTTTATCACCGTAGTTGTTGCTCAGATCACCGTCATGGGATTTGGTGAATCCTCCGGCCAATAGCTGTCCGAGCAGATCTTCCTTCACGGTATTGAATTCATCCGATGAATCGCCGCCATAGGTTCTTGACCAAAGCAAATCGCCATCCTGATTGAGCGAAACCAACCAACCGTCATCTTTTCCATGGGCATCAGAAATATCGTAGTCATTGCTGAAGGCATACCCGGCAATTACAAAATTGCTGTTGCTGAGTTGCATCACTTTGAAAAATCCGTCCTGATCGGTTCCTCCCAGACATTTTTGCCACTGCAGGTTTCCGGATGCATCCGTCTTAATCACCCAGCCGTCATAATCGCTGCTATGATTGCCGCTCACATCGCCGTCGTTTGATTCAGTGAAACCCACCAGGATATATCCTCCGTCGCTGCACCGTTTCAGGTCGAATGCTTTCTCGTAGCCGCTGCCGCCAAAACATTTTTGCCAGAGAATATTTCCTGAAGCATCGGTTTTCACCAGCCAGAAATCGCTGCTGCCGTGGTTGCCGCTCACATCACCATTGGTAGAGAGCACGCCGCCGCACATGGCAAGATTATCTCCGTCAGCATTAATGATGGAGCCGAAATCATCGTATCCCGTGCCGCCAAAGCATTTCTTCCAGATCAGTGATCCGGCGGTGTTCACTTTGGTCACCCAAAAATCAAGATCGCCGTGGTTGCCCACCACATCTACATCGTTAGATCCCGTGGCACCGCCGACGAGATAATTCCCGTCAGTCGTTTGCAACGGTGAGCGGGCCACATCCGTGCCGGTGCCTCCCAGGTGTACTTTAAACTGAATGTTTGAATTAGGATCAATCTTCACCGCCCAGTAATCGCAGGTGCCGCCATGCTGTTCTTCCAGCGGCCCCGGAAAAATGTCGCCATCGCCCGAGCCGGCGCAACCGGCAAAAAAGTAACCGCCATCGTTGGTGGAGGTGATGCCATACCCGGTATCGTCAAGGGTGCCGCCGAAACATTTTTGCCAGATTATCTCAGGTGCTGATTGTGCGAATACTGAAGAAGTGATGAAGACGAGTGCTGCGATAACGTAACCTCTCAATAAGTTCATGACGCAAAAGTAGAACATCGCCTACAAGAGCGATCACATGGTGACAGGTCGAGAATAGCCGGTATGCTCAGGTATTATCAGTTATTTCTGAATGCATTCCAGCCCTGTGCCGTGAGCGGGTATATATTATTGGAACGTGTGATCAGCACAGCGCCTTTTTCTTTTGATGTCATATTCCCGATTACTGAGATGTCAGGATTGTTCTTCACTTTTTCATAGTCGCTTTGATCAATGGTGAAGAGTAATTCATAGTCTTCGCCGCCGTTAAGTGCGCAGGTGGTGGGATCGAGATTAAATTGGAAAGCCATGGCGCGGGCTTCTTCCGCAATAGGAATCTTCTCTTCGTATAACCGGCATCCGGTCTGCGACTGATCACACAGATGAAGTATCTCGGAAGAAAGACCGTCGCTTACATCAATCATGGAGGTGGGTTTCAATTCCAGTGTTTGAAACAACTCGATGATGTCTTTGCGTGCCTCGGGTTTCAGTTGCCGTCCCACGATGTAGGATTGCCCTTCGAGATTGGGTTGGATTTTCGGATTCTCGAGGTAAATTCTTTTTTCCCGTTCCAGGAGCTGAAGTCCCAGGAAAGCGCTCCCCAAATCTCCTGACACGCACAGGAGCTCATTCTCTTTCGCGCCGCTGCGTTTCACAATACGTTCTTCCCGTGCTTCACCTAATGCAGTCACACTTATGATCAGCCCTTTGTTTGAGGATGATGTGTCGCCGCCGATGAGATCCACGCCATATCGTTTGCAGGCCGCATAGATTCCTTCATACAGGTCATCCATCGCTTCCACCGAAAAACGGTTGGAGATGGCGACGGAAACAATAATCTGCCTTGGGGTGCCATTCATGGCGTAGATATCAGAAAGATTAACGACTACCGATTTATAGCCGAGGTGTTTGAGCGGCACATACATTAGATCGAAGTGAATGCCTTCCACCAGCATGTCGGATGTGACGATGGTCTGCATGCCTTCATCATACTGAATCACCGCCGCATCATCACCCACTCCCAGTTTACTGGATGGGTTTTGCAACTGAATATTTTCAGTAAGATGTTTGATCAATCCGAATTCACCCAGGGTAGTGATCTCGGTTCGTAGCTGATTTTCCATTCCGCGAATTTTTGCGAAGATACTTCTGCCGTATGGCTGAATGGCTAAATGGTTTGATCGCTACCTTGCACCCGGTTTTCAGCTCTGTTATCCAAATATCTTCTTTTGACCATCCAGTTTCAATACACACCTGAAATTCTGCAGCGTGCTCATGAGTTGCACTACAAAAAGTTTCTCCCACTGCGCGGGAAACTGTTGCTGTTTCTCGGCCTGTTGTCAGCATGGGCGGGTGTATTGCTCCTGATTGCCTCGCAGGGTAAGAACCTGTGGTATGGCATTCCGTTGGTGATTTATGGCGTGTTTGCCGTGGCAAGTCATTTTTACATGAAACGAAATATCGGTAAACGTGCCTATGCAAAACTGAGCGACTATCACGATCCGATGACAATTGAAATAGATGAGGACCTGGTGGCGATAACTATCCGTGATCACCGGAATGAAATTCCCTGGGCTGATCTGAAAAAAGGGATCATCACGGATCAGATGATCCTGCTTTATCCGAATGACAAGGTCTTTTTCATTTTTCCGAAAGAACGGTTTTCTGGAGATGATTATACGGGCTTCACCGAACTTGTTAAAAGGAAAATTGAGAAGCTGTCCTGATAAATGAATGCGGGCGGCGCCTTCGGCGCCGCCCGCACGAAAAAATTCTCACAGCATTTCTCTAATCCGTTCCCATCTTCTCACGCACCACGCCGCGAATCCATTTCACCAGCATCAGCATCACTATACCTGAAATCATGGCAGCTACAAACAGGATCATGAAGTAGTTTGATTTGTTGGTGAAGCCATCCCAAAATGTGGCCATCAATCCGGCCACTTTGCCCGCAATAGAGTTCACAAGAAACCAGGCGCCCATCATTAATGCGGTGATGCGCGTAGGAGAAAGTTTCGACACCATGGAAAGTCCGATGGGGGAAATAAGTAATTCTCCGATGGTGAAGATGGCATAGGTGCCGATCAGCCACCACATGCTCGTTTTGTCTTCATACACATTTGTTGACATGGCGGCAAAAACCATCAGCAGGGATGAGAGCCCTGCGATAAACATACCAAACGCCACCTTCATCGGTGTTGATGGTTCCTTGTTCATGCTCCGGAGCCATCCAAAGAGCCAGATGGCGATCATGATGGTGAACACGACAATGAAGAATGGATTCACCGACTGGAAAATTTCCGTGGAGATCAGGTACGAATGCTGCCCCGGCGCCGGCCATTCTGCACTGGGTAAATTCTGCAGGTACGGATCAATGCCACGGGTCTGAATAGTATTTCCATCAGCATCTAATTCCGCACGGAAATATTTATCAATCTTGGTTACATCCACCGTATCCGCCGAAACAGTCTGAAGCATGCCGGCAGGTTGCAGCCATTTTACGGATGATTCACTTACGCCTCGATTCGTGTAGGTCTCCGCCCAAATCGTGAGACCGGTACTGTTCTGATTGTAAATGACCCAAAACACAATGGACACAGCGAAAAAGGAGAGCAACGCTCCCAGCCCGCGCTTGTCTTCTTTCGATGCGCGCACAAACAAGCCGATGTAAAACACGATCACCGGCAAGCAGGCAAAAAGAAACGCGTCGTTTGATTTTGTACCGAACACAGGACTGCCCGTAAATGAACTGAAGAACCAGCCGATGATTCCGAAAATAACCATGGGAAGAAAAACATTGCTGAGGATTTTACTCATCGGCATGTCTTCTTTCTGCAAGGGCTTCAGCACATCGGCATTCTTGATATGATGATTTTTAGCGTTGGTGGAAAAAACAATCAACCCAATGATCATACCCACACCGGCGGCGGCGAAGGCATATCCCCATCCGTAATTGTTACGCAGGTATGCTGCCACGAAATTGCAGAAGAACGCGCCGATGTTGATACCCATGTAGAAAATTCCATACGCGGCATCCTTGAGAGGTTTCAATTCTCCTTCACTGTAGATGTTTCCGAGCAGAGTGGAAATATTCGGTTTGAAAAATCCATTGCCGACGATGATGCAAAGCAGGGACAAGTACATGGCCATATCGCCGGGTATTGCCAAACCAAGATATCCTAATGCCATCATTGATCCGCCGATAAGAATGGAACGGCGGTAACCGAGATAGCGGTCGGCGAGCATGCCGCCGATAAACGGTGTGAGGTAAACGAGTGCGATGAAGGAACCAACCAGGTCGGAGGCCTGCGTGTTGTTGAATCCTTTACCGTGATTTCCCACTGGATCCACGAGATAGAGAAAAAAGATTCCCACCATCAGGTAGTAACCGAAGCGTTCCCACATTTCTGTAAAGAACAATGCATACAAGGCGCCGGGGTGCCTTCGTTTGACTGCCGTTGTTTCCATCCGTTGTTTTTTGTGTGGTGCTAAAGATAGAAGGATTCCTGAATGAAGTGCATTCACTGAGATGAGCGCACGTGCTCATTCGATCAATGCCTTTAGTTCCCTGACTATTCCACTATCGCCGCCCGTGAAAACGGTTTGGCTGGATCGAAGATTTTCCGGTAGGTACGATAGCGTTTCAGCACAGTGGTGCCGAGGTCTTCCACCATTTTCACCATTTTGGGATTGAAGTCGCCCACCCAGTTCATCTCAAGGTCGGTGTATTTTTTCATGGGCTGAATCACTTTGCCGGCTGCAACAATCAATGCGCCGTCAATGCCCTTACCCTGGAATTCGGGCACCACGCCGAAGAGGACGCCAAACATTTTGTGAATCACACCACGCCACCGGTAGTAAGCGAACTTCAGTTTTCCCATTGCATCCATCTTGCCGTTGAGGTAACGGATCACCTGGTTGATTTCGGGCAGCATGATGAAAAAGGCAATGGGCCGGTTTTTGAAATACCCGAACCACACGAGCCGCTCATCCATGATCGGTTTCATCTGCTTCATGGTTTTCAATGTCTGTTCCACCGTAACCGGTCTGAAGTGTTCCATCTTCGTCCACGCCTCATTGTAGATCGACGTGATGTCTGCCGCATACTTTTCCAGCTGATTTTTTTTGATGTGCTCGAAACGGAAAGCCGGACTGCGGAAAACCCGTTCGGCTTTGTCGTTAAATTTCTGAGGCACGGGCTTCAGCACTTCGTAGTGGAATACCAGTTGGTTGAAATAGGTTTGAAATCCGTAGTTCTCAAAAAGCGGAATGTAATAGGGCGGGTTGTAGTTCATGGAGTACGTGGGCGGTGCAAATCCTTCCACCTGCAATCCCCACCACGATTGGCGGTCACCGAAGTTGATGGGACCATCCATGGCTTCCATTCCTTTTTTTGTCAGCCATTCTTTACAGGCATCAAACAAAAGGTTGGCAGCTTGCTGATCGTTGATGCATTCAAAGAATCCCATGCCTCCGGTTACATATTCTGAGGTGCGCGCCGTGTGTTCGTTTACAAATGCGGCCACCCGGCCGATGAGTTTTCCTTTTTCATCTTTCAATATCCAGCGGATGGCCTCGCCGTGTTTGAAGAGCTTGTTTTTTTCGGGATTGAAAATGTTATTGATGTCATTGTCCAATGGTCGAATCCAGTTGGGATCGTTCTTGTAGATCCCCACCGGCGCTTCCAGGAATTCTTTTTTTGTTTTAGATGAATTGACTTCAATCAACTGCATGCAACAGACATTTACAGATAGGGGATGAACACCAAAATTCCGATAACAACTGAAAGGGTGGCGGCCAAAAACACGGCGCCGGCCGCAATATCTTTCACCTTGCCCGCCAGTTCATTGTAACCCGGCGACACCAGGTCCACCAGTTTTTCTATGGCGGTGTTGAGTATTTCGGTGATGAGCACCAGCGCCGTTGCGATTATAATCCACAGCCAATCGGTCTTACTGATGTGAAGATAAAATCCGGACACAGCCACGGCGATGGCGACACCCGTTTGAATGCGGATGCTGATTTCAGTTTGGTACGGAATGATCATGCCGCGAAAGGCAAATCCGAATTTCTGAAGGATGGTTTTCTTCTTTTTGAAATCAGTTTCCATGTGAATCCCATTAAGGCGAACAAAGAAAATGGTTTAAGTCGAATGGCTTGATGCTTTTATCGAACACAGCATGCTTCAACGATTTAATTGCTCCTATCTTCACCTCCCACTGATCACATTCACCATGATAAGAATCTGTTTTACCGTCCTCATCGCGGCCATGCTTTCGGCAACATTTCATGCTTCAGCACAAAAGAAGAATAAGAATTCAGGAAGCGGTCAACCGCCCTTCACTCCTGTTGACGTACGCCTGAAAGGGTTTGACCAGGCCAAGGCATTGCAGCAAAATTCATTGGTATCGCAGGTGAAATTCCGCAATGTGGGTCCCACCATCATGAGCGGCCGCGTGGTGGATGTGGATGTGAATCCTGATAACTCCACCGAATTTTATGTGGCGTATGCCAGCGGCGGCGTATGGTACACAAATAACAACGGCATGTCATTCACTCCCGTCTTCGATCATGAAGCGATGCTGACGGTTGGTGATATCGCCGTTGACTGGAAGAGAAAAATCATTTGGGTGGGATCGGGCGAAAACAATTCAAGCCGTTCATCTTATGCCGGCTTCGGAATGTATAGGAGCAGTGATGGGGGTAAAACCTGGAGCTACATGGGCCTGGGTGAAGGGCATCACTTCGGAAGAATTGTGCTGGATGAAAGCAACCCGAACAATGTGATGGTTGCCGTGCTGGGCCATCTGTATTCACAAAACAAGGAGCGCGGCATTTTCAAGTCTTCGGATGGGGGAAACACGTGGCGGCAAACCCTCGCAATCAACGATTCCACCGGATGTATTGATTTGGTTCGTGATCCGAATGCGCCGGAAATATTCTATGCAGCTGCATGGCAACGCAACCGCCGCTCATGGAATTTTCAGGAGAGCGGAAAAGGTAGCGGTATTTATAAAAGCGTTGACGGCGGTGAAACATGGAAACTTGTAACCACGCCTTCGAGTGGATTTCCGGTTGGCGATGGGGTAGGGAGAATTGGATTGGCTATTTCATTTCACGACGATGCCTTCAAGGGTCATGTAGTTTATGCACTGGTAGATAACCAGTTCAGGAAGGAGAAAAAGGAAGAAGATACCAGCAAGCTCACGAAGAATCAATTGAAGGAGATGACAGCCGGACAGTTTTCGAAGTTGAACAAAAAGAAAGTGGAAAATTTTCTCAGCGAAAATGGTTTCCCGGAGAAATACACTGCCGACACGATTTTCACTTTGATGAATTCAGGGAAGATCACCCCGCAAACGCTGGTGGAATATCTTGAAGATGCCAATTCACTTTTGTTTGATACCGACGTGAAGGGCGCCGAGTTATATCGCAGTGATGACGGCGGCCAAACATGGCATAAAACACATGAGGGCTCCATTGATGATTTCTTCTACACTTACGGCTATTACTTCGCGCAAGTGAGAACGGTTGGTGATAAACCGGATGAAGTTTACATTGTTGGATTTGTCGTCGCCAAATCTGTTGACGGCGGAAAAACATTTCACAAGATTTCAAACGAAGAAAACGTGCATGTGGATCACCATGCCTTGTGGATTGATCCGCATCATCCCGGGCATGTGGTCAATGGCAATGACGGCGGTGTCAATATCACTTATGACGACGGCAAGAACTGGATCAAGTGCAACAACCCGCCCGTCGGTCAATTCTACTCAGTGAATTACGACATGGAAACGCCGTACAATGTTTTCGGCGGGTTGCAGGACAATGGCGTGTGGTGGGGACCATCCACCACATCGAATACGAGTGAATGGCATCAGTCAGGCGTTTATCCGTATAAGGAAGTGATTAGCGGCGATGGCATGCAGGTAGCGGTGGATACGCGCGGCAACAGCACGATCTACACCGGCTACCAATTTGGAAATTACTTCAGGGTGAACCTGCTCACCAATTCAACGAAGTACATCACTCCGCAGCATGAATTGGGCGAACGTCCGTATCGCTGGAACTGGCAGTCACCCATCTGGATTTCGCAGCACAACCAGAGCATACTTTACTTCGGCGCCAATAAAGTCTTCCGCGCACTCAACAGCGGCAATGATTTTAAAGTGATTTCGCCCGATCTCACTCTCGGAGGCCGCAAAGGCGATGTGCCTTACGGAACCATCACCACACTTCATGAGTCACCGCTTAAGTTCGGGTTGATATACGCCGGCACTGATGACGGAAACATCTGGGTGACAAAAGACGGTGGTGAAGAATGGAAAAAGATTTCAGAATCGTTGACCACGCTTCCTGCGAGTCTGTGGGTCAGCCGCGTATGGGCATCCAAGTTCTCTGAAGGACGAGTCTATGCTTCACTCAACGGGTATCGGTGGGATGATTTCAATCCCTACTTATACGCGAGTGATGACTATGGAAACTCCTGGACGCAGATTGGAAACGATTTGCCATTGGAACCCATTAACGTAGTGAAAGAAGATCCGGCGAATGAAAATGTGATTTACGCCGGCACTGATGCCGGTGTTTATGTTTCTCTTGACCGGGGAAAAACTTTTATGGCGATGTCCAACGGACTGCCGCGCGTGCCCGTGCATGACCTCTGCATTCACCCGCGCGATCACGATCTCATACTGGGAACACATGGACGCTCGATTTACATTGCCTCGGTGAAAGAACTCGAACAGTTGAGAGATTCCATTCTGCAAAAGCCCCTTTATTTATTTTCTCCTGATAATCCCACTTACAGCAACTCGTGGGGCAAGCAGGGTTTTTCATGGGATTCCATCAAAGGACCTGAAATTGAAATTCCTCTTTATGTTTCTGCCGCTTCAAAAGTTCAGGTTTCAGTGTATGCAGATTCCAGTTTGATGCTGAAGCAATTTACTGCTGACGATGTAAAAGGACTTAACTATATTTCTTATGATCTCTCCATGGATTCTACTCTGAAGTCGCAATACGAAACGTGGTTGAATAAAGATGTAAAAGAAGGAGAGGAAAAAGCGAAGCTGAAATCGGGCGACAACAAAATCTACTATCTGCGCCCGGGCAAATACACACTCCGGATTGAGGCAAACGGCGCGACAAAGGAAGAAACGCTGGAAGTGAAAAAGCCGAGACAGTAGGTCTCGTTCTTCAGATCGTGTGTCTGGTTTCAGTGAGCTTAAGTCCAAACATTTTGGAGAAGTGGTTGTTATTCCTTCATGAGTTTACACACACTGAAGAGGGTTCAAACATTACCCGTCACCATACAAGCGGCGTGGGATTTCTTTTCATCACCGCTCAACCTCAGCGTAATCACACCGCCGGAAATGAAATTCCGCGTGCTATCAAAATTCAAACCCGGCGATAAGATTTTCAAGAACATGCTGATTGATTACCGCGTGAATCCGCTCTTCGGCATTCCCATGCTCTGGCAAACAAAAATTACGGAGGTGGATGCACCTTACTTCTTCGTGGATGAGCAACTGAAAGGACCTTATGCCTATTGGCACCATGAACACCGCTTCAGAGAAGTGAGTGGCGGAACGGAAATGACGGACCTTGTACAGTGGCGCGTGCCGTTCGGTTGGGCGGGCGATGTGGTGAATGAACTTGTCGTGCGCAAACGCGTGGAAGCGATCTTCAATTTCCGTGAGAAGAAACTCAACCAGCTATATGCTGAACCGCAATTCGCATCGTCGAATCATCGGTGACTTCAGCTTTTGGTTCCCGTCTTTTCCAAATGATCAATCACATCAGGTACTTGCTCAGGACCGATGCGCTTGGCGCGAATCTTCTTGTCCTTATCAAGAATGTAAATGACGGGTGTTGAGTAGATATCGTACAACTGCCGGAAGTTGCTCTGATGCTGAATGTCGTTTACGTTGATCCAGTTCTGCAGTCCTTTCTCCCAGATGAATTTTCTCCATTTCTCGGCGTCCACTTCAATATCCACAGCATAAACCATGACGCTGATGCCTTTGCTCTTCAAGCTGTCAGTCACATGCTTCAGCACCGGAACTTCTTTCTGGCAGTGCCCGCAATCAGGATCCCAGAAAACGAGAACGGTGTACTTCGCGGGAACTTTGCTGAGGATTTGCCACTTGCCTGCAGAATCTTTCAGCGCAATCTCCGGCGCCGTACTGCCCACGAGGTTTGGAGCGATCTTGCGGGCACGATCCACCATCTTCGACATGGAAGTGGAATCAAGCCACCAGGTTTTTCCATTCATGTAGTAGTTCTCCACCATGTGCACGAACACGGCATCCATGCCCATAATTTTGCTGGTCTCGTAGGTGTAGGTGACCCACCACACGCAGTAGCGGTACATCTCGCTGTCCACTTTTGCTTTGGCGACTACGAGATCGGCGGAGGCATTGATGGAGTCAGGAATCTTGGGAGTGAGATCATCAAAATACTTTTCGAGTTTAGCTCCGAACACGGGGGTGCGCAGCAACCGGTTGTCAGAGAAATCTACGTTATCCCAGAAGTGAGACTTGAAATAGTAATATGCGAAAGTGGAATCCTTCCTGCCGTTGGGCAGCACCGGAATTTCTTTCGGTACTTCAGGTTCCTTCATGGTGGTGAACACTTTTGCAAGAAATGTTTCAGGATGTTCTTTCACATAATCATCGCGTGATGAATTAAGCTTGGTATCATTCGCTTTCAACTGATCAATAATGGCAGTGGAATCCGTTTTCGTTTTAGCCGTCTTCAGACTCTCGGTTAACTGCGCAGATGCTTTCTGAATGGAGATGGCATTTTTCAGGTAATCATAAAACAATTGATTGTCCTTGGAGCCCTTCACCGTCATATCACTGATGGGATCGTTCCACGAGGTTTCCATGGTGAAGTACTGTTCCTTGTCAACGATCATTTCGAAGTAATGCTTGTCAGGATACACAAAGAGGTAAATGCCTCCCGGAAGTTTTGTCTTTCCTTCAAAGACGGCGATACCTTGATTATCGCTTTTCACCGTATCAATAAGGTATTGCTTATCTCCATAGTACCTCGCGAGGTAGCAGGTGGAATCTTTCATGTTCGGAATCTGAACGATGATCTGGTAACCGGGCTTCTGCGCATAAGAAGACCAGATGAATGCGAGCATGGAAATAGTGGTAAGCAGAAATCTTTTTTTCATGGGAGATTGAATCAATTCCGGAGTAATTCCGGCAACGACAAAGTTAGAATCTTTGTTACGAACGGATTTGAATTAACAAGTTTTTAGTAAGTGCGTGGGAGCGCATTACTTCGAAGCACGATACCGGTCAAAGGCGGCTTTGGTCAGTGCTTCGCGGTGATCCGGATGTGCTACACGGATAAGCTCCACGGCCCGTTGTTTCATATCCTTTCCATACAAATAAGCAATGCCATATTCAGTCACCACATAATGGATGTGCGCGCGTGTAGTTACCACACCGGCGCCTTCTTTCAGCAGTGGCACAATGCGCGACAAACCTTTCGACGTGGTGGATGGTAATGCAATGATGGCTTTTCCTCCCTCTGAAAGCGAAGCCCCCCGGATGAAATCCATCTGCCCGCCCACTCCGGAATACATATAAGTTCCGATGCTGTCAGCGCACACTTGGCCTGTAATGTCAATTTCAATGGCACTGTTGATGGCTGTCACCTTCGGGTTTTGTCTGATTACGGAAGTGTCATTTACATAGGAACATTCCAGCATGGCCACGGCAGGATTGTCATTAATGAAATCATATAGATTGCGTGAACCCATGGCAAAGGTGCCGACGATCTTGCCAGGATATTTGCGCTTGTATTTTCCGTTGATCACGCCGCTTTCCACCAAAGGCAGAATGCCGTCAGAAAACATTTCAGTGTGAATGCCGAGATCTCTATGATGCCCCAGCGAAGCCAGCACCGCATTCGGAATTTCACCGATGCCCATTTGCAACGTGGCTCCATTTTCAATAAGGGAGGCCACATATTTTCCGATCTGAAGTGAAAGGTCACTGAGTGGCAGCACTTCCGCTTCAGGTATGGGATCGTCTTTCTCCACCATGTAGTGGATGCGGCTCATGTGAATCTGCGAATCGCCGAGTGTGCGCGGCATATTGCGATTCACCTGGGCAATCACCAGTTCTGACATTTCAATAGCTGCCTTCGTAGCATCCACCGAAGTGCCCAATGAGCAAAAGCCATGTTGGTCCGGCGGAGATACGGTGATAAGCGTGACTTCCAAGGGAATAATCTCCCTGCGGAAGAGTGCAGGAATTTCTGAAAGGAAAACCGGAACGTAAGCCGCCCGACCGGTGGCAACCGCTTTCCTCACATTTTTACCGATGAAAAAAACATGGGTGGTGAAAATGCCTTCATACTTATCTTCAACATAAGGAGCTTCGCCCTCAGTATGCAAATGATAAATCTGAACCCCCCGCAAAGTATCGGAACGGTTAACCAGTGCCTTCACCAACGCCTGTGGGGCTGCGGTAGCCGTGTGAATGTAGATTCTGTCGCCAGATTTTACGTGGCTTAGCGCTTCTTCCGCCGTGGTGATTACAGCCATACAAAAATTTTTCGCAAAGGAACGGCATGCATTCGACTACTCAATGATGCTTGAATGTGTTTCATATGATTACAATCATGTGGTTTTCCACAATTACGGTTTTTTTGAAACGGTCGTTTCAGTTTTTGGTGTTCTGAACCTATCTTTGCCGCCTCATTTTGCAGTCGCACCCCTGTTAAAAGGTGTTCCCTCAGCAAAGAAGAATCAAACATCTGAAAACGAATAACTTTCTCTAATGGCAAACGTTGGCAAAATCAAGCAAATCATTGGTCCGGTGGTGGACGTGAGTTTTGAAGGCGAGGGCATGTATGTGCCCGAAATGCTCACGGCACTTGAAGTAACCCGTGAAGACGGACACCGCATCATATTGGAAGTGCAGCAGCACCTGGGCGAAGACAGTGTTCGAACCATCGCCATGGATGCCACCGAAGGATTGAGAAGGGGCATGGAGGCCGTTGACACCGGTTCCAATATTAAAATGCCGATCGGCGAAGACATCCGAGGAAGACTCTTTAATGTAGTAGGCCAAGCCATTGACGGGATTGGGGAAGTGAGCAACAAGAATGGATATCCCATTCACAACAAGCCACCGAAATTTGAAGACCTGAGTACTTCGAAGGAAGTGCTCTTTACCGGTATCAAGGTTATTGATCTCATTGAGCCCTACGCAAAAGGAGGTAAGATCGGTTTGTTTGGCGGTGCGGGTGTTGGCAAGACCGTTATCATCATGGAGCTCATCAACAATATTGCTAAGGCATATTCAGGCATGTCAGTATTCGCAGGGGTGGGTGAGCGTACACGTGAAGGGAATGACCTCCTCAGGGAAATGATTGAATCCAATGTTATACGCTATGGCGATGATTTCAAGCATTCGATGGAAGAAGGAAGTTGGGATCTGAGTAAAGTGAACCGTGAAGAGTTATCCAAATCCCAGGCAACTCTGGTCTTCGGTCAAATGAATGAACCGCCTGGCGCCCGTGCCCGCGTAGCACTGAGCGGTCTTACGGTTGCTGAGTATTTCCGTGATGGTAATCCTAATGAGGCAAAGGGCCGCGACATTCTTTTCTTCATTGATAATATCTTCCGTTTCACACAGGCCGGTTCTGAAGTATCAGCCCTGCTGGGTCGTATGCCTTCAGCCGTAGGATACCAGCCCACTTTGGCAACTGAGATGGGTTACATGCAGGAGCGAATCACTTCCACAAAACGCGGTTCCATCACCTCCGTACAGGCGGTATATGTACCTGCGGATGACCTGACCGATCCGGCACCGGCTACCACTTTTGCCCACCTTGATGCAACTACCGTACTGAGCCGTAAGATCGCAGAGCTTGGCATTTACCCGGCTGTGGATCCGCTCGATTCCACATCCAGAATTCTCTCTCCGGATGTACTGGGAGAAGCCCATTATGGTTGTGCAAACCGCGTGAAAGGAATTTTACAGCGTTACAAAGAACTACAGGACATCATCGCCATCCTCGGTATGGATGAATTGAGCGAAGAAGATAAGCTGGTGGTGTCACGCGCACGCCGCGTGCAGCGCTTCCTTTCACAGCCGTTCCATGTTGCCGAAGCATTCACCGGTCTTAAAGGGGTGCTGGTTCCCATTGAAGAAACCATCCGCGGATTCAATATGATTTTGGATGGAGAGGTAGATGAATATCCTGAAGCATCTTTCAACCTGGTGGGAACGATTGATGATGCAATTGCCAAAGGAAAGAAACTGCTCGAAGAAGCGAAAGGATAACATGTTGAACATAAGTCCGCGTGGATAGAAAAACTTAATCGATACACGTTTGACAGATTACCTGAGCCACTAAAAATTGTAAATGCAACTCGACATTCTAACTCCTGAGAAAAAAATCTTCAGCGGCAAAGCGCAATCGGTTTCATTGCCGGGCGTACAGGGCAGGTTCCAGGTGCTCGAAAATCATGCACCGATAATTTCTGCATTGCAGAAAGGTGAACTGAAGGTGATAAGTGATTCGCAGGAATCAAAATGGAACATCAGCGGCGGATTGGTTGAGGTGCTGAAGAATAAAGTGACGGTGCTGGTGGAAGCAGTGGTGTGAGCGACATTCACAAACAATAATGTGAAAGCTCCTGACAGGGAGCTTTTTTGTTTATAGCGCATCCTGTTTATTGTATCGCGAGTTTGTAATAGGTAACCCTGTCGTTTGCCATTATCTCTAGAAAGTAAATTCCATTGGCGAAATCTGAAACAGGAATCTCTAAAGGAAGATCACCTGATATTTTTCCACTGTCAAACAAGACATCGCCGGGCAGATTAACGATTCTCACAGAATAAGAAACTTCTGCGGACTCATGAAGTGAAATTGTTACCACATCTGCCGCGGGATTCGGAAATACATCAGCGATCATTTCGTATTCCGCCAGTTCACTTCTGGCATCAAGTGTCTTGAATGATTTGGGTTCACTGAATCCTGAAACGGTATCCGGATTCGTGCAGGACGATTTTATCCGCCATTCATACCATGTGTTTGGCAATAATCCGCTGATCGTCTTTGAAGGAATACTGGTCAGCAGTTGCTGCCAATTGTCGGTGCCTTTTTCGTGAACCTGCACCAAATAAAGTGTGGCGTTGGTGGCATGGTTCCATGCAAGCTTTGCTGAATGGCTGGTGATGTCGCTGGTTTTCATCAACCGGGCAGTGGGTCTTGCGCAGGGGTTCCAGTCAAATTTTCTGGCGCGGTACGAAACCACATTCTTGGTTTCGTGCAATGTGAGTTGCCATATGATAGTGCAATCAGGAGTTACTTCCCAAAAGTTAGGTTGATCATCCATGAAGGTGTCATAGCCACCGTCAATGAATGTGTTTCCATCAGGCAACCGCTGCACGCTTCCGGTGGCAAAAAAGTAAACGGGTTTGCCGTTCACATCCGGGTGAGCATAGCTCCAAACCAGCGTGGCGGTCTTGTTCACTTCATCCAATGCATATTCCTTGGCATAGGATCGTTTCACGGGATGAAAATCACCGTTATCATATAACGTGAGGTTTCCGTTTTCAATTCTTCTTGCATCGTGCTGGTAGGTGAATGGCTCGGGCTCATTCAGGAAAGTAAATTCATTCTTTACACCGCCTAATCTCCAGATGAATTCACCGGTGTGGCGGTCAATCTTCGTTACCTGATCAAGGTGGCGATGCGAAACAATCAGGTTGCCGTCCGCATCAATATCAATGGAATTGGTGTGGCAATAATCAATGAAACTGTAAGTGAGATTTTCATGCAGTCCTTCGGTGATGTCCACGTGATCAAAACTCCTCCATTCGAAAACCAAATTACGGGAGGCATCAAATTCCTGGATTACGGTGCCCAGTACGGTTGCATTGGATGAATAGGAGGGATCATAAACCGTCATGTCTACCACCTGATCTTCTTCTGCAATCAGCAGGGCATGGCCGTCTTCAGTGAGAAGGAATTCATGGTTGTCAGCCGTATAGCCGTTGGTCGGTTTGAATTTCCTGATGAGATGGAAATTGGAATCCAGCACTTCTATCTGCTGTTCTGCATAATTGAAGACGGAGAGGTATCCGCGCTGTGTGATCTTGAAATCATCAAAATAAGGAATGGTGGTGGAGTGAGAGAATACCGTTTGGCCGTCAGGTTTAATGATGAAGTAACCCATGCATTGCGGATTTGATACCGAGGTGTTCACGGCATCGAAAAATATTTCGCCGGGTGAGGGATTGTCGTTTACATCAATGGTGATACAGTCAGCCAGATCACGTGCATCCCCGGCATCACTCATCGCATTGGTATCTATACCTTCCCGCAATAATTCCTGCCGGAGCAGCACATATTTAGCCCGGCGGAAATCTTCCTGCTCCGCATCGGTGTATCTGCGATGGGTGAAGAAAGAGTAGCTGAAACTGCCGATGAAATCTCCGTCAATTGTTTCAATTCCTTGTTTCACACTTACATGCACTTGTTCGTCATAAGTAAATGGCCTTACCGGTAACAACACCACCGTTTTGCCATCGTCGGCCAGGCGAATAGTTACATCATGTATTCCGCTTTTTGATCCGGTGATTTCAAAACGATCTGCAGTTATGGAAGAAGCCAGAAGCAACCTTCCCTCACGCAATACAACATTTCGGTTCACATCATGACCTTTTGAACCGGGCAACGGAGCCAGAAATTGAAAAGGATTGGTGCCTGCAAGAGAGGTGAACCGAATAACGATAAAAAGTACGACAAGCAAATTTTTCATAAATGGGACGCGGAAGATATCGCTCTAAGTACCTGACAACAATTGGATGTGATCACGCACCGCTTCTTTCAGTTTCAGTTTAAGATCATCACCGGCTTTCACGAGCATTTCAATTTCTGTGGGAAAAGGAAGCGGGCCGATTTTCACAAGATCATTGCTTTGGGGTGAAAGCGCTTTGAGGTCGCCGTTGGCGGTGGCCCAATGGTGTTCAAACACTTCCTGTATATCGAGCGGATAAGAATAGAGTAGTGAATTGGTTTTTGAATCGTAGAAATCAATGGTGCCGGCAATGCTTGCCTGTTTCTTCTCTACATACTCCGTCACGATGCACTTGATGGTCTTATATTTCGTTTGCTTGATGTCATTGCCCAATGAGTCTTTCATCACGTTGCCTCTCGAATCAAGCACATATTCCCAGCCGTCTTCGACGGTCTTCCTTTCTGTGATGGTATTGTTTACGAGTTGCAGGTCAGGCGTTACACTCAGGTAGAGAATGGTTACGTTCACCTGGTAATCGAAAGACTTCGCTGTGTTTTTTTCGTTGCTGAAATTCACCCATTCACTATTGAGGTCACCCACGGGCAGTGTGGTCAATTGTTTTTCCAGCTCGGTAAAAAGAGGCGCGCCGCTTTTATTTTGAATTACAACGTTCACCTGGTTGGTGCCGGCGATCAATGCTTCGCGCTGTCTGGCATCGGCATCTTTATAGGTTGGGTAGATGCATTTGAGTTCTTCATACAGTTCATAGGCACGTCGTGCATCGGACCGGGTACCGTTGGCAAGCAAACCTCCGGCATACGAGTACAGGTATTCTGCAGCAAGTTTTTTTGATTCAATAAATTCTTCATCAGAGATAAATTTGAACTGCGCATTTCTCTTCTTTGATTCCATGTACAACGGAAGCAGCGGCTTGATCATTCCTTCATACATTTTGAGAACAGAATATTCATCGAATATCGCCACCGTATTCTCAGGCCGGCCTTCTTTGCGCAAAAACGATACGCGGTCTTTCACCTGGTAATAAAGCCTGTCATAAGCCGCTTCGAGATAAATGATGTTATCCTCATCAGTGCGGTCGTTCCGGAGTTTACGCACCGCTTTCTCGATGGCCGTTTCGAAGTTACCTGACTGGTAAGATTTTTTTGCTGATTGACAACTAAGCAGGGTAGTGACCCAGCCGGTCAACAGCAACAAATGGAAGATGCGTATCGTTTTCAACATGTGTGCATTCAATGTATTGATGATGGTAGTCAAACCTTATGCTAAAAAAAATAGTGATGGGGCTGACCTGAAATGGTGCAAGTAAGTAGTTCGGTTCGAAAGGTTTTTTATCATTCGGGTTGCATCTTACTAACTGATTTGTGACAGTGCAAATTTTTCCCGGAATTTTTTTCTTCAACAGACCAAAAATGATGGGTCATTTTTTTGTCAAATGACTACCAACGTAAGAGTTGGGAATATAAATTTGCCACCGCCTCCCAAAATCCACGGTCTTTGTTATGCATGTGAACCTCTTACGGCGCTCGTTAGTCCATTTCAAACCACTCTTTCCAGCTCTTCTTTCGGTTCTTTTTCTTGTACTTACCATGCGCCTGGCTTCTGCTGAAGTTACAGCTGCTGCCGGAGAAAAAATCTTCAAACAGTATTGCACATCCTGCCATAAGGCAGCTCCGTTTGATGCCAAGTTAGTTGGGCCTGCTTTGAAAGATGTTGAGAAAAGAAGATCCGAGGAATGGCTGATCAAATGGATCAGGAATAATGCGCAACTCCGCGCAAGTGGCGACAAGGATGCTATTGCCATCTGGACGGAGTACGGAAAGAATGAGATGCCGAGTTTCGCCAGTTTTTCTGATGATGAAATCAAATCAATTCTGGCTTATATCGCCAATCCGCCGGTTGCCGCAGCTCCAGTGGCCGGACAGCCCGGTGGTGCCACCCAAGGCGCTCCCTCTGCCGGTTCATCCGTTTGGCTCTACCTGATCCTCGGCGTTCTGCTTATCATCTTCGTCATGCTCGTTCGTGCCAACCGCACGCTTAAGAGAATGACAATTGCTAAAGACGGGCATGAACTGGAAGAAGAAAAACCATGGAGCAAGCGACTCACTTCTGCTAAGGCCTGGGCATTGTACGGTTTGATTCTGGTGTTTCTCGCCGGATGGACCATTACGGACAGCGCCATACGTTTAGGACATTCAAAAAATTACACTCCTCCACAGCCCATCGCCTTCCCCCACGACTTGCATGCCGGTACGCTGCAGATCAATTGCCTTTATTGCCATGCCGGTGCAGAAAAGAGTAAAGTGGCCGGTATTCCGGCGGTAAGTACCTGCATGAATTGCCATAAAGGAGTTCAGCAGGGTGAAACCGAAGCCGGCACGGCCGAAATTCAGAAAATCTATGCTGCCTATGAAAACAATCGCCCGATTCAGTGGGTGAAAATTCATAACCTGCCTGATCATGTTTATTTCAATCACTCGCAACATGTGACAGTGGGAAAGATTCAGTGCCAGACCTGTCATGGGCCGGTAGAAAAGATGAAGACGATGTACCAGTTTGCAAGTTTGTCTATGGGCTGGTGCCTGAATTGCCATCGCCAGACAGAAGTGAACTTCCAGGGTAACGAATATTACACCATGTATACCGAGCTGCATGAGAAGGTGAAGCAGGATACTTCTTATGCCGTCACCGAGGCCATGGTTGGCGGAACCGGATGCCAGAAATGTCATTATTAATACAGCAAGTCTTCAGAGGTTGAATGCATAACAGATAACTCATAACGAATAACAGCAGTCCGCGTGGAACAAAAAAAATATTGGAAAGGTCTCGAAGAACTTCACAACGATCCCTCTTTCGTTGAGGCGAGTGAGAAGGAGTTTTCCGATGAATTACCGGTTGAGGAAATCTTTGATTCATCCATTGTGCAGAAGTCGCACAACCGTCGTGACTTTCTGAAGATGCTTGGCTTTAGCGTTTCAGCAGCCACCATTGCAGCCAGTTGCCGCATTCCGGTGAAGAAGGCGATTCCCTATGTGATTAAGCCGGAAGAAATAACTCCCGGTGTTGCCAACTATTACGCTTCCACATTTTGCGACGGAAATGATTTTTGCCCGGTGCTGGTGAAAGTGCGTGACGGGCGGCCTATTAAAATTGAACCTTCCACCTCGAAGCACATCGCTGATAATTCTATGAACCGCTTCCTCTTTGGCGGTACCAGTGCGCGTGCTCAGGCCTCAGTGCTTTCTCTTTATGATATGACCCGTCCGCAGAACGTAACCGTCGGCGGCAAAAAGGTGAACAAGGCCGATGTGTCAGCAGTAGATGCCGAAGTGATCAGTCAGTTAAATGATGTGAAGGCAAAAGGCGGAGCCATTCGTTTGCTTTCTCCTACTATACTCAGTCCGAGTACCAGGGCGGTGATTGCTGATTTCATGGCTGCATATCCCTCCACCAAACATGTGGTTTACGATTCGGTTTCTTATGCGGGTATCGCCATTGCACATGAGCGCGCTTTCGGCAAGCGTACCATTCCGGGCTATCATTTTGAAAATGCCCGTGTCATTGTTTCCATCGGAGCTGATTTTCTAGGCACCTGGATATCACCAACGGAATACGCAAGGCAATACGCGCAAAACCGCAAAGTGTCTCCGAAGAAAACGGAGATGTCCAAACACTATCACTTGGAATCGCGACTGTCATTAACCGGTTCAAACGCCGATTATCGCGCTGTGGTAAAACCTTCTGAAGAAGCGGCGGCCGTGCTGGCTCTTTATAATAAGGTAAACGGGTCGGGCGGTGAAGGAAAGTTGAATACCCGTGCAGAAGAACTGCTTTCTAAAGCTGCAGCGGATTTGATTGCCAATAAAGGACAGTCACTCGTTGTATCCGGCTCGAATGATTCGAATGTACAGTTGATGGTTGCTGCTATTAATAATCTTCTGGGTAACTATGGCAGCACGATTCATCTGAGTCATGCAAGCAACACGCACCAATCAAGTGACCGAGATGTAAATACTTTGCTTGATGAATTGAAATCCGGGGCGGTGGGAGCACTCATCGTTTATGGTGCCAACCCCGTGTATGATCATTGGAACGGAGCCGTGTTTGCTGATGCCATCAAAGGCGCTGCATTCACGGTTTCAATCAGTGATCGGGCAGATGAAACCACCTCGCTTTGCAAATACCATTTCCCCGATAGTCATTTTCTGGAAAGCTGGAACGATTACTCACCACGTACCGGATTGTTTACAATGAGTCAACCCACTATTTGGCCACTCTTTGAAACCCGGCAAGCCCAGCAGTCTCTGTTGATATGGATGGGTAAATCAGAAGACTATTTCACTTACCTTGAAAATTACTGGAAGCAGAATCTTTTCCCGCAGCAAACCATGTATGGCGACTTCCAGTCATTTTGGGATGCATGCGTGAAAGAAGGAGCATTCGAGATTCCCGTTACGGAAGTTGGTTCGGTTGCTACGATTGATGTTGCTGCTGCTTCTGCAGCCGTATCGCAGGCAGCGGAGAACGGAAGCGCCCTGGAACTTTCACTCTATGAAAAAGTAGGACTGGGTAACGGACGTTATGCGAATTTACCGTGGCTGCAGGAATTACCGGATCCGGTAACCCGTGTGGTATGGGACAATTACGTATGCGTATCTCCCAAGTATGCGAAAGACAATGGACTGAACTACACTGAACTTGATACGGATGTTCCATTGGTAACGGTTAAAGCGGGCAACGGAACTGCCGACCTTCCGGTTTTCATTCTCCCGGGTCAACCGGACAATGTGGTTTCCATTGCAGTTGGTTATGGCAGAAGTAAAGCAGGCCGTTCCGGTAGCGAAATCGGGAAAAATGTTTTTCCGATGCTCACCTATAATGGCGAAACAACGATCTCTTACAATCCGGCAGTAACTATTACCAATACCGGAAAAAAATATACGCTTGCGAGAACACAAACGCACTGGACGTTTGAAGGACGCGATGCCATTAATGAAACCAATCTGGCTGAGTACAAAAAGAACCCGAATGAAGGAATAGAGGAGAAGGAAGAGCTCAAGAAGATCTGGGGTGAAACCCTTTACCCGAAGCAGGATTTTCCGGCCATCAAATGGGGCATGTCCATTGACCTGAATTCATGTATCGGATGCGGTGCCTGCGCTGTTTCGTGCCAGGCAGAGAATAATGTACCCGTGGTTGGTAAAACGGAAGTGAAACGCATTCATGAAATGACGTGGTTGCGCATTGACCGGTACTTCTCATTCCCGAGCGACAGTGGCATGATCGTGAAAGAAACGGAGATGGGCAAAATTCCAGACTACCAGAATGTGAAGGTGACCTTCCAGCCCATGCTTTGTCAGCATTGCCAGAATGCGCCTTGTGAAAATGTATGCCCGGTAAATGCTACCAACCACAGCGATGAAGGACTCAACCAAATGGCATACAACCGTTGTATCGGCACCCGCTATTGCGCCAACAACTGTCCGTATAAAGTACGTCGCTTTAACTGGCTTGATTACACCACGGCCGATGTATTTCCATGGAACGAGCCGTGGATCATTCCCACATTGGGAATCAAAGATCCGGGCATGACAGATCCGATCACCCGCATGGTACTCAACCCGGACGTGACTGTTCGTTCACGCGGTGTGATGGAGAAGTGTTCCTTCTGCGTGCAGCGCTTGCAGGAAGCCAAACTGAATGCAAAAAAAGCCGGT
>JAFDYS010000031.1 GCA_018267315.1 Bacteroidota bacterium | reverse complement strand
CACCGGTTTAAGTATAAGAAGCTGGTGGCGGGGTAACATCAATCTGGTCGCTGATTGAATGCCAGTGACCAGATAAAAATTGCGGAATTCCGGGGCTACACTACTACTGAGCCTTCCCTTCCTGCTTCTTGGACTGAATCTCATTGCGGATATCGCTGGCGAGTTTCTTCAAACCCTGCAGGGCCTTGCGGGCGCGCGTGCCGGCTGCATTATTTCCTTTCTCGTAAAACTTCATGAAATCCTCTTCCATGGTAGTGATGTAGGCGCGGAGTTCTTCGATGCGATTCATAGGATTTTGATTTGATGATGGTGAGTGGTTGAACAGATTTTTTGTTTCTGATCACATAAAGAAAGTCAAAAAAAAATGAATTCCAAATGTTTTGCAACTCCATTTTATTCACCACCCCTTTTGTCCGTAGCCGCATCACCGGCCATCATCGCTTTTCCATGAGCCGGGCCGGAGGTATCGGCCGATCCATCCTTTTAATAATGGAAAGTTAACTTCCGCTAACCCACATTGGTCGAAAGCCACACGATCTTTGGCAAAAAGATTTCATCCGCTGCCGCATTCTTTACACCTTTCAAAAAAAAAACGATGGACAAAACAACCAACACTCTCAACTGGTTTGAAGTATCAGTGAACGATATTGACCGCGCCCGCAAATTCTATGAAACCGTTTTCAATATCGAGATGGAAACGATGGAAATGATGGGAATGAAGATGGCCATGTTTCCTTATGAAAACGGCAACGGCAAACTATCAGGCGCGCTGGTGCAAAGTGAAATGCACAAACCAAGTGCTGACGGCGCCAAGGTGTACTTCAACGGCAATCCCGATCTGAGCGAAGCGCTGAGCCGCGTGGAAGCTGCCGGCGGAAAGATCATCATGCCGAAAACTTCAATCGGCGAAGACATTGGCTACATGGCCTTCTTCATTGACAGCGAAGGCAACGTGGTGGCGCTGCATTCACAGCAGTAAATCCTGCTAATCGTTTTCGTAGTACTTAATGTTGATGCTGAGCACCGGCACATGCGATTCGCTGATGATGTTGCGAGCCGTGGAACCGAAGAGCATTTCACTGATCTGCGATTCCTGTCCTGATACGATAACCACCAGGTCAGCCCCCAGTGTGACGGAAGCTTCAAGCACGGAATCGGAAGGGGCATGATGGCGGATGATGTGGGCAGAAACATCTACCCCTTCGTCCCTCAGCATGACTTCGGCTTCGTGCACCTTGTTGGTTACGTCTTTCACATCTACATATAACTCTTCAAAAAAAGCAGTAACGGCCAGCAGGTTTACACGGGCCTTGAAAAACTTAGCCCAGCGCATGGCAATGCCGATCTTCGTCATGGACTCGGGTGTGCTGTCAACCGGAACGAGAATGTTCCTGATTTCACGGCGCGTAGGCGCTTCACGCAGTGTAATGATGGGGCAGGGCGCATTGAGGATGGTGCGGTAGGCATTGGAGCCGATCACGTACTTGCCAATGTTGGTAACTCCTGAAACGCCGTGCGTGCCCATCACAATGAGCCGAACTTCTTCTTCATGAGCGATATGATTTATTTCAGCATGAATCTTCCCCACGGCTACCTTGGAGCGTATGTTGATTCCTGCCAGGTTTAAGTTCTTCTCTTTGATCTCGGCAAACTTCGCTTCAATACCCTTCTCAATAATCTCAGCCATATCCAGCCGCATTTCGAGGAGCGCATTCTGCATGTGTGATTCAAAAACATGCAGCAAAATGATTTCAGCATCCTCGAGTTGTGCAATCATGGCGGCATAATCGAGCGCCGCCAGTGAAATCTCTGAGAAATCAATGGGCACAAGAATCTTTTTAAGCGTGACGGGGGTAGTGTTAGCCATCCTGAAATTCGGTTTTACCTTTATAGTGGGTAAATATAAGAACAGCCACCTTACAAAATATGATCGGCGAATCGGAACTCATCATCACCCCGCGCGGTTCGGTTTATCATCTTGATCTGCGCCCGGAAGAAATTGCCGATACCATCATCACGGTGGGAGATCCGGCGCGGGTGGAACAAATCACGAAATATTTTGTGAATGTGGAAGTGGTGCGCAAGCACCGCGAATTTGTGACCCATACGGGCTACCTGGCCGGAAAGAGACTCACCGTTATCTCCACCGGCATCGGGACGGATAACATTGACATCGTACTGCACGAACTGGATGCGCTCGTCAATATTGACCTGGATATACGCGAGCCAAAGAGCGAATTGAAATCACTGAAGTTTATCCGCATCGGCACATCGGGGTCCATGCGGCATGATGTGCCGGTAGATACCTGGGTAGTTTCCGAGTCGGCCATCGGGTTGGATAACCTGCTCAACTTCTACCGCATGTCCAATACTGATGAAGAGAAAAACCTGCTGCACGCTTTTGTGAATCATGTACAGAAGAATGAACTGCATTTCATTCCTTACATGGCATCAGCATCGCCAAAACTTGTTTCATTATTTGAAGACCGGATGACACGGGGAATCACCGTAACATGCCCCGGCTTCTACGGACCACAGGGAAGAATGCTTCGCACAGAACTCACCTACCCCAACCTGATTCAGCTCCTCACTTCATTCGAATACGGCAGCACGCGGCTTACCAATTTTGAAATGGAGACTGCGGGTATCTACGGGCTATCCCGAATACTGGGGCATGAAGCTGTTTCACTCAATGCCATAGTAGCCAACCGTGCCGATAAGAAATTCAGTACCGATCACCAGGAAACGGTGGAGCGATTGATCCGGTTTGCACTGGAGCGGATCGTTCAGTAAGTTCGGAGAAATTAAAGCCGCATTTACCACACTTTATCCTTCACGAGGTATTCCTGTACATATTCCGTAATTCCTTCTTCGAGAGAGTGAAATGGCTTCATGTAACCAATGCCGCGAAGCTTTTGCATTTTCGCTTCCGTAAAATATTGATACCAGTCGCGGATATCTTCAGGAATGTCAATGAACTCGATGTTGGGTTCGAGGTTCAAAGCGCGGAAAGTGGATGCTGCGAGATCATAAAATGTTCTGGCTTTTCCGGTTCCCAGGTTGTAGATGCCGGAATGCTGCTGATGATTCATGAACCATACCATTACATCCACCACATCCTTCACATAAATAAAATCGCGCAGCTGCTCACCATCCCTGTATTCGGGCCGGTGAGAGCGGAAGAGTTTGACCTTGCCTGTCTCTTTTATCTGATTAAAGCCGTGAAAAACCACTGATGCCATTCTTCCTTTATGGTATTCATTCGGTCCGAAGACGTTGAAGAATTTCAGTCCGCACCAAAAGGGAGGCGCACTTTGTTCTGTAATGACTTCCTCACCCCCAACCCCTCTCGCGGGGAGAGGGGAGTTGGCTCGCTCACTTGCCCGTGACAAAACCCACTTGTCAAATTCATTCTTTGATCGGCCGTAAGGATTCAGCGGCTTCAGTTTGGGGATGAGGGAAACATCATCATCATAGCCGAATTCACCGGCACCATACGTAGCGGCAGAAGAGGCATACACCAGCGGCACACGGTATTTCGTGCAACGGTTCCAGATCTCCTGCGAGTAACGGACATTCAAATCATCGAAGAGCGCCACATTATGTTCCGTTGTATCTGTACGGGCACCGAGGTGAAACACAAATTCAACAGAGTCGTTTTGCAAATCCCACCACTCGAGAAATTCTTTCCGCTCCATGATGTTGAGAAATCGCTTGCTCTCGTTGTTGCGTTTCTTTTTCTCTGAACCAAAGTCATCCACGAGCAGGAGGTGATACAACTTCTCTTCGTTCAGCCGTGCGACCAAACAACTTCCGATAAATCCTGCGGCACCTGTTATTACGATCATGATTGAACAAAAATAGAATGCGAATGGCGCTGATTAAAACTGGTTATCGCAGATAAATTCCGGACTAATCCCCCGTATCTGTATCATCAGTGTACCATCAATCTTAAACATTGAACAGGAAATGCATCACATCACCATCCTTCACTTCATACTCTTTTCCTTCCAGTCTGAGTTTTCCGGCGGAACGGCAGGCCGCTTCACTTTGGTACTGGACGTAATCATCATAAGCAATCACTTCCGCGCGGATGAATCCTTTTTCGAAATCGGAATGAATAACTCCGGCGGCCTGCGGAGCCAGCATGCCGCGGTGAATCGTCCAGGCGCGCACTTCCTGTTCGCCGGCTGTGAAGTATGTAATAAGATTGAGCAGGTGGTATGATGCGTGGATGAGTTTGTTGACGCCGGGTTCATCGAGTCCCATGTCTTTGAGGAATGAAAGCCGGTCTTCATAACTGTCGAGTTGTGCAATCTCCGCTTCAATCGCAGCAGAAATAATCAACACTTCCGCATTCTCATCTTTCACTGATTCTCTTAACTGTTCCACATACTTGTTTCCGGTAACGGCTGATTGCTCGTCCACATTACAGGCATACAGCACGGGTTTCTCTGTGAGGAGGAAAACATCTGCAACATATTGACGGTCCTCTTTACTCACCGGGGCAGAGCGTGCCGACTTACCGCTCATCAGATGCTGCTTGTAAATCTCCGTGACTTCAAGCGCGCGTTTCAGTTCTTTGTCACCTGATTTTGCAGCGCGCTCAATGCGGGCAATTTTTTTTTCAATGGATTCCAGATCCTTCAGCTGCAATTCCGCATCAATAATTTCCTTGTCGCGAACCGGGTTTACGCTGCCATCCACGTGTATCACATTATCATCATCAAAGCAGCGAATCACGTGAATGATGGCGTCCACGTTTCTGATATTTCCCAAAAACTGGTTACCAAGTCCCTCTCCTTTGCTCGCTCCTTTCACCAGACCTGCAATGTCAACAATCTCCACTGTGGCCGGCGTTACTTTCTTTGGGTTCACGAGTTTGGCCAATTGATTCAGCCGGTCATCGGGAACGGAAATCACTCCCACATTGGGCTCAATGGTGCAGAACGGAAAATTAGCCGCCTGCGCTTTCGCATTCGACAGTGCATTGAACAGCGTTGATTTCCCTACGTTCGGCAGCCCCACAATACCGCATTGCAATCCCATTGATAAAATTTTAGGCGCGCAAAGATATACGAGAGTTGATCGCTGACAGTCACAGAAAAAAGAAAGCTCCGGATCCCGGTGCTTTCAGTGTTCATTTATTTGAAGTTTACCACTTCAGATCTTCTTCAGCGGGCGGCACATCGGGAGCAGGGGGATTGTCCGGCATAGGGCGTTCTTCCGGAGCAGCTTCCGGTTTGGGTTCTGCCGGAGCCGATGACTCGTTGTAATTATTATTCGAATCCTGCTGAAACTCCCTGCGATTGAATGCATCAAAATCGAAGTCGGGCATCAATTCCTTTTTGATGTGATCAATGGTTTCTGTGAGGGTTTCAATAAACTTGTTGAAGTCTTCTTTGTAAAGAAAAATTTTGAACCGTTCATAGCTGTCATCGGGGCGCTTCTTGCTCTCGGTAATGGTGAGGAAGTAATCATTCGCCTTGGTTGACTTTACGTCGAAGAAATAGGTTCTTCTTTTCCCCGCCTTGATCTTCCTTGAAAAAACTGATTCAGGTCTCGAGTTGCCTTTCTTTTCGTAATCCACTGGAGTTGCGTTTAGTTCATAGGTTCATGGCAAATATAAACACCTTTATCATATTGTATCCGTCATGCGGCGGGTTATGTTTTTGAGTAATATCTCCTCCGAACCATGAGCTTAGCAGGTGATGATCAGGGCTTGATGGCATATGTCCGCTAAGCCGGCCGGCTGTTGACGGGTGCGCCGGCTTCGCGGCGTTCTTCCAGTTGCTGCATTTCGTAAAGCTCGGCATACAACCCGCCTTTGTTCACCAGTGAATCATGGGTTCCTTCCTCTGCAATCATTCCATGGTCGAGCACGAGGATTTTGTCAAAAGTGAGCAGTGAGAATATGCGGTGAGTGATGATGAGGGCCGTCTTTCCGGTTAGCACTTCATTCAGATAAGTGAGGATGTTTTGCTCGGTTTGTGCATCCACAGCTGACAGGCAATCATCAAAAATCATCACCCGGGGTTCTTTGATGAGTGCCCGGGCAATGGAGATGCGTTGCTTCTGTCCGCCGGATAGTGTGACACCCCGTTCACCAACCAGTGTTTCAAACTTTTTCGGCAACTGTTCAATGTCATTCAGCACGGAAGCATTCATCGCGGCTTCACGAATAAGTTCGTCATTCACATCAGACCGTTCTAACCCAAAGACGATATTTCCGGAAATGGTATCAGAAAACAGAAACACATCCTGCGGCACATACCCGATTTGCTTTCTCAGCGAATCAAGATGGAATGTTCTTACCTTTTTTCCGTCAATCAGCACCTGCCCTTCATCGGGATCATAAAGACGAACCAGTAATTGGGCCAGCGTGGATTTACCCGATCCCGTTCGGCCGATAACTGCCATGCGCTGTCCCTTTTTCAGATGAAAGGAAACATCTTTCAGCGCCCTGATCCCGGTGTTGGGATACGTGAATGATACATGCCTGAATTCAATGTCGCCATGAATCTCATCAGGCGCCACGTCAGGTGAAACGATGTCTGGTCGTGTAGCCATAAACTCGTCAATTCTTTTCTGCGATGCCGAAGCTCTTTGCACCAGTGCCATCACCCATCCCACCGAGGCAATAGGCCAGGTGAGCATATTGATATAAATGACAAACTCTGCAATATTGCCGGGCGTGATCTTTCCTTCAATCACCTGAGTTCCGCCAATGAAGATGGTAGAAACTGTGCTCAATCCCACCAGCAGAAATATCACGGGGAAATAGATGGCCTCCGTGCGTGCAAGATCAAGTGTCTTCGTTTTATACACCTCGGCTTCATTTTCGAAATATTGGTTCATGAATCGTTCCTGCACATATGACTTTATCACGCGGATGCCGGAATACGATTCCTGCGAAACAGTGGTGAGGAAAGCGAGCTGCCGCTGTATCTGCTCACTCTTCCTTTCAATAATTCCATTCACATAGAAAATGGTTAGACCCAGTACCGGCAGTGGCGCCACGGTGTAGAGTGTAAGTTCAGCATTCACACGGATCATGGTGTAAATAACCAGGATGAACAGAACCACCAGATTGATGGTGTACATGACGGCCGGACCCGTGTACATGCGAGCCCGCGAAACATCTTCGGTGATGCGTGACATCAGGTCGCCGGTATTATTGCGCTTATAGAAATCAAGGTGCAGCCGCTGGTAGTGATTGTATATTTCATTCTTCTGATCGTATTCAATAAGCCGCGACATCACAATAATGGTTTGCCGCATGAAGAACATAAAGATGCCACGGGCAATGGCAAGAGCAACCACCACGAACCCGAAAAACAAAATAGTGGTACCGAAAACCCTGAGATATTCAGAAGCATTGCCGCTCCCTTTGTAAAATTGATAATAGTTGATTTGTGAAACCACCATATCAACCGCCTGTCGCACCACCTGCGGTGAATACACTCCAAAAATGTTCGCACAAATGATGAAGATGATTCCCAGGATAAGCCGCCACCGGTATTTGTAGAAATATTTATTGAGTGAACGGAGGTGCTTCATTCGACCAAACGGGGTTTAGCTCAATTGCGGCTCTGAAATTTCGGTTTACCTTTGAGCCCTCTTCTAGTTGCAATAATAAACCAAAAATTACCGGGCTCATGGCTGAAGTAAATACTCCTCCTGCTGAAAAAGTGTCGCCTTCCATTTTCAGTCAAATCACTTCCATGGAACATGAACAGGTGATGTTCTGCTATGACAAGGCAACCGGTTTGAAATCCATTATTGCCGTACATAATACCGTACTCGGTCCGGCACTGGGAGGCACGCGATTCTGGAATTATGCAAAGGAAGAAGATGCGCTGACCGATGCGCTGCGGCTCAGCCGTGGCATGACGTACAAAGCCGCAATAACCGGCCTTCATTTGGGTGGTGGCAAAGCCGTAATCATTGGTGATTCAAGAAAAGACAAATCCGAAGCGCTGTTTCGCCGGTATGGAAAATTCGTGAATTCACTCGGCGGTAAATACATCACTGCCGAAGACGTGGGCACTTCGTCAGCGGATATGGAATGGATCTCGCGCGAAACCAAATTTGTAACGGGGTTGCCGGAGTACCTCGGCGGAGGCGGCGATCCTTCGCCGTTTACGGCTTATGGTGTTTACATGGGTATGAAGGCCGCAGCGAGTGAAGTGTATGGCAATGACAGTCTTGAAGGCAAGAAGGTAATGGTGCAGGGCGTGGGGCATGTGGGTGAATACCTCGTATCGCACCTGGCTAAAGAAAGTGCTGTGGTGTTTGTCGCAGACATTTATGAAGACCGCATTGCAGAAGTTTCAAAAAAATACAAGGTGAATGTGGTAAGCACGGAAAAAGTTTACGAAGCCGATGTGGACATTTACGCGCCCTGCGCACTCGGCGCCACGGTGAATGACGATACCATTGATCACCTCAAATGCCACATTATCGCGGGTGCGGCAAACAATCAATTGAAAGATGAAAAAATCCACGGGCAAATACTGGTTGACAAAGGAATCCTGTATGCCCCCGACTATCTGATCAATGCCGGTGGTTTGGTAAATGTTGGTGCGGAATGGGAAACGTACAACCGCGAGCGGGTTAAAGCACAGTGCGAACGCATTTACGACCGTACGATTGAAATTTTTGAATACGCCAAAAAGAAAAATATCCCGACCTACAAAGCGGCAAACGAAATAGCAGAAGAACGCCTCCGCAGCATAGCAGCCATCAATTCAAGAAAGTAGTTTTGAATCGCCGTCATTTATGATCAGTTCTTTCTGATTGCTCAAGACGGTGACCATAGATTTCACCAAACCATGTTATCAAGAAGAGCCATACGCGTAAAAGTGATGCAAACCGTTTATGCTCACGAGCAGGACCGCGAGAAAACGGTGGAGCGGCTGGAAAAAGCCATGCTTGAAAACATCAACAACAGCGTAAGATGTTTCCTATATCAGTTGTACCTGCTATGCAAAACAGCGGAATATGTGGTTACCGATGTTCAGATTCGTTCTTCCAAATTTATTCCCAGCGAAGAAGACCGCAACTTGTCCGTTTCCCTCTTTCACAACCCGGTGATACAACACCTCGTGGTTACCGAAAATCTTTACCAGGAAATTCACCGCGAGAAACTCGATCTGCGCATTGATGCTGATAATTTCAGGCATTTCTTTCAAAAGCTGAGAAAGTCGGATGAATATCAATCTTACCACAGGAAAGAAAATCCGCTGCTGACCGATGATCGCGAAATCCTGGCCTTCCTCTACAAGAACATCCTAACCACCGATGAGCTTTTTGAACAGAACCTGGAAGATGTATTTCCCGCCTGGCAGGATGATCGCGAATTGATCTTTCATGCCGTCATGAATTACATATCCCACGCGGCACCGAACCGTGAGCCGCATGTGGTACGTGAAGCCCGCGATCTCAAAGAACTCAAACATTTTGCAGCGGAACTGCTCCGTAAAACCATATTTAATGAACCGGACACTGAAGTGATAATTTCATCTTTTCTTCAGCATTGGGACAGGGAACGGGTGGCGATGATGGATATGCTGCTGATGAAAATGGCCGTCACCGAATGGCTGTACTTCCCCGAAATTCCCACCAAGGTCACCATCAATGAATACATCGAACTTGCCAAACTCTACAGCACTCCCAAAAGCGGCGAATTTGTAAACGGCATTCTGGATGCCATCCTTAAAAAACTCAAAGAAGAGGACCGGATTCAAAAAATGGGAAGGGGAACGAAAGAGAACTGAGGCGACATTGCCGCCATCAGGATATTGCCTCTTCAATTTGCCAATCTCCCTGCTGTGATTATCTTTGCGACCCGCTTAAAAAATCATTCACTCATGGAGGCGATCAAATACTTTCACCAGCAAGTCACAAATAAGAAGAAACTGCCTGATTTTAAGGCAGGTGACAACATTACCGTTCACTATAAAATCATTGAAGGTAACAAGGAGCGTATCCAGTCCTACAAGGGTGAAGTGGTTCAGCGTAAAGGAAACGGGGCTACACAAACGTTTACCGTGCGCAAGATTTCAAACGGCATTGGGGTAGAGAGGGTATTCCCGCTTTATTCACCCAACATTGACAGCATTGAAGTGAATAAGCGCGGTAAGGTGCGCCGTGCCCGGCTATTTTATCTGAGAGCGCTTACCGGCAAACGCGCCCGCATCAAAGAAAAGAAGCTGAACATGGAAATCACCGTGCCGGAACCGGAAGCACCGGTTGCTTCAGAATAGGATACTGTAAACTCATTGAAATCCTCCGGAAGTTCCGGGGGATTTTTTCTTTTAAAGCTTCCTAACTTTGAAAATCTCAACCAGCAACCATATGAAGCATCTGATCCCGTTGCTTGCCATCGCCGTCATTCTTTCATCCTGCAACCAGGATTTCCGGAGCAGGGGACCCATCTCATCCGCGAAAAGAGAACTGGCTGCATTCCATGGAATCTCTTCTGATGCCGTGGCAAAAATCATTCTTGTACAGGACAGCCCCCGGTTCGCCATAGTAACCACATACCAAAATCTTATTCCGGGAGTGACTACGGAAATAGAAAACGGAATTCTTCATGTTTCAATGAAAAAAGAATTCGCAAACATCAGCAATCCGAAAGTGACCGTGGAAGTGCATGCACCGGATATTTCAGAAATTGAAATGAGCGGTGTGGGGTCGGTGGAGGTGAAGGATAGTTTCAAGTTTAAAAACATCAGCATCAGGATTGATGGTGTCGGAAGCATTCAGGCCGCGGGCACGGCGAAAGTTGCGCATTTGGAAAACAACGGAACCGGTGCCATCAATGCATCATCGCTCCGGGCTGACAGTGTTTATGCCATCACTGCCGGCGTTGGAAGCATTGAATGTTTTGCCGTTACCTATCTCAAGGCCAGCGTGCAGGGCATCGGAAGCATTTCGTACAAAGGCAATCCTGTGGTGGAGAAATCCGTCGAGGGTATCGGAAGCATCAAAAAAGAAAAAGAGTGAGTGAGATAACCATCCGCGAATTCTCACTACCTTATCAGGATGAAGTATGCCAACTCATTCTCGATATTCAGCAAAATGAATTTCATGTGCCGATTACCATCAGTGATCAACCCGATCTGCTGACCATTCCGGAATTTTATCAAAACGGCCGCGGCAATTTCTGGATTGCACTGCATGAGGGAAAAGTAGCGGGTACCATCGCACTCGTCGATTTCAGTGCTCATCAGGCCGCACTGAGAAAAATGTTTGTTCAGAAAAACTATCGCGGAAAAGAATGGGGCACGGCGCAGAAACTCATGGATGAATTGTTGCGTTGGGCGAGTGAAAAATCAATTGATGAAATTTATTTAGGGTCACTTTCACAAATGCATGCCGCTCATTCGTTTTACAGGCGAAACGGATTTACCGAAATCCCGAAAGGAAATCTGCCATTGAACTTTCCGCTGGTGCATGTGGATTCGGTGTTTTTCGAACGGCGGATGAGTTAATGGTTTGGTAAAACATTTTCTGATTCAGCAGATCAAAATCCTGAACTCACAGAATAATTTTGATATTTCACAGTCATTCCTATTTCTTTGCGGCCTTTCAGAGCAACTAATTTTCGTATTCAACTCCTTTCATGGCGAAGAAGAAATCAGCAGCGATTAAGAACCTGATGATTGTCGAGAGCCCGGCGAAAGCAAAAACGCTGGAGAAATTTCTCGACAAGAATTACGTGGTGAAATCATCGTACGGACACATCCGTGATTTGCCCACCGGCGACTTTGGTGTGGATGTAAAAAAAGGATACAAGCCCACCTACATCATCAGTCCTGACAAGGAACAGGTGGTGAAAGAACTGAAGAAGATTGCGAAAGATGCTGAAGAAATCTGGCTGGCAACGGACGAGGACCGCGAAGGCGAAGCCATTTCATGGCACCTGTGTCATGCACTGGATCTTGATCCCAAAGAAACCAAGCGCATTGTGTTTCATGAGATCACCAAGCCCGCCATTCTCGAAGCAGTAAAAAACCCTCGAAAGATTGACATCAATCTGGTGAATGCACAGCAGGCGCGCCGGGTGGTGGATCGCCTGGTGGGTTATGAGTTATCGCCGATTCTCTGGAGAAAGATGAGCGGCGCCAAACTTTCTGCCGGCCGTGTGCAGTCCGTTGCCGTGCGACTCATTGTGGAACGCGAACGCGAGATCAACGGCTTCACGCCCGTTTCGTCATTCAAGATTGTCGCTTACTTCAAAGCGAAAGACAAATTCGGAAATGAAGTAACGTTTAAAGCAGAGTTACCGAAAAATAAAAGCAACGAACGTGATGCGGAAGCATTTCTGCAGGCCTGCATCGGATCGGATTACACCGTTAACGATATTCAGGTAAAACCCGGAAAGAAATCTCCGTCGGCACCATTCACCACGTCCACCTTACAGCAGGAAGCGAGCCGCAAGCTTGGTTTCTCGGTGGCGCGAACCATGCTCGTTGCACAGCGGCTGTATGAGAGCGGAAAGATCACCTACATGCGTACCGATTCCACCACGCTTTCTGAAATCGCCATGCAGTCTATCCAGGATGAGATTGTAAAGAATTACGGAAAGGAATATGCCGAGCCGCATCAGTATGCCAGCAAAATCGCCAATGCCCAGGAAGCGCACGAAGCAATCAGACCTACATACATTGAGAACAAAGAGATTGACGGCGAAAACGATGAACAGCGTCTCTATAATTTAATATGGAAGCGAACCATCGCTTCGCAGATGAGTGATGCGCGCCTCGAGAAAACAACAGCAAAGATCGGTATCTCCAAAATCAAAGATGAAGAACTGGTGGCAAACGGCGAAGTGTTGCTCTTCGATGGTTTCCTCAAAGTATACATGGAATCGAGTGATGAAGAATCTGCAGAAGAGGCAACGGAAGGAATGCTGCCTCCGTTGAAAGTGGGTCAGTCACTCGAGCTGCATCAGATGACGGCCACCGAAAGATTCACACGTCCTGCTGCCCGTTACACGGAAGCTTCCCTGGTGAAGAAGCTGGAGGAACTGGGCATCGGCAGACCTTCCACTTATGCGCCCACCATTTCCACCATACAAAAGCGCGGTTATGTGGAGAAGAAAGACCGCGAAGGAGTGCGCCGGGATTACCGGGTGCTCAGACTGAAGAAAAACAAAATTGAATCGGTCACGGAAAGCGAAACAACCGGATACGAAAAATCAAAACTCTTCCCGACCGATATCGGGTTTCTCGTGAATGATTTTCTGATGCAGTATTTCAGTGAGGTGATGGATTTCAGTTTCACCGCCGAGATTGAGAAAGAGTTTGATGAAATCTCCAATGGCGAAAAGAAATGGGAGAAGGTGATTGATGAATTTTACAAACCGTTTCACAAAGACGTGGAGCAAACCATGGAGAATGCCGAATACGTAACCGGTGAACGCGAACTGGGCACCGATACCAAGAGCGGCCGTAAAGTGATTGCGCGCATGGGCCGTTACGGACCCATGGTGCAGATCGGTTCACCGGATGAAGAAGAGAAGCCGCGTTATGCTAAGATCAGAGGCAATGCCACCATTGAAACCATTACACTGGAAGAGGCACTGGCCATGTTTGCTTTGCCGAGAACAGTAGGTCAACACGAGGGAACGGATGTGGTGATCGGGGAAGGACGGTTTGGTCCTTACGTACTGCACAACAAGAAATTTTATTCCCTCAAAAAGGAACAAGACCCTATGACGATCACGCTGGATGAAGCGTTAACCCTCATCAGCGAGAAACAGTCAAGTGTGATAAAAGAATTCAAAGAGAGCGGCGTTTCTGTATTGAACGGAAGATGGGGACCGTATGTTAAGAGCGGCAAGCTGAATGCAAAAATTCCCAAGGACATGGAACCGGCTAAACTCACACTGGAAGAATGTATGGAATTACTGGAGAAAGCAAAGGAAGCTCCCCGCCGTTCCTTTGGCCGGTTTCGAAGAAAGAGTGGATAGCATGTGGATAGATTCCTGCCGCTGAATGAATACAAAGTAAAACCCCGCCCGTTAGATTTGTTGTAACAGCAACTTATCAGAACCATTTTCTCTGATATCCGTTACACCGGTATTGCCGAACCATATTGAATTGCAAAGTTGAAAGAACAGATTCCCAGCAACGAACTGAATGCTCTGATCCATCTGCTCGATGATCCGGATCGGGAAGTTTATCGCCACGTGACTGACAAGATCATTTCTCTCGGCACCTCCGTGATTCCTTCATTGGAAAATGCCTGGGAAAGAACTTTTGATCCTACCCTGCACTCGCGGCTTGAAGAACTCATTCATGCCATCCAGTTCGAAACGGTTCTGAAAGATTTATCTAAATGGGCTTCGAAGAAATCCCCTTCGTTACTGGAAGGCATGCTGATCGTTTCGCGCTATCAGTATCCCGATCAGGAAACTTCTAAAATTCGCGACACCATTGAGCGGCTGGCTGACCAGGTGGCTATGGAAATGAGTTATCACCTGCCGCCGCTGGAGCAGGTGAACATTTTCAACCACGTTCTCTTTTCGCTGAATGGATTTTCAGGCAACACGCAGAATATCCACGACCCGCAGAACAACTTTCTGAAATACGTACTTGAGTCAAGGAAGGGAAACCCGGTTTCACTTTCCATTCTCTACCTCATTCTCGCCGAACAGGTGAAGATGCCTGTGTACGGCATCATTCTTCCGCAGCATTTCGTGGTTTCATTTCACAAAGATTTTCTGAGTGAAAGTGATTCGCAGGCCTGGATCAAGAACAGCATCCTGTTTTACATCAACCCCTTCAACAAAGGAATTATTTTCAACCGCGACGACATCACCATCTACCTCAAAAAACTGCATCTGTCCCCGAAGCCGTCGCACTATCTTCCTTCCGGCAATAAAGAAATTATTGCTGCCTTACTCTCCTCGCTGATGGTATCCTATGAATTGGCCGGCGTGCAGGAAAAGATCGGTGAACTGCGGCGTATGAAAGAAGCCATCGGCATAGAAGAACCGGAAGAACAGTAAGCCCCTTCCTTTCCCGCATGATTCAATGCTTTCCTTTTTTCAGGATGATCTTTTTCTGAAATACTGATAATCGAGGTAGTAAATCACTTTCACCGAAACGCCGTTTGATGATGGCGTGGAAAATGTTTTGTTGCAATTCACGAAATAGGAATCCTGCCCGGCATCATCGCTTTGCAGGATGTTATTCTTCCAGATCACATTCACAAAACTTCCGGGAGCAAATTCCCATTGATACACGGCGTCAATGTTGAACACATTAAAGTTGATGTCGTAATTGCCGCTGAAATCCGTCGGTTGCAGGGTGCCATCTTCAAGAAGTTGATAGTATTCAAACCAATTCACTTTGCTCCAATAGTACCGTGCACGGAAGTTGAGGTTCATTTTCGGGTTGAAGGCATACCGGATGTTCACGGCATTGGATACCGTAGAAGTGTTTCTACTGCCAAAGATGCTGTTGCCCTCTTCATCAAAATCCACGAAGCTCTTCGTGCCGAAATCCTTGCTTGCATAAACGGAAGGGCTGATGGCCAAATGATCATTGATGATCCAGTTCAGATCTAATTCGGATTCATAAAACGGATTCTCAGGGCCCGGTGCTTCACCAAATCCTATCAGGAAAAATGCATTCAGTTTCTTGCGGTAATCCGTATTCACCCATAGATTGCTGTAAACAAACGGATAGTGGTAATACTTTCTGCCTTCCACACGCGGCTCATAGTAATCATAGTACCAGAAGGGTTTTGAATAAATATTGCTGCCGATGGAATAAAAATTCTTCAGCGTTACATTACCGCCTGTGCTGGCTTCCCATTCCACATATTCCATGGGTTTCACCAGCGTTTTCTGGTTCATGCTGAACCAGAAGTTGGCTGTGTTGAAAGGACCTTTCTTCACTTCCTGGTTGTAATAACTGAAACCGGCGCCGTTGGTCATTTGATTGTTGTAATACAGAATCCCGAAGTCATTCTGATCGTAGCCCGGCGTAATGAGTTCATGCCAGATCCATTCGCTCCACTTTCCTTTAATCTCATTCAGATTGACATTGTAATACGCACCGTGCACAGGATCCGGATTGCTCTGCGGATCAAAAATGGAACTCATATTGGCGAAGCCCACCAGTTGCAACGCATTCTGCTTATTGCGCACATCATAATGCAATGAGGAAACATTGGCATCGCGTGAAATGCCCGCTCTCCATACATTGGTATTTTCAAAACTCACCTTCGAGTTGTTCTTCAGCGACTGGTCAAATACGATCACATTGTAGTTCGTGAGCGGGTTGGTTTGATAGGTTCGCACATCGCCGGTTTCATCATTTCTGATTTCAGCATATGTTGGTTGCGAAACAGCATTGAGTAATCCAAGGCCCAGCCCTGCATTGGTACGACCCGATAACTTGGTTGCATTGTACAACTTGCTGGTGGTGGGATTGCTGATGAGCGACTCCCCTTCTTTCACATCACCAAACGCACTGTAATAGTTGTAAGGCAGTCCGCCAATGCGGCGGGAATAAAACACCTGCGGCGAGCCGCCGCCACCTGAATTGTCCTGATTGAAAAGCTCGGTGCCTTCTGTGAAGAACGGGCGCTTCTCATCAAATTTGGTTTCAAACGGAGAAATGTTGAGCACGAGATTATCAGATTGTACCTGCCCGAAATCGGGAATCAAGGTTGCATCGAGCGTGAAGCTCTCATTGATGCCCCACTTGATATCGGCACCGCCCCCGAGAATTTTTTCCGTCTTGTATTCTGCGGGATCGTAACTGATGGGTGTTACCTGCAGACCGGCCGTTAAATACGGAGTGAGTGACAACCGGACCGGCGGTTGAATATTTTCAAGATTCTCCAGCGTGCCCCATTGGTTGATGATGCCAGCTTCCTTGGGATCAACGGGACTCCATAAATCATATTCACCCAGCCGGTTGATGTTTCTGCCAAACTGCAATCCCCAGTTCTGCGGAGACTTTGATGGAAAACGAATGGCTGAATACGGAATCTTCATCTCCACCACCCATCCGTCACTTTTAAGCGAAGCGGCACTAGCCCACACTGCATCCCACGTGCGGTCGTTGTTGTTCATTTGTGTCACACGCTGATCCACCTGCACGCCGGCAGCGGTTACAAGAAAGCGGTAGCCGTTGAGGTCATCATCGTAGGTGTCAAATCCCACAACAAAGTCATCGGTAATGGCATCGCCGTCACGCGCGCTGAGCTGGTGCGCTATCTTTCCGGGTTGTGAATCGTAGAGATAGGCGCCTACATACACAGCAACGTCATCATATACCACATGAATGTCACTTCGCTCTGACGGCTGATTACCGAATGTGGGCAGGTACGTGACTGTCATGGATACGGATGGCGAATTTTTCCAGGCAGCATCATCAAAGTCACCGTCAATTTTCGGAGGTTCGCTAATCCGGGTAGCCTGAAGTGTTGGTTTTTGCGCAGCAGAAACAAGGGCAAAACACCAGCACAGGATGGCGAGCAAAAATGTTTTCATGGCAGAAAGCAAGCGGGCAACTGTGATGTGGAGCGTCTAAATCAATAAAGAAGTTACATGGTTCAAAGCAACCCGTATTCTAAAGCAGAATGAAATGATTTAGACCAATAAGGAACGCAATTAGACAAAGTGAATTGCATCACACGCTTCGCAGATTGAAATGTTTTCAAAGTTAACTCCTGCCAATAGATACGCCGAACAATTCCATATCAGCATTACCGGCAAACCGATGAGGATACACAACTAACTTGATTTCTTTTTCTGCTCTTCCAGCCACTTGTTGAAATCACTTTCCATTACGGCCAACGGCAGGCAACCATTTTTCAGAATTTCTTCATGAAAATCTCCCCAGTTGAATTTGTCGCCCAGCTCCTGCTGCGCTTTCGCTCTCAGTTCAAGAATCTTGAGCTGTCCGATTTTATATCCCAGTGCCTGACCCGGGATGGCCATGTACCGCTCAATCTCTGAGGTAATGTCGGCTTCGCTTTCTGCATCACGTTCGAGCGAGAAGGCAATGGCCTGCTCACGCGTCCATCCTTTCACATGCATGCCCACATCCACCACTAGGCGAATGGCGCGGTGCATCTCTTCACTGAGGTTCCCCAACTTCTGATATGGATCGGTGTAAAGCCCAAGTTGTTCGCCGAGAGATTCGGTGTAAAGGGCCCACCCTTCGCCATATGCGCCGTACCATATATAGCGCCTGAAGTCAGGCAATGTGGTATCCTCCATCTGTAGTGAGTTCTGGAAATGATGGCCGGGAACGGCTTCATGCAGAAACAATGTTTCCATTCCCACACTATTGAACTTCCTGGCATCCAGAATAGGCACATAAAAGATACCGGGGCGCGAACCATCCGGTGTTCCCTGCTGGTATTCTGCGCTGGCCGAAGCGGCACGGAAGGCCTCGGTTTCACGGATCTCAAACCGGGATTTCGGCTGCGTAGTGAATAATTTGTCCACCATCGGTTTCTCCTTTTCATAAATGGCTCTGAAACCACGGATGACATCACTGTCTGTTTCAAACGGGAAGAATTGCTTGTCAGTGCGGATGTATTGAAGGAACGATTTGAGATCACCTTTATAGCCGACGCGGTCTTTGATTTTTTCCATCTCCCCCTGGATCCGGTTCACTTCACTCATGCCCAGATCAAAAACCTGATCTGCCGTCATGTCTGTTGTAGTCCATTGACGGATTAAATGATTGTAGTACTCGCGTCCGTCCGGAATTTCAGAAATGCCGGCTGTGGTGCGGCCGGCGGGAATGTATTCCTTATCAAAAAATTCATAAAGTTTTTGGTAGGAAGGAACCAACTGCTCTTTGATTGCTTGGGTATATGCTGCAGTTAATCTGCTGCGGTCCGCATCAGAAAACCCGGCAGGCATGTTATTCACCGGGGTGTAAAAAAGACTTTTCGAAGGATCGGCCGTGATCATGTCTTTCAACTGCGGCTTCACTCTTTCGGCCAGAATCTTCGGTAGTACGTATCCCATAGCCATGCCGCGGCGCATATTGACAATGGCCGTGTCGCACCATTCAGAAAATGCGCTGATACGTGAAAGAAAATCATCGTAGTCTTTCACCGTTTTAAATGGCTGCGTAAAACTCCCCGAACCGAGTTGCCCCATGGTTAGGGTGAGACTCCAGAACTGATTGATGGGAAGCAGTTCTTCATGAAAACGCAATCCATCGAGGTTGATCTCCGCTTCCCATTTCAGCACATCGTAGCTGATCTGGTTTTCATACGTAAGTTTCGAGCGGTCAAATTGCCTGAGCGAATCGAGATATGATTGGTAATACGAACTTACTTCATTGCGGTACGCCACGGTGAGATTGTTCGGCAACAGGTTGTTATACCGGTTATCGCCGATTTGAGTGGCTTGCAATGGATTTAACACGAGTGACCGTTCGTAAAAATTCTTGAGGAGTTTGCGGAATGCGGCATCGGGGCTTTCAGTCTGCGGGGCCGTTTGCGTGTTGCACGATGCCATCACGAATACTGCACTGATCACAATCAATGCCCGGTTGAAGTACTTCATGTCTTTAGTCTTTAGGGTGCGAAGGTGTGAAATCTGATCATCATAATTAACTACTCAGGCAAGCGATGAAAGGGAACCATCGCCTGCTGAGTAGTTTACCAAACCAACCATGAGAATATTTTGCGGAGTGCTTTTGATCAGAATGAATTGATGCAACAAAAAAACCGGATGATTCAGACGCGCAGAAATTTTTTAGACCATCAGAACCTGCGCATAGACAAAGCACCATGGGCTCTGAAATACCATCCATAAAATCAAAAATTGGTCGAAGGCAGCTTCTCATTTGTCTATAAATTTGTTAACCGGAAATCCGGGAAGTTACTTTCGAACATTCATGACCGAGGCCGGACTCACTCTTAAAATTCCCGAGTTGCAGAAACTATCACCGCAATCGAAACGGGTGCTGATGCATATCGGTTTCTGGGTGTTTTGGCTGTCACGCACCTTTTATGATCTCGTTTCACTTTACGGATTAGGTCCCGGTGAAATACTCTTCATGGTGGTTTATACCGCCACGCAAGTCCCCATGATGTACTTCCACCTCTATGTGCTGGTACCGCGGCTATTCAACCGCAAGCGATACGTACTTTACGGACTTTCGGCCATCGCTCTTGTATTCGCTTATTCATTTTGCAATTATGAGCTGCTCACAACAATTCCGTCAATCGTGAAAGACAGCTCGGTTTCTATTTACATTGCTGACCTCAACTGGCGTTATGATGTGTTTGAAGGTTTCTTCACACTCGTTATCACGTATGCACTCAAGTATGCCGGGCAGAATCTGTCAACGCAGAACCGGCTGCTGCAACTTGAAAAAGACAACCTGATCCTGGAACTGGAAGCGCTCAAGGCGCAGATCAACCCGCACTTCCTCTTCAACACCCTCAATAACATTTACTCGCTTTCGCTCCGCAAGTCAGAGAAAGCGCCGGAGATGATTCTCAAACTGAGCGATATGATGCGGTACGTGCTTTATGAATGCAGCAGCGAAACCGTACCGATGGAACGCGAAATTCAATTCATCAACAACTATATTGACCTGGAACGCATCCGCCACGGAGATCATGTCTCCATTCATTTCTCCATGAACAGTAAACCCGGTGAAAGCAAGATTGAGCCCCTGCTATTGATTCCGATTATTGAGAACAGTTTTAAGCATGGCATCCATGCGCAAATGGAAAAAGGATTTGTTGACATTCAACTGAACGTGGAAGGCAGTAAACTTTCACTGTTAGCCATGAACTCCATTACCGGCGCCAAACCCTTTGCCGACATGTTCCGCGGCAAAAAAAAGAACGGCATCGGGCTTGAAAATGTGCGCAAGCGGCTGGAGCTTCTTTACCCGAATAACCACCGGCTGACGATTGACTCCGGTGCCCATACATGGAAAGTAAACCTCGAATTAAATTTAACCTGACATGAGATGCATTATTGTTGACGATGAACCGCTCGCACAGGAAGTGCTGGAAACCTATGTGCAGAGAGTGGATGACCTGCAGTTGCTCAAGAAATGCAGCAATGCCATGGAAGCCATGCAAACCCTGCATAAGGAACATGTTGACCTGATGTTTCTCGACATTCAGATGCCGGTGATTGACGGGCTCTCCTTTTTAAAGTCACTTAAGAATCCGCCGGCCGTGATCATTACCACGGCTTATCCCAATCATGCGCTGGAGGGCTTTGACCTGGATGTGGCCGATTACCTGCTCAAGCCGATTTCATTTGAGCGCTTTCTCAAAGCGGTGAATAAAGTGGCCGATCACCGCCGCAATGCGCACAGCGAAGTGCCCGATCCGGATTACACCTTCCTGAAAGTGGACAGCAAACTGGTGAAGGTGAACTATGCCGATATCGTATTTGTGGAAGGCATGAAAGACTATCTTAAAATCTTTGTGAAGGGATCAGACAAGCCGCTCGTGGTGCATCAGACCATGAAGCGTTTTGAAGACATGTTGCCGAAAGGGAAGTTCATCCGTGTGCACAAGTCATACATTATTTCACTGGGCATGGTGAATTCAATTGTGGGCAACTTTGTGCAGATTAACGGACGCGAGATTCCGATCGGTGCGAATTACAAAGACCAGCTGATCGGCATGGTGTCAAAAATCAACGGATAGAACGGTTCACCGTCCGTATTCCTGCAACTCACCGGATTCATAGATTTCCTTTTCCGGCGGCAGATTCGCCAGATTGATCATCGCTTTCGCAACCACCCGCGCTTTTATAGGCCGGTACTTATCCAGCGGACCAAACATAAACGGGTTTGCCATTCTGGCGAAGAAAATTCCTATGCGCTCTCCAATGCGCACTTCCTTTCTTTTCCCCAACAGTATGGAAGGCCGCACAATGAGGATCTGTTCAAATCCCAGTTGCTGCAGCGAGGCTTCCATCTCCCCTTTTGTTTTGAGGTAGAAGTTTGATGAATGCGCATTGGCGCCTATGGAAGAAACCACGATGAACCGTTTCACGCCCTGTTGTTTGGCAAGGCGTGCGACGTTCAGCACATATTCATAATCCACTTTGCGAAATGCTTCTTTGCTGCCGGCCGTTTTCATGGTGGTACCGAGTGCACAAAAACAATCGTCACCGGAAAAAGAAGAGGCCGCATCAGCAAGTGATTCAAAATTGACCTGGTGAACCGATGCGTTGAGATGTTTCACCGTGAGTTTTTTTCTGAGAAATATTTTCACCAATCCGTAATGCGGATCGTTGAGTAGCCGTTTCAATAACTCCCGGCCCACCAATCCGGTGGCTCCGAATAACAATGCCGTTTTCACTTATTGCCCGCTGCGTGGATTTGTTTCAGCTTTTGAAAATAAGAAACCCGTGAAACATGTCCACGGGTTTTTATATCATTAACAAGAAAGGCAATTCCCTGTCTCGTTCAGCTCTTCCACTTGATGGTGCAGCCAATTGCTTTTGTCTCTGTCACCGGAACTTTCCTGCCTGCGAGCAAAGCATTCACCGCATCTTCCACATAGTGGTTTTTCACCGCTCCTGCATCCTCCGTATTGTCGTCAATAGCGCCAATGTACGCGACCTCATACCCTTTGTCTGTCTTATTCAAAACAAACACATGCGGCGTGCGGGTCGCACCGAAATCACGGGCTACCTGTTGTGTTTCATCAATCAGGTATGGGAAGGTGTAGCCCTTTTCCTTCGATCGCTTGATCATGTTTTCATAGGAATCATCGGGCACGGCCGCGGGATCATTCGGACTGATGGCCACTACGGGGAACCCTTTCGGCCGAAACGTTTTATCAAGATCCATGATGCGCTGTTCGTAGGCCTTGGCATAGGGGCAATGGTTGCAGGTGAAAATGATAATATATCCTTTCACATCCTTGTTATCAGCCAGCGAAACATATTTGCCGTCAACATTTTTGAGCTTAAAGTCCTTCACCGAGTCACCTACTTTGTAAGCCGGCGGAGCAAATGAGGTGAAAAAGAAGAACCCGAAGGCCAGCATCAGAATTGATTTACCCATTGTTTTCATAAAGTAGAATTTGAATGTTAGTTAGTATTTGCATTATTGATAAATGACCTGAGATCTTCGTACGTTTCAAACTGATCGTAGTGAGATATGCGTTTGCCGTTGGGCAAAATGAGCAGAGTGTAGGGAATCGCTCCGGACCAGTCCTTATCCACAGAATCAATCCAGTCATTGCCCGTTGCATTGAGGTGAATGAGTGATCCTTTCAATCCCAACTGCTTCTCTTTTTCCAGCACCTGATTGTGCTGCGACTGAAAATCTACTGATACAAAAATGAATTCTACATCATCCGCTTTTCTTTCTCCTGCCGCTTTAACAAAATAAGGCAGCTCATCCACGCAGGGCTTGCACCAGGTAGCCCAGAAGTTAACCAGTCTTGTTTTGCCGTTATTCGATGAAAGTGTTTTCACCAGTTCATCGGGCGAAATCACATTTGTTTCCTGCGCAACGGAAATCTTCATGCACAGGATGAATAATATAGGGAGCAATACCGCTTTCATGATCAGTTCAGTGAAGGCAAAGTTCCAAAATCTTTGCCGGGCATAACGGCTCCATCATTTTGTTTCGACCAATCACAATTCAGCTTAGATATACGCCTTAAAGAATTTCGGCGCAGGGTCATTTCGCGAATGATTTTTTCAGAAAGGCAGTGGTATTCTTCCATGCATCATCACCAGACCCCTTATCATACTTGGGATTTGAAGGATTGGCGAAGGCGTGATCTGCCGGATATTCCTTAACCGTCAGATTCTTGCCGGCGGCTTTCATATTCTGTACAAAATCATCCATCACCTTTTCATTAATCCATTCATCCTTATTGGCCCAGATAAAAAGCACATCCGCATTCAGCGTCTTCAACCTGGCTACATCCGTTTCAGGCATTCCATAATAGATCACGCATCCCGCCAGTTGATTGCCGGCCAGCAAAGCGCCCTGCATGGACCAGCCACCGCCAAAGCACCAACCGACCGTGGCAATCCGCGCATCTTTACCAACGAAACCAATGGCTCCGTTGATGATGGCTTTCGACCGATCAGCCGTACTCGCCTGCATCAGGTTCTTCGCTTCATCAGAGTTGGCAGCCACCTTGCCGTCATAAAGATCCACGGCTATGATGTTTACGTTGGGCAATGAATCCGAAAGCATGTCTGACACCTTTTTTATATAACCGTTCAGACCCCACCATTCGTGAAACACGATCAGGTAGTTATTCGACTTCTGCTTTGCAGGCAGGAAGTAAGCACTGCTGGTTTTGCCATCCGGGGTTTTGAACGTAATCATGTTTCCGATGGCCGCATATTCCATGGGCACCGGTGAGGCATGAGCATTTTGAAAGTTCACATCAGAACCGAGTGAAGCGAATGCTGCAGTGGCAGAAGGAGCTTTGCAGCAGGATGGAACCGACTGCGCTGAAACCAAAGTAACAAGAAAGAAGAGTCCGCATGTAAGCACGAGTTGTTTCATAAAGGCAGGTTTTGTTTGAATGATTAAAAATGCAAGATCAGTATTTGATGAATTTAGTCAGGTAACGTTCGGATGCGCCTGCAAGTTCAAGCAAATAGCAACCCGCGGCAACATTTTTCAGATCAATGATGACCGGATCATAGAATGATATTGTGGAAACGGAATATTCAGCAATCGTTCTGCCCTGCATATCCTGAATAAAAATTTTCTGCAACGGCGCTCCATTGTAAATACCGGGGTTATGAAAGGAAACCAGTAACTGATCGTTTGCCGGGTTGGGATAAATGAGCAGCGATTGTAACAGCTTCTGATCATATTCCACCGTATTGTGAGTTGATGCTATCCATAAATCCGGATCAAATTTGAGAGAATCGGGAATGAAGCCGAGTGGTCCGATGAGGAATTGCTGATTGTTTACAGTGTATTCAACACGAATAATAGTATCGCGCTCCGCATTCTTGAATAGAAGCGGTAATGGCATTTCAAAAAATGATACCGCCGCATTGTTTGTGGTTTGTTGGATGGCCACGGAGATGGTGCCATCCGCCCGGTTAGCCCATTTGATATGGTACGACGGATACCCTTTTCCGTAAAACCAATCATTGAAAAACTCATCAAGTTGAAATCCGCTGGCATCTTCGAGGTGCTTCTGCAAATCCTCAGTAGCGGCGAAGCCGTAGCTGAGAGAAGGATCGGTGATATAATTCTTTAGTGCCGTGAAGAAAATATCATCCCCGAGTTTCCATCGCAGCATATGCAGCAGGTACATCCCTTTCGAATAACTCAGTGGTCCGCTGAAAATCCGGGGCACATTGGTTGTATCGTCAACGAAAACAGAACCCGTTGAATCGCGCAAGGCGCGGTTAAGATTCGTGATCTTGTAAGGATACCAGTACTGCGGTGACAGATTTTCGTAAACCAGCCCTGCGAGATAGGTGGCAAATCCCTCATTGAGCCAGATATCCTGCCACGATGCGCAGGTTATCTTATCACCAAACCACTGATGCGCCAGCTCATGAGCGATCAATTCATAGATACCGGGGTTTGTAACGAAGCTCATGGTTTGATGTTCTTCCCCGCCGCCCCAGTTCCATTGCGCATGTCCGTATTTCTCGGACTTAAACGGGTAGTCGCCAAACAAATCAGAATACAACTGAATCATCGGTACAATGGAGGTGATGTATCCGGCGGAATCCTCCGGGTACATATATGTGAGCACCTTCACTGTGTCGCCGCTGCTGAGCGGAGCCACTTCATTGATCACTGCATAATTGGTTGCTGCAAACGCCACGAGGTAAGTAGCAATCGGGTAGCGACTCTTCCAATGCATGGTATGCATTGTATCATTCACCGCCACATCACTCACCAGAATACCATTGGAACCGGCGAGATATTTTTCAGGCAATGTGATGAATACGTCGATTGAATCTATTTTATCTGTCAGTGTGTTTTTGCAGGGAAACCAGTCGCTGGCACCGTACGGTTCACTGAGAGTCCAGAGAATGCTGTCATCCAGATGTGAGGCCTGAGTGAAACTGCCGAAGCCGCTACCGACCGGCTCGCCGGAATAAATGACGGATACAGAATCAAAAATTCCCGACGGCACGGTTGCATTCAGATTGAGTTGAACTGTATTATCTCCGGGCCGCATGGCATTAAATGCCGTGCCGTGATAGACAAACTGATGGGACTGCATGCTGTCGCTCAGGTCGAAGAACAATTGATTGAGATCGGCGAGAGCGCGGAAATAGTATGTGACTTTACCTGTAATGAAATAAACACGCGGATCAATATTCCATTCCGCCCGCAGGTAACTCAAATCATAATTCTCACTGGCAGCTAAGGCGGGTTTCTCAAATTTCTGTTCTGAAAATTTCTGTTCGAAAAAGGCAATGGAATCGAGTGTGGTCGGGAAAAAGGAAACCTGGCTACGTGATTGGGTCACCACCAGTAACAACAGCAGCAGCGTTATAACACGGTATTTCATTTGGTTTCGGGCCAATGCAAATTATTAAGTTTTAACTGCACAGCTAGAATGCACTTATCATTTGGCGGCTCACGGACTATTCACCGGGCGCGTTCTATGCCATGTTGCATGCGAATGCAGTCATTACCCTTGAGGAGCAGGCATTGAAATAACTTCATTCAGAAGAGGACTGACAGGCAAGTGAGGGCGCCGTCACCTTTTTTAAATTCTGAATTTTCCAGCTCCACCACATAAAATCCTTCGGCCTCAATCATCGCCCTGGTAGCCGGATATTCGGTGGGAACAAAAATCGTTTCATTCACAGAAAGACAGTTGGCGGCGTACGCTTCTTCCATTGGCAGAACGATTTGCTGATAGTCTGAAAAAAGCGATTCATCAAAATGACCGGCACTCATCACCACATGCGTCTCATTGAGAGGGGTGATCACTGACTTCAAATGAAGTGTATCATGAACGGGCACAGCAATCACTTCACAACCCAGCGGTGAAACGATTTCTTTCACCTGATCAATGGCTTGCTGGGTAGTTCTGCGTGAAAGCCCGATAAAAATTTTGGTTCCGATCCGAAGCACATCACCGCCATCCAAAGTGCCCGGCGCCACAATCCTGCGCACGGTTTTATGTTTCAAAATCACCTCTTCCACAGCTTTCACTTCGGGCCTTCGGGATGGCGCTCCCGGCCTGGTGATGATGGCGAGATCATCAACCACAATCACCGTGTCTTCCACAAAACAACAATCCGGTAACCGCTCATCGGCGGTGATTACAATCAGTTTCGCGCCCGCTTTCTCGAGCGCATAACAGTAGGCGGCATGTTGCCTCCGGGCCAGCGCCACATTTATTTTATCGTGCTGCGTTGTTACACACTGATCATAACTCAGTGGCACACCCCGTATAATCGCATAGTTGCTTTTCATTGCAATTCAAACTTACATAATTGGTTCGCTAAAAACTTTATGACGGCATATGGCGGCATGTTTTCTGATTATTCATTCGCCGGCATCAGGAATCCAACTCCCGGATAGCGCTATGTTGGTTTGACTATTAGCAGACCATCACAGATTACTCACCTTCCAAAAAAATCAACGAGATCTCCGGTTCAGTTCATTAGCTTTATTGTAAAGTTCATTGCCTTCCGTTTTCCAAAACCACCAACACATGAGAACACTTCTACCTGTTTTGTTATTCCTGGTTACCATCTCGCTCTCCTCCCGTGCACAAACCTATATTTCCCTTGCTGACAACACTTCGATTGAGAGCAATGCCGACATCAAAATACTGGGCGGCGACTACAACATTACCGACAGCGGCAATGACGGGATTCTGCAAATCAATAATGCCGAGAACGTCGTTATTGACGGAGACAGTGTTATGGTAAACGGCAACACCTACGCCGGCTACCTGATCAAGATCACCAACTCGAGAAATGTGGTGATCAAAAACTTTGTATCGGCAAATCATTTCAAATACGCCGCCTACATCACCGGCTCCACCAACATTGAAATCTACAATTGCGATTTCAGTTACAACAAAGTGGATTCATCCGGCTGGATTGATGTATGGGCGGGATACACCAGCGCACTCGGCGGCGGCGTACTCTTTTACAACTGCGATTCCGTCTCCGTTCATGATAACATCATGAAGCTGCAGAACGACGGTGTGGCTCTTTACAATTCCGCACATGCCGAAGTGTACAACAACCACTTTGAATGGAACACTTCCTTTGGCATCCGCATGTATTTCACTGACAGCAGCTCCATTCATGATAACATCGCCAACCACATTAACCGCCCCTACACTGATCCGAGCGACTGCGCAGCCATTCTCCTGATCGTTTCAAACGAAAACAATGTGCAGCATAATGACTTCTCCTATTCCGGTGACGGAATTTTCCTCGGGCAATACAACTACTCTGACATTCCGAACAACAATTACTTCGCCTACAATGAATGCTCCGGCTCACCCCACAATGCCATCGAAGCCACCTTTGCCGACGGAAACATCTACAAGCACAACCTCTGCAACTCAAGTCACTATGGGCTGTGGCTCGGGTACTCGTTCAACAGCATCGTGGACAGTAATGAGATCAACTACAACCATCATTCAGGCATTGCCATTGACCGCGGGTTTAATAATGTGATCACGAACAATTCTTTGCTGGTGAATCCTATTGGTGTTGAGTTATGGGAAGGAAGCCCGATAGCAGGTTATGAAGATCAGTACTCACAGGATTACACGATCAGCACGAACATGTTTGAAGGGAATACCACGGCCATCAGCGCCGGCGCCACTGAAAATATGTCCGTCACGGCCAATTCATTCATAAAAAACTATTCGGGCATCGAACTGAGCGGCACTTCCGGCAATGAGCTGCTTGAATACAATTACTTTGATCCGAGTGTGATTTACGACGTGAAGAACACCACCACTTATGATGTGAACGCCCCCAACCAGACCTTCCGCTTTTGCGACTCATCCTTCCTGGAGAAAAAAATTTATGATGATCATGACAATGCCTCCTATGGCGAAGTGCTCACCACTCCGTATGCATGTGATGTGATACCGGAATATCAAACGCAAATTCCGGAAGAGCTCAGCGAGCCGCCATCACTCTGGTATTCCTATCCTGAAGCATGCTGGTGGCGGGGAATTGTAATGCCCATAACCGTATCATTTGATACAGTGACCAAGCATGATGGCACGGCCTCCGTTCACCTGAGCACGGGAACGGGTTGGTTCAACGGGTTGCATTATTTCCCGGCAGGCGACAGTATCACTTCATGGAACCTGAGCAATTACCAGTACCTGAATTTCTGGATATACTCCATTGACACCAATCTGGGGGCGTTTCAGTATTTCCATGTGAGAGTTGGAAATGCCTCAGGCGGTTTTTACAAATACACTTCTTCCGGCGCCGTTTTGAATCAGTCACTGAACACATGGAAAAATTATGTTGTGCCGCTGGCCGGCGGACCGGGGTGGACAAAAAGCACCACCGGAACTGTTTCACTCAGCGACATTAATTACGTTGAGATATACACGGATAGCTACGGAGTTGGCTATGAGTTATGGCTCGATGGTGTGAAGTTTACCGGTTTCACGAATGTGCCGGCTTCTCAGCCGGAGAGCAATGGCACTGCAGTGTTTCCAAACCCTTTTACAGGCAAAGCCATTCTGAAATATTCAACACACCACCCGGGGCCAGTCACTCTTGAACTCTTTGATGCAAAAGGGCGAACCGTGCGGCTCATCACCCGTGAATCGGTTTGCGGAGGAGATCATGAATTGGTAATAGAAAAAGGCGACCTGACACCCGGAATCTATTTCTTCAGATTGAAAACGAATGACGCGACTGAAAACGGAAAGGTGGTCGTTCAATGAATTACGAAAAAAAGCAAGCCACCTGCATTTGAATTGCAGGTGGCTTACACCAAACCCAAAAAACGATCAACACTTGATCAACTCTTTCTTCGTTTCCACGAAGCGGCTGCGAATGCCTGACCAGCCCTCTACATGAAATCTTTCCATTCTTTTTTCTTCTCCTGCAAATTTCTTCATGCCCTCACCGGTCTTTTGTGACACAAGTCACAGAACTGCATGATTTTACAACGAGCATGAAGAGTTGACAAATGTCACTTGAGCATGTGATTCGCATCATATCTGATGCATGCAGGTGCATGTAGGTTCGCCCTCGCAAACAAATCGAATCAACATGAAAGACCTCCTGATACTCGGCGCCGGCACAGCAGGCACGATGATGGCCAACAAACTCATCCGCCATCTTAATAAGAAAGAATGGAAAATCACCATCGTTGACAAGGATGAGAATCACTACTACCAACCGGGCTTTCTCTTTGTTCCGTTCGGCATTTACCAGCCACATGAAATTGTGAAGAAGAAAAGTGAATTCATTCCTGCAGGCGCCCATTTCATCCTCGATGAGGTGAAGAACATATTGGGTGAAGAAAACAAAGTGGAACTGAAGAGCGGTAAAGTGCTTACATATGATATACTGATCATCGCCACTGGGGTCGAACCGGTTCCGGAAGAAACCGAAGGACTGAAAGGCGATCTGTGGTACAAAGACATTTTCGACTTCTATTCTTTTGAAGGCGCCGTCAAGCTTTCTGAAAAGCTCAGGACGTGGGAAGGTGGTAAGTTGGTAATACAATTAAATGAGTCCATCATAAAGTGCCCCGTGGCTCCGCTTGAGTTCACCTTCCTCGCTGATTCCTTTTTCCAGGAAAGAGGGATGAGGGACAAGGTGAACATTACCTACGTCACACCGCTTAGCGGCGCCTTCACCAAACCAAAAGCCACGGCGATGCTCAATGGGTTGCTCGAAGAAAAGCAGGTCAGCGTAGTGCCTGACTTTTATGTACAGCACGTGGACAATGAACGCAAGGTGCTCGTATCTTATGATGAGCGTGAAGTGCCATTCGATCTGCTGGTTACCGTCCCGGTTAATAAGGGAGACCGCATGATTGCAGCCAGCGAACTCGGCGATGATGACGGGCTGAACTTCGTTCCCACAGACAAGCACACGCTGCAATCGAAAAAATTCGCCAACATGTTTGTCATCGGTGATGCCACCAATGTACCCGCTTCGAAAGCCGGCTCTGTGGCGCACTTTGAAGCCGACATTCTGCTCGAAAACATTTTACATTACATCAAGGGCGAACCGCTGCGCGCGCAATTCGACGGGCACAGCAACTGCTTCATCGAAACCGGGCACGGCAAGGCAGCACTCATTGATTTTAACTACACCACCGAACCACTGCCGGGCAAGTTTCCGATTCCGGTGGTTGGTCCCATGGAATTATTAAAAGTGAACCGGCTCAATCACTACGGTAAACTCATGTTCAGATGGGTGTACTGGCATATGCTGCTGACAGGAATAAAACTTCCTGTTCCCACGCACATGAGTATGGCCGGAAAAGTAACAGCGTAATTTCTTAATCCTTCAAAACAACAGATATGGAAACCATGACCTTAAGCAAACCGATCGAAACCGACGCCAACGGTTATCTGAAAGATCCGAATCAATGGACACCTGAATTGGCACATGAGATTGCAAACAGTCTGCACATCACATTAACTGACAAACATTTTGAAGTGCTGAACTGGCTGCGCACCAAACATGCAGAAGGAGTTGCTCTCAGCATCCGCAAAGTGGGGAACTCCGGCATTGTTGACATCAAGCAGTTTTACCAGCTCTTCCCGGGCGGACCCCTGAAGAATGCGGCGAAGATTGCCGGCATTCCCAAACCGGTAAGTTGCATTTGAACTCAATCCCGAACCAATATTCATTCACAACAAAAAAACAATAATCATGAACCCGACAATTGATAAAACCGAAAGCATTGAAAAAGTCTCTATTCCCGAACTCGAGAAAAAAGGACGCATCACTAAAGTAGTCATCATCGTTTCCAAAGGAACGCTGGAAAGCGTGTATGCCGGATTGGTATTGGCCAATGGCGCCCTCATGGAAGGCATACAAGCCGACATGTTTTTCACATTCTTCGGACTGCAGGCAGTAACGAAAGCCCATGCAGATCACCTGCATACCGGTACCGTGGGCAACCCGGCATTCATGCCTGCCATTCCCACTCTGGTAGCCGGACTCCCCGGTTTCGAAGCGTTTGCTTCTTACATGATGAGGAAAGAAATGGACAAACTTGACATGCCACATGTGACGGAGTTTCTGCAAATGATTGAAGCCGGCGGTGGCGAAATTTATGCCTGCAAACTGGCGGCAGACATGTTCCACCTGAAGAAAGAAGATTTCGTGGATGAGGTGAAGGACATTATCACGGTGGGCGACATGTACGCACTGGCTGAAGGCGAAGGCACACACTTTATTTTCATTTGATCGGTTTGTTTGGCATGGAAGTGCGCGCGCCGCTTCGCGGCGCGCGCACTTTTGTTTTCATCAAATAGCCTGGTTGCATTATTTTGCCCTGATGATGAAATGGCATTGTTTCCTTTTGCTCTTATCCATATCTGCCGTTAATGCTCAATCACAAATGGATTCATACTACCAGAAAAAGGAATTTCTGCGCAACGGAGACACACTTCGTTACCGGATCATGTATCCGGTGAACTATGACGATCATAAAAAATATCCGGTGGTTTTATTCCTGCACGGGAAAGGGGAACGCGGGCGGGATAACAATAAGCAACTCATCCATGGTGCAACTTTGTTCAGTGATTCAGCTGTAAGAAGTAAATTCCAATCCATCGTCATTTTCCCCCAATGCACACCTGACGACTACTGGTGCAGGATGAACATGATTGAAGACCGGACCGACTCAACACCGGAAAGGGTGGAATATCTAACAGATGTTCCTCCGGGTAAATCACTCCATCTTGTCATGCAGCTTTTGGATTCGCTTAGTGAAAGTAAACAGGTTGATCATCGAAGAATGTATGTGATGGGTTTGTCCATGGGTGGTCGAGGTACATATGAACTTCTGTGGCGTAAGCCGCATTTTTTTGCTGCAGCCGTGCCGGTGTGCGGAGGCGGCAATCCGTCATCAGCCGCACTCTACGGAAAAAAATTTCCGATTTGGATTTTTCATGGCGATAAGGATAATGTGGTGAACGTAAATGATTCCAGAAACATGGTGACGGCTTTGAAAGCGGCCGGCGCAAAAGTGAATTACACGGAATATCGCGGAGCTGGTCACAACGTATGGGATTACGCACTGGCGGACCCCAACCTTCTGCCCTGGTTGTTTGCTCAAAAAAGGAAATAACCGTACCGCTGAAGGCGGTTATTGGCTACTATGCTATGGTTGGCCACAATCTTCATACGGCAGAATTATTACATTTGATTGGTTTCAGTTACTTCACTTAAAACACCATCACCATGCTAACAGAAAGGGAACGCATTGTTGAACTGTGCAACAAACTTTTCATTTACACCGACTATCGCGAATGGGATCGCCTCGTGAATGAAGTATTCACTCCGGATGTATTTCTCGACATGTCTTCATTGGGTGATGCGCCCCAGATGCTCAACGCAGCAGCCGTTTGCGAAAAGTGGCGCAAAGGTTTTGAAGACCTTGACGCCGTACACCACCAGGCAGGCAATTATCTCGTGAATATTGTTGACCACGGAGCGGATGTGTTTTGCTACGCGATTGCTTCACATTACAAAGCCGCGGCAAAACACGGAAGCACCCGGGTATACACCGGCAGTTATCACATGCACGCCGTTTATTCTCCTATGGGCTGGCGCCTCGACAGACTTCAGTTCAACCTCAAATACATCAGTGGGAACCCGGAACTGAAATAAAAATGAAAGCCCTTTTTTGAGCTTCTCATTCATGTTTGCAGGTAAAAGAATCTTTTGGCGTATTACTTCGCCGGCACCGGTTTTTTCGGCTGAACCTGACCTTTCTCTTCTTCCGTCTTCCTTTTCGTAAGGTCAATAACAATCGGCGTAGCCACAAAAATGGATGAATAGGTTCCGAAGGTTATACCCATGAGCAGGGCGAAGGAAAAACCGCGGATGACATCGCCGCCGAAGATGAACAGGATCAATAACACCAGAATTACAGTGACTGAAGTAATGATGGTTCGGTTCAATGTGTTGTTGATCGCATTATTGATGGTCTTTTTCATGTCACCCATCGGGTGCTCCCTGAGAAATTCACGGATGCGGTCGAACACAATTACCGTATCCGCCACGGAGTAACCCATGACGGTGAGCACGGCTGCCACAAATGATTCATCCACTTCCATCGTAAACGGCAGTATGCCTGAGAACAATGAATAGATACCCATCACGATTAGTGTATCGTGGGCCAGTGCAATGATGGCGCCGAGAGCAAATTGCCACCGTCGGAATCGGAACAGGATGTACAGGAAAATGCCGAGCAGGGAAAGGAAGATGGCCTTGTAAGCACTGTTGAGAATATCTGCTGAAATGCTGGGGCCTACCACCTGCGAGCTAAGCTGATATTTGCCAACAAAGGTGGCGTAATCGGTATTCGCCGGAAGATATTTCTGCAGGCCCTGATAGAGTTTAAGATCCACAGAACTATCGGCGTGTGAATTCGCTTCATCAATCAAGTAGCCGGTAGTGATCTTCATTTTATTGTTGCCGCCATACGTTTTCACTTCAGGGGCAATGCCGAATGCACCCGTTAATGATGCCTTCACATCCTCTGATGTTACGTTTTCAACGGGTAGCTGAACCACGTAGGAGCGCCCGCCACTGAATGCTACACCATAGTCAAATCCTTTCGTAACCATGGAAACAATTCCAATCACAGCCAATGTGCTGGAGAAGATGTAGGCATATTTTCTCTTACTCACGAACTGGATATTCATGTTCGCAAAATTGTTATGGCTGAGGAAGGTGGTGAACTTCATATCCCTTCCGCCCTTCATCCAGATTTCAAAAATCCAGTGCGCCATAAACACGGCGGTAAAGAGCGTCATAATCACACCAATGTTTAGCGTGGTGGCATAACCAAGCACGGGGCCCAGACCGAAATATGCGAGGATCAAACCGGTGATCAGGGTAGTGAGGTGGGTATCGAATACAGCTGAATAGGATTTGGTGTGACCTTCATTCACCGCACGCACCAATCCCTTGCCCGCCCGTATTTCTTCTTTTATTCGTTCATGTATCAGCACGTTCGCATCTACAGCCATACCCATGGTGAGCACAATACCGGCGATGCCGGAGAGTGTGAGTGTTGCACCCAGCGAGGCCAACACACCTACAATGAAGAAAAGGTTAAACAGCAGGGCGATATCCGCAATCACACCCGAGGTGTTGTAGTAAAGAATCATGAATGCGATCACCGCAATGAAAGCGATGGCGATGGATTTAAGTCCTGCCGAAATCGACTCCTTACCGAGAGAAGGACCCACCACATCTTCAGCAACAATTCTCGCAGGCGCCGGAAGTTTACCGGCCTGCAGAATGTTGGCAAGGTCTTTCGCTTCATCTATCGTGAATCCTCCGGAGATAGAAGAACTTCCGTTCGGTATTTCTGAAATAACCCGCGGTGCAGAATACACATTGTCGTCGAGTACAATGGCAATGAACTTGTCCACGTTTTTCGCGGTAAGCGCTTTCCATATCTTCGCTCCCTCGGTATTCATGCGCATGGAAACTTCGGGCTTCCCATTCTGATCTACGTCCTGTCTGGCCGTAGTTACCTTGTCTCCTTCAAGCGGAGCGCGGTCAGTGCCTACCTGCCTTTTGATGGCATACAACTGATACACATTGCTGTTCTCATTTACCGGTTTGGCACTCCAGAGAAATTTCACATCGCGCGGGAAATTGGCTCTCACGAAATCCATAGCGAGAAAATCATTCACTTTGGCAGTATCGCGACCCAAGGCATTACCCACCACCGGGCCGGGTGCGATTTTGTATGATCCATCCTGATCCTGGTAAACACTTGGCTGAAGCACCTGAAAGAGCGGATTCTCTTTTGCCTGATCGGCCTGTGGAGCCGGATTCGCATTCAATCCTGTATCTGCATTAGCCAAAGCGCCGCTGTCATTGGTCAAAGCATTTCCTGTATCGGTGGCTGCGGATGCACTTTCGAGCGGATTGCTTTCTGCGGATGACTGAAGCAGGTTGGTAGTATCGGCCTTCTTCACCGTATCGGTAGCAGAAAGGCGTGAGCGAATGGCCAGGTTCGCTGATTCGAGATACGGATAGATGGCGGGGTTCTCATACGTTTCCCAAAATTCAAGAACCGCAGATGCCTGCAGGAGTTTGCGCACACGGGCCGGATTATCCACGCCGGGCAATTCAATTACAATTCTTCCGGCATTCGCCTGTGCGGTAATGTTGGGCTGTGTTACGCCGAACTTGTCAATACGCGAACGGAGAATATTAAATGTGCGGTCGAATGCACCTGAGGCCTCAGTTTTAATGAAGCTCAGCACCTCTTCATTGGTTGACGTGAGCTTCACCCGGTCCTGGTTATTTCGGGTTGCGAATATCGAAGCGAGCTTTCCGTTTGGTGCCACTTCATTCCATGATTGACCAAAGAGCGTAACGAAATCAGCTTGTGGCTGAGCGATCACTTTCTTATCAGTAAGCTGAAGCGCCTTGATGAAGTTGGGATCGTTGCTGTTATCAGCCAAAGCACGAATCAGGTCGGAAATACCAACCTGCATCACCACGTTCATGCCACCTTGCAAATCAAGACCGAGATTCAATTGCTGGTCCTTGCAATCCTGGTAGGTGAATTTGGCAATGCCGATGTTAAATACATTCTGATTGCTGATGGAATCAAGATATGCCTGGCGAACACTCCGGATCTTCACCGCATCGCTGTCAGAAATATTGGTTGCCGGCTTTCCTTTCAGCACCTCTGCCTGAGCGAAGGTAGCCGCCTTCTTTTCTATCCGGTTGGTAACAAAGTTGAAGGAGAGCTGATAAATGCAAATGAGGATCAACGCTATGGAAAAAAACGTGATCAGACCTTTTCCGCGCATGGTTGGAATTGAAATAGTTGAGTGAAAAAATTGGGACGGCAAATATAGAAGAAAACGGGGGATGAAGGAGGACAGTTATGATATTTCAAACCGCGGATTGGCAATTTTAAAACATGGAGTTCACTCGCTGGCTTTCAAAGACTTTTGCCGATACCAGGATAAGGCGAGCCGGATATTGACTGACAAATGAAATTCATTAGAATTCAAAGGACCTGCAACAAGAATCCTTTGAGATAATTGGTTTCAGGAATATTCCAAACAATGGGGTGGTCTTTTGACTGGGAAAGAAATGCTACCTGCCTCACCATCCGGTGCGCATCAACTGCTGCTTCTGATACCAGCTTTTGAAAGATAACTTCACTCATAAAGTGTGAGCAGGAAAAAGTTAACAGAGAACCACCCGGGCGGATGAGTTTAAGCACCCGAAGGTTAATTTCCTTGTAACCCCGTACCGCCGATTCAATGCCTGAACGGCTTTTGGTAAAGGCCGGCGGATCGAGGATCACGACATCAAAACTTTTCTTCTCTTTCACCCATTGAGGTAATACATCGAAGGCATTGGCACATTGAAAATCGCAAACGGATCCAAATGGATTGAGCGATGCATTCTGCTTGGCCTGTGCTACTGCCTCTTCAGAAACATCAATGCCTGTCACATACTTAGCTCCAAATGCAGCAGCGAAAAGTGAAAAGGATCCCGTGTAGCAAAAGCAATCAAGCACTTCAGCACCTTCAGAAATATGTTTCAGTGCCAGGCGGTTCTCTTTTTGATCGAGAAAAAAACCGGTCTTCTGCCCCTGCACGAGGTCAATCTGTAAACGCACACCCAGCTCATCAATATTGAATGTAGTGGCGAACGGATCGGATAGAAAACCGGTACGTTCTTCAAGCCCCTCGAGTTTTCTCACCGGCACATCATTGCGCTCATAAATTCCGCGGGGAGAAAATTCTTTTTTCAGGATGGAAACAATCACCTCCTTCCATCTTTCCATTCCGAATGAAAGTGTTTGCAATACGAATACATCATGAAATTTGTCAATCACCAGGGCCGGCAACGAATCGCCCTCGCCGAATACGACCCGATAGTTTTCATTATACCCCAGCTTTTTGCGGTAATCCCGGCAGGCCACTATTCTTGTTCTGAAAAAATCTTCATCAATCTTTTCAGCGCGGTTCCTTGTCAGCAGCCGTACAGCAATCTGTGACTTCGGGTTGAAATAACCCCGCCCCAAAAACTTTTGATTTTTCATCACTACATCTACAATGGCGCCGGCATCCGGCTGTCCACCTGTAATTGCATCAATCTCATTTCCGTAAATCCAGGGATGACCGTTCACTATGCGGTCCATCTTACCCTTCTTCAATATCACTACGGCTTCACTCATGATCTGCAAAATAAGATTTCACATTTTGAAATGCGCATCTTTATGCTCTCAACAACTTTAGTCCAATGAACCACCTCTTTATTTCAGCTGCAGGAATTTTTGTCGCGGTCATGTTTTTAAAGGAACCGGCATGCAGGCACCACTCCGGTGTCGGTCATTCTTTTCCTCTGGCTGCCGGCAATGAATGGATTTATCGTGACAGCGTGGTAGAAAACGGCTTGCTGATTTCGGTTTCGTTTGACACGCTTCGCATTGAACAGGTATCAGCATTTGAAGGAACCACTTCTTATGTATTTAATGACGGAAAAGAAATGACCCTTAGCGGGGATACGCTCTTTCAACTGGTTACTCAGCGCGGCGGTTACAAATACGCAACGCCGTTCTTCATCCCATCAGAAACGGAAACTTCGTACAACTATGCTTTCGGTGGTGATGTGATGATACAGCGATCGGTCAAGCAATTTGCCAATTGTCCCGCCGTTGAATGGCAGGTTACGAAATGCTACCTTGTTTCTGACGGATGCCGGGGCGGTATGATAGTGGGTGCAGGTGTTGGCATCATCAGAGAAGTGATGACGGAATGCCGGTCACCAAAAGAAAATTACACATCAAAGACCCTGGTAGCAATGAACCTGAAGAATTGAGGATGCAGATCGCCTCAACTGTGGTTGAAATTGAGGTAGCAGAATGCCAGCGTCATGGCGAGAAAAAAGAGGAAGAAGGCAGCGAGAACGAAATACAGTTTCTTCATGAACAGGAATTTCAGTGGGGCAAATATAGCAAGCGACTCCTCATCACGAAACAAGTGGCTATAAGATTTCTGAAGTTCTAAATTTGACGCAGCTATTTTTGTTAAACATGACTGCCAGATCCGTTTTTTCTATCCTGTTACTGTACGCGGTGCTCCCACTGGTCTCTTGTTCTGATTATGGCTTAAAAGTGAAAAAGATTGATGATCAGTTTTACCTCATACTGGGAGAAGGCGGAAACAGCGGGGTGTTGTTTTCCGACAGTGCCGTTCTTGTCATTGACACTAAGGTAAAAACCGGCGCCGAACGGATGCGCCGCTGGATTGATGACCGCGCCGGCAAAAAGAAAATCTACATCATTAACACACATATTCATAAAGATCACACGGCGGGTAATCACCTTTACTCCAACCCCGATATAATCGCGGGCGACTACGGCAACATGTTCTGGAATGCCGTAAACAGCCGCGAAGATCTGCCCAACCACTGGCTCAGCGATACCATGACCCTGCGCATTGGTGATGAACTGGTATTTATTCATAACATCGGGCAGGCACACTCTTTCAATGATGTGATTGTTTATCTGCCGAAGCGAAAAGTTTTATTTACCGGCGATGTGGTGCTTAACAAGGTGCATCCTTTCCTCGATGAACATGTTGGCGCTAACGTGGATAATTACCTGACTGCCATTGATGACATGCTTTTTACTTATGCACCGAAAATCGTTGTTCCGGGGCATGGTGATCCGGGAGACAAGAGCACTATTATTGAATTTAAGAATTACCTTATGGATATGAGGGAGGCCGCTAACAATCCTGATCTGGAAGCGCAAATGCAGGAAAAGTATCTTGACTGGATGAGCTTGCCCATAAACAAGGCCGGCTTTGAACAAACCCTGCAATATATCCGCAACAGCAGTTCACTGAGAGAGTAGCCCCGGAGGGATTCGAACCCCCATCCTCTGATCCGAAGTCAGATATTCTGATCCCTTGAACTACGGAGCCGTCCAAATCTCAAGTTTCACTTTGCTAACTTAACTATGAATGTAGTCCCGGCAGGAATCGAACCTGCATCAAAAGTTTAGGAAACTTCTATTCTATCCATTGAACTACGGGACCATCTTTTCTATCGGGATGTTCTATCCATTGAACTTCGGGGCCACAAAAATTGCGAATTGGAAATACGCTCGCGCAAAAACCGAAAGCCGCAAAGTTATTTCACCAGTTCAAACTCTGCTTTCAATCCACTCGCTGAATTAGGTCCGGCAAACACTTCAAACTTTCCGGGCTCGGCCTGATAAACCAGTTGTGAATTAGTGAATGCAAGATCATCTGCTCTGAGCGTGAAGGTCACTGTTTTGATCTCGCCTGCTTTGAGTGCGATCTTTTGAAATCCTTTCAACTCACGCACCGGCCGTGTTACACTGCCCACCAAATCATGCGTGTAAAGCTGTACAATCTCCTC
>JAFDYS010000030.1 GCA_018267315.1 Bacteroidota bacterium | reverse complement strand
GAGCAGGCCGCTATGCAATACCCTCCAGGTGGATTTGTCGGAGAGAAAGAGTATGAGAAGGCAATTTCTAAGCTTAAAGAGATGGAGCCGGCCTACAACGATCTAGATCGGGGATACCGCTCCCTCAAAGAGGGGCATGCCGCCCAGGCCCTTGCCCTTGCTGAGTTAGGGATTCAGAAGGCTCCCTATGAGGCGCATCTGTACAACTTAAAGGGAAAGGCCCTATGGATGCAGGGGGATTTATCAGGAGCCCTTCAATCGGTAGATAGGGCCATTCAGCTCAATCCCCGCTATTTCGACTTCTACCTCCAACGGGGGTTAATCAGGCTTAAAATGGGCCAATATGGGGCTGCAAGGATGGACCTTTTGACAAGTCAAGACCTTCTCCCTTCGGCACAGGGGGAATATGCCTTAGGTATGATTGCCCTTCATGGAGGGCAGAGGGCTCAGGCGGTTACCCACTTCAAACGGGCGGCCCAGAACCCCTCGGCAACGGGGCGAGCGGCGAGAGAGCAGTTGCGCCGCCTTCAGAAGGGCCGTTAAAAGCGTCGCGACCATCTAAGCGACACATATTCAGTTGTTTGAAGCACCTGTTCTTAGTCATTGTCTTTTAAACAGTTACAATAAAAATAAGTGGTTGTTATTTATGTTAATATTATTTATAATTTATTAAGAAAAGTTAATAAAAGAGAGGTTTTTATGGCGTATACAGGTTCTGGAATTAATCCCCCTCCTGCCTTCGGATTTCAAAACACTTACTATAACGGAGAAGCGTGGTTTCGACAGTATGGAACCGAGCTAAAAGATAGAAACATTTGCAAGAAAAATGGGAATCAGGTGAAACCTGCAAAAGAATGTGTAAGCGATTGGAATTGGAGCAAAGTCAGAGGTTATATCCCACTTCTTGGTATCTGTGATGGGATCACGAACGTGATTTTTGCAACACGCTTCACTCGGGAAGAATTGCCCAACAAATACTTCTATATCGCTCGAGGCATTATCGAGATTGCGGGCCTTGGAATTTTGCTTCTTCTGGTCGATGCGGTGGCAACCGCCTACCTCACCTACCGCGGAATAAAACAAGACTGAGAGACAGTCTCTAATACCAATCGCGAGAAAATTTTTAGCCAGAGATAGCCCTTTTGAGCAAGGCAGCAGCCACCTGTTCAATTTGAGTAAAAAAAGGTTCTTGACGGAGCTCTGAGAGCATTTTGTCGGGATGACATATAAGAAGTAGAATTTTTCGTTTTTTTTCCCAATCTGCAAGCTCGGAAAGAGGCATTGTTTCTAAGGATTCGATGATTTGGGGCCATGCATTATATTTTTCAAGGCTAAGAATAAGAACCTTTAGGGCTGAAGAATCTTTACCTTTTGTGCATTGTTGAAGCCAGGATACGATTTCGCTATTCCAAGGTGCTGAAGGCTTAACAGGGTGCATCTGAGAACAAGCTTTGAGCCGTTCTCGGCAGAGGCGTGCTTTTTCATAAGCCGTCTTATATTCGTGAGCACGAGAGGGATCTGTTGCAAGATGCAGCACTTGATCTGTTGCGTCATAGCCTTCGGCAGCCGCATCGTCAGCCATTCCTTTGGCAAAACATTCTGCTGAGGAATAAAAAAAGTGAGCAAGGCGCCCCTGAGCTTCGGGGAGGTCTTTAAGGAACAAAGCGGCTTTTCTGAAAGCTTGCGCTGCAGACAGATAGGCTTGGCTTGTTTCATAGAGCTGCGCAGAGGATTCTAGACAGCTCACCCCTTTCTCGATCATTTTAGCAGCGAAGAAATGTCCTGCTGCAGTGTCGAGATGCATTGCCGCTTGGAGAAAACTTCCACATACACGTTCGCTTTCCGCTGCTAGACACCAACACTCCCCTGCGTTTTGGAAATAACCATTGTTCATGTAGAGTTCAGCGGCTATTGCAAGACACTGAGCTGAGCTCTTATGGTCAGGAGATAGGAGATTGCGATAATGATACGCTGCATTATATAGACATTGGGCAGCAATCAGTGGCTCGTTGACTTCAAGATAATGCGAATGGGCGATGTCAAATTCCGTAGCGGCTGCCAAGTGATCTCCTTTTTTGCTGTGGCATTCTCCTGTTTTTCTTAGACAGTATGCCATTTGACCCAGGTGATCGAGCTCCTCATAGATATTTCCAGCTTCCCTAAAAGTCGTTGAGGCAAGGGGGTAATTTTCTTGACGGACGAAGCATTCGGCTAGACTAGTTAGGCAATCAGCTCTTTTGGATTCGATTCCAAGTTGGGTGTGAAGATCAATAGCTCGTCGCAGATATGAGGCTTCTTTTTCTAAAGAATCACCGCAATAACGTCGTGCAGTGAATTCCCAGCAGGCAGCGCATTTGAACAGAGAATCAGTTTCATTGAGGGTTGTATATTGTTTAATTATTTGCCTCATTGCTTTTCGGCAGCCCTGCCAATTTCCTGCATCCGCCATAATATCGATAAATTTTTTAAATAAATTCGAGCTTTTTGCACAAGTTTCCTCATTAGGAACTTCTTGGCTCATTTGGAGGCCTGCTGCGTAAAAAGCTTTTGCTGCTTTGTCTCGATCTTCATTGAGCAAATGATATTTGGCAAGCTGTTCGAGGTAAGAGGCGGCCTCTTCATGGTTCTTAAGGGATTGATGTAAAGAAGCGAGGATTTCTAGTAGAGGGCGGACATTGGCTGTTGCCTCGGAGCGAATCTGATTCAATTTAGGGAGAAGAAGGACGAATTGCGAACATTGCAAAGGACTTATCAAATGCGCTGAAATTTTTGATAGCATTCTGTAGGCTTTTATGAATTCATGTGTTGCAAAGTCATAATGTCCCGAGTAAAGTTCACGGAGGGCAGATTGAAGAGTATTTTTGATGTTTTCAGAGGTATTGGGGTGTCCTTTCATATTAATGAGAAGGGTGGAGGCATTCTTAGGAAAGGGAGTTTGGGTAAAAAATGTTGAGATGGATGTTTCGCAGGTTTCTGCTATTTCTGCAACGGCCTGTAGGATTGTCTGTTCATACGCCTTTTCAGATAGGGGGGGGGATGCCAATGGAGGTTGATAGCTAGAACGGGGAGATGGAAAAGAAACCATAAGGAGCACCTTTTGTCGATCTTAGACGGAGTCTCAGTAAGCGGCATGACCTGGAAAGCGGGGGAAGGGGATCACATCGCGGATATTTTCCATGCCTGTGGCAAAAAGAACCAAGCGCTCAAATCCAGCTCCAAAACCCGAGTGGGGAACACTTCCAAACTCGCGGAGCTGTAAATACCACAAATAATCTTCAAGTTTTAGTCCTGAGGCAAGAAGAGTCTTTTTTAAGCGATCGGCCCTCTCTTCTCTCTGACTTCCTCCGACGATTTCACCAATTTTTGGAACCAAAATATCCATGGCGGCAACGGTCTTTCCATCTTCATTAGCCCGCATGTAGAATGATTTGATGTGAGCGGGGTAGTTGGTAAGGATGACCGGTTTTTTAAAATGCTCTTCTGCAAGGTAACGCTCGTGCTCCGACTGAAGATCAGAGCCCCATTTTATAGGGAATTGGAAGACTTTGCCCGATTTTTCTAACAGGGTAATGGCCTCTGTGTAGGTGAGTCGGACAAAAGGAGTCTCTGCGACATGCTGCAGACGGGCAATAAGCCCTTTTTCGATAAATTGATCAAAAAATTGAAGATCTTCTCCATTGTGTTTCAAGATGTATTGGAGGACGTATTTGAGATAGGCCTCAGCGCAATCGGCATTGTCATTGAGGTCGGCAAAAGCCATCTCGGGCTCGATCATCCAAAATTCAGCAAGGTGTCGAGAGGTGTTTGAGTTTTCTGCTCGGAAGGTGGGTCCGAAAGTATAAATATCGGAGAGAGCGCAGGCAAAGGCCTCGCCATTCAATTGGCCCGAAACGGTGAGATAGGCAGGATGAGAGAAAAAATCTTTTGAAAAATCGACACTTCCTTCTGAAGTGCGGGGCACCTGTTGAAGGTTTAAAGAGGTCACGAGGAATTGGGCGCCGGCTCCTTCACAGTCAGAAGAGGTGATGATCGGCGTGTGTACGTAGAGGAAGTGCCGCTCCTGAAAAAATTGGTGTGTTGCGTAAGCGAGCGCATTGCGAACTCGGGCCACAGCGCCTTGTGTGTTAGTTCGGGGACGGAGGTGGGCGATTGTGCGGAGGAATTCAAACGAGTGGCGCTTTTTTTGAAGAGGATAATCTTCGGGGCAAGTGCCAAAGACGGTGACTTGAGAGGCTTTTAATTCCCATTTCTGCTTTTGACCCGGGCTCTCTACGAGCGTTCCTGTAATGGCTACAGAGGCTCCTGTGGAAAGCTGAGCGATGAGATCCGTGTAGTGGGGAAGGCTTGATTCGAGAATAACTTGAAGACCTGAGAGGGTGGATCCATCGTTGAGCTCGAGGAAGGCAAAGTTTTTTTGGTCTCTAAGCGTTCTTACCCAACCGCAGAGGGTCAGCGTTTTGCCGAGATCTGAAGAAGAGAGGGTCTTGATTTTTGTGTGTTGCATAAGAGGCTATCCCAGTTTTGCAAATTTGCGTAAAAGGGCAATTTCTTTTTTCCAAAGAGGGGGCCCTTCGGGAGTTTCTAAGTATTTTGGCACCTTCTGCATGAGAGGGTGAGTCATCATGATCTTAAAGCATTCCATGCCGATTTCACCCTCTCCTAGTGGCGCATGCCGATCTCTGCGAGAGGCAAAGGGTTTCATCGAATCATTCACGTGAAAGGCGCAAAGGTGTTTAAGCCCTACAAGGCGATCGAACTCTTCAAGAGTTTGATTCCACCCGGCAAGATCTCGAATGTCATACCCTGCAGCAAAGATATGGCAGGTATCGATGCATACGCCAATCGGCACTTTTTTATGGACCCGTTCAATCACATAGCCCAGATGCTCAAAACGCCAGCCTACAGAAGAGCCTTGTCCGGCGGTGGCTTCAAGAAGAAGGCGGGTTGGCCCTTCGGCAGCAAGAGATTCTAGTTCTAAAAGACTTTCCACAATGGTTTCTAGGCATTGTTCTTCGGGCGCTTCAAGCGCTGCTCCCGGATGAAAATTTAGGAAAGCAAGGCGCAACTGATGGCATCGGAGGAGCTCTTCTTTAAAGGCCTTGCGGCTTTTATGAATCCCCTCGCTATTTGGAGAACCGAGATTGATCAGGTAGCTATCGTGGCTCATGATTTGCTTGAGACCGGTCGTTTCTAAAGCATCAAACCAGAGGATGAGTTCTTCGTCGGAAATTGGCTTGCCTTGCCACTGTTTCTGGTTGCTGGTGAACAACTGACAGGTTGTGGCTCCAATATCGGCTGCTTCGCAGAGGGCCTTATGAACGCCGCCGGCCGCAGATGTATGAGCTCCGATGAGG
>JAFDYS010000002.1 GCA_018267315.1 Bacteroidota bacterium | reverse complement strand
TTCGAGTACATCGGGAAGTAGCGGGGGTTAGTGGAAGGGCTCACGCCGGTTCTCGATAAACTCGAACTGACCTGAGCTGCTAAAACGGATTGCAGTGTTACGAAATCACCGGCTCCACTTTCTTCACAGTCTTGCTTGCAACGTAGTCTTTCAGCCACTGTGTGGTCACAGACTTCGGCCGCTCGATACCCATGCCGAGGGCGCGATCCCAAATCAGCGATGCCAGTACACCGAGTGCGCGTGACACACCGAAGAGCACGGTGTAGAAATCGTACTCGACCAGCCCGTAATGCACGAGCAATGAGCCGCTGTGTGCATCCACATTCGGCCATGGGTTTTTAATCTTGCCCGTTTCGCCGAGGATTTTCGGCGCCACTTCATACACATTCCATACGATGTTCACCAGTTCATCATCCGGGCAGTGCTTCTTTGCAAATTCCATTTGAGCGAGGAAGCGCGGATCGGTTTTACGGAGCACGGCATGACCATAACCCGGCACCACCTTGCCATCAGCCAGTGTCTGGCGGATGTAATTTTCAATGGCTTCTTTGGTGAGAGCTGTTTTACCGAGTTTCTTCTTCATGTCAAGTATCCAGCGGATCACTTCCTGGTTCGCCAATCCGTGAAGCGGACCGGCTAATCCGTTCATGCCCGAAGCGAAACTCAGGTAAGCGTCGCTCAGCGTAGAGCCCACGAGGTGGGTGGTGTGCGCTGATACGTTTCCTCCTTCATGGTCAGCATGAATGGTTAGGAACAAACGCATGTAACTGTAGAAATCCGGCTGATTGTAGCCCAGCATGTGAGCGAAGTTGGCTGACCAATCCAGTTCAGGATTGGGTTCGATGTGTTTTCCTTTTTTATAGGAGCGGCGATAGATGTACGCCGCTATTCTCGGCAGGCGGGCAATCAGCGTCATGGCATCCTCATACATAGGATCCCAGTATTCCTTCTTGTTCAACCCGGCGCGGTATGCCTTTGCAAAATGCGATTCAGACTGCATGGCCATAATGCCGATGCTGAACTGCGTCATCGGGTGCATGTCGCGCGGCAGGCGGTCAATGGCTTTAAACACATGCAGCGGCACAATGGCGCGGCGCGCCCACACATTGGCAATGTGCTGCGCATCCTGGAAGTTAGGGATTTCATCAAGCAACAGCAGGTGAAACAATCCTTCAGGCAGCGGTTCGGTGCATGATTCGAGGTGCGGCAGTTTCTCGCGCAATTCCGGTATGGTGTATCCCCTGAAACGGATTCCTTCTTCCGGATCCAGCAATGATGTTTCCGTCACCAATGCCTTAATGCTCTTCATCCCGCCATATACCTGTCCAATGGTATAGGTGCCGAGTTCTGTGTTTTCATTTTGTTTCAGGAACTCCCTGATTTCTGCCGCCATCGGGATCGCTTTGGCGGCGAAGCGTTGCTTAATGTAGCCCATCGTCCCTCAGATTTTAACGGTGTAAAATTAGAACATTAACGAGCCAATCTCATGCCCTGATGTCTAATGATGCAATAATTAAGAGAACATTCATATTCTGATTTGGTTGCAAAACGGAATGGAAAATTTTGGATCAGAAAATGGCGACATGCAACACGCCGGACGTGTTTATCGAACCGCGGAACATGCCTTCGGTATTGAAGGGCATCTCGATGTGACCATTCTTGTCCATAGCGATACAGCCGCCGCGGCCGCCCCCGGCCGTGAGTTTGGTTTTGATCACATAGTTGGCCGCATCGTGCAGGTTGATGATGCGGTATTGCATGAGAGCAGAAATGTCATACGCCACTACGTTGCGGATGAAATCTTCGCCGCGGCCGGTGCACGATACGGCGCAGGTCTTGTTATTGGCATACGTGCCGCAGCCGATCAGCGGTGAATCACCGATGCGGCCGTTATTCTTGTTCACGATCCCGCCCGTGGAGGTGCCTGCAGCGAGGTTGCCATAGCGGTCAACGGCCACACAGCCCACGGTGCCAAACTTGTATTCGGCCGTGTTTCCATCCGCCGGTTCCACCATGCCGGTTGTGTCACTGTGATCCACTAAAACGGTGTCACCGGTCAATGCCCGCTGAAGTTGCGCTCTGCGGAAACTGGTGTAGAAATACGAAGTGTCTGCGATGACGATGCCTCTGTCGCGGCAGAATGCCTCGGCGCCGCTTCCCGAGAGGAATACAAATTTGCTGCTGTCCATCACCAGCCGGGCTGCAGTGATCGGATTCTTGATGGTTTTTACTCCGGCTATAGCGCCGGCTTTCAGCGAATGGCCATTCATAATGGCAGCATCCATTTCAATGGTGCCTTCGTGAGTGAGCACTGATCCGCGGCCGGCGTTAAAGAGGGTGCAATCTTCCAGCACCCTGATGGCCGCAACCACCGCGTCAACACTTGTTCCGCCGTTCTTAAGAATGGCGTAACCGGCCTGCAGCGCCAGGGTGAGTGTGTCTTTGTAGGCCTGTTCCTGAGCCGGTGTAAGATTTAATTTTTTGAGACTGCCGGCCCCACCGTGAACAGCAATGGCAAAAGGATGATTGGCTGAAACTGTTTGTGATTGAGCGGAAGGGGATTCAAGAAACAAGACCGCCAACATCTCCAAGATGATGAGAATTCCCTGCAGGCATTTTTTATGAAACGGAATTGGCAACCGGAATTTCATGAAGCGGATCTGTTACAATTCATAAAAGCAACCCAACCCGATTGCATAGTTCGTCTTTTTGTTGGACTGATTGAGTTCATGCGCCACCTGGTAGTAAACTTCAGCTTTGAAAAAATCATTGAAGTTGTAATAGAAGCCGGCGGCGGCCCGGTACCGGTCAATCTTTTCATGTGTGGGATGATTAACCGGAATGAAGATCTCCCCGTTAATGAATGGCACGAAATAGTAATTGACTCGATAGCGTAACGTCAGTTTGTCCCGGTTGTACAGCACCGAATTTTGTTTCGTTTCATTAAGCACCAGCGGGTACCAGGCATTTTGCAGCCGTGCCCGCAGTGTAAATGAAAGCCGCTTCACGCCTTTGGAGTAAGCAACATCCCCATAAAGCGTTTGCCGGCCGTTGTATTCATTGTCAAGATTGCGCAGCAGCATGTAACGGTAGTTGACTCCTAATGTCCAGTGCCGGTCAATCCGGTAATTGATGCCGCCGTCGAGAAATGCGTAGCCCAATTCTGAGAGGTTTTGATTCCACCGTTCCTCATTCAGTAAGGACAATGAGACAGAGGAAGAGATTTTTTTCTCCAACCCAAGCGATACGATTCCCTGGAAATCTTCCTGCTGCCCGCGGCACACCTTTCCTCCGGCAAGAACAAGCACACTAAGGGCTATCAGCAGTTTCTCAGTACTCATTGATATAATCGCGGGAATAAATCAATTCTCCTTTTTCATTATAAATCTTCCGGCTCAATGGCATTCCCTTATGGTCGTAGGTGTAAACGGTCCGGCGAATCACTGCACCACTCTTGTCAACCTGCGTTTCTTCCAACAGATCATTTTCAGTATTGTAGTGAAAGGAAGTCTTTTCAATTACGGAACCAGTTTCATCCGTGATCACCTGCTCTTCAACCTTGTTCCATTTATTGTAAGCGGTCGTTGTTTTCCTCACGGGTTGACCGGATGAAGAAAGTTGGACATGCAATACTTCATCACCGTTCCGGTTGAACTGAAACTGATCCCAGTCTTTCACATTTCCTTTTGCATCATAGTCGATGCTTTCAATCACGTTCCCTTGTTTGTCGAAGCGGGAAATATTTTTCCGGAATGTGGTGTCACCTTTTCTCACGTCAAAGGTGGTGGTGGTGATGGATTTCATGCCGCGGTCAGCGATCTCCCGTTTCGATTGCGCCACGGCAGAAAGACTGAGCAACAGCATGAATATGATCAGCGCCTGTTTCATTTCCTCTTACTGGAAAATATTGAAGGTATCCACTACAGCCGTTTCCTTTCTGTCCGTGATGTTCACTTTCTTTTCAATGGCCACCGAACCTCCCGGCACCGTGAAGGTGGAATCGAGCGAATAAACGTACACGGTGTAGTCGCCTTTGTAGAGGTACTTGAATTCATAATCACCGTCCGGATTTGTTTTGATGCGTTTGCCGTAACTCACATCATCACCGAAAACGAGATACACATAAATGTCGGCGCCGGGATATTCACTGATGAATTGGGTAAACGTGGTGTTCCAGTGTTCCACATGAACAGACCCTTTGATGGAAGCATCTCCGCCGATACCCGGATTTTTAGAGCAGGCCGCGATAAGCAGTGCACTGCATGCCATCAAAAAAATCAGTGTCGTTTTCATAGGGAAACCGGTTGTTTTTGATTTTGATGTTCGCCGAGCTGAATCACCAGGTCAACCCGCACTTCCGGAGGCAGGTTGTTGGCCGCAATAATGATGGTTCGTTTTTCCTTCAGCCGGTTGATCCGTTTTACGATCACCATTTTTGTTTCCGCATCCAGGTCATCCAGGGCATCATCGAGCAATATAATTTTTTTCCTGGTGAGGAAGGCGCGGGCAAACATGAGTTGCCGCCGCTGACCGGCTGAAAGGTTTTTTCCGTAATCATCCAGCTTGAAGCCCAAATTCTCCTCATCGCTGTCCGCCACCCTGAAGTTAACCTGTGCCAATGCCTGCATCGCTTTTTCTTTTTTCTCAACGGATCGCGAGTAGGAGATGGCCTTGAACACCGTGCTTCCCAGCAGCGGAGTTTCATCAGAAACAATCGTCACATTTCGCCTGATATCATTGGGAGCGAGCGCTGCATAGTCGTATTCATCCAAAAAAATTTTTCCCGTGACGGGAGCATAGACGCCCTGAATGATTTTGAGCAGCGTGCTTTTGCCGGCGCCCTGTTTTCCTTTCACCTGAATTATGGAATGCGGCTCGAGCGTGAATGTAAGGTCGTTGAAGAGCGGAGCATCTGCATTCGCAAACTGAAATGAAACATGATCGAATGTGATGCGTCCGTCAATTCCGGTAAGTTCTCTCTCCTGCGCTTTGGCTTCGGCCGGCAGATTGAGGATGCGAAGCAACTTGTAGAAAGAAACGCTGCCGGCCTGCCACACCACATTCACTTTCAGTATGCGCCGGATCACGGCCTGCATGTAGAGGAAAAGCAGCACAAAATCGAGCGCTTCGCTTCGATGGATGCCATATGGTTTGGTCACGCGCTCGCTGCTGATGAAATACAGCACGATGGCCAGTGTTCCGAAGAACAGCAGCGGCAGCAATCCTTGTATCACAGAAGAGATGCGGTAGTAGCGGATCCCGAGATCGTACAGTTTGCCTGATCGTTTGTTGTATTGCAGTTCCTCGGGCGCCTCGCGGTTAAAACTTTTGACGGTGAAAAATGCATTCATCCGGTTGGCGACGAAGCCGAGCAGCACCGAGCGTTGGTTGCGTCGGTTGAGCGTGGCGGTTCGGAGAATCCGGGAGAGCAGCAGGATGATCAGGATGGCGATTAGTATCCCGCCCGCGAGAATGAGTGTGAGTGTGGCATTAATGGAATACAGTACGGCCAGCGATGTGATCATGAAAATCACGTCGCCGGTGAACTGAATGGTGCCCTGCGTAATGAACCGCTGAATGAAAACGAGGTCGCCACTGTAACGGAGCAAATACTTGCCTGCGGGTTTCAGGTTATGCGTGGTGACAGAGTGCGAGAGTTGGGTGCGGAAAAGGCGTTCGCGCAGTTCGCGCGAGAACCGCTCGCCGAGCACGCCGGTGAGGAAGTGATCAGCGAATGCCATAAATCCTTTGGCGGTGATGAGCAGGAGAAAAAACTGAAAGAAGGCAGTGGTGGAGTCAAGCGAAACGCCGAGTGCATCAAACAATCTTCCCTTCACTGACTGATCATGCAACACCAGTTCATAAAACCGGCCAATACTGAGCGGAATAATGATGTTTAGTAAACTGCTGATGATATTTGACAGGAACGCCGCCGTCACCAGCCACGGATTGCTGAGAAAGAATGAGGAGATGAGTTTGCGGGCGGTAAGCATGATGAAAATCGTTTGCGGTCTATCCTGAGTGCCACCACTCCTCATCTGACCGGATGATCACATGAATCATATCAGTCAGGCAGCCCGCAATTTTTGCGAAATTAACAAGTGATTATAGGCACCGCTCATAATCTCATCCATGTTAAGCACCGGCATGCCGCTGCTGAGTTTCACTTCTTCAATGAGCAGCGGACTCATGGTAAAGCGGCCGCTGATGAATGCGGGAGAGATTCCGAAATCGCTGAGCAAATCAATGCCGTGGAAGGCGCTCAAACTGTCTCCGCAACTGAAAACCACAGAGTGAATCGTGGACATGAATTCTTTTGACTTGAGCAGGAAGTTCGTTTCGCGCTGCAATAACCCGTCGGCAATTTCCATCACGATGTAGTCAAGTTTTTCTGCGCCGGCTTTCATCAAAAGGGTTTGGTAAAGGTCAAGCAGATCCTGTTTTTCACACATGAAGGTGGAAGGAAATCCCAGGTCGGAAAAATCAATGGTGTAGTCAGCACCGCAGTCGTACACGAAGTCTTTATCCTTGGTGAAGCATGTTCCCGTGAATTTGATAAAACCCACCCGTTTGCCCGTGGTCTTCAACCCGCGTGCGACGCAGCCGGCGGTAGTGGTTTTACCGCTGTCCATAGTGGAACCGATGGATAGAATAATCTTCGCATTATTTGGCACCAGCCCGCTGAAAGGCACCCGCGGTTTCTTGTACCACTTGGTGTTGATCACTTTTCCTGTATCATCAGTGCAGTAGCCAACGAGCCGGACCTTGGTCGGTTCAACATCCTTCAACGACCAGTTTTTTGATTTCACCATACCGATGGCTCCTCCTGCGCCGAGGATATCATACAACTCCATGGGCTCGGTAGGAACGTATCCTTCAAACTGCGAGGTTGCGTATCGATCAGCAAACGCCGCCATGATGAGATCCTTCTCGAAAATGGCAACATTGCGCTTGTCCTCGCCCTGCACCTGCTCGTGCCGGCCCAGGGTGATCACTTCAAATACGGCCACATCACCGGCGATAGGGTGATACGTCTCATTCATATCCGTCTTCAGCGTGTACTGCTGAATGTCCTTGGTAACAATCGTTTTCTTCAGTCTCATGTTTACGTCACATTTAAGGTTGGTAGAATATTTTGGTGTTGCTAATGATGTTATGGTTTGAAACAATCCGGCACAGATAGAGTCCCGGCATGAATAGCTGTTTGTTAAGGGATAGGTGAAATTCATTTCCGTTGAAGGAAGATGCATATACCTGCTTTCCTTCCGCGTCAAAAAGCTGAATGATTTTTTCTCCTGCCGATACCGTGCGGACGGTCAGCTCAGCTGCCACGGGATTGGGATAGACGCTCACGATATCATCCGGGGAGGATATCTCATTTACACCCGTCACATTCCCGTACCGGATCACAAGCATATCACGCTGATCGCCGTTGATCCAGGTGCTTCCGGCTACCAGGAGATCATTGTTATCAAGCAGCAACGTGTTGATTACATCAAGCGTGTCAGAGGGTCCGGCATAACTTACCTGCCATGCCTTGGTTCCATCGGCATTATACCGCACGATGATCACATTGTAATTGATATCAGATGCGCTGCCTTCATTGGAATGAAGTGCAACGTAACTGTTTCCGAACTGGTCGGTGGTGATGGCATCAGCAATGTCATCCAGTCCTGCTGTCCCGTCAAAGGTCTGCATCCACTTTTCACTTCCGCTTGCATCATACTTGGCGGTAACCGTGTTGAAATTGATGGCTGCGGAATTATCGGCATCGGTATAGCCGAGAGCGATCACGTTTCCGCTTCCGTCCAGCACCACCCGCTCGCCGAAGTCACCGCCGCCATTGTTGATCCGCTGGTTCCATTGCAGGGAACCCGCAGCATCGTACTTCAAAATGAGGAGGTCTGAAGTATCCCCGGCGGAAGCGGAATTGCCGATGAGGTAAGCATTCTCATTGGCGTCCACCACCATGTCATTCACCACATCATTTCCGGCGCCGCCGCTGAATGTTTTTACCCATTGCTGCACCCCGGCTGCGTTGTATTTGATGAGGAGCATGTCGTTGTCTGTACCGTTGAAGGTTCTTCCTGCCACATAAATATTTCCGACTACGGAAATTTTGAGAACGCTGCCGCGGTCGGGTCCGTTGCCTGCGCCGGCATAAGATTGTGACCACAGCAAATTGCCGTCGCCGTCAAATTTTACCGTAGTGGCATCGTCGTTGGAGTTGATGCTGGGATCGCTGTCCGTTCTTCCGGTCACATAAATATTTCCGGCGGCATCGGTGTGCATGTCATAGGCCTTGTCATTTTCATGAGTAGGCGAATCGTAATAGCGCGTCCACACACTGTCCCCCGTGCCGGCATCAATGCGCTCTATGGTAAAGTCTCCGGAGGTGCCGCTGTTTTTGGTGAAGCCGGCAGTGATCAGGTAATCGCCGGGATAAACCTCACAGGCAATCGCTTCATCTTCCGCATCGGGTGATGACCCGTTGATGTAATTGGTCCAAAGCGTATCACCCTGTGCTGTGAGTTTAATGGAAAAGAAATCACGGTTTTGCCCACGCTGCACGGCGTATCCGGCCACGTAAAGATTTCCCTGGCTGTCAGAAACGATCTGCCGGATATTATCGGAGTTATCACCCACACCATTGTAGGATGCGGTGAATTGCTGATTACCGTCAGTATCGTAATCAATGAGCAGAGCATTGCGCTGACTGTGACTGTCTGATTCATATCCTGCCACAAAAACATGGGCTGAAGCATCCAGCATCATCGCATTGGATACATCATCATTGCCACCGGCACCGCTGAACACCTGTGCCCAGGTTTGCGTGCCACCGGATGAATATTTGATTGTGACGATGTCGTTGGAAATAACCGGTGTGGCATCGGCATCGGAATAACCGGTGACATACACATTTCCTGCATTCACCGAAACGGCCACGGGGAGGTCATCATTGCCGGCCACACCATCATAAGCAATTGACCATTGCTGCACTCCGGAAGAATTGTATTTAACCGTGCGGATATTATAGTTGGTAAACGGTGTGGCATCGCCGTCACTTTGGCCGGTCACAAACACATTTCCGTTTCCATCAACAAAGAGTGCCGTGGCCTGGTCATCATCCACGTAATCATAAACTTTTGCCCACGACTGGGTTCCCGAAGAATTGTATTTGATGGTGTAGAAATCATTGTTGGTTCCGTTGCTGCTGCGGCCGGTTACATAGATGTTGGCGCTGCCGTCAATCACCATGGCCTGTGCGCGGTCGTTGTGGGTGCGATCGCCGAGTTTGAGCCATTGCTGCACGCCGTTAGCATCGTACTTGATGGTGGCATAGTCATCATCGTCGCCGTTGAAACTTCTTCCCGTCACATAAATATTATTACTGGCATCGGTTACCACCTTAACAGCACGGTCAATGCCGTTACCCACGCCGTTGTAACGCGCCGTCCACTGAATGGCACCGTCGTTGGAATATTTCACCGTGAGGTAATCATCGTTGTTGCTGGCCGTTTCATCCTGGTCGCTTTGCCCGGTCACAATTACGTTTCCGTTTCCGTCAAGCGCCATCGAATTCGGCTGATCGTATTGGTTGGCTGCATCGTAGTTGTACACTTGCGCCCAGAGGATGTTACCGTCGCCATTCATTTTGATGGTGAGGTAGTCGTTGCCGGCATCCTCGCTTTTTCCGAAACCGGTGACATAGACGTTGGAAGATCCGTCAACCACGATGGCAGTCACTTCATCGGGTCCGTTGCCGGCTGCATTGTATTCCTGCCTCCAGATTTCATTGCCGCTGGCATCGAGTTTCTGAACCAGGAAATCGCGGTCAGTGCCGATGTTCACCGTGGATCCGGCTACGTAAATATTGCCTGACGCATCACCGGTGATGCAGGTGTAGCGGTCGCTGTAATCTCCTTCTCCATTGTACGTAAACACCCATGCTGCAGTCGGCTGCGACATAGCCATGTTGGTCATAGCCATGAACACAACCAACTGCAGATAGGTTACCCCCGCTTCTTTCGATAATCGCTGAACAAATTTTTTCATTCCCGGCATTTTAGCAGACAAGGGAGTGGTGTTTTTTATTTTGATTTGATCACTTTCATCATTCGCACATCACTGCCGCGGCTCACCTTAATGAGATACACGCCGTCGGGCAAATCCTTTCCGAATTTTAACTGATTGTTGTCCGCACTTTCTGACTGAAATACTCTGGCTCCCACCAGGTCGAGCACCACTACCGATACCTTTTCATTGGTGCCGCTCCATTCCAGATTGAACTCGGAAGCAGTGGGATTGGGTGAAACGGCGATCGTGAATTCTGAAATGGCGGAGAGCGATTCATCCGACTTGCAGACAATCTGCACCTTTTTGGCCGTTGAAGACCTGGAACAATTCTTTGTGTTCGTAACTACCACTTTGTAGTTGCCCGCGGTTTTGGCGGTGTATGAAAGATTGGTGGCACCAGCGATGTTGGTTGATCCCTTCACCCATTGGTAGGTACACGCGCACGAATTGGCTGTGAAGATCACGCTGTCACCAAGGCAAAACTGCAGCGGCCCGTCAGCTGTGATGGTGGCCTGAGGTACTGAATTCACAATGACTTTCACCGTGTCTTTTCCGGTGCATCCCAATCCGTTGTCGCCGGTAACGATGTAGGATGTGGTGGCTGTAGGATTGGCAATGGGGTTGGAGATGGAGGTATTATTCAACCCGGCAGCAGGTGACCAGCTATAGCTTGTGGAACCCGATGCATTAAGTGTAACAGACGATCCTTTGCAGATCGTTACATCAGCCCCTGCATTCATAGGTGGCGGCGGGCAATATTTAATGGTGACCCCATCGGCCGAATTGATGCTGCTGCCTGCGGCAAATCCTGCGGCATAAACATAACCCGATGCGTCAACAACAGCTACGCGAGCCACATCATCCAGTCCGCCGGCGCCATTGTAGCGGCCGGTCCAGCGTATTCTTCCGGAAGCATCGTAGCCAATAGTGATAAAATCAGCGCCTGAACTGCTGCCGGCACTTTCACCGCACGCATAAACATTTCCGAACTGATCCGTGCCCAAAGCATTACCCCGGTCAAGTCCATTGCCGGTTCCGTTGTAAATGGTGCTCCAGATTTGTGAACCGGTGGCTTTATCGTACTTGAGTGTGATGAGGTTGGCAGTATCTCCCGAAGCGGAAGCCGCCGTTCTTCCGGTTACATATACGCCGATGGCATTTTGCATGATGCCGTAGCCGACATCATTGTAATTACCGCTGCCATTGAACGTGCTGGCCCACTGTTGCACGCCGCTGGAATTGTATTTCAATGCAATGATATTGTCTTTGTCGGTGGCGCCGCCGGTGTTACCGGTAATGTAGATTTCACCGGCCGCTTTGTCAAATACGAGATCGCGTGCCTCATCATCTTTTCCGGCAGTGCCTGCATAAATAGTGGCCCATTGCTGCACCAGTCCGTTATTGTATTTCAATGTAACGATATCATAGTTAGAGCCATTCCAGGTTTTGCCGGTGACGATGGTGTACAATCCGCCCGAAAGCACGGACGGGTTGATGGCAATATCCACAGCGCGGTCAATGCCATTACCGCTTCCGTTGTAGCGGGCGGCGGTAAGTTGTGATCCGGTGGAAGAGTACTTAACGGTGGCAATATCATAGTTAGTGATCTTGGATGAAACATTCTGATCACTGTAACCCGTTACAAACACCAATCCGTTTGACGGATTCACGGCGATGCCGGTGGCCACATCCGCTTCGCCCGTAAAATCATAGCGGGCTGACCACAACAGGTTACCCGATGAGTCGAACTTGAGCGTTACATAATCATCACTTGTGCCGTTGCCGATGCTGTTTCCCGCCACGTAAATATTGCCGCTGGTGTCGAGGGTAATGGCTTTGCCTTCATCATCCTGCTGTGAAAAATCGTACGTCCTGAACCAGGTGGTTGCACCGGAGGAATTAAGCTTGGCGAGGAAAAGATCTTTGCGCTGTTTGTAATTGAAAACGTAACCTGTGACATACACATTCTTTTTTGCGTCACTGATGATGGCCTGCACTTTATCGGAGAAATCTCCTTTTCCGTTGTAGCTTTTGGTCCACGATGCCGCGCCGTTGGAAACGGCATACTTCACCACGGTGCCGTCTTCCTGAGTAGTCGTGTTTTCAGATCCGCCTACCACATAGAGGTAAGTGCTTCCGTCATAAACAAAACCTTCGGCTATATCATCGCTGTTTGTGGCTGAGCCATCAAGGTAAACGGACCATTGCAGTGTGCCGCTTGAATTGTATTTCACCGTTAAGTAATTGTCGGCGGTTACAGCAGCCAGTGCATTTACGTCACTCTTTCCCGTTACATAAACATTTCCCGACCCGTCTGCGAAAAGAGCACCGGGGTCTTCATCGTTTTGCGCCGCATTGCCGAATGTCTTTGCCCACTGCTGCGCTCCGGACGAGTTGTATTTGATGGTGACGTAGTCATAATCCGTGTTTCCACCTGAACTGTTCACATCCGTTTGTCCGGCCACATACACATTGCCTGAAGCATCCACAAAAACCTTCTTGCCATAATCATTGTCCACGTTGTTGTAGAACTTGGTCCACTGGGCCACGCCGGATGAGTTGTATTTGATGGTCATGGCATCGTAGTCATTCGCATTTTGAGCGCGGCCGGCCACATAGATGTTTCCGCTGCCGTCGGTAGTGGTGCTTTCGCCCCGGTCATTTCCGAATCCGCGGTCATAGACTTTGCGCCAGGTTTCCGTTCCGGTACTGCTGTATTTAATGGTGATGACATCGTCATCGTTTCCGCTGAATGTTCTGCCCGTTACTGCGCATCCGCCGGCATTATCGGAGATCACGCAACTGCCGCGGTCCGTTCCGTTGCCGAGTCCGTTCACCTGCGCAGACCACAGCAATGTTCCGGAAGATGAATAGCACAAGGTGAGCATGTCATCATTCTGATTCACCGTGGAATCAGCATCGGTGCTTCCGGTAATGAAGATGTTACCGCTGTTGTCAACAGACATTCCCAGTGGGTCGTCGTCCTGATTGGCGTTGGTGTTGTTGTAGATCTGCGTCCATAGCAACGTTCCGGAGTCATCATATTTCTGTGTTAGAATGTCGTTTTGATTGATGCCGCCCCCATCCGTGGTACCGGTCACGTATATGTTGCCGCTTCCGTCAATACCCATAAAGAGTATTTTGTCTGTTCCGTTGTCTGCTCCGTTGTATTGTCGGGTCCAGAGCGTATCACCGCTGCTGTTCATTTTTACCAGCAGGTAATCCTTATCATGCCCGTCATTAAAGGTGTAACCGCCGAGGTACAGGTCACCTGTGGTATTCATCACAATGGCATTGTACCGGTCAGAGTTGTCACCTGTTCCGGTTTGAGCATTCGTCCACAATGGAGTAACCTGAGAATAAGCCGCATTGAAAAAAATGAGGAGAATAAGCGTGGGGGTAAATAGTCGTTTCATTTGTTTGAATCAAAATCTGTTTGACGAAGCAAATGAACGGGGCATTCAGGAGGCCTGTTACAACAACCTTTCCGAAGGAGTAATTATAGGCGCTGAACAGGAATGGGGGTAAGCCCGGCTTGAAGATCAGGCGGGCTTCAGCAGGTATTCGGTTAAATACATGTTGTGGATTAACCCGGCGGTCAGTGACTTGCAAGGTAATAGAGCGTAGAGCAATTGGTGGGCTTCAGAATCCTGATCGCTTGCTCCTTTACCTCATCAGCCGTTACAGCGAGGTACTTTGTTATCTCCCGGTTTATGAGCGATGCATCGCCCAGCAATTCGGCGAAAGCAAGATTCATCGCCTTATTCAGGATTTCCGCTTCGGAAAAAGTCATCTGCGACTCAATGCGGTTCTTCACCTTGTTCAGTTCATGCTCCTCCACTTGCTGAGATTTTATTTTTTCCAGTTCTTTTTCAATGGCCTGTTCTGCCGGTTCCATGGCAATGCCCGGGAGCAACTTTCCTTCCACTACCAATAACCCGGGATCCAGGGAGCCGGTCTGGTAGCAATTGATCTCTGAAAAAAGTTTCTGTTCCTTCACCAGTGACTGATAAAGCCGTCCTGATTTTCCACCCGAAAGAATATCGGAGATGAGATCGGATGCATAGTATGACGATTCGGTGCGCGCCGGAAAGTGCCACGCTTTGTAAATGGCGTTGAGCGGCACATCGGCATATACAGTCGAGGTGCGTGCTTCGGTTTGAAGCGGCTCGGCAGGCAGGCGCCTCTGTCCGTTCACGCCGGCGGGAATGTCGCCGAAATATTCTTCCGCCAGGTGAAACACTTCATCGGCTTTCACATTTCCGGACACTACGAGTATAGCATGGTTGGGACGATAATGGCTGAAGAAAAAATTCCTCACATCATCAAGCTGCGCCTGCTCGATGTGTTCGGGCTTGATGCCGATGGTAGGCCAGCGGTAGGGATGTGTGGTATAAGCCAGTTCGCGGAGCTTGTGCCACACATCGCCATAGGGCTGATTAATGTAATGCTCCTTGAATTCTTCCACCACCACCTTGCGCTGCACTTCCAGTGATTGCTCGCTGAAGGCCAACTCATTCATGCGGTCGCTCTCGAGCCAGAAAGCGGTTTCAAGATTTTGAGAAGGAAGTGTTTCGTAGTAGTTGGTAATATCGGTGGAAGTGAAGGCATTGTTTTCTCCCCCGGCCATCTGCAGCGGCACATCAAACACTTCAATGTTTTTCGATCCGCCGAACATGAGGTGCTCGAACAAATGAGCGAAACCGGTTTGATCGGGCGATTCATCACGCGAGCCCACATCGTACAAAAGGTTCACAGCTGCGAGCGGCGTGGAGTTGTCTTCATGCACAATCACGCGCAGGCCGTTGGAGAGTTGATGTTTTACAAACTGAATCATGCGGATGCAAAGAACGGCAATATGATAACATGTGCTCAAGCCGCAGTCGTATTTTTGCTTTTATGAACCCATCCTCCCTTCTTCGCCGCGCACTCAACTTCGAGTTCCTTTCAGCAGAAGAAGGAGTGTTTCTCTATGAAAATGTTCCCACCACTGAGCTGATGGCTGTGGCTCACGAGTTGCGCATGAAGCAGAAGCCCGATCCCATCGTTACCTGGATCATTGACCGCAACAGCAACACCACCAACGTATGCATCGCTAACTGCAAGTTCTGCAACTTCTTCCGCAAGCCCGGCGCGCCTGATGCCTATATCACCACCATTGACCAGTACAAGCAGAAGATTGAAGAGATGTTCCGCTACGGCGGCGAGCAGTTGTTGCTGCAGGGTGGGCATCATCCTGATTTGGGTTTGAGTTTTTATGTAAACCTCTTCAAAGAACTGAAATCACTTTACCCCAACCTGAAGCTGCATGCGCTCGGTCCGCCCGAGATCGCTCACATCACCAAGCTGGAGAAATCAACGCACACGGAAGTGCTGAAGGCGCTGATGGATGCAGGGCTTGATTCACTGCCCGGTGCGGGTGCAGAAATTCTGAATGATCGTGTGCGAAGATTGATCTCAAAAGGAAAATGCGGCGGACAGGAATGGCTTGATGTGATGCGCGCCGCGCACAAACTTGGCTTGACTACCTCTGCTACGATGATGTTCGGTCATGTAGAAACATTGTATGAACGCTTTGAACATCTCACATGGATCAGGCAGGTGCAGAGCGAAAAGCCGCAGCATGCGAAAGGATTTCTTGCTTTCATTCCATGGCCGTTTCAGGATGAAGGCACCTTGCTCCGCCGCGTGCGTGGTGTGAAGAACGGCGTGACCGGCGATGAATACATCCGCATGATTGCCATGAGCCGCATCATGCTTCCTAATGTGATAAACATTCAGGCCTCATGGCTCACCGTGGGTAAAGAAGTTGCACAAGTCTGTCTTCATGCCGGCGCCAATGATTTCGGTTCCATCATGATTGAAGAGAATGTGGTGAGCGCAGCCGGAGCGCCGCACCGTTTCACTTCCAAAGGAATTCAGCAAGCCATCCGCGAAGCCGGGTATGAACCGCGCCTGCGCAATCAGCAATATGAGTTCCGTGAGATGCCTGCATTGATGGAAGAGCAGGTGATCGGGTATTAAACCTTCATCGCTTTCATTTGACTTCTCATACTATTCATTTTCCCTGCTCATTTCGATAACGAAGGAATCCCCATGTTAGGGGATTGACCCGGGGTGGTTGCCCGGTGCAGTTTTGTCATACACATTTTTTTACAACACCAAAAGCATAGTGTATGAAAAAGCTGCTCTTAGCCGCATGCCTGCAGATCATGTATTCGGCATTTCTGAATCAGTCACTGATTGCTGCAACCCGACTGGTGAATGCTGCCACGTATCTCTCTTCCATTAATGAATCAGTAATGATGGAAGATGAAAATGACGGCGATGCTATTGATGCCGGTGTTCAGGTTTTACTGAACTGCAGTCCTCCGGCCGGTGTGAACATTGAATCAGTTTCCAGTTGCACAGTTACCCTCAACTGGTCACCGGTTGATGGCGTAAGCAATTACCGGATCAAGTACAGGAAAAACAACACGAATTCATGGTCCATTATCTCTGTTGATTCCGCTACTACCTATACCGTAACCGGGCTCGATGCTTCCACGAATTATCAGTTCTGTGTCTCTTCTGTTTGCGGCACGGGTTCAAGAAGCGCCTGGACGGCTGCTGTTTCTGACAAAACGAAATCATGTTCAACTCCTCTGAGTCCCGCAGTTCAAAGCATTACTTCAACTACGGCAATGATTACATGGCAGCAGACCTGCTATTCGGTGGGTTTCAGACTGAGGTATCGCCCTTCCGGAACCACGACATGGACAACAATGGAAAATATTTCCAACACGCAATACCTGCTGTCAGGGCTTTCTCCGCATTCGGGTTATGAATTCTGTGTTTCATCCATGTGCCAGAATGGTAACTCGGTGTGGTCATCCAAAATCAGTTTCACCACAACGCCTGATGCTCCTGCCGTACGCCCGAATATTTTGATGATCATGACGGATGATGACCGATACGACAGTTACACGGTGAACGGCGGACCGGATTGGTTTGTGACGCCTTCCATTACCCGCATCGCCGACGAGGGAGTGAATTTCAAGATCATGATTCCCTCCACCTCGCAATGCGCGCCGAGCAGGTCTTCGATCTATACAGGAAAATACGCTCACGATAACAAGTGCCACATTAACGGAGAGAATTATGATCACTCATTATTTCAGATACAAAAAATTATCGGTGATAACGGCTACTACACGGGCTTTGTGGGAAAGTATGGCCAGAACTTAGGAGACCCCGATGGCTTTGACTGGTGGGGGGCTATTCATAGCGTTTATAAGAATCCGGATTACACCATCAATGGAGTGAAGTTTAACGGAAGTGAACACATTTCCGATGTGGAGCGGGAACTCACCCTGCAGTTTCTAAACACTGTTCCTTCTGATACGCCCTTCCTCTTATTTTACTTCACCTATATCCCGCACAACAATGCATGGCCAAAAGATGAAGACACCGTGTTATTCAAGAACGAATTGGTTCCGGAGCCCGATAATGTTGTGCAATTCGCGGATGATTATCCTTCCTTCTACTATCCTGCCGGACACGGGATGGATACATCCGGTAATGACGCTCTTCGCCTGAGACGGTTCCAGTGCCTTGCAGAACATGAGCGTAATACCGATACGATCATTCACTGGCTGGAAGAACACGGCATGCTGGATAACACATTGCTGATCTACACCGCCGATAATGGGTTCATGACGGGTGAACACTACATGGAAGGTAAGCGCTATTTCCTCGAAGAAGCATGCCGCGTTCCATTGTTCATCCGTTACCCGGCTTGGTTTTCAGCAGGTCAAGTGGTCACTGATCAAATTACCAGTACCATTGATTTCGCTCCTACATTTCTGGAAGCGGCCGGCATTCAAAACACATTCGGATTCTACGGAACCTCATTGAAGAAACTGGCCGACCACGAAGTAAGCCGGCGGAAGTTTCTCTATGAATTCGGCCCCGATGATCAAAACCCTTCGATCAGAGGCATCAGAACCCTCACCGGGAAGTACATCTTTGGCAATTGCACTTCTGTCACAGAAGAGTTTTATGATCTCGTTGCCGATCCGAAAGAAAGTGCCAACCGGATTTTCATAGCCGGATACCAGGATACCATTACGCTGTACCGTCACTGGCTTGATTCCTTGAGAGTGGCCTTTGGTGATACAGTGGAGCCGGCGCCCTTCGATTGCGAACTGATTAATCAGGACGAAGCTAAAATGAATGTTGATGAAACCGAACCCGAGGAGTTTCCATCCCCGTTTATCAGCGTTTATCCAAACCCATCCGATGGACCCGTCACCGTTTCATACGGGCTGCCCTTTGGCATTACGGGTGATGAAGTTTGTATTTATGATGTGAAAGGAAATCGGATAAAAACTTTCCAGACAAAAAATTCTGCAGGGCAATTCACGCTCAGCGGCCAACAACTGTCGCCGGGAATTTATGCCGTAGTGTTACAGGGTGATGGCAAGGTGCTGGCTCAAACCAGGTTTGCAATCGGGAAGTGAAACACCCTGCAATCATTTGGAATCAAGCAACCTTACGATTGTGGTTGTTTAGTTTATGAGGATTTTATCTGATTACCTAAGTGAATCGGATCACACTATAAAAAAAATGCGTCCCGCCGCAGGCGGGACGCATTCAGTATTCTTGTTACAGACACTCACTTTACCTGAGCCGCAATTGCCTTAAAGGCCTGCGGATCATTCATGGCCAGATCAGCCAGTACCTTTCGGTTCAAATCAATGTTGGCTTTCTTCAGCTTGTTCATGAAAACCGAATAGCTCATGCCTTCTTCCCGTGCCGCGGCATTGATGCGGGCGATCCAGAGGTAACGGTAGTCGCGTTTCTTCTGCTTGCGGCCGGCATAAGCGTATTCCATTGATTTCTCAATGGCATTCTTTGCAACCGTCCAAACGTTTTTGCGCTTGCTGAAAAATCCTTTGGATTGCTTGAGTGTTTTCTTTCTGCGGGCGCGGGAGGCGACATTATTGACTGAACGTGGCATAACTTCTCTTGAATTTTATCAAACCAGAATCATTTTTTCTACCCTTTTAATATCGGCGCTGGAAACAATGGCAGGTTTGCCGAGTTCCTTCTTGCGGTCATGCGCTTTCTTGGTGAGGATGTGGCGCTTGTACGCTTTTCTTCTCTTCACTTTTCCGGAGCCGGTCAGCGAAAAACGCTTCTTGGCGCTGGAGTTGGATTTCATCTTTGGCATAACACCGGAATTTTTAAGGGACGGCAAAGATAATGCACCGGCGCACACTTCCAAATCAACAATTTAAAGCTGAAGCAGAGGGAAACTGCAGGATAATTACTTCTTGGATTTGGGATTCAGAATCACCCACATGCGGTTACCTTCCAGTTTGGGAAGGTTTTCGGCAGTGCCCTGCTCTTTCAGCCGCTCAATGAACTTGAGGAGCAACAGTTCACCGCGGTCTTTGAACACAATCATTCTTCCGCGGAACTGAACATATGCCTTCACTTTGGCTCCTTCGTGCAGGAACTTCTCGGCGTGGCGTGATTTGAAATCAAAGTCGTGATCATCCGTGTTGGGTGTGAAGCGGATTTCTTTGGTCACTTGCTTCACCTGCTTTGATTTGATCTCTTTCTCTTTCTTCTTCTTATCGTAAAGAAACTTGTTGTAGTCAATGATGCGGCACACAGGGGGAACGGCTGCGGAAGCGATCTCCACAAGGTCAACGCCCTGCTCTTCGGCCATGCGCTGCGCTTCACGGGTCTCAAAAACGCCGTTAGGAACATTGTCTCCCACGAGGCGAACCTGCGGTGCGGTGATGCGGTGATTGATTCGGTGTTCAGCTTCTTTTTTAGTTCGGGGAACGAAGCGGGGTCCCGGTCTGAAGTGTAATGCCAATGGTGATGTCTGGTTTATGTGAAACGATCATCCGTGTGAGGATGCTATCATGTGTTTAGTGTGACAAAATGAAAATTCATCGGAAGGATCAGCTGATACAAAGCAGGGTCCGGAGCATTTCGGCGGTAGTGATCGCGGAATGATGGATATGTTGAAATGCCATTGCTATGGTATTGCGGCCTCTTGTGACAAAGCTAAAACAAAATCATCAACCGCAATTTGTCCCTTGTCGCCTTCGCCGTGTTTTCTTACGGAAACCTTTCCTTCTTGTTGCTCCTTGTCGCCAATCACCAGCATGTACGGAATCTTTTTCACTTCGGCGTCGCGGATCTTTTTACCGATTTTCTCCGAAGTGTCATCAAGCATCACGCGGATGCGTTGCGCCTTCAGTTTTTCCATCACACTCTTTGCGTATTCCACGTGCCGGTCAGCAATGGGCAGAATGCTCACCTGCCTGGGCGAAAGCCAAACCGGGAAATTTCCGGCATAATGTTCAATGAGGAAACCGATGAACCGCTCATGCGTTCCCAGCGGCGCCCGGTGAATGCAGATGGGTGTCTCCGTTTGATTATTACGGGTGGTGTAAGTCAATCCGAAACGCAGGGGTTGTGCAAAGTCAACCTGGTTGGTGGCCAGGGTGAACTCACGCCCGATGACGCTCCATATCTGCACATCAATTTTGGGCCCGTAGAAGGCGGCTTCATCCGGCACTTCGATGTAGGGGATCTGTGCATCTATCAGCACGCGGCGAACCATGTCTTCGGTTTTTTTCCATAGCTCCGGCTCATTCACATATTTCTGCCCCAGCTTCTCCGGCGCATGCGTGGAGAAACGCATCACGTATTTGTCAATGCCGAAGATTTTAAAATACCGGAGGTACATATCATTCACGGCTCTGAACTCAGATGCAAACTGCTCCTCGGTGCAATAAATGTGCGCATCATTCATGTTGAGGGAACGCACGCGCATAAGTCCGAACAGTTCACCCGACTGCTCATATCGGTAACAGGTTCCGTATTCTGCCAGCCGCAACGGCAAATCCTTGTAGCTGCGCGGAACCGCATCAAAGATCTTGTGATGGTGCGGGCAGTTCATGGACTTGAGGTAATACCGGTCCTGCGGTAAATCCTCACGGGCCTTGAGCAGCTGATCGAAAACCGCATCTATTTTTTCGGGCGTAAGGTCACCTGCAAACAGCTCCTTCTTGATTTCTTCTTTGTTAATCGGGCGCTCCGCTTTCTTCACTGATTCAGCGAGCAGCGACATGGGCGGAAACATTGATTCCGCATAATAGGGGAGGTGCCCTGATTTGAGATACATGGATTCGCGGGCGATATGAGGCGTCTTCACGCGGTGGTAACCGGCGGCTTCTTCCGTTTTCTTGGCCAGCGCTTCCAGTTGTTCGATGATGATGGCCCCATTCGGCAGCCAGAGCGGCATTCCCGGGCCCACATCATCATCGAAGGCAAAAATCTCGAGTTCCTTGCCAATCTTACGGTGATCACGCTTCTTTGCTTCTTCAAGCATCTTCAGGTAATCATCCAGTTCTTTTTGTTTCGGAAAAGTGACGCCGTAGATGCGCGTAAGTTGTTTGTTGTTTTCATTGCCTTTCCAGTAAGCGCCGGCAATGTTGGTGAGCTTGACTGCCTTGATGAATCCGGTATTGGGGATGTGGGGGCCGCGGCAGAGATCGGTGAAATTTCCCTGCTGGTAAAAGGTGATTTCGCCTTCGTTCAGCTCATTAATGGTCTCCACTTTGTATTCGTCGCCTTTTTTGCCGAAGTAGTCGAGCGCATCTTTCTTTGAAATTTCCTTCCGCACATATGCATTATTCTGTGCAGCGAGCTCCGTCATTTTCTTTTCCAGTTTGGCCAGATCCTCATCGCCGATTTTCCGGCCTCCCAAATCCACATCATAGTAAAATCCGTTTTCCACGGGCGGCCCGTAACCGAATTTCACGCCGGGAAATAAACTCTCCAGTGCTTCGGCCATCAGGTGAGCTGAGGAGTGCCAGAAGGCCGCCTGTCCGTCTTTGTCTTCCCATGAAAGCAGTTGCAGTGTTGCGTCTTCATTAATTGGGCGAAAGGCATCACGCACTTCGCCATTCACTTTGGCCACGAGCACTTTTCTGGCCAGCCCTTCGCTGATGCTTTTAGCTATGTCGAGGGCCGTGGTGCCGGCGGGATATTCACGTATGTTTCCGTCGGGGAAAGTTATTTTGATTGAACTCATAATTTCAAAAAGCTCTTCAGGATTATTGGGGCGAAGTTACGTGCTAAGGCAGTTAAGTGAATACGGCAATGTGATAGGAAACGAAACTACTTTCTCCTGAATTTTCCCTTAGGATTTCTTTTACCGTGATAAACGGCATAAACAACGATGCTATTATGTTCGAATTCATAGATGACTGCAAATGGAAACCGATTCATGGATACCTTGCGCAGATTCCTTATTACTTTCGGGAATGAGGTTGGATGCTTTTGAATCGAAGAAAGAATAGATTCCAGTTCACTTAAAAATTGTTCACCGAGCCTCTCCTTTCTTGTTTCGTAAAACTCATAGGAATCTCCAACATCCTGTAGAGCTTCCTCTTTGAAAATAATTTCATGGATCACTTGCCGGTTCTGTTTCGTGCATGTGACTTTACCTCTGACCAGTTGTAAGATTTTGATTCCCCTTTTTTATGCCGGGCAATTCGTCTTTTCAAATCTGAAAGCTGTTTTTCGCTAAGGTGTAAGGGTACATCATTATAAGCCATGTATTCTTTGGCCATCGCATGCATGACTTTCAGAAAACTTTCATCCATTGAATCAATGTATTGGTGAAGATTCTTTTTCAGAGTGGAAGCAGACATTAGGAAATTGTTTTTTCAAAAATAACTATTAGGGTGCATTGATATTCACTTTTTAACCGTGCGGAATATGCGATTTATCTGATGCTAATTTTTTTCTGACGACTGCCCCAGTTCCTTCTTCGCCAATTCATAATCCGGCTTGAGGATGAGTGCCTGCCTGAAATCGGCCATAGCGGGTTCCTTGTTCCCCTTCTCCAGTGACACAAGCCCGCGGTAGTAGTAGGCCTCGGCATATTGCGGATTGGCTTTGATGGCGAAATCAAACATGCGGTAGGCTGCATCGAGTGAATCTTGCCTCAGAAAAATGAAGCCGAGGTTGAAGTAGGCATTTTCATATTGCGGGTTCACAGTCACGAGTTGCCGGTAAGCGGCTTTCGCCAGTTCGTAGTTGGCATCGGATGCATCAAACTGTTCGCCGGCGAAAGCGGCATCGCCGCGGTCCTGGTAAAACCTGGCTTTATCATAATACCCTTCTTCGCTGGTGCTGTCGAGGCGGATGGCATTGTCAAAATATTTCGAGGCCAGGTCACCGGGCTTCTTCATGTGAATTAATCCGAGCTGGATATAGGCATCATAAAAATCAGTTTTCATGGCCACGGCCCGCTGGAAGGCAATGATAGCTCTCGTGGTATCGCCCATTTCTTTGAGGTTGAGTCCGCGCACAAACCAGATTTCAGGATTCGACTTGTCAGCCTCTTCCGCTTTGGAAAGCTGAATGAGTGAGTTGGAATAATCTTTATCGTAGAAATACACCTTGCTCAGTTTGATGAGCGCTTCCATGTTGTTTGGTTCGCGGTACAGCACCTGGTTGAAGGCCAGCATGGCCGCCGGAGCGCTGCCCCCTTTCAGTGAGAGATCGGCCATGGCGAAATAGTATTTGAGATTAGAAGAATCAAGGGCGATGGCCATCGAAAGATCTTTAAATGCCGCGCGGATATTATTGGCCTGTAGAAAAGCGCCGCTGCGCAGAAAATAATTTTCGGGATTGTTGGGATCGGCATTGACCCGCTCCGTGAGCGCCCTGATTTGCGGATCGCTTAGTTCTTGTGATGAGAGCGTGTCCGCATTCGGGAGGTTTTTCTCCGTTTTGTTTTTGCAGGACGAAACAATCAGCACGACGGTCAGCAGCCAAACGGCACCGGTGAATTTCATGCGGCAAAACTAATTAAAGCAACCTCCATGGCGGGAGCCGGGGCCAACTTACACCGGTCATGCATGCTGGTGGAGTCTGATGGTTCTGTCATTCCCCATTCATGTATTTTTGCCCCACCAAAAAATCAAGATGAAATACCTCCTGACAGCCGCCATGGCCGCCGCATTCTTCTGCTCCTGCAAGCCGGGTGGAAACAATCAGCATCAGGGCGCGGATTCCACCACGCATGCCTTGAGCGACACTTCGAAAGCGCGCATTCATTACCCGGAAGAAAAACATCTGAAGAATGTGCATCAGCTCACCTTCGGCGGCGATAATGCCGAGGCCTATTGGAGTTTTGACGGGAAGCGTATTGTGTTTCAGAGAACTGATCATCAAACCTACCTGTGCGACCAGATTTTTTCAGGAAGTGTTGAATCCATTTTGTCCCAATCAAACGAAGGCGATCTTCCGCTTTCTTCCGATAAAAATTCATTCAACTATTCACTGGTGAGCACCGGAAAAGGACGCACCACCTGTGCCGCGTTTCTTCCCGGCGACTCGCTCATCCTGTATGCATCCACACATGAATTTGCCGACACCTGTCCGCCCGTTCCTGATAAGAAGAAGATCGGCAAATACGTGTGGCCGGTTTACAACTCCTATGAGATCTACATTGCTGACCTCAACGGCCACATCAAAAAGCGGCTGACGAACAATCATTCTTATGATGCCGAAGCCACCGTTTCACCCAAAGGCGACAAGATCATTTTCACCAGCGACCGCGATGGCGATCTGGATTTATATGAAATGAATCTCGATGGCAGCAACGTGAAGCGCATCACCAGCAAGATGGGGTATGACGGCGGCGCCTGGTTCTCACCTGACGGCAGCAAGATTGTCTGGCGCTGCTCACGCCCCGATGTGCAGGAAGAGAAAAATGAATACCGGCGCTTGCTGAAGCAGGGATTGGTGGCGCCCACGAAAATGGAAGTGTGGATCGCCAATGCCGACGGTAGCAATGCCAAACAGGTTACGGATATGAAAGGGGCCAATTGGGCACCGACGTTTACGCCGGACGGAAAGAAAATCCTGTTCGCCTCCAACTATGAATATGAGCACGGCTTCCCGTTCAACATGTATCTGATCAATCTCGACGGAACGGGACTTGAGCGCATCACCTTCTCCAACCAGTTCGATGCCTTCCCGATGTTCTCTTATGATGGCAGGCACCTCATCTGGTGCAGCAACCGCAACAACGGCGGCACGCACGACACGAATGTTTTTATTGCGGAGTGGGTGCCGTGAGAAGGGAATGCTGCATGCAATAAAAAATGAGAAAATCCGGGAGAGCAGATGACCGCTCATGGATCAAAATATTGTGAATAGACAAGTGCAATAGTTATTTTATTTATTAATATGTTTTTCCTATTTTTGAATTGCGTTGTAACTCGAAGTTGAAAAGATGAAACGCGCTCTCTCTCTCGGCATGTTGGATCATGTATGTGCTGGCAACTACTACTGCAAGGTCCCAATCATGTAACTCATCAGATATTAGCATAGCGTGGGCATATACTTTCGACCAGGGCAATCATAATGACATTGCCTATGACGTTGCGGCAATTGATTCGGACCTGGATGGTCAAAAAGATGATGGCTTTGTGATTGTGGGAACAACGGAGTACTCGGGCAGTCCAAAGTTGCAGGGATTTATAATCATGATAGATGAAAACGGGAATGAAAGATGGCGGGATACCCGTGGTGGGAATAATATGGATGCTTTCAACAGTGTCATACAGGAATCTAACGGCAAAATCATAGTCTGCGGATGGAAGACCTCCAATGCGAAAGGCAGCGGCGCAAGCAGAAATGTGTGGGTGTTGCAATACAATGTGACCGGAGACACTCCGGTGGAACATGAGTATGGCGGTTCCGGGTCAGATGAGGGGTGGGACATTATTGAAGATGAAGAGAACGAATTGTATGTGGTAGCCGGTAGGGCAGGGAACGTGGCCGATGGTGACCTCCATAATCATACAAGCATTAATGCGGATGGTGAGTATTGGGTCTTCACCCTTGACCCGTCTGCTTTCACTGTAGGATGGGAGGAAATTTATTGCGGAACCTACACCGGCGGAACAGGAGAAGACTGGGCCACGAGTATCATGATTGCCGCTGATGGAAATTATGTGGTATCGGGGTTTTGCGCCTCTTGCGATCCGTTAAAAGTGCAGTGGGATGCTTTGATGCTGAATCTTGATCCGGCAGATGGTTCAGTGAACTGGTCAGGTTTTTATGGCTACAATCCGGGTTTTGGCAGCCGCGACCAGGGAACCTACCAGGTGATTGAAACAACAGAAGGCGACGATGATTACTTTGTTGCAGCCGGTGTCCACCACCCGTCGCAACATGCCAATTGTTTCGGCGATTACCAGCACGATGCCTGGGGATTGAAGAATGACGATGCCGGCAATGACATCTGGACACCGGGTTGCGAATTGAGCGAAGGAAAAAATTACGGTGGAAAATACACCGACAACGGGTACAGTCTCGTTAAAACGTGCATTGGCAATTACCTGATCGCAGGAAATACCAAATCTCCTACAGATTCATTCGATATCACCTGCAACAATGATGCAACCCGCCCTTACACCTCTGATGCCTGGTTATTAAATCTGAACCCCGACGGCACCGTAGCGTGGGATGCCTCGCTAGGAAGCACTGGTGATGATGAATTCCATAGTATTGAGGAGCTTGAGGATGGGACATATATTGCAGTTGGGGAATACTATGGTGGTGTTTCATTAAAACAGAATTTCTATGCGGTGCGTTTCGCGATTACTGATTGCAATAATCCAAAAAATGATAAAGACGTGAATAATCGGCTAGACTCTATTTGCTTGTTGTCCGTATTCCCGAATCCTTCCACCGGAGTGATTGAGATTGTTCTGCGATTATCCGGAGTAAAAGATCAATCAGTAACAATCGCCTTATCTGGTATAGTCGGTAAAACGATTTTCGCTTCTATTGGCAACCTAGAAAACGGAAAGCTGGTTGAAAGCATTTCCTTGATGTCACTGCCTAATGGATTTTACCGGCTAACTGCAGCAGTGGGTGATATGATTTATAGTACCAAGATTATTGTAGAAGATTGATTCCATTAACAGTTTCTCGTCTATGGATCAGAAAATTTGAAAACTTCAACTGATGAAGAAATTTATCATTTTCCCAATTGCGCTTGCAGCAATGTTTAGCTTGACTTCTTTTGGCCAAGGTACATGGATGCAAAAGGCGAATTTCGGTGGGTCGGCACGATACGGAGCTGTTGCATTTACCATTGAAGGAAAGGGTTACATTGGTACTGGAGCGAGCATAGATAATGGTGGCAAAGATTGGTGGGAATATGATTCAGAAACTGATACTTGGACCCAAAAAGCAGACCTTATTGACATAAATGGTGAAGGAAGAACAAATGCTGTGGCCTTTGCAATAGATAATTATGGCTATGTCGGAACGGGATATAGCATTGACGTCTTAAATGACTTCTGGCAATACGATCCTTCATTAAACCAATGGACGAAGAAAAAGAAATTCCCCGGTGATAAAAGGTGGCATGCAACAGGTTTCAGTATTGGCCAAAAGGGTTATATAGGTTCAGGCGCTGCGGCTAATTCAGACAGGAGAGATTTCTACGAGTACGATCCAGCCACCGACACATGGACACAAATTGCTGACCATCCCGGCCAGGCCCTCGTCGGCGCTACGGGTTTTTCCATTGGGGACAAGGGGTATGTGGCCTTCGGCAGCAAAAATACTGCAGGAGTTACCAGCGAATTATGGGAATATGATCCGTTGTCAGGCCTATGGACTCAAAAATCATCTTGCCCGGGTTCATCACGCGATTGGGCCGTCGCATTTGTAATTGCCGACAAAGCATACATTGGCACCGGCACGGTTAATTATGAAACTACATACTATAATGATTTCTGGCAATATGATCCCGTTACTGATAGTTGGGCTCCGGGAGACTCTTTGCCCGCAAGTGCCAGATCTCAAGCTGTCGGTTTTGCCATCGGTGATAAAGGATATGTGGCAACCGGATGGGCCGGTGTTGGCTATTTCTTCAATGATTTCTGGGAATTCACTCCCGGCTGCGAAGTACCTGGCAATCCCACCACAACTAATATTTCATCTCAAAGCGCCAAACTCAAATGGGATGTTGTGGGCGGTGCCACTAAATACAGGGTGCAATACAGAGAAGATGCCTCGGGTGCACCATGGGTAAGTAAGATGGTCAATGCATCTAAAACCGCCATCACCATCAACGGGCTTGCTGCCAACACTGCATACAAGTGGAAGGTGAGAAGCATCTGCGGTGATGGGCAGTCGCTTTATTCTGCTGCTCAAACATTCACCACCCTGTTGCGGTTGAGCAATGAGGCGGGCGATCTGTCAATGCTTGCGGTTTATCCCAATCCTATGTCTTCCGATGCAACGCTGAGTTTCTCTCTTGCAGCAGATGCTAACACTACCATACAAGTGTTTGACCTGGCGGGCAGAAAAACGGAGTTGCTGGATGAAATACTCTCTGCCGGTGAGCATCGAATCACCCTGAGCCGCAAACAACTGGACGAGGGTATATTCTTAGTCAAGTTCATTACAGGAAACCAAATCTCGGTGATCAAAGTGATTGTTCAATAGAAAATTTGAGGACGATGAAGCTATATGGGTGGTTAGAATTCTGGCATTTACAATTCCTGGCCAGATCTGCGAGTCCGGCTGCCATAGACACAAGTGAATATTGACAATGCGTAATCATAATTTATCCCATTCCCACATTCCCCATTTCACAGAATCAGGAACCTGATGACCTGTTTGTTTAAGGGTGAGCAGAATATTCCCGCGATGATGGGCATCATGGGTCATGAGATAACCGAGCCAGGGAATGATGCCTCGCTTGAAAGCTTTGACCTGAAATTTGTTTTTCGAAGAAAGTTGAATGAGTTCTTCAATCGCATTTCCTGATTGTTCGAAAGCCACTTTCAGCTTCCGGCGGTCAGGAATGTCATTCTTATTGAACTTCGAATACTTTTTAAAAATCTCTTTGGCCATGTGTTCAAGCCAGCCGATGCGCACATTATGCATGTGTGCAAATTGAAGAGCTACGGTTCGGCCGCCGCGCGTAGAAAGAGTGCTGCTCAATCCTGCTTCCGGAATGGCATCCAGCAGCAACAGGTTGATTCGGTTGTTGATGCGCCATGCTTCGATGAGTTGGAGCAGCAGCATGTTGTTCTCACTCCCTTCCGGTGACAGAGTGTTTGATGGCTTGGCTTTGGTTTTCGGCATGATTACTTCTTTGTTGCTTCTTTTCCCAATCCGTCATTCCCCACATCCATAACAAACTTCCAGTTGCCAATTGAATCTTGTTTCCAGATAGTGCAATAGGTTCCTTCTTCTTTGTCACCTGCTTTTGTTTCGAGAAGCCAGGTGCCATAGGTGTAACCGAGATCACCACCGGCAGCCACATCAGCGAACAATGGTGACCAGGTGAGTGCGAATGATGAGTCCGATCGCTGCGCATAAATTTTTTGAATCGTGTCTTTGCCAACCAGCGGCAGGCTGTTGGGCCGAAGCATGGTCACCTGCTCATCCATGTATTCGAGAAATGCCGCCTGCTGGCCAATTTGTTTCGAACGGTCAGAGAAGGCCTGATCGGTGGCGATTAAAACCTGTTTGATTGAATCGGTATTGAGATGTTGTTCTGCCTGCTGCTTCGCAGGGGGTGTGCAGGCAGCCATGACAGTGCATACCGCGCTTATACACCAAAGTGATTTCATGTTCATGAGAAAACTATTTCAACAGAAAGGTAGAAAAGACAGGGTACCGGCAAAGTCCCTTTTGACGAGCTATATCCTTTCATCGTCAAACCCCATCAGCTTAAGGACACGGCAATCCTTCGCGCTCCACACAGTTGCCGTTCTTGTCAATGAAGAAATTCTTGCCGTTCATTTCTACGAGTGAATATCCGCCGGTGAAACTGCTGATCTGGTCATACACCAGCGGGATCACGATGTTGCCCTGCATGTCAATGTAACCGCCTTTGTCGCCAATCATCACGCCGCCGAGTCCCTCGCTGAACGGCAAGGCATTTCCGTATTCGGGTTTGATTATCTCTTCACCCATTCTGTTCAGGTAACCCCATCTGCCGTTATCATTAACCGCCACCAGTCCCTGCGAAAAATCGCCCACCTCAAGATATCTGGCCGGTATGATAAATGCTCCCCGTTGGTCAATCACGCCGCTCAGTCCGTCTCTTTCCACGATGGCCAAACCCTGGGTGAATGGTTGAGCAAATCCGAACTGAAAAGGAATGACCTCCTTACCGGCTTTGTCAATATAACCATACAATCCATCCAGTTGAACGGCAGCCAACCCTTCACTGAACCCCGTGGCATCGTCGTAATTGAATGGAATAATGGTCTTGCCGGCTTTGTCAATGTAGCCCCAGGATTCTCCGTCAGATACTGCGGCAAGGCCTTCACTGAATGCTGTGGCTTCTGCAAACTGTGGCGCGATCACTTCCCGGCCGGCTTTATCAACAAACCCGTATTTACCCTGGCCGGCCACCATGGCTAACCCTTCGCTGAACGTATAGATCTCATCATACTTCGCTTCCATCACCACCTTACCCGTGGTGCCGTCTTTCATGCCGTATTTTCCGTTCTCTTCATAGGCCACGAGTTGCTGGGCCGAAGCAGCCTGAATGAAAAAAAACAGCGGCACATAAAGCCATTTCTTCATACTTAAAAAATTTGAGGCGCTAAGTTAACCGACAGCAATGAAAGCATGAATGCACGAAGGAAATCTAAAACCTTGAGGTCAGTTATCCTGCGGGGCAGACTGAAAAATGCCGTCGGCGAATTGCATCTCCGCCAGTTTGCGGTACAGTCCCGTTTCAATTTGCATGAGTTCATCATGCGATCCGCTTTCGATAATCTCTCCCTTGTCCAGCACGAGGATGCGGTCGGCATTTTTAATGGTGGCCAGGCGGTGAGCAATGATAAAGGTGGTGCGGTTTTCCATCAGCCCTTCCAAAGCATCCTGCACAAGTCGTTCCGATTCGGAATCGAGGGAACTGGTGGCTTCATCGAGCAGCAGGATGGCCGGATTTTTCAATATCGCGCGGGCGATGGCTACGCGCTGACGCTGCCCGCCGGATAATCGGATGCCGCGCTCACCCACGATTGTGTCATATTTTTCAGGGAAGGAAGAAATGAATTCATGAGCATGCGCCTTCCTGGCGGCATTCACCATTTCTTCATCAGATGCTTTCGGATTGCCGTAGAGAATGTTTTCGCGGATGCTGCCGCCGAAAAGCAAAATGTCCTGTGGCACGAAAGCCATCTGCAACCGCAGTTGTGTGAGCGGAAACTCCTGCATGTTGCGGTCGTCGACCACGATCTTTCCGTCATCGGGCGAATAGAACCGGAGCAGCAGGTTCACGAGCGTGGATTTTCCTGCGCCGCTCGGCCCGACCACGGCAATTTTTTCTCCCTGCCCGATCCGGAAGGAAATATTTTTCAGCACCGGCACTTCTTTACGCGAAGGATAGCTGAAGGCCACGTTTTCAAACGACACCCGTCCGCCGATCCTGAATTCGGGCAACACTTTTTCCTGCGACAGATCCACATCTTCAGGCAATTCTCTCAGCAGTTCACGCACGCGCTGCGTGGCGCCGATGGTTTTCTGCAACTGTGTGAACAATTCAGCGAAGCCGGCCATCGAGCCGCCCACATACATCGTGTACATGATGAAGGAAGTGAGTGAGCCCACGGTGATTTCATGCGACTGAATCAGGTGTGCGCCGTACCAGATCACGAGCACGATGGCACCGAACATGCCGAAGATGATGAAGGAAGCGAAGGCGCCGCGCAGCTTCGCATTCTTCAGCGCCAGCTTCACCACATGGGCGATGCTGCCGCCATACCGGTTGATCTCGAATTTTTCGTTCGCAAACGCTTTCACATTGGTGATACCCTGCAGCGTTTCTTCCACGATCGTTCCCGACTCGGCGAGCTGATCCTGTGCCTTGCGTGCCAATCGCCGGATGAATCGCCCGAAGAAAACCGCCACGGCAATGAGCACCGGGAAAACGGAAAGCATCATGAGTGTGAGCTTGGAAGAAATGGTAAAGAGAATGGCAACGCCTGCGATGAACGTGATGATCTGTCGCAGAAACTCCGCGAATGTGGATGTAACGGCATCCTGAATCTGCGAGAGGTCGGCCGAAAGGCGGCTGGCCAGTTCACCCACGCGGCGCTGCGAAAAAAATTTCATCGGCAAGGTGATCATCCGCGCATACGTTTGCTTGCGCATGTCAGCCAGCGCGTTTTCACCCACGTATGCAAATAGGTAAATACGGAAGTAAGAGAAGATGGCATGCACGAAGAGCATGGCGATGAGCAGCAGGGTGATCTGGTTGATGTTCTTAAAGAAGGTTGAAGAACCCGTGAGGTTCATGGCCGAATCAATCAGTTTGCCTGTCACGAACGGAAATACCAGCAGCGTAATGTTCACGAGGAACAGGAACAGCAGCGCGCCGGCAAATGGCCAGCGATAGGGTTTGAGGTAGGAAAAAAGCTGAAGTGCTTCCTTCAGCGATTCACGGTTGATCTTCGCTTTGGGAAGTTTGTCTTCTGCCCACCATTCATCTTCGCGTGCCATAGTTCAAATTACCGAAGATGCTTATTCCCACTTTGTAACTGTTCCCTCTCGACCTATGAGATACATGTTCGTATAACCATCAAGTGTTTTGTATACACCATATAAAGTTGACAGGCCTAAATTATCCGTATCGTGAGTAAGGTGCCAGGTTGTTCCTCCATCGGTAGTATATACATCATAAGCAAATCGGGAGATAGCATATCCTTCCAGTTCACTTTTAAAACGGATGTCAGTAAGCGCTTCACCTCTGCTATCTACATAAGTATTTCGATAGATATTGTGCCATATTAATCCTCCATCTGAAGTTTTGATGATGGCTGGTTCCCTTATCCCAAACCGATCATAATAACCTGCTGCCCACCCTGTGTTTTCATTAACGAACCAAATGGAGTTCATGTAATAATTTCTTTCATTGAAAACATTTTCCCAGGTTAAACCACCATCTGCTGTTTTCCAAATGCATCTGTTAAATTCGTCATCTTTAGCGACAGCGAATCCATGTGATTCATTAATAAAGCAGTAATCCCGGAAAGTAATATACTCTGTAAAGACTGTCAACCAGCTTGCTCCTCCATCTGTTGTTCTGAAGTATTTCTGGTAACCGCTGATGAACCCTGTTTGGTAATCGAGAAAGTAAAGCGCTTTTCCAATAATTCCCGGAAGAATTAGTGGCGACCATGAATGACCTCCGTCAAATGTTTTGTAAGCAATGTCTGATTCAAGTGCGAAACCGTAAAGTGCATCGGTGAAATGCATTTTTAAAAATTGATTTTCTAGGAACATCGAATCCCAAGTTTCACCTGCGTCACTGGTGTGCCAAAGCTTGCCGTTATTATCGGCTAACCAACCCTCTTCGTCACTAATAAAAGATGAGCTTACAAATGTGTTATTAGTGATTTCAGAATTTTCGAAGATCTGAGACCTGCTGTCAGAACTTGCAGCCGCTAACAGCATGAAACTTATTGCCATTGATTTCATAGTATTCAATAAGTCTTTTTAGATTAACAACGCAACTATTGTAAGAAGATTTTGGTTATGGAGGATTCAGCATTCATTGTAATCCTGAGTAAATAGATGCCTGATTTCAATTGCTCGCGGTGCAATACGGTCTTATAGCTGCCTGCACCAGGATAGTTATTAAACAATGTTTTGATTTTTCGTCCAGTTAAATCGAAAAGCTCTATTGTGATTCTGGAGTTTTCAGCAACAAAAAATGAAATCGTAGTTGAAGTCCAGAAAGGATTCGGGTAAATTTCAAGGTCAATTTTCAACATGATTTCTCCCTCTTCTAATCTCAGTGGCTTAGTTGTAAAGTTTTGAATAGCACTCCAATCAGATGAGATATTGTTTACCGCGTCACAGACTGATTTCACTGACCAGTCATATTCTGTATCGGGGAAAAGACCGATGAGCTTTTTAAAATTAAAGAGCGCAGTAGTTTTTGACCATTGCTGGGTTCCTACTTGGCGATAGCGTACCGTATAGGTTTGTGAGTTAGAGACGAGATTCCAGTTCGCTCTTGCAGAAGTAGACTTAATATTAGTTGTGTAAAGAACTATTGGTTTCATGCAATCGGGAGTATATTGAAAGAATTCATTTTCTGCTGCCCCGCCTGTACCCACGTATCCGAAACTTCCAATCGCAAATCCAACTCTATCCCCAGCACCTCCTCCTGGATAATCCGCTTTTTGAATCCAATTATCTGCTTCTGGAATATATTGCCAAAAATCGAAAAAGTTTGTGTCCAACGTTCTTCCAAGTCCAACATAGCCAAAGCCAGCAATTGAAAAACCGACACTACCATCTCTTATACCTCCCACAAAATCGGATTTCTGTATCCACGTGTCAGTAGCAGGGTCATATTGCCAGATGTCGTTTTTGAAAGAGCCGAAGTCATTACGTCCGGTTCCGACATATCCCTTGTCTGCGATAGCAAATGTTGTTGCGGCAATTACTTTCCCTCCTGGATAGGTTGCCTTTTGAGTCCATACATCCAACATAGGATTATACTCATAAAAGTCTTGCTTATATGCGCTCTTTCCAGATCCAGCCCCAACATACCCCTTCCCTCCCAGAGAAAATTCAAATGCATTCCATCTAGGTCCGCCCGGAAAGCTTGCCTTTTGTAACCAGTCATTAGCGACTGGATCGTATTCCCACCATTCGTTAGAAGATAAATTGTCAGAAACTTTTCCCAGACCTAGGTAGCCCTTATCACCGATCGAGAATCCGGAAGCGAATTCCCTTCCTTCACCAGCAAAATCTGCTTTTTGTGTCCACACATTAGTTGATGGATCGTATTCCCAAAAGGATTTACCAGCACTAATAATAGAACCTCCAGTTCCAATGTACCCTTTGCCTTCGATTGCAAAGCCCACTGCATTTTCTCTCCCAATTCCTCCAAAATCTGCTTTTTGTGTCCATGTATCAGCAGCGCTAAAGAAAGTTGTAGAAAGAATAACTATAAGAAGAAAAGCAATTTGTTTCATGCCGAAAGTTTATGGTATTAACAAAAACAACTGAAAATATTAGTGATTAATGTTTATTGAATACTAGCTTGTTCTTATATGTCATGCCGTCAATAGTGACTCTTAACAAGTAAAAGCCGGATGGCAATTCTTGAACAGAAATCCGCTGCTCAATAAGTCCATTTGTAATAGGTGTGATAGAAGAAAAAAGTACTTTTTCGGCTGGATCAAGAACTTCTATAGTTGCGAACTCATCGAAAGAACTAGAAAGATGGAGTGAAAATCTAAATGCACCGTCCGATGGATTGGGATAAGAAATAAGCGAATGGGCCTGTTGAAGTTGTACGTTTGTGAATTTGCCTGTGCATGTTGTACAATTTACGGGGTTACTTCCACAATATGAAATACTAAAATTGTCTCCAAGGGTATACGAACTCAATTCACCGGGAGAGCATCTTGCACGAACTCCCCAGCTAAAATCGTCTATGGCATTATTTGAGGTATTAGTGAAGATATAGGGGCTTGTAACATCAGTGATGAGCTGAAATGCACCATTTCCTTCTTTATACTTCAGATCATACTGGGGCACGCAAGGATCCATAGTCCAGCTTAACGTAGCACAGTAAGTTGTAAGATCGACATCCAGTTCTTCGGGTGGCAAACATGTTGCTGTAAGTTCAAATTTTACAATGTAAAAGTCGATCTCGCTCTCTTCATCTACAGAAGTGTAACCGACTACCATGTATGCGCCATCGTGCAACCGTTTGATGCTATATGCTCCCTGGTTTCCTGCCTCCCCCAAAGACTCCTCCCAATCAAGATCACCGTTTTCAGGGTTTATCTTGGCGAGCCAAATGTCTTCGGTCAAGGTTTCATTGCAATCATAGTGATTGCATTCAACCTGGCAAAGCTCGCAAGATGATTTGAGGTTATTAGATGAAGTATTCCCAGTGAGCAAAAAGCCACTGCAGGCTTGTACGGAGCTAAATCCATTATCATTCTTTTTCCCTCCATAAGCTCCTCCTGCATCTGCATCAACGCATGCTTCTGTAAAGGGTAAGTCTACCAATTCATCGTCTGTTATGACAACCCAAAAATCGTGGAAATTGAGAAAGCATCCGTCACTTGGATGCTGAACGCCCAAAGAAAGAAATCCATCCCCTACAGAACAACTTCCAAAAGTTGCCTGGGCTTGTATAACGTCGAAGGAGCCAAAGTCAATAAAATCTCCGTCATATCCGTAAACTATATCATCAGGCGTTGCAAAATTTGATGGAATTTTTAATAAGTATAATTGTGAATGATCATCAGTGGCTGGTGCACATGATTTGCAAAACCCCGAAACAACATAGTCACCGCTATTGCAATCTACAGCTACACTTTGAGCGTAGTCATTTCCCCCGCTTGTATTGCTACCATAATAAACTTTCGAATAGGCGGTGTTAAGATATCCTGTTGCCCCTATTTTAAACACCCAATAGTCACCATCAGAATGAACAGTTTGAGTTCCCAGGTCATTGCCACTTGCGCTTGCTGTCCCCGCTAATACATAGTTTCCGGATTGATCTTCTGCTACATCGTAAGCAATGTCATCGCCGGTGCTTCCGTATTGCTTAGGCCAGCCGCTTATCCACTCGCCATCTACATTCATTTTCCCCACCCAGGCATTTCTGTTAATACCCGGACCAAAATAGTTTGTAGCTGTCGAGCCGCTGATAACTATTGCTCCTGTGCTGGTTTGAATTACTGAATACGCAACATCCTGCTTGGCGGGACTCATTCCGCCATCCCATGTTTCATCCCACACTATGGTATTTCCATCAGCGCTAAGCCGTGCGATGTAAATATCCATTCCGTTATTTAACCCATTCTCATCGTCGTTAACAGAACCGACAAAAATGTAACCGTTATTGTGAATGGCATCAGTATCTCCATCATCTATTTCCACAAAGTCCCAGGCAGCATCGTCTATTTCTATATCAAATGTTTTTGACCAAATGACTGATATATTTTCAGGATCACCGCAAAGGCAATCTTGGGAGTAAAGAACTGAGTTGCAACTCATCAAAACGATAAGCAGAGTAGAGTGGTAGAAAAGTTTGGATTTCAACTACAAGTAATTGAAATGTGAGTTTTAAAAGTAAGAATTTAATTCTGACAACCATGAGATCAGGAGTTAAAATTCCGATTTGTTTTCTTTGCAACAGAAGTTGTTGTTATGTTTGTTGTAGGCTGCATTTTTAAAGATCATCCATCTCTGCTTACCTTTGTCCAACTTTTTCTCCATGCCTCTTCATAGCGAAAAAATTCATTACGACGGACTTACTTACGATGATGTGTTGCTCCTGCCTGCCTATTCACAGGTGCTCCCGCGCGAAGTAGATACCTCTACGCGCCTCTCGAGAAACATCCGAATCAATGTGCCGATCATTTCTGCCGCCATGGATACGGTCACTGACTGGCAGCTTGCCATCGCCATTGCGCAGGAAGGCGGATTGGGCATGCTTCACAAAAACATGACGATTGAAAAGCAGGCCGAAGCGGTGCGCAAAGTGAAACGCAGCGAGAGCGGGCTCATCATTGATCCCATCACCCTTCATGCAGAACAAACTATCGGTGAAGCGCTGCAGCTCATGCGCGAATACAAGATCGGTGGCATCCCCATTACAGATAATTCCGGCTTCCTTGTGGGCATCCTCACTAACCGTGACCTGCGGTTTGAGAAGGTGATGAAGAAGAAAATCGGGGAAGTGATGACGAAAGAAAACCTTATCACCGCCCCTGAAGGGACTGACCTTAAGAAGGCAGAGATCATCCTGCAGGAAAACAAAGTGGAGAAGCTGCCGGTGGTGGATAAGAAAGGAAAACTGAAGGGACTGATCACCTACCGTGATATCATCAAGGTGAGAAGCCATCCGAGTTCCTGCAAAGACAAGTACGGACGATTGCTCGTAGGTGCAGCCGTGGGTGTTACCTCTAACATGTTCGACCGCATTGAAGCGCTGATCGCGAACGGTGTGGATGTGGTGTGCATTGACACCGCGCACGGGCATTCACACGGAGTGATTGAATCAGTGAAGAAGGTGAAGAAGCATTTCAAAAATCTCGAACTCATCGCGGGTAATGTCGGCACCAAAGAAGGAGCCGAAGCGCTCGCCGAAGCCGGCGCCGATGCCGTGAAAGTGGGCGTTGGTCCGGGTTCCATCTGCACCACCAGAATTGTAACAGGCGCAGGCGTTCCGCAATTGAGCGCCATTATTGAGTCGGCCCAGGGATTGAAGAAAAAAAATGTGCCGCTCATCGCCGACGGAGGCATTCGTTACACGGGCGACATCGTAAAAGCGATTGCCGCCGGCGCCGATACGGTGATGGCGGGTTCGCTCTTTGCCGGTGTGGAAGAATCGCCCGGTGAAACCATCATCTACGAAGGAAGAAAATTCAAATCATACCGCGGCATGGGTTCGCTCGAAGCGATGAGCGAAGGATCGAAGGACCGGTACTTCCAGGACGCAGAAGATGATATCAAGAAACTGGTGCCGGAAGGAATCGTGGGTCGCGTTCCGTTCAAAGGAACATTGGCTGAAGTAATGGTACAATGTATCGGCGGCTTACGTGCCGGCATGGGTTACACCGGCTCTCCCAACATTGAAGCGCTGAAAAAAGCGAAGTTCGTCCGCATCTCCGCCGCAGGCATGAAGGAGAGTCACGTACATGATGTGGTGATCACCAAAGAAGCACCGAACTACAGCAGGTAATAAATGTGCGCATGGACAATATGAATGTTAGGGGAATGAAAAAAAAGATTGAGCGGCAAGTTGTTTCTGCCTTCCAGCTTTGTGAACCGCCGCAAGCACCCTCCCATTGCCGCGGGCATCAATGATAATGGTTATTCCCAGCGTGATACTGTCCCTTTTTGACCTACCAGATACAGTTCATTAAGGCCACTTAGTGTTTTATACAAACCGAATACCGGTGTGGCATTAAGCTCATCGGTATCATTGACTAACCTCCATGTTTCGCCTCCATCCTTCGTAAACAGGTCGTAGTTGTGAACTGAAAGCGCATAACCCTCCAGCTCGTTTTTGAAGCGGATGTCGGTGAGTGTTTCCCCGTCGCTGCTGATGCCGGTGTACCGGTAATTCTTTTGCCACGTGGCGCCACTATCGGTTGTTTTCAGGATGATCGGCTCTTTCATTCCTGCCCGGTCATAATAACCCGCCGCCCATCCGGTAGTTTCATTCACGAAGTAAACCGCATTCAGGTAATGGTTTTCTTCATTGAACACGTTTTCCCATGTAGCGCCATTGTCAGTGGTTCTCCAGATGCAGCGGTTCTCTCCGTCATCATAGCCGACGGCAATACCGGAAGAAGAACCGGTAAAGTAAAAGTCAAGAATATTGACACCCTCGATTTCAGCGGATGACCAGGAAGCGCCGCCATCCGCGGTTTTGAAAATATTCCCATAGCTGCCGAGGTAACCCGTGTTCGCGTCGAGGAAATAAATGGCTTTGGCTCTCACATTCTGCGGCATTGATAATTCACTCCATGATTGGCCGCCGTTCGAAGTTTTGTAGGCCGCATTGGAAGTAAGCGCAAAGCCGTTCGTTGAGCTGATGAATTGTAGTAGCACGAAATTTTTTGAAACGGTTACCGAATCCCATGTTTGCGCTGCATTGACTGTATGCCAGAGCTTGCTGTTGTTATCGGCCAGCCAGCCTTCGCTGTCGTTGATGAAAGAGGCTGCGATAAACGTGCGATTAGTGAATGTGATGTTTTCAAACTCCTGCGCCCGCGTAATGCCGGCTGCGAACAGGATAACGGCATTGACTGAAAGTTTAGCGAAGAACTTTTTCATTTCTGTGCGGATTATTCAATGATGATTTTGGAGGCTTCAATGGTGGAAGAGTTGGTGAGCGATAGGATATAAATTCCGGCGGTTAAGCCTTGCCCATCAAAAGGAATTTCATGACGACCGGGTTCAAGCATCGCCTCCGCCAGTGTTTTTATTCTTCTACCGCTCGCTTCAAACAATTCTATTTTAATGAATGAATTTTCTTCAACCATAAATGAAACGGTAGATGATTGGGCAAATGGATTAGGATAAACATTGAATGTTGTTGCCTCTGCCGTCGCAGATGCTAGTTTTAGTTGCGTAGTAAATTTCTCTACGGGCGAATAAGCCGATTTCTCGGCATTGCAAATACTTCTCACTTTCCATTTGTATTGAACTCCAGCTAGCAAATTATTGATCACGATGGAGGTATTGGCGGCATTCACTGTTTTCGCTGTCCACGGTGCGCCTGTGGAATCTACTTTGTATTGGACTTTATATTTCGCAACTCCGCTTGACGCATTCCATTTCAATTTGGCTGAGGTGGAGGTGATGTTGAGTGTAGTGAGGTTGGCGGGGGCTAAGCAAGCTGGGGTATATTGCCAGAATTGCTTTTCACTGGCACCGCCCGTACCAATGTATCCATAACCCCCAATTGAAAATCCAGCGGCGTTACCGTTACCTCCACCGGGATAAGAGGCCTTTTGAATCCAGCTATCTGTTACAGGATTGTACTGCCAGAAATCTGCGTAACTTGTATCAATGACCCTTCCAAGTCCTAAGTAGCCCGATCCACCGATTGCAAATGCAACCGAACCTGCCCTTGGATTTGAAATGAAATCAGATTTTTGCGACCATTCGTCTATAGCGGGATCATATTCCCAAAAGTCCTTTCTGTATTCAAGGTTATTATCACGGCCCGTTCCAACATATCCTTTATCACCAATGGTAAAGGCAGCCGCAGAAATTACCTGACCTCCGCCGTAATGGTTCTTTTGTGACCACGAATCAAAAGAAGGATCGTATTCCCAAAAGTCTTGCTTGAATGAAGAGTTGTTGCCTCCTGCTCCTACATACCCTTTAGTGCCAATAACAAATGCAAACGCACCATCACGTTTCGACCCGGGAAAATTTGCTTTTTGAAGCCATGAATTTGTGTCCGGATCATACTCCCATAAATCATTGGTAAAGCCATTGTCAGCGATTTGTCCTAAGACTATATAACCCTTTTCACCGATAGCGAAGCCGCAAGCTGATTCTCTCCCAACTCCACTAAGATCTGCTTTTTGAGTCCATACATCAGTGGCCGGATCGTATTCCCAAAAGGTCTTGCTGTAGTTTTCAGAAATTGCACCGCCAGTGCCAATATAACCTTTCCCATTGATCGAAAAGCCCACTGCGTTGTTTCTTCCATTGCCACCGAAATCGCTCTTTTGAATCCATTGATCTGCGCGGCTGTAAAATGAGCTATGCATTATTAACAGGAGGAAAAAATTTGCTTTCATATCTGAAGTTTATAAATTTTGAGTTAGAACTGACTATGGTTATTGTATAATGAGCGGTCGCAGATAGACAGTACCGTTCACCACAATCTTGACCAAATGAAATCCTGCGGAAAGTGTAACGCCTGAGATTTGCTGTTGCAGCAAACCATCCTCAATGCTTACTTCATTTCTGTAAAAGGGCTTGCCGGCTAAATCAAGTATTTCGACAGAAGCGTCAACAGTAATTTTTTCAGGAGTTTGAAGAGACAGGGTAAATGAACCAAAGGAAGGATTTGGATAAACTGAAATTACGTTAAAGCCAGATATCTCCTGACTCAATCGTTCATCACAATCGGTTATCTCAAATTTGACAATGTACCAATCGGTTTCTGAATCATCCAGCGGATTGGTGGTATAGCCCGCCACGACGAAAGTTCCATCGGGTAAGCGCTTGAGACTGTAAGCCCCGTCATTACCCGTGCCACCGATGGATTCATTCCAGGCAAGTTCTCCGGTGCCGTAATCTATTTTAGCAATCCAAATATCCTCTGTTTCAGGGGCAGGAGTGCATTCATAGTGGTTGCAGGTGACCTGGCATAACGTGCAGCTTAAGTCTTTGTTATTCGACTTGGTAAGACCTGTTAATAAAAATCCATCACAGATTTGCACGGCGCTATGTCCGTTATCTTTCTTCTTGCCACCAAAAGCAGAACCGTAATCTGAATTCTCACAAGCAAGTGTGAAGTCATTTGGTGCTAAATTATTATCAGTTAATACGGTCCAGAAATCATGCTGACCTCCGAAACATCCGTATGACCCATCCGGATGCTGAAGACCCAGAGACAAGAAGCCGCTGGTGGATGAACATGTTTCAAACACTTCGTGAGCTTGAATAACATTGTATGAACCAAAATCGTCACGCTCCCCCTCATATCCGTAAACTTCCTCCTCAGTGGGTGTTCCGAAGTTGACAGGAATTTTGAGCATGTAAAGTGCGGAAAAATCGAAATCTACAGGATAACAAGATTTGCAAAATCCGGTAACAATATATTCACCTGTAACACAATCAACCACAACACTTCGGGCATAATCCTGTTCATAGGTTGTGTTAGAACCGTGGTAAACCTTATTTCGCCCGGAAATTATTGTTCCACTTGCGTTGGTTTTGAAAACCCAGTAATCACCCGCTCCGCCTTGAGTACCTGAGGGAACATCATCACCACTTACCCCTGCTTGACCCGCAATCACGATATTTCCGCTCTCCGCTTCCTTAAGATCATAAGCCACATCATCTCCTGTGCTTCCAAACTCTTTTGGCCAGCCAGACACAGTCGTCCCATTCAAATTCATTCGAGTCAGCCATGCATTCCTGTTTTTGTCTCCTAGAAATGAAGGATAAAGATCAGTTTTTGAAGAGCCGGCAATGATGAGTTGTGCGTTGGAAGTCTGTTCCACCGCGTAGGCAGCATCTACATTATGATCCATGTCAATGGTCTCTGACCAAACAATATTGCCGCTCGTATTGAGGCGCTTGATATGAATATCCATGCCCGTGGGGTAGCCCATATTTGCAGAGCCCACTACTACAAATCCGTCATCAGGGGTGCCGCCATCGGTGCTGATTGGTTCGATATCCCATATCACGTCGTTAGCCCCAATGTCAAATGTTTTCGACCAAATTATGGTGATGTTCGTTGGGGAAGCAGGGCATAAGCACGATACCTGTGCTTTCAGGCTAAGTGCTGTTGAAACAGTGAGCGAGAGAAGGAGGGTAATAAGTTTCATTCAAAAGACAGTTGAGTTTAGTAATCAAATGTAAACCAAGATTGCAACGGGGAAAATTATTTTTGAATACTTCCTATGTTCCCTTCCACACGTATTGGCAACTCTTTTTATCTCTGCTTTTTGAGACCATCCTTGCCCTGCTTACCTTTGTGCAATCTATATGCCGCGCCTGCAAGCAATGAAAGATTGTTCACTAAAGGAGGAGCCCTGCTTGAGATGTGGTGATCACCAAAGAAGCACCGAACTACAGCAGGTAATTTTTTTGCCCAGGTCATCCTGAGCTTGTCGAAGGATCTGCGCGGGCAATCAGAAAGAAAAATGGAAGCATTCAATACGGCGCAAGAAATACTGAAGGAAGTGGAGCAGGTCCCGATTACGGACGCAGCTTCACTCGAGCAATTCCGCATTCGCTTTCTTGGAAGCAAGAATGTGCTGAAGGACGTGATGGCGGAAATGAAGAACATTCCGAATGAGAAGAAAAAAGAATTCGGTCAGCTCGTAAACACCATCAAGCAGAAGGCTGAAGAGAAATTCAACCTGTTCAAAGAGCAACTGCAGTCGTCTTCTTCTCAATCAACAGGGGAGATGGATCTCACCATGCCGGGCGATCCCATTCCGCTGGGTTCGCGGCATCCGGTTTCCATCGTGAGGAAACAGATCATTGATATTTTTTCACGGATCGGATTCACCGTGGCAGAAGGTCCGGAGATTGAAACGGAGTGGTACAACTTCACAGCGCTCAACATTCCGCACGATCATCCGGCGCGCGATATGACGGACACGTATTACATCCATACCAATCCTGAGATTGTTCTGCGCTCGCAAACAAGCAACGTGCAGATACGCACGATGGAAAAACAAAAACCGCCCATTAGGATCATCGCGCCGGGACGCGTATACCGCAACGAAACAATCACCTACAAGTCGCACGTTTTCTTTCACCAGGTAGAAGGATTGTACATTGACAAAAATGTTTCCTTCGCTGATCTGAAACAAACACTTGTGTTTTTCATCCGCGAGTTCTTCGGGAAAGATTACGACTACCGCATTCGTCCTTCCTATTTTCCATTCACTGAAGTTTCTGCTGAAGTGGATATTCAAAAGAAAGGAACCACGAAGTGGCTGGAGATTCTCGGTTGCGGCATGGTGCATCCCAATGTGCTTCGCAACTGCGGCATTGATCCGGAAGTGTACACGGGCTATGCCTGGGGCATGGGTATAGAGCGCCCAGCCATGCTCAAATACGGAATCACTGACATCAGGATCCTCTATGAAAATGATGTGAGGTTTCTCGGGCAGTTTACGGCTGCATGGTAGCGCTTACCATTCCCTGACCTTCGCTTTTCTTTCCAAAAGTGCATTTGCCATCCCCGCATTCGGGTATTGAAGAAGGGCTTGCCGCCAGGGCAATTTTGTTTTCTAAACTTTTGAATCAAAAGCCATGAAAACACAATCAACTATTTCAATGCTGTTAGCCAACGTCATTCTCTGTTGGCTATGGCAGACAGGTTATGCTCAGGCCCCCGCAAATGACGAATACACCGGAGCGGGAGCCATGAACATTTCCGCCACATGTACTTCTGTGGCAGGCTCAACATTTAAGTGTACACAATCACTGCCGCAAAATCTTTGTGCCGGGGAGATTTCCTATACGGTGAAGGATGCGTGGTACAAGTTCCAAACTGACGGAAGCTTTTCCATTGATGTCAAAGCCAAGCCGGTATTTGGCTCACTGGTGTTGGCGCTGTATGCAAACACGGCTGATGAGGATGGATATATTTCATGCACCAACTCACAGGGTGACGGTGTTGCGCAACTCAAAATGGGTGTCCTTCCCGCCGGCACCTATTACTATCGCATCTATTCCACTGGCGCGGGCGGCGTTAAGTACAACACGTGTGTACTCGGCGTGGTGCCTGTGGGTCCCCCGCAAAAATCTCAGGACCTGAATGAGGAGGGAGAGGAACGATTTACCCGGGATTCTTCATTGAGGGCAGGCATGCTCACCGTTCACCCCAATCCATCTGATGGAACATTTACCGTCGCATTTTTCTCAGAATCGGCAGGGCCCTATGACCTGATGATTCTGGATCAGGCCGGCAACAGAATCAGGTTAATGAAGAAGTTCTCAGTCGCGGGATGGAACCGGGTTGAGTTAGATCTTACGGAATACGGACAGGGTATTTATTCTATCAAAGCCGCAGGCAGCGTTATCAATGCCTCAGTCAGGGCAATCGTACAGTAGAAACACCCATCCCGATCATCCGTGTCGTGATTCAATTCACGGCACGGATCTTTTTTTCAGATAACCACTTTGTTCAACTCCTCCACAAAAGCACGTCTTGAGCGGAAGTTCACTTTCAGTTCAATAGTAAGCGACTGAACCAATTCCTTGCTCTTGGGGAAGGTGAGCATTTTTTTAAGCGTTGCTGCCACCTGACGGTATGCCTCAGGGCCCATGTATTTCTCAGCAAAGCGACGAATGGCCTTGCGATAGATTTCAAGCATTAGCTCCGGGAATTTTTCTTTGAGATGATCGGCATATTCATTCACGAAGTCAAGATTTGCATTCTTATCGAGCAATGAAAGCAGCTTTTCCCATTCCTGTTCTTCGATGAGAATTTTTGCCACCGAATGAATACCTTTTGTGGCGTATGACTTTTCTTTCCTGATGGCGTTTACCAGCCGGTCCACTTGCATACTCCATCGTGACGGATCGTAGTGATCCCGCATGAGCCGGTAATAACTGAAATCGTAATCACTGGAAAGGAAAAGCTGCATGGCCAGGTTGCGGATGGCTTTGGTATCGCCTTCTTTTTGAGCGATCGTCAGCAGCATCTCATCCCATTCCGAGCCCACATTGATGGCTCCTTTCACAGATTCGCGCCGCCGTCCTTCTTTGATGAGTTCTTTCGCTTCATCCCATTGCTGCTGTTTCATGCACTGGCTGATCAGTTCAAGCCGGAATACCCTGATGCGCTTGTTGGCCTCCAGTAATCGCCTCACTTCCGTGGTCCGGTTCAGTTGCCGCAGTACTTCCAGTTTCACCTTCAGTAGCAACTCCTCCAGTTTCTCATTCATCACTTCGCCGTATTGGCTGCGGTTGTTGCCGGTCAGTTCAACTAACAGGTCAAGAACCTGCTGCAACTTTTGTTCATCCGATGCACCGGATAGCAGGGCTTGCAGCCAGGGTGCCTGATCTTCCACTGTGAATGCAGTAGATACCGCTTTCACTTTCTTCCATAAGAATTCAAAGAGACGCTCTTTTAGATCGAAGGCCGCATCAGACCGGCTGATGTCCGAGAGAATGCCGAATGACGATGACAACCGGTTGTCACTTTGCAGCGGTTCATGATGGGCGCATTCGGTGATGTAAGCCGATGCCATGAGGAAAGCATCGAGGTAATCCTGCGAGTCGGCATAACCTTTCGCTTTAGCAAAGTATCGCTCCAGCTCTGACTGGTATCTTGATTTATCCCATGCGGACAGTTCGAGCACGTTCCGGATTAACAGTATGTATTTCTCTTCGGCCGCTATACCTGATGTCTCCAGAAAATGGATGAGCAAACTGTGCCGCAACGGGTGGTTCTGCTTTGCTTCTGTAATCAGAAATGATTTTAGCTCGGCTGCTGTCGCCTTTTGCAGCAACCGGGCAAACACTTCTTCGGCTGATTTTTCTTTCTGCGAATGCATCGGTTCAGGAAAATCGAACCGAACAAGATACGGAGTTCCGGCTGTTCCTCATTATGATAAACTCCGGATGCGCTTTGTTAACTCATCGTTTGTAATGCAAAACTTTGCGAACTTTCGCTGATCAATGAAGCGGCTTGAAGACATTAAACGAATTGCGATTATAGGCGCCGGCGTGATGGGGTCCGGCATTGCGCAACTTGCCGCACAGGCCGGCTATGAAACGGTGCTCTATGACCTTACGCGTGAATTGGCAGCCAACGGACTGAAGCTGATCGCTCAGAATCTCGATGGCGCCATAGAGAGAAAACGGATGACGCCGGAGGGCAAACAGGAAATTCTTTCGCGGCTGAAAGCAACGAATGAGTTCAGTGAACTGGTGGCTGATGTAGTGATTGAAGCCATCGTGGAGCGGCTCGAAACGAAATCGGAGCTTTTCAGCAAGCTCGCCTTGCTGATAGATGATGATGAAGCGATTTTGTGTTCCAACACTTCTTCTATTCCCATCACCAAACTCGCTCACGGTATTCCGCACCCCGAACGGATTGTGGGCATGCACTTTTTCAACCCCGCTCACCTGATGAAACTGGTGGAGGTGGTGAGTGGCACTGCCACTTCACCCGCTAATGCGCAATTGGTTTATGACCTTTCAGAAAAATTGGGGAAGGAGCCGGTGATGACGAAGGATGCCCCCGGCTTTATCGTTAACCGCATCGGAAAAATGTATCATACCGAATCACTCAAAGCGCTGGAAGAAAAAGCCGCGGCGGCGGAAACTGTGGATGCCCTGCTTGAATCATGCGGTTTTAAAATGGGGCCCTTTAAGCTCATTGACCTCATCGGGTTGGATACCAATCTCAGTGTCACGAAGTACCTGTATGAACAGTTTCACTTCGAGCCGCGCTTCGCTCCCAGCCACATTCAGCAGCAACTGGTTGACTCGGGATTTCTGGGTAAAAAAAGCGGCCGCGGATTCTATCAGTACTGAAATGCTATCTTCGGCATCCCGGAAAACTCACAGCAAAGGATTGTATGTTAAAAGTCAGTACCGACAAGAAGGAACAGAAGCAAATTGAATTCAGCAGCGGCGGCATTCAGGTTGACGGCCAAAGCGTTGACTGGGATTTGGTTACCATCGGCGACCGCCGCTTTCATGTGCTCATGAATGCGCACAGCTATACGTGCGAAGTGGTTTCAGCGGACGCCCGTAAAAAATCATTCGAGATAAAAGTGAATGGTGTGCTCCATACAGCGGAGGTGCAGGATCAGTTTGATGAACTGCTGAAAAAGCTGGGGATGGACAAAGCGGCCACACATAAGGTGAATGTGATCAAAGCGCCCATGCCGGGGCTGGTGCTTAAAATCATGATCAGCGAAAACCAGGATATCAATGAAGGCGACTCGGTATTGATCCTTGAAGCGATGAAGATGGAGAACGTGATCAAATCACCGGGCACCGGTAAGGTGAAAATTATCAAAGTGAAAGAACGGGATGCGGTGGAGAAGAACGAAGTGCTGGTGGAACTTACCTGATCGGTTACCTGCCGCACCGCTGCATTCCTTATTCAATCATATATCTTGTGCTTTCTTTCGTGTTCAGAAATTCTTTTCAGGAAATGATTAAAGCCCTCAGGATTTTTCTGGCTTCATTGCTCTCGGTTGCGTTCAGCATGGCACAAGCGCAACAGATTGATTTAGGCATGAAGAATTACAAGACATCGGTTGAAAGTCCGTATCGCCTCGACCTGAAAAAAGACCTCATTGTCAGCGGCGCCAGTTTAGCGTTGATCGGTACCGGATATTGGCTGCGGAGTTATCGAACGCCTCTCGATTCATTGGATTTAATTGATCCTCTGAATCAGCAGGGGATTGACAAAATTCCTTCCTTCGATGTTTCAGCCATTCACCAGTTCAAGGATGATTTTGTCTCAGCCAGCGATGCGCTGCTTTATACCTCCCTGGCTATGCCGTTCATCGCTTTTATTGACAAGCGGGTGAGCGGGCATGCGCCCCAGGTTATCGCCATGTATCTTGAAACATTGGCCGTAAGCGAGGCCATCCACACCATGACAACCAGTATTGCCAACCGCCGCCGCCCGTACACTTTCAATACTGATTCCGTGGAAGTGTTCAATCCTGAAATCGGCCAAAATGAATTGCAGCCGGAAGTATCGGAAGATTATAAACTTAAAGTGGGCAACGTGAATTCCTTTTTCAGCGGACACACTTCCACGGCAGCGGCTGCCACCTTCTTTGGCGCGCGTGTGTTCACTGATTTCAGGCCGCATTCCAAACTGGTTCCCTATGTATGGGGCGCCGCAGCGCTCGTTCCGGCATTCACCGGTTATGCCCGATACCGTGCCGGCCGTCATTTTCCCAGTGACGTGATCACCGGTTACCTGGTAGGCGCATCTGTGGGTTTCCTCGTCCCCACGCTGCATCATTTCAAAGGCAATAACCTCTCGCTCCTGCCCGCCTGTGATGGAGCAGG
>JAFDYS010000029.1:7758-64137 GCA_018267315.1 Bacteroidota bacterium | reverse complement strand
TCACAGTATTTATCAAATGCATCCTTCAGACTTGTGAGATAGGGCGAACGGGTCTTTCGCTCAGTAGCGCGCGCTAACTTGCTTTCTGCATCCTTGATTTCAATCCCGAAAAATTTTGCAAAGGCTTTTATAGCATCTGCCCTTGTTAGGTCGCCGTTTTTGTTTTGAATTGATTGTGTTTCCATGAATGCGGTGATCCACTCAAGGAAGTCTGTATCGGTTTTCATCCACTGAACACCATTAGTTAAATTGTTCGGATCATCCTGCGCCGGAGCAAGAGCCCTTTGATGTACAAGCAAAGTCTCAATGCTTACCTGAGAGTTGCCAACGATTTTACCTGAGTCATATCTTTCGAGGTAGGGGCGAATTGTGGTTTTGAACTCATTGGTCAGATACTCCACCATCCCAAAGTATCGCTCGAGAAATTCATCCGGGATGAGGTCCGGTCTTTCCTCGACACAGTAGAAGTTGTAATTGGTTTTCGGTTCTGGTTCGCTGTAGAAGAGCCGATCGTAGGAGAACCGAACTGTTCCGCCGATATAGCGCCACGGCATAACTTCGGGAGTGTAAACTTCCAAGTGAGCGCGCTTCCTGTCGTCACTCTTAAAATATTCCTCGGTTTTCTTCTCGACTTCTTCCTGATATTTTCTCAAACGTTTCTCATTCTCTTCGTCGAGTTGAGCAACAATTTCATCCACGGCGACAACAGCTATTCTGTAATCATTCATCCACGCTCGGAGAAATTCAAACAACTCCACTTGGGTGTTGTGATTTGTGGTGTGAATGGTTTGGGATATTTCATCGCCCATTCGTTCAAATGACTTCAGCGCATAGTCAATCCAATTCTGGCTGTACTCTTCCCACCAGCTTTGTTTGCCTGACCAATAGCAGAGATAGTCTTCAATGTACCCGATCTCATAGAAGTGGAGAACGGAAGAAATCGCAAAATTTGCTCTCGGAAACTCTGGTTTCATAGCAATTCTATGTTTTATAGCGCACAAAGATGCAAAACGAAGTGCAAAAAACAAGCGACTGTTGATAAAATAAAATGTGCAAAAAATCCGTTGTTATTTCAAAAGCAGTTTCTACCTTTGGGGAAATTCAAAACTTATGAGCTCAAGAAAGCCTGACAAAGGCGCACATGAACTTGTGGAGCCGCACACAGATGCGCTCCGAATACTTTTTAATGAATCGCTTGAAGAAACCAATCGAGCACTGAATACTATGACCGTAAAACCTTACAAGCGGTTGAAGGCAACTTTGTTTCATAACATTGTTGCCGAGAAAGCAAAAGAGTATTTCAATAGTGTAAAGGATGTGCGTATTGTAGACAAGTATGAGTCTCCTATTTTCGGTTTCGGCGAAGAGTACATGGCGAGGTTCAAAAAGTTGAATCCGGCAAAGTTGCTCTCATCGAATTATCCAACGCCGCGCAACAATTCAATTATTGGTGTGCAAGGCACATTATTCCCGGAGTACCCGAAACGTCAGCTAATTGAAATTGGTTATATCGTGGATTCATTATGGGATCAATTTGAAATGCTGGTGGTGGTTGCTCGTAAGGATAACAAAGTGCAAATCATTTATGAAATCGCGCGGGTGGAATCGCCGGATAGCAAAGTGATAGCAGCAGAAGAAATTCATCCAGAAGTAAGAGAAGAAAAACAGTTAAAAATTAAAAGGAGTTGATTATGGCAGTAAATCCCAAAATGATCGTCATCGCAAGAGAATCACGGGGACTTACTCAATCTGAGCTTGCCGAAAAAATTGACTTGCCGGTGAGTAGTCTTTCGCGGGTAGAATTTGGTTCACTTGGTTTAAGAGATGAAATGTTTGATAAGCTCTGTAAAGAATTGAATTACCCGAAGGAGTTTTTCTCTCAGAATTTTTCAATCTATCCACCGAATATCCATTACAGGAAGAGAGTCACACTCTCTCCAAAGATTGTCAGGAAAGCAGATGCTCTGATGAACATTTACAGGTCGAACATTGAGAAACTGCTTCAGACAATTTCGCTTGAGAGTGCAAATATTCCCATCATCGACGATGAAAAATATTCAAGTCCTCGTCAAGTAGCTTCCTATCTGAGGAGCTATTGGAGGGTGGAGAAAGGTCCTATCACGGATCTGGTTACTCTCGTCGAGAAACACGGAATAATTGTAATCATGTTCGACTATGAAACGGATCGCATTGACGGGCGAAGCATGGTAACGGAATACGGACACCCAATTATTTTTCTGAACAAAAATTTCAGTGGTGATAGGCAACGTATGACGTTGGCTCATGAGCTTGGTCACATCATTATGCATCTGAGAACCATTCCAACATTCGGGCGAGATGAAGAAGCTGAAGCATTTGAATTTGCCGCGGAATTTCTTATGCCTGAATCTCAGATAAAACACAATCTGCCTGCGCGGTTGTCACTGGAAATATTTGCTGATCAAAAAAGAATATGGAAGGTCTCAATGGCTGCCGTTCTATATTGGGCAGAACAGCTTGGAAGAATCACTCAGAATCAAAGCCGGTATATCTGGGCGCAATATTCAGGACGTGGCTATAAAAAGCATGAGCCAATCATGATTGAGATTGATCAACCTACTCTTGTCAAGCGTATGATAAATATGTTCATGCAGGATCGACAGTTCTCAAAGGATGAAATAGCAGAAATCTTTTGTCTTTCGAAAGATGAACTTGAGCAGAAGTTTTTCTCGTCAGTCCGAACGTTGCGTGTTGCTTAAATGGAATGCGTCGGCATTTTAGCCGAATGCTTCTTCCATTGCTTTGTCCAATTCTTCGTTTACAATCTTCGCATAAATCTGAGTGGTCTTAATTGAATTGTGCCCCATTAATTTTGAAACGTGCTCGATGCGCATTCCTTTGGTGAGTGCTCGCGTTGCCCAGGTGTGACGCGACGTGTGAAAATGCAAATGCTTTTCAATGCCGGCTGCTTTTGCAATGTCTTTCAAATCTGTATTTGTGGACGCCGTTGCTGATGATATTGCATTGAAAACTTTTCGAGCATCGGACATATCGAGATCGTCGCTGAGAATCGGAAAAATGAAGTGTGAGGGCTTTGATTCTTTCGACTTGTAGTTATTCAAAATTTCAAGTGACTTCGGAGGAAGTTTAATCGAGATGGCACTCTTTGTTTTCTGAGTGTGCACGAAAATTTTCTCACCGTCGAAATTCTTCCAACGAAGTTGGAGAATATCAGAGATGCGCATTCCACCTGTGTAAGCTGCGAACACATACATGTTGCGATGATGATCTTTTCTTGAGTTCTTTTCAAGCGGCAACTCTTCAACCTTCTTCAATTCATCTTCTGTGAGAAATTCTTTTTTCACTTGCTGCCACTTCAACTTGTAACGCAGGAAAGGATTTTTTTCGAGTGGTGCTAATTCTTCCGCTACGGCTGCATTGAATAGCCGACGGAAAATTTTAAGGTTTGAATGAATGGTGTTTGTTGAGTTGTTGAGGTCAACGCGCAAATAGGATTCATAACTCTTCAACCACGGTACATCAATATCATTAAAAAGCAAATCATGATCGCCCACATATTTTTTCAGCTTAGAGAAAACTGCCTGCGCTTTATCAAGAGAACCCATTTGCTTGTTATGCTCCAACTCCTGCAGATGCCGCTCGAAGAATTTCAGGAATGATTCGTTGGTGGCTCCCATAATCTTTTCCTTGATCTTTTTCCCGGTAACGTACTTCGATTTCGTTTCCATGTCGAGCGCCACATCTTCAGCTTCGAGCAACTTTGCAGCAATGAATTTGTTTGCTCTTGCCGAATTTTCATAGCTGGGTCTGACTCTACATTTCTCTGCATCCCAGTACTTGGGATCAATGTAAAAACCTGTGGAAACAAACCTTGCTTTTCGGTCTTTGATAATCCGAATATATATCGGACATTCGCCGAGTTGGTTCAACTTATTCGTCTTTAAGAGTGCAACTACTGATGACATGGTTTCGATTTTTGTCTATGACAAATGTAAAAAATGAGAGTGAAAGATGGTACAACATGATGGTACAACATTTCAACATTTTGATAACACCTGAAAGCACTTGAATGCACCGATGTATTGCGATATATGCTCAAAATGAAGCATTTCGGAATTAGTAACCTTATTGAACGCGATAAAAACTGTCCCATCCGGACCGCAAACAAAAAACCCTGAGCAAGTCGCCTCAGGGTTTTTTGTTTTATTACTTATTCACTCATTCATTCCTTCACGAACTTCTTCATTACGGTAGATGCACCGTCATTAAGTTTGATGAAATAGATGCCCGGGGATAGGGATGCGATATCCAGGGTTAGTTGATTCGATCCTTCATTGAGTCCCGTTTTTTGACTCAGCATGGTTTCGCCGATTGCATTGATAACCGAAAGTGTCGCTGCAGCATCGTAAGAGGTACTGATTGAAACAGATATCACATCACTTGCGGGGTTTGGGAAAACAGTGACCGAAGGAAGAGTGGTGAGCGATTCATCAGATAACCTCAGCGTAGTCGTGAAGGTTTGTATCGTGCTGAAACTTGATTTCGATTTGCTGTCTGACGTGCAGATGGTTTGCATCTGGTACTCATATGTGGTATTGGCGAGCAGACCTGTTAACTGCTTTGAAGTTCCGGTGAGATTTTTCTTCTTAGTCCATGCCGATGTTCCCTGCTTACGGTATTGAAGGGTGTAGTTATAGGCGCAGGTCACGCTGTTCCAATTGATGGTTGCTGTGGTTTGAGTAATTCCGGTTGCTGTAATTCCGGTGGGCGTTCCGCAGGCAGTGACGGTGAGATTCACTCCGTTGTCAGTACCGGTGACGGATGGTGAACTGCTCACGACCCTGATCCTGTATTTTGAACCTGCTTTAGAGGTGGTAGTAATTACGGCATTTATGTTTCCGGAGTTAGCAGTACTGCTTAGTGTACCGATGTTCACTGGTGTCGAAAATGATCCGCTCTTATTTGAGAGCTGAGCCGTATAAATGTTTCCAGCATTCATGGTGCCTACTGAAGTAAAGGGAACGGAGACGGCGGCACCGGGACAAAATGGTGAACCGGAAATCAATCCCGTGGCAACAGTGGTTATTTCGCCGAGTGTGAACGCACTAAATGTTGAAATGAGTGCCGATGTTACCGACCCTGAAGAAGCACTGCCTGTGGTGGATGTATTGCCTGCATTTGTCCACGAAGCACCATTCCAACCGGCCACGCATAATCCGTTGAAATCAGGCAATGATTCCAGTCCTGAGAAAGGAATGGTGAGTGTTCCGTTTGCGCTTCCGGATTTTGAAAGCGTGTAATAGACAAAACTATTCACGGATGTGACCGGCGAAGTCAGACTCGATGTGTTACTGTATGGGGCATTAAAAAATTCAGCCGTCCAGGTTGTGGTCGATGTGGCAGAAGGCAAAATAGTAAGGGCTCTGAAGTTACCGCCTTTGCCAAGAGGAAAACTGAAAGCCGCCAAGCTGTTAGTCGTCTTTGACATAGGACCTGCCACATGGGAGGTGGAACTGCCGCCGTTGATTATGGCGGAAGCTGACAGCTGAAGCATAGCCGTAGCGTTGGTTGTCATTAACCCATTGGTAAGTGTTACAGTGCCCGTTGTGGGAATGTTTGATTGGCACGTGCACCCGGCAGCATTATTCAACTCCAGGTTCCCCCAGTCAGTGGCTGTGCCACTCAGGATTTGGTTAGCTGTTCCGTTTAAAAGTAGTTTCCCTGAACCGCTGAGAGTGCCGCTGTTGGAAACGTGCTTCGTTATCGTGATGACAAATCCTCCGTTGGAAAATTCTGTTCCGGTTAATACGCCCAGCAAACTGTCAGTATTAAAACCGGCGCTTGCTGTTTTAACGCCGCCGGATAGCAGGAGGATATGATAATCACGCGCCGTAACAGTTTGTGTGTTCACTTCATAAGAAACAACTCCGGTTGCAGCAATTGCGCTTAGATTCCAGTCAAGATCAGCCGTCCTGTTTTTAAATGCTACATCGCTGGCGGCTTCACTCAGTGTTCCATTACCCAGTCCACTCACGTTCTGTGTTGTGAGTTTTCCGCTAGCACCCATAGTGAGCAGCGGACCAGCCATGGGTTGATATCCGCTGTCATCGGTTTCTGATTCTGCTCCGGCGATTTCGCCGCCGCTTTGAACGGTGAGGCGTCCATCAATCTCCAGCGTGTGGTCTGAATGTACGGCCATGCTGGCGCCGCTTACAATTTGGTAATGTCCGTTCACGATCCAGTCTGCATCCGCGCTGGAAATTTGTGCAAACGTCTGACTGCCGAGGGGACTCGACTCCTGCACTTCCGCATTGAAAACATCATAGGCGATATTGAAGGTTTTGGGTGTGCCATTCAAATCGCCACCGGACAAATAAATTTTTGGTGAAGCCGTGCCACTATCGAATGTTCCGAAGAAGCAGGTCTTGATGTAAAAATCATCTGAAGTAAATGGCAGGTCAATCGTATGGGTCTCGCTGCTTTCCCAATGCACGTCACCGTAGAGCATCAGTTTCGGTTGTCCCGGCTCTGTGCCTCCAAGCAACTTGGAATTTCCAACACACACGAAAATGTCGGTCATGTTCCAGTCACCCATGATGGAAGCGGTGGTTGACTGGCTGGCGCCGCCGGTACAATTAGGACCATTCAAGGCAAACGCTGTCGCTGCATTGGATTGACTCATCGAAGGGGAGATAAAGGAATTACTTACCGCAATGGAAACATTGGAATTGGTGGCATCATTCAGGATCATGCCGGTATTCACGGTAATCGTGGTCACCTGCGTAAAAATGCTCACCGAAGAAGTAATCTTGGATCCGCTTCCACCCATTTTGAAATTTGCTACGGAGTGACTGATGGTGGCGTTGCTGATAGCGCAACCGATCAGCAGCCCTTGTTTAATCACCAGCGAGTCATTGGTTGTAATACTTACATTGAGTTTTGTGGGATTGATTTCGGTAGGAGTGAAGCCGCCGCTGGCATAATCAATTTGAAATTTGCCCCCCGTATTGTTAAGTGTCAGCTTGTTAAAGGTGATTGCATTGTTGCCACCGATAGTTTGTGTGGACGCGCCGCCAATGGTGATGTTACATACGTTGCTCCCGCTTCTCATGTTAAACGTACCGTTGTTGGCGATGCTGGTTCCGTTATAATTGAGCGTGTGCGTGGTGGCTGTGCCCGGTGCCTGGCAGATGAATGAGCCGCCCGAATTCACCGTGAGCGCCTGATTGATGGTCCAGGTGCGTGCCGTGCCTGTGGCATCAAACTGCAGTGTTCCATTAACGGTCACATTGTTAATGTTTGCAGGATTTACGTTGATCGTAACGGTCACTCCCGCATTGATCACCACATCGTCATTCGCGGCAGGAACCGTTCCTCCCCAGGTGGTCGTGCTGTTCCAGTTTCCCGTAACGGATGCCGTGCGAACGGTGGCAAAGGATTGTAGTGAGCAAATAGCCAGAAAGATGAATGTGAAAAGTTTTTTCATTGGTGTGTTTTTGTAATGAGGTAATGAAGCAAGTAAATGTAGTTTTTTCTTTGGCCGGAATTGCTGAGGGCTGAAATCTTTTTTATCATTGTTTATTCAAAAGTGGTAAATCTGCATTCATGAAAAAAGCATTATCAATTCTTCTGCTGATATCTCTCCTGACTTGCACGAGGGCATGGTCGCAGGCATGTACACCCAACAACGATACCGTGGCCGGTATTGAACCGGACACCCTGGCTGTGGCCTATGTGAATTCGCCTTATGATGAAGTAATCTACTTCCATCTTCCGGGTGATACCATGGTTGATTTCGTCATTGGTGAAGACACGATTACCGTTCATCTCTGCATCGATTCGCTCACCATTGACAGCGTTCACGGCTTGCCGGATGGTTTTTCTTTTGGCTGTCACGTGCCGTGGTGCTCCGTGCTGGGCAATGGAAACGGATGCGCGGCCATCAGCGGTACTCCGGATGAATCGCAAATCGGTATTCATCCGCTGGATGTTTTTGTCACCGTTTATGTAAACGACTGCTATGGGTTTTCTCTTCCTCCACAGGTGGACACGGTTTCCTTTTACTACATGGATGTGCAACCGGCAACTGGTTTTGATGAAGTCTTGGACCAGTTGCTTTCTGTTGCAAATTGTTTTCCCAATCCTGCTTTCACAAAAACTCAGCTTTCATTCTATCAAAGGAAAGCGGGCAGCTTACGTATCGCAATTTTGACTCTGGAAGGAGAACTGGTTGATGAAAAAGAAATAGAAGCGGGAGCGGGTTATTATCATGAACCACTTGACATTTCCTCGCTTCCTCCGTCGATGTATTTCATCCGGGTTTCGGGTAATGATCAACAGGCATTCACAAAACTTCAGGTGATAAGATAGACATCATGTCAAGAACCTACTTTTTCATCGCCATCGCAGCGATTGTTTTTCAAAACAGTTATGCGCAGCAGGTGTTTCAGCATCCGTCCGGCAAATACATTACGGTGAACGGTGCCAAACTCTGGATTGAAACGGAAGGAACCGGCGATCCGCTCTTTCTCATCTCCGGCGGACCCGGAGGATCTCATGCGGGCATGCACAGCTTTGATTCGCTCAGTAAAAACTTCACGCTGGTATTCGTTGATTATTTCGGCAGAGGAAAATCCGACACGGCACAGGATGTAACAGAATACAGCATTGATCGCGACGTGGATGACCTGGAAGGCGTGCGAAAGCAATTGGGTTATGATAAGATCAACGTGCTCGGTCATTCGTATGGCAGTGTGGTGGCACAGTTATATGCGTTGAAATATGAGAAACGCGTAAGTCATCTCATTATCGCCAACGGTTTTTTCAGCGGTGACATGTGGCAGGAAAATGATGACAACAGCAATCATGAAATTGCAGTGAATTATCCTGAAGTGTGGGACTCTTTAATGGTGCTGCGGAAAAAGGGTTTGGTCTCGAGCGATCCTGAGTGCATTGATATTTACGGACAGGTACCTTACGGATTTTTGTATGCTTACAATCCCGATAAATTTCTGCATGGCATTGATCCATCCTATCCCAATAAGTTCAACACAAAACTCTATTACCAGATTGTAGGTCGCGACGGAGATTTTAAAGTGGAAGGTGACATGAAAAAATTTGATGTCACATCAAAGCTGAAGAAAATGAAGATGCCTGTTCTCATCATTGCGGGCCGTTACGATCGGGTAGCTGTTCCGAAAGAACAGGTGAAATACAAAACCTATTGCCCGCAGGCGCAGTTTGTGATGTTTGAAAAATCAGGGCACAATCCTCAAGTCGAAGAACCGGAGAAAGAGTTTCCGATCATTCGGGAGTTTCTCTCGAAATAGATTGTTGCACCAGATACTTTTTCAACACCGGATTCACCACCCGAAACCACAACGGTGGAATGAGTGCCGTGTAAAACGATCCGAAATAGCCCAGCGGCATTACCGGACTTTCTTCATACGATTCAAGTTTGTAAAATGGCTTCGATGCCGTAAGGTGATGATCCGGATGGCGCGAAAGTTCGATCAGTGCAAAGCGTGAAATTGGTAAATCACTCTGCCAGCTATGAGTGGCGTTTACTTTTTTCCCTTCTTCTCTCACCAATCCGTAGTGCTCCACATAATTCACATACTCGAGCAGAAAAACGGCAATCAAACTCTGAAGGAAAAAAGCAATCATCACCCATTTCCCAAACAGAAAGAACATCGCTATGAGGACGGCGATCTCCGTAAGCGTTGCGCGCACCGTAAAATTTCTGTAACCATATGGTGAACGGCTGTTTCTTCTGAGTCGTGTGGCTTCCAGATTAATCGCGCTAATGAATTGCTGTGGAACGGTTCGCAGGAAAAATCCGTAAACCGTTTCACCGTATCGTGCCGTAGCGGGATCACTCGCCGTTCCTACATTCCGATGATGATTCCGGATATGCTCCACGAAAAAGTGGGCGTAGTTCACCGTGAACAAATTCCAGATGCCAAGCTTTTGCCAGAACATTTCTTTACGATGAATCATTTCATGTGCAGAGATGATCCCTTCAAATCCTGAATTCACACCGGTTGAGGCAATGGCCCACCACATTACTCTTCCTTCCAGAATCCCGGATTGAACACCGTAAAGCAGTGAAAAAACACTCGCCGTTTGAAACAGAACATGAGCTCCGAGAATGAGATCAGGAATAATCTGTAGCGTTTGCGGAATGGGAGACCGGTCTTCTTTCAGCAAGAGATCAATTATCAGAAGTAGCACAGCGATGAACACCGCGCCGCCGAGCGCCCAATATCCGCCGCGCAGGTTACCATTGATGACGATACAGGCCGGCAGGATGCTCAGTAAATAGCGGACGTACCATGTTGCTTTCATTTCCGTTTCAAACCTACACGAAAATTGACTTACTGAAAGTGAAGAAAGTTGTGAAACTTCCTGTGCATGTTGAATTCATCATCTCAATGAACAAAGGAATTATTTTTACATGCAAACCTCACTGATGAAAATCATTCTCCGTTTGCTACCGCTGTTCATTTTTTTAACAACGCAGTCGCATGCACAGGCCGTGTGTCAACCCGAATGGACACAGCCGGGATCAGGCATTTCACCCGACACCACGGTAAACCTGCCTGCCGGATATGTAGGACAGGAATACATGACGGTGGCGCAGTTTAAAGTGCCGAAGAAAGCTCCTTACAATAATGACTCGATTGATATTGATCACATCGTGCTTACGAATGTGAGCGGACTCAGCGCCATTCCCGCGAGTACTCCATTTCTTTTCTCATGCAACCCGCCGGATTGCGCTTTCAAAGCTGATTCGGTGGGATGCGTTTCGATCTTCGGAACACCTTCGGTGGCCGGCACCTACCCGCTCACGATTGAAGCTAATGTGTACATCACTCCGGTGCTGTACATTCCGTTCCCTACGCCCGGATATGAGATTGTGGTATATCAGAATATCGGAGTGCCTGAGTTGAGTACGACCCATTTTGACGTTTCACAAAACTCGCCAAACCCGTTTGGTGAAAGCACCACGGTTTATGTCAACCTCGAAAAAGCAACATCATACACCGTGAAAGTTTCTGATCTCGTCGGCAATGAGGTTTTCAGAAATACTCTTTCAGGAAAGAAGGGAGTGAACGAAACCCTGATTGACGGAAGCCGCCTCAAGTCGGGTCTCTACTTTATGACCGTTTCTGATGGCGAACATTCCGTTACAAAGCGGATGAACGTTCAGAAGTAAATCTCGGCGGCAGCAGTCTTACTTCGCCACCACTTTCTTGGCCAACATATCATTCACGATCAGCGTGGCATAGCTCGCCGCTTCTTTTTCCAGTGAAGAAGGATCCATGGTGCTGGTTTGCGCCGTCCAGATCAATTTCTCCGAAGCCACATCATAAAGATTCGTTTCAAGGAAGTAGGTGGTAGAAGTGGTGTAGTAACCACCGTCATAAACCGTGGCATAAGCATAAGAGTAATAACCGTAGTAGGGATAACCGTAAACCGGCGCTGCCAGTGAAATGCTTGATCCTTCCACATAGCGGTCTTCTTTTTTCTTATCGAGCAGGACGATGGTGAGCAAGGCATCCATGCCATTCTCATTTATCTTCTCCCTGATCTTGCGCTGTACCGTTTCCTGATCAAGTCCCAGTTCACCAATCTTGCCCGCAAAAGGAAACGTGTTGAATGTTGGCACTGCTTTGATTCCGGCCGCATTCAGTTTTTCAGCCACTACTGATTCCACGCTGGCCCGTGTTTGGGTGTTGGGAGAAATGGCCACCACTGCCACTTTGCTGTACTTCTTCGGTTCAACGTCTTTCTGGCCCCATGATGCAGTGATCTTGGTGGCCGGTGCACAGGAATGAAGCAGCAAAACTGCAAGGAGGGGTAAATATCTTTTCATGATGTTCTTTTGATATAGACAGGCAAAAGTAGGCAAAGCATGTTACGCGAATTACAACCTCACACTTACGAGTGCCTGCACGCTGCGCGGTGCTTCGAGCAGTGCGGGGCGAATCATGTATTCGCGGTTAAGCAGGTTTTTGGCAATGAATGAGAAGCGTACCTGATCACTGATGTCATACGATACGCGGAGGTCAATCACATAATCACCGTGGTGATGTTCCTCGCGATATTCTTTAACGCCCGGAATAAATTCCTTCGGACTACCGAATAAATAAATGATGAGCGGATCGGTTCCTTCAAAGAAGGGGTCAATGTTCACCATGAAACTGTTGTAGCGTAATTCAGCTCCCCAGCTGAAACGGTGGTAACTCATGTCCACATTCAACTTTGCCGTGGTGATGTTGCGGTACTTGAGTATGGCTGTTTGTTTCAGCGAGTCGGTTACTTCCTGTGAGAGTCCGTCAGTATGATCCAGCACGCTGTCCACCAATTTTTTCTGATCAATATTGATCGGGGAGATGATGGTGATGCCGCCCAGCAAACTCGTTTTAACGGCACCGATTTTCCCTTCACCTATAACTGAAAACTCACCGCCGGTAATACGGGCATTCTCCACGTTGATGGATTTGAAGCCGAGATAATTTAAGTCAAACTCGCCGGGAACCGGATTGGGTTTGTAATATCCGAATGCAAACTCAATCATGTCGTAATAACGTTGCATGAAGAAAGCGAGATCGGCATAGCCCGACCAGTTGCTGACATGAAAAGATTGCTTCACACCCACTTCTGTGGTCCATCCATTCTCAGGCCGCACGGATGGATTGGGAAACACACGAAGCACGCTTACCGAAGTGCTCACATATTTTTCTGCAATGGACGGAAAACGATAACCCTGTCCAAAGGAAGCCCGCAGGAAGGTGGATGATGTAACCGGATAGTTGAGACCGGCGCGGAGTACGGGTTTAGAATATCCCTGCGATGTATCCACGTTAAATGTTTCAAACCGCACACCGGCAATAAGTGAGAGCTTTCCGAATTTCTTATCCAATTGCGTGTAAGCGGCCATGTTTGAAGCCCAGTGGTCGCCATAGAGGTCGGCTTTTACATCGGAGTAGCTTCCCATTAACCCGCTGATCCAGTTCAGTTCAAAATTGAATTTCTTTTGGAACTGATACTCGCCGTAATAGAGTGCAGACGCCGAACTTTGATTGGTGTTGTTGTTATTGTTGGTGTAGAAGTAACGAAGTTTCAAACTGTGATGGTCGCCGTTTTTGGTGAAGTAATGTGCAAACGGATCCAGGTAGAAGCGGGTATTCATTCCTTCTGAAATGGTGGTGGTGGCCGTATCCATTCCGCCGAGCGGCCGGTATGCACCGGTGGTATCATCCTGCCAGAGAAAATAAGTGCCGGAGTGGTAGTACATGTAATTCGTATTCAGGCCCACAGATAATCCGTCAATGTTTTTGAAACGGTACCGGGTATTGGCATCAAGGCGGAGGCGTTGTGTGTATTCGCCTTCATGAAAACTGTTTTCATTGTAAAGATTTCCCCCGGCTACCAAATCGAATTGTCCGATCTTTCTGCTGTGCATGAAATTGCCTCCGGCAAAGTTGGGTTGCCGGTTGCCCCACCAGATGATTTGCTCCCGCTTCGGATCAAGAAATAAACCCTGGAAGAAAGTGATGTTAGTTTGTGGAGTTGAAGTGGGATAATTCGTGCGCACATTAATAACGCCATTGAGTGCCGAAGAGCCATACAGTACTGAAGAAGCACCTTTGATCACTTCCACCTGATTGATGTTTTCCATGGGGATGAATTCCCATTTTACGTCGTTGGCGTCGGCGGTGAGTTGCGGTATATCATCCACGAGCATCAGCACCCGGCTGCCGGCGCCGTAAGCGAATCCGCTGCCGCCTCTAATGTTGGCCTGGTTATCAATGATGGTGACTCCCGGAACTTTCGTGATCGCATTATCCATGCTTACCGCGTTGATGTTTTCAATCATGCCGGGTTTGAGCACTTCCATGGAAACCGTTTCTTCAGTGATGTGCTTTTCATATTTACTGGCGGTCACTACCACCAGATCCAGTTCTTTGGCAGAAGATTTCAGTTGCACATTCAGCAGCAATTTATCGCCGGGGCCAAGTGTCACATTGGTTTTCTTCGATTCAAATCCCAGTGAACTGAATTCAATAACATAAGTGCCGGGCGGAATAAGAATCTCGAAATTTCCTTCATCATCACTGGTAGTGCCCAAATTGTTTCCCGCATGCACGGTTACATCTGGGATGGGTAATGAATCAGGGAGCGAGGTGATTTGGCCATGAATCTGTGCGACCTGACCGAACACATGATTGGAAATGCAAATAGCGAAAAGACAGGCCGCTAAGCTTTGTAGAAAAGTGAAACGCCCCCACATATTGCCATTCATTTTCTCACTCGTTGAAGGTAAAAAGATTTGCCTCATCCGCATTCACGCCGGATTCAGCTTGCTCACATCTATATTAAAAATGGCTACATTGGCTCGGCAAATAATCATATGATGAACGAAACACCCGCCGGAGATAAGTACGCCGATCTTTCATTTATGAAGGTTTACGCTGCCGGAAACCCGCAGCTCATCAAGCAACTCGTCAATCAGTTTATTGAGAAAACACCGGCTACCATCAGTCAAATGGATGAAGCGCTGACGAAAGCCGATTACCACACCCTGAGCCGTATTGCGCATTCACTCAAGTCGCAGGTGGCCTATATGGGCGCCAAGCAGGCCAATGGGCTGATTGTGGAAATTGAACAAGATGCCAAAGAAGAAAAGAGAATTGATCAGCTTCCGCAGAAGATTGCTTCGCTCCGTGAAATACTCCATCAAGTGTTCAGTGAACTACAGAACCAGTTACAGGAACTCTAAATCCTCAGCATAATGCCCGCCCCCAAACTCAACACCGTGATACTTATTGATGATGATGACGTGCACAACATCATGCTCAGTCAGTATCTCAGAGACCGTTACAAGCTGGAGGTGCACACCTTTGTCAGCGGTGATGAAGCACTGAAAAAAATGGACGAGATCAACCCCGCCTATGTGGTGCTGGACTATTACCTTGATAAGGTGGATAAGCAGGCGCGCAACGGACTGGAGATCCTGAAATCAATTAAAGAGCAGTTTCCCCACATTTTTGTGGTCATGCTATCAGGTCAGGAAAAAATAGAAGTGGCGGTGGACACGATGCGCTTTGGCGCCTATGATTACATCGTAAAGAATCCGAGTGGTTTTGTGAGGGTGGAGAATGTGATGAAAAATATCCGACACAATATTCAGCTTCAGAAAACGGCTACGGCTTATCGCTACGCAACAATTTTCCTGAGTTGTGTGATCGGGCTCATTATTGTAGGGGCCATTTTGCTTCGCGTGTTGGGCCTATCCACTGATAACGCGGGCTGGTAAGCCGGCGGCTCACTTTCTGCGGCGCGTGAGGCGCGCCATTTTCGTAATCAGTTCATCGGGATCAAATGGTTTCGGGACAAACTCATCGGTGCCCGCCTGTTTGCAGCGGGCAATCTCATCGGAAGTAATACCGGCCGTCATGGCAATGATCGGTATCGGGTTTTTCCTCCGGCGTATTTCCATAGTGGCTTCAATGCCATCCATCTCCGGCATCTGAACATCCATGAGAATGATGTCGTATGGTTTTTCGGCCAACTTATGCAGCAATTCCTTTCCGTTAGTCACACACTCGATCTCAATGCCCGGTGCGATTTCCCGAAGTAAACCCACGGCCACCATCTGATTAAATTCGTTGTCCTCCGCCATAATCACTTTGAGCTTGCTCACTTTTTCCCGCACTTCACTCACCGTTTTTTGGATGGTGGTATCCGCCACCTGTTCCTCTGCATGATAGTACGGAATAAAAAAAGTGAAGGTGGTTCCTGTTCCGTAAGTGGATTCAACCGTGAGTGTGCCGCCTTGCAGTTCGATGAGTTGTTTTGAAATGGTTAGGCCCAGCCCGGTGCCGCCGTACTTGCGGGTGATCTCGGTGGACGCTTGTGAAAAACTCTCGAACACTTTAGTGAGTTGTTCCGGCGTCATGCCTATACCGGTGTCTATGATGCTGAAGCGCAGGTTGTGGATGCTTCCGTTACCCTGATGTGCCGCATCGTTAAAACAGTGAATGGTTACCGTTCCTTTCTCTGTAAACTTCACGGCATTGCCAGCCAGGTTAATCAGGATTTGGTTGAGACGAGTGGGATCGCCGGCCAGCACTTCAGGCACATTGGGATCAAGGCGGGTAACCAATGAAAGGCCTTTCTCTTCTGCCTTGAAGCGAACCGTATCATAAGTAAGCTGGAGTGATTCAGCGGGCTTAAAGGGAATGCGCTCGAATTTCATTTTACCGGATTGAATCTTCGACAGATCGAGAATGTCATTCACAATCACGATCAGGTTGTCGCAGGAACGCCGGATCATTTCGAGATGCGTGAGATTATCGGGCGATTGGTCGCGCATCAGCATGAGGCGAGTCATGCCGTTGATGGCATTGAGCGGCGTACGGATTTCATGGCTCATGTTTGCCAGAAACTGTTTCTCATTTTCTTCCTTCAATACGAGTTGTGCCTGAGTCTTGCGCAACTCATCTAATGTTATCTCAAGGTCTTCGTTTTTCCTGCGCAGGTCGGCGGTCCGTTCCGTTACGAGCGCTTCGAGTTCTTTCTGTCGCTTTTTCAGTTCATCCACGATCTTTCGGTTCTGGGTGCGCAGCCGTTTCAGGATTACCTTGATGATGTCGCGGGTCACATCGGGGTACTTATCGAGCAGGTGATAAAATTGCAGGCGCTGGATGGAGCCCGTTACTGTTGGTGCCATGGCGGTGATGGAAAGCGAACGGGGTTCATCGTCGAGCAGGGAGAATTCGCCGAAGAAATTTCCTTTTTCAATTTCAGCTACCGTGAATTCCTTGTCGTGAACCTTCACGTGCCCCGCCAGGATCACGTACATACTGTTGCCGATGTCGCCCTGGTTGATGATTTTTTCCCCCGGCTCGAAAAGGGTGAGTGATATTTCATGCGCCAGTTCATCCATCACGGAAGGCGGCACCCGTCGGAAGATTTCCACTTCCTTCAGGATATTCAGCACATCTTCATGGGGTACCTGCGCAGGTTTCATCGCTTGCTTATGGAGGTGAAGATAAATTTTCCCATCCGTCTCAATCCGGAATTTACAGCAGCTGCAAAATACACTGGCCGGCAGGTCACTTGCGCCCGAGCACCTCATGAACGGCAAGCTCGGCTTCTTTACCTTTCACATGCACGGGCGACCACGATGTCACATTGAACAGTCCGGGCACGCGCTGATAGGTGGAGTCGCTGATAAGTATGGTATTCGGTTTTTCCTGTGTGAGTTGTTCAATGCGCTTGGCCATGTTCACCGTGTCGCCGGTAATGGAATAAGCAATCTTTTCTTCAGTGCCCAGATTACCCGCCACCACCTCACCGGTATTGATGCCGATGCCAATCCGGATCTGATCGGTGGTAAAAGCAGAGATCGCTGCATTCAGTTTTTCGAGCTGATGCATCATGTCAATGGCGCAGTACACCGCGCAGTTGTAGTGATCGGGATTGGGAGTGGGAGCGCCGAAGACGGCAAAGATTTCATCACCCACATACTGGTTTACCACGCCGCTGTATTTGCTGATGCTGGCGCTCATGATGCGGTAAAAAAGGTTGAGCAGTTGTACTACTTCCCGGGGTGCAAGCTTTGAACTGATTTTCGTGAAGCCGCGTATGTCGCAGAACAGCACACTCACTTCGCGTTGTTCGCCTTCAAAGATGTCGGACTCGCCTTTGCTGCTCATCACCCTTTCCACGATTTCGGGCGGCACATATTTCTGAAACATATCCAGCGTGCGCTGCTGGTCGGCCACTTTTTGGTTGAGTTGCTGAATGAGTTGCTTATTGTTTTGCTGAAGCTGGTAAAGGGCAATGGCATTGTCAATCGTCATCTTCAGTTCTGTTTCATCCCACGGCTTAGTGATATAGCGGAAAACACGGCCGGTGTTGATGGCCTGGATGATGGCTTCAATGTCACTGTATCCCGTGAGGATCATGCGCACGGTATCGGGAAATTCCGGAATTACTTTTTCAAGAAACTGCACGCCGGTGATGCCGGGCATGCGCTGGTCGGTGATGATGATCGGCACTTTCTCCTGGTGAAGGATGTTAATCCCTTCATCGGCACTGAGGGCCGTATATACCTGGTACTCGCGGCGGAAAGCAGCACGGAAAGAGATAAGGTTGTTTTCCTCATCATCTACGTACAGCACATTGAATTTTGAATTTGGCATGGTGAACGGGGTTTAAGCTGAAAGTGGCAGCGTAACGATGAATTCTGCTCCTTCACCTTCTTTCGAATTTACTTCAATATTTCCATGATGTTTTTGAATGATGCCGTAAGAGATGGAAAGGCCAAGCCCGGTTCCTTTACCCACTTCTTTCGTGGTGAAAAACGGATCGAAAACCTTTGCTTTCATTTCAGCGCTCATTCCCTTACCGGTGTCTTTGATAGAAATAACCACCTTGTCATTTTGCCGGGAGGTTGTGATAAAGATCTTCCCATTTTCTCCGATCGCATCAATGGCATTGGAAAGTAAATTCATCCAAACCTGGTTGAGTTGACCGGGAAAGCAACTAATAAGCGGGAGGGAAGCGAATGATTTGATTACTTCGATTTGCTGATGTTTGAGTTTGTTGTTCAATATCAACAGTGAGGATTCAATGCCTTCGTGCACATCCACTAATTTTTGATCGCCCTCATCGGCCCTGGAGAAATTACGCAACCCTTTTACTATTTCCGCCGTGCGGCGCGATCCTTCCTCGATGCCGCCGAGCAGTTGATAACATTCACTGATGAGGTAATTCAGTTCCGCAGTAATGTTTTTGTTCGGATCATTCTTCAGTTCTTTCACCAACTCATCAAAGTTGCGCTTCAGCGGGTTTACATTGGCTGAGACAAAATTGATCGGGTTGTTGATCTCGTGGGCGACACCTGCAGTAAGCTGCCCGAGTGAGGCCATTTTTTCCGAATGAATCAGTTGCGATTGTGATTGCTGAAGCTGGTGAAGTGCGTCTTCAACCTGTTCTTTTTGAGTACGAATGATTTCATTTTTCTCCTTGAGCAGCGCATTCGTTCGCTTTTCCCTCCTCGCATACAGCCAGAGCAACAGCAGAATTCCAAGAGCCGCAGTAAATCCTGCGATAAAAACATTTCGCAGCAACAGGGCTTTACGGTTCTGGCTTTCCTGCAACTGTGCGCGGGTATTAAGCAGGGCAATCTGCTGATCTTTTCTTTCCGTTTCAAATTGCACCTGAAGCAGCATGAGGTGGCGGGTTTCCTCTTCATTGCGGATGGAATCATCTACCGATGATTTCTTCACGTAATAGAGATAGGCATTGTGGTAGTCACCTGCCTTCTCATACGTATTCGAGAGCCCTTCATAAGCTTGCCTTAGCCCTGCCAGATAACGTGACTCCGAAGCCATTGCAGCGGCCTGATTGAATTCATGGAGTGCTTCGGCGGTATGGTTGATGGCGAGATTCAATTGGCCAGACGATATGTGGTTTATGATCAGCGATTTCTTTTCTCCAAGCCGTGTGTTTGCTTCCAGCGATTTCGCATAATGCGCCGCGGCCGCGGCATAATCTTTCTTATCGGCATAACAATCACCTATGTCCTGCTCGATGGTACCGATCCGCGAGAGCAACTGCATTTTATTGGCGATCCGAAGCGCCTCATCGAACAATGCAAGTGCCTTCTCATGGTTTCCGAGCTTACAGTAGTTCAATCCAAGGGCTTCATTCGAATAGCAGAGTCCTTCTTTATCGCCGAGTTCTTCCTGTATTTTAAGAGTTTCATTCAGCAGATCAAGCGCCTGCTTGTTTTTATTGCCCGTGAAATAAATGTCGGCAATGTTGAGGTTGTTGTCAGCGACTCCTTGTTTGTCATCAAATTTTCGGGCAATGTTTCTTGACTTAATGAAATACTCCAGCGCCTTGTTTATCTCGCCGAGATTGTTGTACACAACGCCTATATTGGTATAGACGATGCCGATGGATTCCAAATCCTTCGAACTGTCTTTGTAGGCGATGGACTGCTGAAAGCAGATCAGAGCCGAGTCAAATCTCCCCCTCTCATTATGCACGATACCGATGTTGGTGTAAGCGGAAGAGAGCAAGCGCTTGTTAGAAGTGGGTACTATCAGTTTTATGGCCTTATCAAATTCCCGCACTGACTGATCAAGCAGTCCGAGGTTGTCATAGGAGATGCCGCTATTGATAAATGCCCGGCCCCAGCCAACGGTGTCACCGATTTGCGATGCAATGGCAATAGACCGGTTGGAATAATTCAGCGAACTGTCAGGCGAAACCATGTTATACAACCGGGCAATCTCATTCAGTCGCTTTACAAGAAGGGTATCGTGCTGCGAAGATGAAAGCAGATTCTTCAGTGAGTCAATTTGCTTTTCATACTGGGCGTGAAGAGGAAGCCGGTAAAGAAGAATACAAACGATCAGCGCACAAACTCTTCTGCATTTCATAGCGGTAGCAAAATAATGAATTCGGTTCCTTTACCCGGCTCGCTCCTTACTTCAATAGTGCCGTTATGTTTTTCGATGATGCCGTAACTGATGGAGAGTCCGAGACCTGTTCCTTTCCCTACTTCTTTGGTGGTGAAGAAAGGATCGAAAATTTTCTTCTTCACCTCTTCCGGCATTCCCTGGCCCGTATCGCGCACAGAAATTTTCAGGCGGTCGCCCTCAAGAGCCGTGATGATAAAAATTTTCCCGTTGCTGCCGATCGCGTCAATGGCATTCGTGAGCAGGTTCATGAAAACCTGGTTGAGCTGCCCCGGAAAGCAATGAATCTGCGGAATATCACCGAATGAAGGAACGACTTCGATGTTCTGGAATTTCAGTTTGTTTTGAAGCAGCAGCAAGGTGGACTCTATGCCTTCATTAATGTTTGCCAGCTTCTTGGTGTCTTCATCAATGCGTGAAAATTGCCTGAGACCTTTTACAATCGCAGCGGTTCGCCGTGATCCTTCTTCTATACCTGAAAGGAGTTTCTCCGATTCTTCCATCGTGTAGTCGAAGTCAATCTCTTTCTTTAATGATTCGATTTCGGCCAGTTTGGATTGTGGGTCTGTACCTTCTTTCAGCTCTTCAATTTTCTGCAACAGGTTTTTAAGTGCCGCAAAATTTCTTTTAAGCGGACTAATGTTTCCGGTAACGAAATTGATCGGGTTGTTTATCTCATGTGCCACGCCGGCTGTAAGTTGGCCTACTGAGGCCAGCTTCTCTGAAAGAAGAAGCTGACTCTGTGTTTTCTTCAACGTGGTCATGGTGTTATTTAAATCCTCATTTATTTTTTCCAGTTGCTGATTGGTTTTTAGCTTGAAGCGGTAACGCTGATACCACAGAACAAGAAAAAAGAGAAGAACGGCGATGCCCGCCAACAGCAAGATTTGGAAAATCCTGTCCGTTTGCCGTTGCTGACTCAGACGATCGATCTGCGATTGTTTGCGCGTGAGATCAAGGTCATATTGCAGTGCAGCGATCTTGCGTGCATTGTCGGCATTGAACTCCGAGTCTCTGGCAGCATAGTACTGCTTGAGATAGAACAGGGCATTCTTGTAATCCATTCTTTTCTCGAAGTTTTCATACAAGAGTTGCGATGAATTAAGAATGACAGGGCTGTAGCTGCTTTGCTTCCCCTCTGAAAAAGCTTTCTGCAGAAAGTTCAGGGCGGAATCGTCCTTGTTAGTTGCCATTGACACTTTGCCAAGTCCCAGGTGTGCCTGAGCAACTCCGGCCAGATTTTCCTCTTTCTCAAAAAAGACAAGGCACTCTTTGTGAAATTTGCTTGATTCCTCATAGCGGCCCGTTGCCAGCAGCACATTGGCCAGTCCGCCAAGGCATTCGTAATAGCCATGATCATCACCGATTGCCTTTTTCGATGCGAGGGCGCTTCTCAGTTCCTCCTCCGCTTTCAAATAATTTCCGAGATCAGAATAACATAAGCCAATTAAATAGGTAGAAACCGATGTCATTAAAGAATCACCAAGAAGCCGGTAGCTATCTCTTGACTCGTTGAAATCCTTCAGCGCTTCAGTATAGGTCTTATTGGTGTAGTACGAAACGATTCCTTCCTGGAAGCTGCACGCCGCCATTCCTCGTTCATCATGCAGCGATTGATAATCCTTTCTTGCCTGCACGATCCATTGCATGCCGGCCACATAATTTGATTTGTAAATGAATGATTTGCCCAACAGGAATTTTGATTGCGCCTCGCCACGGCTGAAATGAAGTTGGCTGGCTGCCTGCAATGCGCGGGTGGCAAGCTGAATAGCAGAATCTGACTCATTCTGCAACAGATAGGCTTCTACCGCCCCGTTGGCAATAGTAACATAATCAGTATCGCTCCGGCTGGTTGCCTTTAGCGCTGCCAGCAGTGAATCGAGTTTTGACGCATAGGAACTGTGCACATTGAGCAGCAGGTTGCCGAGAATGAGAAGAACAACAATCTGGCAATGCCGCATCCTGAGTGAATGGACTGATCCAGGAAGCTTATGAATACTTCTCAACCAAGACCTATGCACCAGCTTTCAGGTTTTATTCACTTCGCAGTCTTCTTATGCAATGATTTACGAGTACTGTCCACCGCGGTCGAGTCAGAAGACGGACATTGAGGCGGGCAATAAATTTTTGAATAGAAGATTTGTGATGTGCCAACGGTGCCGGCCTTTGCCACGCTCACGCCAAGAATTTCAACAAGGGAATTCATCACTTTATCATTAAACGACGTAGGCATTGGTGCGATCTCGGTGGAATCACTTAACCCTGATTGCACCACTAAACCAACACGGCCATCTTCATATGCAAAAGTGCAAATGATTCCGGTAGCGGTTTTATCGTCAGCAAATATTTTGTTCAGCACCTTCTTGCTTACAAAAACGGCGCGAGCATTTGTCTTGAATTTATCATAGAAGTCGTCAGAATACTTTTTCCTCGTCATATCTTCAATGACCCACGTGTTACCCTGGTGAACGGTGCCCGGAAATCTGTATGGATCATAGCACTCTGAAATTGGATCGGCAGGACAGCGAGCAGCTGCGGCTGCCGCCGCTGCGCTTGGTTCGCTTTTAGATATGGAAAGCATGCTCTTGATTTGAAAGAATACGATTATGTTAATCACTGCGAGAAGCAAAAGAATGCCAAGGATAATCTTGTTTTGCATGGGGGAGGTTTTACGGTTAAACAAAATTGTTAAAACGGTAAGGTAGGGATTTTTGTGTAATCATCGCCGCTAAATGCACGCACCATTGCGCGGTTGGTAATCATGTTCCGGTTCAATTTCGTTCTGGATATATATTGCTTCGCTTACCATTAGGCCTGTGACTTGCCTGAATCGATCAACTTTTGCAACCACTTCATCAAAAAGAATAGTATGCAATCAAAGTTTGCTACCATACCGTTCGCGCTTGCAGGAATTCTTCGCTTAGGTTTTGCTTACTTTGCTTTAAAAGAGTGAATCGATGAAAGTCCAATGGTTCATCATCATTACGTTATTACTGAGTTGCACAAGCCGAAATTTATCTTCCTCCCAATCAGATTCCATTCCCCCGGCGAAACAGACGTCCCAGGAAGTTGCTTCTACGGAATCTTCTTTTCCCTACGACCTCAGTCATCCATCAGAGAAATTCAAGCAGCCCCGTGAACTCACTGAAATTTCAGGCATTGATATTTACCGCAAAAGCAAACTGGTGTGCGTGAATGATGAACAAGGGAAGGTGTACATCTATGACGTGAAGAAAAGTGAGTTGAAGCAAGGCGTCGATTTCGGGAAGAAGGGCGACTATGAAGGCATCACCAATGTGAACGATACCATCTACGTGCTCAGCAGCAATGGCAACCTGCACCAGATCACCGGTTTTGATTCCAAGGATCAAAAGGCGCATCAATACAAAACGCCGTTGAATGAGAGTAATGACACGGAAGGATTATGTTATGATCCGAAGTACCAGCGCCTGCTTATTGCCTGCAAAAAAGATCCGGGCAAGGAAATGAAAGGCGTGCGCACTATTTATTCCTTCGACTTGAAGCACATGCAACTGAATCCCGATCCGGTGTATGTGATCCGCCTGGAAGCGCTGAAGAATTTTCTGCTGGAGCACGACAAGCAAAAACTAATCGTACAGGATGTGCAAAGTTTCTTCGATCCCCAAAAAGGCGATCTCACATTTCAACCCTCGGAAGTGGCTATTCACCCGGTCACCGATGAAATCTATATCATCTCCACCGTGGGAAAACTCATGGTGGTGCTGAACCGCAAAGGAGAAATCCTTTACATCCGTTCCCTGAATCCTGAAATCTTCAAACAACCCGAAGGGCTTTGTTTTACGGAGAATGGCGATATGTATATCAGTGATGAAGGACGGAACGGAAAGGGCAACATCCTTTATTTCCAATACACAGCCGCGAAGTGATGAATGGATGAAATGAGAAATGCATTCCGTTTCATCTGTATTTCGTTATCTTTCCCATACTAAATCCTCCGCTATGAAGCATTTGATCCCGCGTACACTTTGGGTGCTTCTTATTCCGCTTTGGGCCACATCGCAATCGGTCAATTACTCTGACAGTATCATTACCCGTCCGGCGAGTTACAAATACGGGGCTGAAGCGGTGGGTCGGTTACTGCTCGGCAATCACTATCGTGAAGTGTGGTCAGCGCCGATCAGCATGAAGTACCTTGATCTGGAACACCTGTACGGCGGACTCACTCCCGGCCGGCGGGGCGGAGGATTCCAGACCAAGTCACTGCGGCTGATGGCACCCGACAGCAGCGAGTACGTGATCCGCACCATTGATAAGGATCCGTCGAAAACAGTGGATGCCGCTTTCCGCAATACCATCGTAACCGATTTGGTGCAGGATCAGATTTCCGCATCACATCCTTACGGCTTCATGGTGGTTCCCGGCCTGGCGAAAGCCGCAGGCGTCTATCATTCCAATCCGCAGGTGTTCTATGTGCCGGATGATCCGCGGTTGGGTGTGCATCGCGAGGTGTTCAAAAATGAAGTGGTGTTGTTTGAAGAAAGAAAGCTGAACAGCGCATCGGTGGAAGAAGGACTCAGCGGATTTACCAAGGTGAAAGACACCTGGGATGTGTACGATGCGCTGCATAAGAATGCCGATAACCGGGTGGATGAAAAATTTGTCTTACGCTCCCGGCTGTTTGACATGATGATCGGCGACTGGGACCGGCACGAGGATCAATGGCAATGGGCACAGTTTAACCTTGATGACGGCACCAAGATGTTTCGCCCCATACCGCGCGACCGTGATCAGGCCTTCTTCAACTTCGATGGCATACTGCCCACGTTCGCCAGTATGAATGTGGCCACTACGCGAAAAATGCAGCGATACAAACCCATGCCGGTAAGTGTGAAGTGGTTCAACCAGGGTGCACGGTATTTCGATCACAACTTTCTCACCCGCATGACCCGTGATGATTGGCATGCAGCAGCAGATAGTCTGATGTCGGCAGTGAGTGATCAGGAAATTGAATCGGCATTCCGTGCCTGGCCCGATACGGTGTATAAACTGAGTGCGCCGGAGATTCTTCCTGTGATCAAAGAGCGGCGAAACAATCTTCCGCTCATAGCAGACAAGTTCTACAGTTTCCTTGCAAAAAATGTAACCATCGTCGGCACCAACAAGCAGGATTACTTTGAAGTGAAACGCGAAGAGCCGAATGCCACTGACATCACCGTCTATCAATTTAAGAACGGGCAAAAAGGAAGAGCATATTACCACCGCCTCTTCACAGGGTTAGAGACGAAAAAAATTCAGCTCTACGGACTTGATGGCAATGATATTTTTCATGTGGAAGGCAAATCGGGTTCCAACTCGGTCATCCGCATCATTGGCGGTGAAGGGAACGACACGATTGCTGATTTGTCGAAGGTGGGAGGGATGTGCAGGAGCACAAAAGTGTTTGATTCAAGGGAGGGAAACTTTCTCAGTCTTGGTAGCGAAGCGAAGAACAAAACATCGGATGACACACTGCTCAATATGTATTCAACCAAAAGCTTTGAGTACAATTCGAATTTCTTTTTCCCGCTGTTTGGTTACAACCCCGATGACGGTGTGTTTATCGGCGCGGGTGTAACGCGCATCACCAATGGTTTTAAGAAAGCGCCGTGCCTCACCGGCAGTTGTTACAACACCGCTCCCTATGCATCGAAGCAAACTGTCAGCTTTGACATTGCTCTTAAAACCGGGGCATTTAATTTTTTATACAGCGGTGATTTTACTGACGTAATCGGCAAACTTGATTTCAACATGCAGGCCCGCATACAGGCGCCCAATTACCGCAACAACTTTTTTGGTTATGGCAATGAATCGGTTAAACTTTCAGACGAAAAATCCTACTACCGGCTGCACATCAATCAGGCATTGCTTTTTCCCGCGCTCGAAGCAGGAGATGAGAATAAAGTGCGCTTTCTTTTCGGTCCGATTTATCAGTATGGTAATGTGAAGGAAGACAGCAGTGATGCGTTCTTTGCAACCTACCCTGATCTGCGTCCTTCTGATCTCAATGCCAAACATTTTCTCGGTGGCAACACCCAGTTCACTTACGATCCGTTTGTAGTGGACAGCATGCCGAATTTCGAGGTGCGCTTCCTCGTGAACGCCGGGTACCTCACGCAGGTGGCTGATACATTTGCCAGTTTCGGATTCGTCCGCGGTTATGTTTCGCTCTACTATCACTTCTACGGCGTGCGTTCAAAGCAACCGTGGCTCACGCTCGCTACCCGCTTAGGCGGCGGGTACAACACGGGCGATTTCACGGAGCGCGATTTCCAGTTTTACCAGGGTAATGTGATTGGCGGCAGATCCAATGAAAATGTGCGTGGATTCCTTGGCGAGCGTTATACCGGCAAAAGTTCATTTTACAACAACCTCGAAGCGCGGCTGCGGCTCTTTCATTTCAATGCTTACATCTTTCCTGCTGACTTCGGAATTATCGGTTTGTTGGATAATGGCCGCGTGTGGGTGCAGGATGATTCATCCAGTGTATGGCACACCGGTTACGGCGGCGGCATCTACCTCAACCCGTTTGGCATTGCCGTACTCTCTGCCACCTACACCTTCTCCAAAGATGAAACCGCCGGGCTGTTGAATATTAAGTTGGGGTGGTGGTTTTGAAGAATTACAGTTGAAGACATTCCTCTTGTCTTTTAACATTCATTCATGATGGGAAAATGCGACAATCTTTTCAAGAAGACCCCAACCTTATAGTCAGTCTTATAGTCAGTGAATGGAAGATGGGCTGAGCTTATCAGACGTACTTGAGGAATGGTGCAAATGTTTCGCCGGTGCAGCTGGCATGGAGAAGTCAACCGTTCAGTATTGATTGTGCTGAATAGATGAAATTGAATAAAATATTTGAAGGCAAATTCATGTTTCATAGAAAACCCAACCGATTAGCCGGATACAATTATTCCCGTGATAATCTGTATTTCATTACATCGTGTGTAAAGGATCGGGTGTGTTGTTTTGGCAAAATCGAAACGGTAGGGACAGGTCGCGACCTGTCCCTGCAATCGGAATCAAAAATGATTTTAAACCAATACGGGCGAATTGCAAACGATCAATGGTATTGGTTGGCACAACAATATCCGTACGTGGTGTTGCATGAATTTGTTGTGATGCCGAATCATATTCATGGCATCATTGAAATTAACCGGGAAAATATATTGGCCCCGCATGGTGATACGCACATTGAAGGGACGGGTCGCGACGTAGGGACAGGTCGCGACCTGTCCCTACAACGGCAACCATCATCCAATCCGGAAATAAAAATCAAATCATTATCGGAATTGATGGGCGCATACAAAACCACCACATCGAAACAAATTCATCTGGCTGGGTTTCATGAATTTGAATGGCAACGTTCATTTCACGATCGCATCATTCGCGATGAAGAATCATACCGGCGTATTTCTGAATACATCATAAACAATCCATCTGCGTGGCAAGAGGATGAATTTTATTGACAATAAATCATTCCTTCTTCATTTGAGATTGAATTGCCTATCACCTAGTTTGGAATTACCCAAAATTTCTTTCCCCTTACTCCCTCACCACCTTCATTACTTCCCCCTTATCCGTCCTGATCAAAAACACCTGAGGCAGGGAAGAAATGTTTACATCGGTTTGGCGTGAAGATGATGCCTTCACCGTGAGCAACAGATGTCCGGTGAGGTCACAGAAATACAACCTCTCACCATCGGTTGAGGAAATGGTAATCGTTGTTGAAGCGGGATTGGGATAAACCATGAGTGCCGCCGATGAGGCACTCAGATTGGGTAATCCGGTGATCACCGCATTGATCAATGCAGACGACTGACAGCCGTTGCTGTCAGTCACCACGATCGTAAAAGATCCGCTGGAGTCAGCCACATAAAAATAATTGGTGGCCCCGGCAATCGGCAGCGTGTCGCCTACATACCACTGATACGTGAGATAACCCTGCGATGAAAACAGCGTATCGTTGCTTTGTGTTAAAACAGGCACCGGCGTTTCAGGAAACACCGTAATAAAATCAGTCAGCATAAGGGTGTCATTCGCATTGCCGCTGCTCACTATGAGAGTAACATCATAAACGCCGGGGGTATTGTAACAGATGTTTTCAGGATTTTCTTCGGTACTCGATGAAGGACTTGCTCCCTCAAATAGCCATTGCCACGTAACGGCGCTCACACTGGCACTCTGGAAACTGATGCAGGTTTTGGTACAGATGGTTGAATCGCTCGCCGAGAATGCCGCGACGGGCAGCAACGCGCAACCATTCACAGGTGCATGGGTGTAATCATATGTGAGCGAGGCACAGGAATATTGATAGGGAATACCGCCGTTGATGTCGAGATCGGAGAGCGAAACGTAAAAGATCACATGAATGCCACCGCCCATGATGAAGGTGGCGCCCTCTTTCACATAAATCGTATCAATACCGCCGTCGGTCGTCATCAGCGATCCGGGTTCAAGGAATACGTTATGGAAGCCGCCATCGGAGTGCAAGGTGTCGCCGCTGCAGACCCAGACTGGATCAAATCCTCCGTTGATGGTTGTGGTGCTGTTCACGACTACAGCGTTTGAAGGAACCGAAGGCGTGCATTGCGCAAATGTGTTCACACACTTGCATAAAACGGACAGTGTTAAAAGTGCGAACAGTCTGATCATAGTTACGGGCGATGGGTTGATCACTGGTAAAGGACGGAAATGTTTGCAACTTATTCTCTGTTTCTATCTACGGTGATCAGTTTTCGGCCGCAGCATTAGAAGCTTCAGAATGTAATTCAATTAACTTTGAAAGTTTGATTCACGCATTCAATTATTCAGTTACAGGTTTTCATTTCTTCCTCCTATGAAAAGAACCAAAATAATTTATTGGGTTTCCACCCTGCTGTTCGCGGCTTTCATGACCTGGTCGTCAATACCAGACCTGATGTTGAATGAGCAAGCCGTGCAGTTTATGAATCAGTTTCTTGGCTTCCCGAATTACTTCACTCAATTTCTGGGAGCCGCAAAAATGCTCGGCGTGGTTGCCCTGCTCATTCCGGGTTTTCCGCGTATCAAAGAATGGGTTTATGCGGGTTTCGCTTTCGACCTTTTTGGCGCTATATATTCCGTTATCGCTGCCGGAGGATTGAATGCGGGAATGCTTGTTATGCTCGTGCCCATCGGGCTCGGTAGCTGCTCGTATATTTTCTTCCATAAACTGATGAAGAAAGATTCAGGGATTACAGAAACGGTTAATGAGCCCCTGTAGATTGAGGCCTTCCTGAACGACTTATAAATTCATTTTTTATTAGGCGGGAGATTCCCGAATTTTTTTGCATCGGGTGCAACGTGAAAGAAATTTCTCCTGTCATTATAATAGGAATGAGCAAGTTCAATGAAAACGAAATCCAACTCATTCAGGCGGCAAAAGGCTGCGTACTCGCCCTCGTAGATTTGGATATCTATGGGTTCTACGAGTGCCTCGATCCTCTGGTCGGGCTTATTCCTCTCAAAGACATTTTCCGGTACATGCAGGAAGGTTACCTTCTCGCAAGAAGGGACCCTTCATTGTCCGATGCACAAAGGGCATTAATGGATGGAGAGTGGTTTGTGAGGAAGGCAACTCCGTTATCATACCTGAGATCGGCCCGCAGGATACATGATGATCTGATGCAGCATCAGGCCGCCTGATTGACATTCGTGACGTTTATCAGCCATCACGCTGAAAGAAATCATACCCTGTAAAACCGGGGCAGCGGAATATTACCATCCAAAATCTTTCAAACATGATTGCAACGGCTGACAAACGAGCCGACCTTGCCGGACCCGGCATTGGCTCCTATGAAGAAATCGAAAGAATTCTTCCCACAGATTACACTTCACTCTTAAATCCGAAAGACACGCAGAAGGCGATCTATGAAGTGAAACACTTCATCAGCACCAACCTCTGCAAAGAGCTTAACCTGATGATGGTGGAGGTGCCGCTTATTGTAGATGCAGAAAGCGGAGTGAACGACATGCTCGACCGCGACGGATCGCGCACACCCGTTTCATTCCACATCAAAAATGACAATGGCAAAAATCCGGTGGAGGCGCAGGTGGTTCAGGCGGCCACGAAGTGGAAGAGGGTAGCACTTAAAGAATTTGGCATGAAGCCCGGCGAAGGACTCTGCACTGATATGCGTGCTGTGAGAAAAGATTATTTCCTCGATCACGATCACAGCGCCTATGTGGATCAGTGGGACTGGGAGCGTGCGATCACGGCACAGGACCGCCACCTCGACTTCCTGGAAGAGGTAGTGCGTAAAATCTGGAAGGTGATGAAGAATGCCGAAGTCTATGCGCAGGAGTTATTCCCGCAACTGAAATCTTCCAAATACCCCAACCTGCCTGAAGAAATTGTATTCCTGCATGCGGAAGAAATTCTGGAAATGTTTCCTGACTTGCCGCGTAAGCAACGTGAAACAGCCATCCTGCAGAAGTATCCGGCTGTCTTCATCGTAGGCATCGGTTGGCCGCTGGCAGATGGTTACCCCCACGAAATGCGCGCAGCAGATTATGATGACTGGGTGACACCCACCACCACACCGAAAGGGAAGCCGGCGCATGGGCTCAATGGCGACATCCTCGTCTGGAATTTTGTAACGAAGAGAAGGCATGAACTCTCCTCGATGGGCATCAGGGTGAATGCTGAAACACTGAAGCAGCAATTGGAGATGTCGAATCAGCTCAACCTGCTCTCTACACCATACCATAGCGGCATTATCAGGAATGAACTGCCTCTCAGCATCGGTGGAGGGATCGGTCAGTCACGCACAGTGATGCACATTCTTCGCAAAGCTCATTTGGGCGAAGTGAGTGTAACCGTGTGGCCGAAGAAGCTGAAAGACATCTGCTCCGCAAAAAATATTCACGTGCTTGAATAGAGAGAGGAATGGCTTGATTGAATTTTGTTTTCATGGAGAAGGACCGGAAGTTGGAGGGCTTCCGGTTTTTCTTTTTGAACTAGTAGGAAGGACTTCGGGTGAAACTTCAGCCGGCCAACTGCGTAACATCCGGCAAATGCTTCATTGCCCCATGTTTTGCTCTAATTACAAATTCAGCATGCCGATCGAAGAAGATGATCCGGCTGACCTCACTGACATGAGTTAGCGCTTCTGCAGCTTTTCCACCGCTTCGCGCACCCGCGTCATGTCAAAACCATTTTGTTTGCTCAATCTGCCCAGTCTTTCATCCGGGGAAATATCCGTTGAAAGTCCCAGTTCTTTCAATACCGACTGGTAGGGAATGCCGGTTTGCGCTTCGAGGTCACGCAGTGTCATGGAACCGACAATGGATTCATTCTCTTCCTGCCTCGTTTCTTTGTTTTTGTATTTTGGTTCTTCGCCGGTTACTTTTTTTTCCTGCGCTGATGAATCAGGCGCAACAACTCGTTCAATAACGGAAGCTGAATCACGGGGCGCTTGCATCTTATGTGGAGGTTCGTCACCCGTAGGTTGCACTTCTGCAAAGAAGGGAGAAAAAGCCAGCACGAGTAATGCAATCAATGCCACCAGGCCCAGCAGCATTCGGTATCCTGATTCTTCTGTGGGCTGCCCTTTGATCACGCTAACGATCCAGCGCCAGTGCAGGATGAGATGCAGGACCAGAATGGCCAGGAAGGAAATCGAAATCCAATAGTGAATACGCCCCCATTCATGGCGGTCCATACCCCACAGCCCGATAAAGTGTCCGCTCCCGGGCGGAAGAATAAAGTGCATGAGCAGGCCGGTGGTGGTTAACAGGATGAATGCAATAAAGCCCAGCGCATCAATGATGATGTTGATTGATTTACGTTTCATAGCTATTCTATTTCTCAGAAACAGGAAGACTTTATCAAAATGGTAGGTAAGCACCGTGTCAGCGCATCCCGAACGGAAAGTTCCATCTCATTCAACGGATCAATGCGTGACGAATATCACCCGGTGATCTGAATGAAATCAGGGTAAAAATTTTGTGCGTTGAATAAGGTGATTAAAAGCGGAAGCCCACCCAAATGGAATAGCGGAAACCTGCAAAAAACAAATCGGCGACGCCGCTGCTGGAAAGTTCTTTGTCCTTATTGCTTGCCAACTCTCCCAGCAATGGAAAGTTGTTGATCATATAGTCAAATAAGTCCTGCAGGTACTCATCCTCCAGTTTAGCATCAAAGTCACCCTTCAAACTGAGGTTTGCTTTATAGTATGCGAAGGCAGGACCAAATAACGACAGATCAATAGTCATTCGGTCTTTTATCAGTGAAAACTGGTAGCCCATTCCAACGCCAACCTGTAATAAGGCAAGTTTGCCATCAAAGTCAAGGGAGCCGGTGGCAAAAGTGGTATCAATTACGGAAATAGTTCTCTTGTTGTTGAAGTAATAATAATCTGCGAAAGGTCCCCAGTAAAGTCCGTGAGGCGCCAGGTATTTATTTTCTTTCTTGAAATAAAAACGATAATCGCCGCCCACTCTGTAACCGCTGCGGCTTTTAGTTTCTTCAAAATTGATGCTGTCGGGAAGACTGCGGATGATTTGCGGGAAAGTAACGTAGCCGCCAATGACTGAAAAGGATTGGTGTGAGTTTACCAATCTTTCATAGGAAAACACGAATGAAGGCGAGTACAGAATAGGTGAAGAGATGTTGAGCTTGATATTATTCGGATACTTTAGTTTGGCTTTGGATGAGTCATTTGATTCTGCATTCGAATAAATACTTGCAAGGAGTAAGGCGATCAACAAGAAGAATGCACGTGGTTGAAACCGAGGGATAAGGCAGAACATGTGGTAGAAGTTTTGAGTCTCTTCAAATTCACACTGGTTACCGTTAATGGTTTATTTGGAGGGAAAGCGTATGATAAGTCCTCCGAGAAAATTTACCTGTGTAATAGTTGAAGTTGCCGAAACACCTGCGCCGCTGCCGCCGGTACCTACCGTAAAAGCTGCGCCGAAATACTGCACCGGGAAATTGATTCCTGCCTGCAACCGTATGCCGACCCGGTCTGAAGGATAGATTTTAAATCCGGCATGAATGTCAAAAGCAAACTTCCAGCGATCACTATAGCCGCTTTCAGAAGTAACCAGCCCCGCTGTTCCCAGGTTAATGCCGCCAAAACCGTATGCTTTGCCTGAACCGATCGGCTGATTACGTTCGCCGCCGATCATGATGTTGTTTACACTCACTGGAATTCCGTTCTTATAGCCGCCATAGATGTAATCATACACATCTGCTTCGGCATCCTGCCGCGTGTATTGTAATACGATGCTGTAAAACTCATTGGGGTTAAAGCAAAGATTACCGCCATAGGTGAAGCCATCGCTGATTCGCACTTCATAGGCATCGGTAGTTGTGAACGTTTCAGCGAGGGTGTAGCCGGCAATACCGGTGAGTTCCGTGGACTGCGCCATTAATCGCACGCTGATGAAAGAAACAAAAAACAGGAGGATGAATGTGAATTTTGAAATGAACCTGATTGATGATTGCATGTGGTTTTGTTTTAGAAAAGAATTAGGAGGATGAATGAACGTGCCATTCCACGACGAAATTATTTGGATTCCTCACTCTTCAGGAAACCTTCTTTCTTCATCTGGTAAGCAATGGCATCGCTGATTTCACGGATGGTGGTTTCAACCGATCCGGGGTTGATGGTTTCGGTAATTCCAGACCAGATCAATTTATTCTTGGGAATGGAATAGATATTTGTTTCTACTGAGTAATATTCATCAGTGCGATAGTAACCCGGATCATAGTAATACGGCGCGGCGTACCCGTAATAGCCATACCATCCGCCGTAGTAACTCGGGTAGCTGCCGGGCACATAAGTGGTGGCCTGTTCCTTACCTACAAGCCGCATGATGATGATGCCATCATACCCCTGGCTTGGAATTTCAACCTTCATTTTGTCCGGATTGCTTTCAAGCATCTGTGCGGGATACTTGTCATAAGAAGTTACGAATACCGTGGGATTACGCTTCACAATTTCATCCTCAGCCACCCGTCGGGTTGTTTCATCTTTCACGAGACACATCACCAATACCTTTGACAGTTTCGTCTTATCTACGGTGGTTTCCGGATCGCGCCAGCTGCTGACCAGTTGTGTGGAAGAGCAGGAAGTAATGAGTTGAAAGGCAATGAACAGTGGAACCAGTAACCAGACTGAAGATTTTTTCATGGGACTAAATTTTTGCAAAGAAAGGAAATGTTCCCTTTGGTTTGACAGAAATCAATCAGTGAAGTATGCTGATTTTGGTTAGGCGGTGTGATGATACATTCTTATTACCTTGCGACACATTTCAGACATCGCGCTGGTTTCAAATTAATCACTTGTAATGCGAAAGATTCGATTCAACATTTGGCTGCTTCTGCCTTTTGCAGCATTTGTCATCACTTCCTGCAAGAAGGCCGAGCAGAAAGCAATGATCATTCCCGATGTAAATGTGGTGGAGGCCGGGCAAAAGACTGTTCCACTCTATGTGGAATACGTAGGACAAACCTACGGACAGTCCGACGTTGACATCAAGCCACGGGTGGAAGGATGGGTTCAATCCATCGAGTTTAAGGAAGGAGGACAAGTAAGGGCTGGTCAAGTGTTGTACGTGATACAGGATGATGAACTGCGTAACCGGGAACAACAGGCGCAGGCCAATCTCGCACAGGCCAATGTAATGCTGGCAAAAGCCAAAGCCGATTTAGACCGGGTGATTCCACTGGTGGAGATGAATGCGCTGAGTAAACGCGACCTGGATGCCGCTCAGGCAAACTATGATGCGCAGGTGCAGGCCGTAGAAGCAGCCAAAGCGGGATTAAATAATGCACAAACACAGTTAAGTTATACCCGTATCCTTTCACCTATTGACGGAGTGATCGGTGTTTCGAAAGTGCAGGTGGGTGATTATGTGAGCAAGAGCATCGGTGGATCTTCCATTAATACCGTGTCAGCCGTAGGTGCTTTGCGTGTCCGGTTTTCGATTTCTGAAAACGATTTTCTGAAATACAAACAATCCATGACGGCCGAGCAATTGAAGAATCTGAATGTGCAATTAATATTGAGTGACGGATCACTATTTCCTGAGACCGCCAAACTGGATTTTGCAAACCGTGAAGTGGATCCCACCACCGGTTCACTGCTCGTGCAGGCCATCGTTGAAAACAAATCACACATGCTCAAGCCCGGACAGTATGTTAAGGTGCGTTTTGAATCGGAGCAAATAGAGAATGCCATCCTTGTTCCGCAACAGGCCATCAATCAGTTGCAGAACATCTACCAGGTGTTTGTGGTTAACGATAGCAGCAAGATTCAGCCGCGCCCGGTGCAGGTAGGCCAGCGTGTAGGGAGCAACTGGGTGATTATGGATGGCCTTAAGCCGGGCGAAAAAGTCGCACTCATTGGTAACGCCATCATCAAGCCCGGTATGGTGATCAAACCCGTTGTGCAGCCGTATTCATATGACTCGACTTCGGTAAACCGATAGTAGTATTTCATTCATGCTAAACCCTGATTCCCTCAACTTGTTCGTCACCTATTTATGAGTGAATTCTTTATCCGCCGGCCCATCTTCGCCATGGTGATCGCCATCCTGATGGTGATACTGGGCTATATCGTGTTGCTCGGTATTCCCATCTCGCAATATCCCGAGATCACGCCGCCGATGATTCAGGTGAATGCCTCGTATACCGGTGCCAATTCGGTGAACATGGAACAAACCGTGGCCACGCCGATTGAGCAGCAGGTAAATGGCGTGGAGAAAATGATCTACATGCGCTCGGTGAATGCCAATGACGGCACCACCCGGCTCGAAGTTTCTTTTGATGTAGGAACGAATCTCGACAATGCCAACATGCTCACGCAAAACCGTGTGGCGCAGGCATCACCGTTCCTTCCGCCGGAGGTAACCGCACTCGGTGTAACCACGAAAAAATCGCTCACGTTCCCGCTCATGCTCGTGTCGATTTCTTCGCCCAACAACACGTATGATTCCAAGTTTCTGAACAACTATGCTTTCATCAACATCGTGGATGAGTTAAAGCGAATCAACGGTGTGGGTGATGTGTTTGTGTTTGGCGGTTCAGAATATGCCATGCGCGTGTGGGTTAAACCCGACCGCCTTTCACAATATAATCTCACGGTGCAGGATGTAATCAATGCACTCAAAGCACAGAACGTGATTAAGCCGGGCGGAAGTTTTGGTGGTGAACCCGCCGCTCCCGGCACGCAGAACACTTATACTACCTTGCTGCAGTCGCGCCTCATTACCGAGCAGCAATTCGCTGATATCATCCTCAAGTCGAATCCCAACGGCGCCCTGGTGCGCATGAGTGATGTGGCAAGGATTGAATTGGGAACGGAGAACTATACGATGAGCAGCCGTATCAACAGTTCGCCTGCGTCCACGATTGCCATTTTCCAGATTCCCGGTTCCAATGCATTGGCAGTGGCTGAAGCCGTGAAGAGCAAGATTACAGAACTTAATGAACGATTTCCGTCCGACATGAAGTCGGATTTCTCGCTGGATACCACGGCGGCTGTTACTGCGGGTATTGATGAAATTATTAAGACGCTTCTGGAAGCAGTCGTGCTGGTAATTCTCGTGGTTTTCATTTTCCTGCAGGACTGGAGAGCAACTCTGATTCCGTTGTTAACGGTTCCGGTTTCACTCATCGGAACCTTTATGGTTTTTCCGTTGCTCGGATTTTCAGTGAATGTACTTTCACTGCTTGGTCTTGTTCTCGCGATCGGGTTGGTGGTGGATGATGCCATTGTAGTGGTGGAAGCGGTGATGCATAATATAGAACACGGCATGTCGCCCAGAGATGCCACCAGCAAAGCGATGAAGGAAGTGGGAGGGCCTGTGGTGGCGATAGCCGTTATTCTATCCGCTGTGTTTATACCGGTGTCATTCACCGGAGGTATTACCGGGCGATTGTACCAGCAGTTTGCCATCACCATTGCGATCTCGGTTTGTTTCTCTGCGTTTAATGCACTCACACTGAGTCCTGCACTGGCGGCACTGCTGCTTAAACCGAAAAAGGAATCGAAGGGATTACTTGCACGCTTCTTCAGCGGGTTCAACCGCTTCTTTGACCGGTTTACGAACGGCTATGTGAAGGTGGCCGGATTTTTTGCGAGGAAGCTTATTGTATCCGTAGTTATTCTCGGCGGCATTGTGGCGGTAGCCGCGTTGCTCGGAATCAAAATTCCTACGGGTTTCGTTCCGGAAGAAGACCAGGGCTATTTCATCATCAGCACCTTATTACCAGATGCGGCCTCAATGCAACGCACGGATGCTGCCACAAAAAAGATTGAAGAAATACTTAAGAAGATTCCGGAGATAGAACTCTACACAACTGTAAACGGAAACAACCTCCTCAACAATACGGTCGCACCGAATGCGGCCACTTTCTTTATCACCCTCAAGCCATGGGAGGAACGGCACAAGACGGCGTTGCAAATTGCAGCAGAGGTGAATGCACTTGCGATAAAGAATATTTCTGAAGCCACGGTGATTGCCGTAGGTCCGCCGCCGATTCTCGGTTTGGGTAATGGCGCCGGCTTCACCATGATGTTGCAGGACCGTGCCGGAAATTCCCCGCAGTATCTGGCTCAGCAGGCGCAGCGTTTCATCGCAGCCGCCAGCCAGCGGCCCGAAATCGGAAAAGTGTACACGCTTTATCGCGCCAACGTGCCTCAAAAAAGTATTCAGGTGGATAAGGAAAAAGTGGACAAACTCGGGCTGAACCTCGACAATGTAAACAGCACGATCTCCACCTATCTCGGCGGATATTTTGTAAACAACTTCAACCAGTTCGGACGCCAGTACAAAACCTATGTAATGGCCGACATGGATTACCGCATGAAGCCCGATGATCTGCAGCAATTCTATTCACGGAATAAGGAGGGTGAAATGGTACCGCTGGGAACGGTGGCTACGGTAAGTGACACCAGTGGGCCGCAATACACCAATCACTTCAACATTTACCGCGCTGCTGAAATCAACGGTGTGCCGGCGCCGGGATACAGTTCTTCGCAGGCGTTGCAGGCCCTGAAAGAAGTGGCAGCAGAAACGCTGCCGGCTGATATGAGTTATCAGTGGAGTAACATGAGTTACCAGGAGGAAGCAGCTGCCGGTACCGGAGGCAAAGCGTTCCTCATGGCATTGCTGTTCGTATTCCTCATTCTCGCGGCGCAATATGAAAGCTGGAAGCTGCCGTTCAGTGTGCTGCTGGGAACTCCTTGGGCCGTGATGGGCGCATTTCTCGGACTGTTCATCGCCGGCATCTGGTCATTGAGTTATGTGAACAATGTGTTCGCGCAAATCGGATTGGTGATGCTGATCGGCCTCAATGCCAAGAACGCTATTCTCATTGTGGAGTTTGCCAAAATGAAAAAGGAAGCAGGAGATGACACACTCACGGCCGCCATTGATGGAGCTAAGCTTCGTTTCCGTCCCATCCTTATGACATCATTTGCATTCATACTTGGCGTGGTACCGCTGCTTACTGCCAGTGGCGCCGGAGCTGAAGGACGCAAAGTGATGGGTATGGCCGTGTTTGCCGGAATGCTTTGTGCCACCATCATCGGTGTGTTACTGATTCCGGCGTTCTTTGTTTTAATTGAGGGTAAGAAGAAAAAGAAAGCAGCGAAGGAGGCGGAAGCGAAATGAAAATACATGGCTCTCCGGGTTCATACATGCTGTTGCCTTTACGCACATTAGTTGCGGCGCTGCTTGTAGCAGTAACTGTGTTGATGAACGGATGTTTTGTCGGTGGTATTTATGAATCACCGCCAAAGGTTGCCACCGATTCCGTTTATCCCAATCAGGTTACAAAAGATTCTATCACCAATATGAAGTGGGTGGATCTCTATCAGGATACGGTGCTGCGCCGATTGATACAGGTCACGCTTGACAGTAACCGCAACTTACTTGCTGCAATAGCACGCGTTACTGAAGCCAGGGAAATTACTGCGGCAGCAAATGCGCAAATCTGGCCTTCGTTCAATTACGGCGGGGGAGCGGGTTATGGATCCATCGGCAGTGAAGCACAAAAAGTAGGAGCGGGCATTGACGGAGCTGCTTACAGCGTGTACGGTTCCCTCGACTGGGAATTGGATTTGTGGGGAAAACTTCGTTACTCAAAGAAGGCCGCACAAGCTGAGTTTCTAGCTTCGGAAGAAAACAGGAATTTGCTTCAAACCAGTTTGATCGCCAACGTGGCCACTAATTATTTCATCCTGCGCGATCTCGACAATCGGCTGGCAATAGCTCAGAGAACCTATGAGGCGCGGCACTACAATACATTACTCATTACAGCCCGCTTTGATACGGGCTACGTTTCGGAGCTGGATAAATTTCAGGCGATACAACAGGAGTCAGTGGCAGCGGCTGCGGTTCCCGAGTTTGAGCGGTTGATCAATGTATATCAAAATGCATTGCGTGTGTTGCAGGGATTACCGCCCGGGCAAATTCCGCGGGGGCTTGCGAATGTGGATCAGGTCTTTGTTCCAAGCCTGCCTTCCGGTATTCCATCTGAATTGCTTGAGCGCCGGCCGGATATTCGTGAAGCAAGTTATCAGGTGGAGGCACAGTTCAACCGTGTCGGCATTGCGGTGGCCAATCAGTTTCCGTCTATTTCTCTCACGGGTATTCTCGGCTTCGCCAGTCCTGACCTGAGCACATTTTTAGGAAGTGCAGGACTGGTGGCCAGCGGAGCAGGAGCGATTTTCGGTCCGCTCTTCCATTTCGGTGAACTGAATCACATCACGCGGGCTGAGCGGGCGCGATTGCAGCAGGTTTCATATTTCTACCAGGAAACGGTTTTGGAGGCCTTCACGGATGTAGATAATTCATTGAAGAATTATGAGAGCTACACACGGCAGTACGACATTCTTCGCCAGCAGGTAGATGCCGCACGAAATGCGTTGCGGCTTTCTGAGGCACGTTACAACTTTGGCTACACGGATTACACGGAAGTGATTATTCAGCAGGATAATCTCTTTAATGCAGAACTGCAGGAGTCATTCATTCTGCAGAGCAAGCTCAACTCTATGGTAAGTCTTTACCGGAGTTTGGGCGGAGGATGGTAGCTGAATTTCCAATCATCAATATTCAATTTTCAATGGCATGGCCGTGCCGTCAAAAACATTTCATGATTGCGGATGCAGCATTATGAATTCACGCGTGCCGCAGCGGTTGCTTTGCGAACGGCCGGAGCAACTACGTTGCCGAGCAACTCGATAGCATGCATCACCTTCTGATGCGGAATACTTCCTACGGTGAGTTGAGCGAGGAAACGATCGTGGCCGAACAGCTCATGCTCATATAGGATTTTATCGATCACCTGCTGCGGACTTCCGACCAGCAACGATCCTTCCGGCTCACGCATCAGGTCAAACTGGGAACGGGTCATGCCCGACCAGCCGCGCTCGCGGCCGATACGCGTCATGGCATCAGCATAAGAAGGATAAAAATCATCAGCGGCCTGTTGTGAATTTTCAGAAAGGAAAGTGTGCGAGTTGATGCTTACGCGGGCAACAGAAGATTCATATGCCGCCCGTGCAGCCGTTTCGCGATAGAGATCAATCAACGGCACAAACCGGTCAGGCATACCGCCGATGATGGCCAATGCCATAGGTAATCCGAGCTTGCCTGCCCGGATTACAGATTGCGGCGTACCTCCAACAGCAATCCAAACAGGCAGCGGATTTTGAACAGGTTTCGGATACACTGATTGATGATCAATCGCCGGACGATGTTTCCCGCTCCAGGTAATCACTTCCGATTCACGCAACTTCAGCAGCAATTCGAGTTTTTCTTCGAACAATTCATCATAATCATCAAGGTCGTAACCAAAGAGCGGAAATGATTCAATGAACGATCCTCTGCCTGCCATGATTTCGGCACGGCCGCCCGAAAGCAAATCCACCGTAGCAAAATCCTGGAACACGCGCACGGGATCATCGGAGCTAAGCACGGTGACGGCGCTGGTAAGCCGGATGTTTTTTGTGCGTTGTGCTGCAGCAGCGAGTACGACAGCAGGAGAAGAAACAGAAAAGTCACGGCGATGATGTTCCCCTACGCCGTAAACTTCCAGCCCGAGCTGATCGGCCAGCGCGGCTTCTTCCAGCATGTCCTTCATCCGCTGCTCATAGCTGATTACTTTTCCGGTGAGCGGGTCAGCGGTGGTTTCTCCGAATGTGTAAATGCCTATTTCCATATAGCTGAAGTAAATTAAATGGAGGTTGAATGATCACGCATAATCAGATGAAGTTGCATAACCCGCGTGACGTTTTAAAAATTCATTCTTAATAAATGATTTCAGGGTGATGAAAATATAGCAGATCATACACATTGTAACAACTCAATTAAATCATGTTTTCGTTCCACACCATACTTGTATCTTGTGATTCGAAATAATAAACCAAAAATACCATGACCAATTCTCCGTTTCTGAGGTTCCTGTTAGCCATGGCCTGCATCGTGGTTATTGTGGCAGGCATCAAGGCGATTGCATCAACACTGGTGATTGTGCTATTCGCCGTTCTCATCGCACAGTGTCTTCATCCGCTCACGGCATGGCTGAGGCGTAAAACGCACCGCTCTGTTCTTTCCGTGGCGATTACAATTCTCGTCGTGCTCATTATCGGTTCGGGTGTGGTGGGTGTGGTGGGCAGCGCCGTGGTAAGTATTAAAGCGAAATTGCCGGAGTACTCAGCAAAAATTTCGGAGATGTCAACCGGAGTCATCAGTATGCTGAAAGACCGTGGTATTGACATCACGTCTGCCACGCAGGGCGCTTCGGACCCGCAAAAGATTCAATCCATTGCTTTGGCTTTCTTCGGCGGGTTGGCTTCACTCATTGGGAACAGTGTGTTCATCCTCATTTTGATTGTGGTATTACTCATCGAGTTTGAAGCAGTAAACCGCAAGATTGAAAAGAAAGGATTTGCCGAAGGATCACTGATGTACAAAATCACGGATCTCAATAAATTATCAAGCACCTTCATCGGCATACAGGCGCTCGTGGGGCTGATGCAGGGAGTTGCCTCCACTATTGTATTACTCATACTCGGGGTTGATTTTGCCATCATGTGGGGTGTGTTGTTCTTCTTTCTCAATTTCGTACCGGTTGTTGGATTCTTACTGGCCGTGATCATGCCCACCATGGTGGCCCTGCTCGAGCAGGGAAATACCACTGCCATCATTGTTTTTGTTTCGTGGTATGCCATCAATATTTTCTTTGATAATGTGGTGCGCCCCAGGTTGCTCAAGCAGAGTTTCGACGTGTCATTTCTGGCCATCCTGCTGGTGCTTCTGTTCTGGACTTTTGTACTCGGGCCGGCCGGAGCGATACTCGCCATTCCGCTCAGCTTATCGTTGAAAGTTTTATACGACGCATTTTCAGAGCAGAGCAAACAGGAAGCAGCGGGTGACAGGTTGCTTTAGTGTGCCTTGTCCATCATGAAGGAACTAACGGCATCTAAAGAATAAAATATGAGCAGCAGTAATAATGACATGTGGGTAAGTTTCGTCAGGAGGCAGGGAGGCAAACTGGATCGGGCGGAGCGCATAAGCGAAATCATATTCGGTCTCATCATGGTGCTCACCTTTACATGCACCATGAGCGCCGCCACATCGGGGCTGCAGGAAGTAGAAACTGTTTTGTGGGCGGCACTGGGTTGTAATGTGGCCTGGGGAATTATTGATGCGTTCTTCTATATTTTTTCCGTCATGATGTACCGGGGCGAAGGGCTGAATACCCTGCATCATTTACGCAATGCGCGCAGTGATGAGGAAGCGAGAGAAGTGATCAAGGATGCGCTTCCACCGCTGATGGGTAAACTGATGACCGAAGAGCACTATCATTATTTCACAGATGAAGTGCGGAAACTTCCGGAGCCGCCCAAATCAACATTGATCACATGGAATGATGTGTGGGGCGCCATCAAGGTTTTTCTGCTTGTATTCCTGTCCACGTTTCCCGTGGCCGTTCCGTTCATCTTCATTCCTGATGTGTTGATTGCCCTGCGTGTTTCCAATGGTGTGGCCTTGTTACTGCTTTTCATCGCGGGAGTTATTTTCGGAAAGCGAACACGTTATTCGCCGTTTATCAGCGGGCTCATGATCATGGGAATTGGCGCCTTGCTGGTGGCCATGACCATTGCGCTCGGCGGATGAAACTTCCCGTAGATGATATTCTTCATTCTGCTTGATCTCTAAAATCATTTCAAGGGAACAGGGAGTTTTATTACTTCGTGAACGGAAATAAATCAGTTTGTTTTCATGGCAGGTAATGCGGAATCATATTGGGTGGAATATGTGAAGAAAACCGGCAAGGGGCTTGATTTCGTGGAACGTATTGACGAAGTAATTTATGGATTGATTGCGGCCCTCACCTTCACTTGTTCCATCAGTATCGCCAATGCCGGAACGGAGGATGTGCCCTCCATTCTTTGGTCGGCATTGGGATGCAATGTAGCGTGGGGCTTGATTGATGCGCTCATCATCGTATTCTCCACGCTGCTTTACCGCGGTGAAGCACTGCACCTGCTTCATAAAATGAGAAGTTCAAAATCTACCGAAGAAGCGGATAACGTGATCAGGTCCGTACTGCCTCCTTTAGTGTCGCAACTTCTCAGGAGCGAGCATTTCGAACACCTGCGTGATGAAATCAATAAATTGCCTGAACCGCCGAAGCGGGTTTTTGTAACGTGGAAAGATATCACGTCCGGCATCACGGCTTTCATCCTGGTCTTCGTGGCTACATTTCCCGTCATTATTCCATTCTTCTTTATTCATTCTGCGCACACCGCCGTTCGGGTTTCCAACTGGACTGCGCTGGTGATGCTCTTCATTACCGGATATTATTTTGGAAAGAAGACAGGATACAATGCGTGGAAAACAGCATTTGTATTAATGATCACCGGCGGCGTGATTGTAATTGCAACTATTTTTCTCGGAGGATGAAAACAAGTTTCATTTGCTTCTGTATCCTTCTCTGCATCACAGAGCGTGCGTTCACCCAGGCAGATTCTACTGCTGCGCAACATCCCTGGAAAGTCCATGCCGAAGTTTCGGCTTTCATTTTTCCGGATGACTTCTTTCTCAGTCCGGTGGTGTGGGTGAAGAAAAATCATCTGCACCTCGAAGCGCGCTACAACTACGAAGACTTTCAAACGGCAGCGGCATTTGCGGGATACAATGTCGAAGTGGGCAATGAATTATTTCTCATGGCCACGCCCATGCTCGGCTTCTGTGCCGGTAATACGGATGCAATTCTTCCGGCACTCGAATTCGAACTCATGTACGGAAAGTTCGGATGGTATGGTGAAGCGGAATATGCTTTTGACCTGCATGACAGCGGAGATAATTTCTGGAGTTTCTGGAGCGAGTTATACTATTCTCCCGCCGACTGGACGTGGTTCGGATTCTCCGCACAAAAATTGCGAACCGACGAAGATGGATTGGATGTGCAGCGCGGGCTATTCTGGGCCGTTCAGAAGAATTGGTTCGTTGTTACGGGATACTACTTCAATCCATTCACCGGTGATCAGTTCGCTCTGCTCAACCTGGGAGTGACATTTTGATCTGACGCAGTTGTTTGCGTTTGAGATACGTCATAAAGAATCTTGCAATTCATACCTAATTTTGTGCGCTGAAAATTGGTGAAAAGAACCACTCAGAATGATTATGAAATACATTGCCGCTGTTTGTCTCGCCGTCCTCCTCTTATCTGTCACTTACACAGTATTCGCCCAGAAGCCCACCAAAGAAGAACGCAAGGCACGTAAAGACAGCATCAAGGCCGACAAACTTGAAAAAGGTAAGCTGATGATTACACCGCTTGCCGGACCGGCATACACTCCGGAACTTGGTGGCGTGTTGGCTGCAACGGGCATGATCAGCTTTAAGACCAATCCGCACGACACACTCATCCAGCGCTCCACCACACCGGTTGCAGTGGGCATCACTACCACCGGAGCATATTTTTTTAACAGTATTGTAAATACCTATTGGCTGAATGACAAGTTGCGCATCCCGGGAGATTTCTGGTTTAAGAACATGCCGGATAATTATTGGGGAGTGGGTTATGATGCCGGGAGAAATACAGAAGAAGGGGATTCAACCACTGCGTATGTGCGAAGCTGGTACTGGATTAACCCGCGCCCCATGTGGCAGTTTGCCAAAAATCATTTTGCAGGGCTGAACATTGATTTCAATTATACGGGAGCGAAAGATGTGAGCCCCGGCATGGCGGCTGACAGTTATTACCAGCAATTCGGTGATAAAAATTTCAACGGAGGACTCGGATTTATTTACCAGTATGATTCGCGCGACATTCCCGTGAATGCTTGGAAAGGATTTTACCTGAATGCTTCAGCAACTTTTTACGGATGTTATCTGGGCGGCGACAACGATTACCAGGTGTATCAACTCGATGTGAGAAAATATTTCAACCTCTTCAATCGCCAGGGAAGCACACTGGCGTCGCAGTTGAAATGGCGGGCCTCAACGGGTGATGTTCCGTACGGTGAACTCTCGCAACCCGGAACGCCCTTCGATCTGCGCGGATATACCTGGGGCCAATACCGGGCGCAGGATATGATCTTCGCCATTGTAGAGTACCGCTATATGTTCATGAAGAAAGACCAAACACTTAGCAAGAGCGGCGTGGTGGGATGGGTAGGCGGAGGAACCCTGGGTGAAAAGATGGACGAATACGAGGGATTTCTGGCTAATCTCGGCGTGGGTTACCGTTTTGAAGTGCAACCCCGCATGAACCTGCGCATTGATTTTGGGTGGGGTGTGGAAACTTTTGGATTCTATTTCAACTTTAATGAAGCGTTTTAATAACCGCCTTATGGCTGACACAAAGAAATTCTTATTCGCTGCACTGCTGTTACTAAGTTCTGTTTCATTAGTCCGCGCGCAATACACCACGGACAAAGTGGTCGGCAAGAAGCACCAGGAATATCTCGATAGTGTGAAGAGTGCTGAGTATCCGTATGTATTGCCGATTCTCGGAAAGAAGGCCTATCAGAAAGGTTTCAGTCTGCCTTACTCCGCAGGTCTCAGTGTGAATTTCATCACACAGAAATCCGATATCATCATCGAAAACCTTAAGGTGGGATTTAACAACGGTGAGTTGTATGATCTCGACAACATCATACGATTCAATGCAGCAGAGTCAAGAGGAAGTGGGCTCAATATTCGTCCGGACTTCTGGTTGTTTCCTTTTCTCGACGTGTACGGCATTTTAGCCAAGTCAGCCCTGTCCACTTCCATTGATGCCGGGTTGTGGATACCTGTTAATGACAGCACGTGGCAGCAAGTGCTTCCGCTGAGTACCAAAGCGGAGTTTGATGCCACCACAGTGGGATTGGGTCTCACACCTACGATGGGTGTTGGCGGATTTTTCATGGTCTTTGATATGAACATGACCTGGTCCGATGTGCCGGCACTGGAGAAACCGGCATTCGCCTTCGTCTTCGATCCGCGCATCGGTAAAAACTTTGTGATCAAAAATGATATGAATGTAGCCGCCTGGGTGGGCGGATTCCGGTTGAAAATAAATACCGGAACCACCGGTACACTGCCGATGAGTGATTTGTTCACGCTCGAAGATGCACAACAAAAGATTGACGACGGACAGGTTAAAGTAGAGCAAGGTTATACGGCCATTGATGACTGGTGGAACAGTCTCTCATCAATTGAACAGAAAAATCCGGTGAATGTGGCAAAGTATGAAGCGGCAAATAAAGCCCTGGAGACAGCAGGCAATGTGCTGGAAGGAGCTGAAGAAGCTATTGGAACCATAAACAATTCCACCGTGCAGTATTCGCTGGACAAGCGGCAGAAGGACATGTGGAATTTCATTGTCGGCGGACAGTTTCAGTTAAACAAACACTGGATGGCGCGTGGTGAAGTTGGATTCCTTGGTGCGCGCACGCAGGGGCTGGTGAGTTTGCAGTACCGCTTTGGGTTGTGAGGAAATGTTTGGCACGAGCTGGTATGGGAAGAACGAGTTTAAAAACTACTTTTTCAAATTGAAATAATATGAAACCCTCAAAACTGTTTCTTGTCATCGGCCTGATAGCGATATGCATGATTCTTTTCTCTCAACAGCAATCATTCGGGCAGGCTGATTCATCAACCACTGCTAAATCAGCCCCCGAGGAAAAAAAGCCGAAGGAAAAATCCACGTGGCTTCTTTATGCCGGCGTAAACTTCAGCACACTCAGCGTAGAAAGCGATCAGCTTGATTTTTCCTCCGGTGTGGGTTATCACGTGGGCGCCGCTTTCCGGAGCAATGGCTTTTTCTACTATCAGTTTGGTCTCCGATACAACAGCCCATCATATACATTGATGCCGGCCGGTGCACCCGATACAGCAGATTACACGTTTCCGGTTTCCGATCTCGATATACCCATCACCGGCGGTATCAATTTCTTATCCGCCACCAATAGGGTGCTCAACCTGCGGGTGTTCCTCAGCGCCGTCCCTTCATTTAACCTTGGAATCGGTGATAATGACTTTGGATTGAATAAGGACAGTTTGAACTCATTCACCTTTTACGGGCAAGGCGGTGTGGGGGTGGATGTTCTCTTCCTCGTAATTGAAACCGGTTACAATTTCGGTTTCAACGATCTCTTCGCTGATCACAAAAGCATGCCGGGCCAGCTGTTCGTGAACTTAGGATTCAGATTCTGAAATCACTGCTGATTCTTGAATCGTGCGATTGAAAGAATCATTATTCAGTCGGGAAGGGGACGACCATTTTATCGCCCGAAGGACATTCATCCGGTTACAGATTGAATGAGATTTCACGACAAACATTCATTTTCTTCGCATTCGCAAATCAAAGACATCAATGAGCCGCATTCAATTTTATTCTTTCATCACGATCGCTTCTCTCACGTTTTTCTCCTGCCGGCAGCAAAAACCCAAAGAACAATCATCGCCTTCCAAACCCAACATCCTCATCATCGTCGCTGATGACATGGGCTTCAGCGATGTGGGTTGCTTCGGGGGAAATATTCAGACACCGGTTATTGACAAAATCGCCGCTGAAGGTTTGCGCTTCGGCAATTTTCATGTGCAGCCAACCTGTTCGCCCACGCGCTCTTCTCTGCTTACGGGAAATGATAATCATGTGGCAGGATTGGGCATCATGGAAGAAGTGAATTATCCGGAACTCGCCAGACAAAATCTTCCCGGCTATTCCGGACATCTCAGTCCGAAAGTGGTGACGCTGCCTCAATTGCTGCGCGGAAATAATTATCACACCTACATGGTGGGTAAGTGGCACCTGGGTGAAGGCGTGGGCCTCGATCCTTCCGACAAAGGGTTTGAAGAAACATTCATCCTCGGCACGGGCGGAGGAAGTCATTTCAATGATAAGAAAGCGCTCTCGCCGCTGCAGCACATGGATTACACGCGCAACAGAAAACCCGTTGAGCTGCCGGAAGATTTTTATTCCACCAGAAATTACACCGACTCGCTGCTTGGCTTCATCTCGAAAAACAAATCAGACAACAAACCCTTTTTCGCTTACCTCTCTTACACCGCTGTGCACGATCCGCTGCATGCACCGCAGGAATACATTGACAAATACAAAGGTAAATTCGACATGGGTTATGACTCGCTCTACACCATCCGCACGAACAATCTCAAAGCGCTAGGCATTGTTCCGCAGGATGTGGTGGGAATGAAAAATCCGATGATACCAAAGTGGTCAACACTGCCGCGCGGGAAACAGCAGGAGCTCGCACGCGACATGGAAGTGTATGCCGGCATGCTCGAATACATGGACATGAGCATCGGTCGGGTGATGGATTCGCTGAAGAAGTACAACCTGTATAACAACACGATGATCATTTTCATGAGCGACAACGGAGCGAACGGCGCCATGGCCACAGCATATCCCGGCAATGACGATGGAAAATACCTGAGCACCTTCGACAACTCGCACGACAACCGCGGACTGAAAAATTCCTACATCGAAACCGGGCCAGGCTGGGCGCAGGCGTCGAGTGCGCCGTTCCGGTTTTTCAAGAGCTACACCACCGAAGGCGGAATCCGCGCACCGCTGATTGTGAAGATGCCGGGTGAGAATAAAAATGCCGGGCAGTGGAACAATCATTTCGTTCACGTCACTGATATCATGCCCACGATTCTGCAACTCACCGGAACGGATTATCCAAAAGTTTACAGGCAGAATGAAATTCATGAACTCATCGGCAAGTCATTGCTGCCTGTCCTTAATGGTGATTCTGCAAGTGTGCATTCGAATGACGGCATGGGCTGGGAATTGTTCGAGATGAAAGCATACATCAAAGGCACCTGGAAAATTCTGCGCCTGCCGGTTCCGTTCGGCACGGGAGAGTGGCAGCTTTACGATCTGCAAAAAGACCCCGGCGAATCCCATGACCTCTCACAGCAATTTCCGGATGTAAAACAGCAACTCATCAGCGACTGGAACAATTACGCAAAGGAAAATGAAGTGTACGATCACCGCGGTCATTTCGATTCCGTTTATCGCGCGGCGTTCAGGCCGGAGAATGAGGGGGATTGAGGAGGAGACTATTGGGGCACAGTCGAACGATTGCCCCAACGAAGGGTATAAATAGAAAAATTTCGTATTGTAAATGCTGAGAAATGGCATCCTCGTTACAAACGCGGACGAGAGGGGGTGCAACAACTGATTTGGTGTTTTCAAAGTAACTATATTGCAGAACGCATGAGACCAATGGTTTTTAATTCTATTGTTGCCGGAATAATTGCCACATCAATTTTTACCCTCGTTGCGATGGTTACTCCGCTGGTGGGTTTTCCGAAAATGTTACCGCCGGAAATGCTTTCCATGATGATGGGGTTACCACTGGCTGTGGGCTGGTTCATGCATTTCATGATTGGAATTGTGTTCGCACTGGCTTACACCTTCTTCTTATTTAAGTTGCTGAAAAAAATTGGTAACAGCTTAATGAGGGGAATCATCTTTGGATTGATTGCTTTCGCCTTTGGCCAACTGATGATTGCATTCATGGGAATGGTTTTTCCGATGCCGCCGGTGCAGGGAAGCATGGCGCTGGTAATGATTGGAAGTATTCTGGGTCACATGGTTTTTGGAATTACAGTTGTCCTGCTTATCAAAGTGCCGGTGCGCGAAAAAACTAACGCGTGATTTTTTTTCCTGTCAATTTTTGAAAAGATATTGGTGATTCGCATCGCCATGAATGAAATGAGTTCTGCGATGCAGAATTGAAAGACACTCACTGAAACCGGGAAAATATTTTAACAGGTAAAATCGGCTCTGGGTTACAAACGCGGACGAGATGGGGATTTGCCTCCGGCACCTTTGATCCTTTTGATATTCTCTGCTACTCCGCTGGATTAATCGCTTGTTATTTCTTTGACAAGCTTATGCAACAACATATCAAGGATATTGCAGGGTGACGCCGAAAATGAGCTGTTGCTGCAGTCGATCCAAGGCCCCTAGCATGGGCCCGTGCGATTCTGAGCAATGGGTTCTCGTACTGAAGTCCCCGCAATGTCACATGGCGTGCATAAAGAGGCTCAGCGGGGTAATAAAAATTTCGCATTGCAAATGCTGAGAAATGGCATCCGCGTTACAAACGCGGACGAGATGGGGGATTCCTGACTGCTTCATGATTCTTAATATTGCAGATGTGAATGAAGTATTCCTCAATCTTAGCAAGATTATCGAGCGAGACAGCAAATCGACAACATACAAGTTTGCTTTGCTTCGAGGAATGATTGACATTATTCAAGATAACTCGCCCTACATTTCCATCAAAGACTCAAGGGCTCATTTTCCAACAGGGTTATTAATTGAAAAGTGGTTGTTGTATTACTACCCAATTCTTGCGTCGGCAACAAGCATACCCCAGATAAATGGCGAGGTGAATCTATCCTTTGAAGAACAATTCAAAAACCTTATTCAAGGATATATTACCATCGGTGGCTATTCTGCTTTTTATTCAGATCTCAAAAACGAAGGGATTCCATCACATCTAGCAAATGAGTTCACCGAACTGGCAAGACAATTGAAGCAGACGATTACAACAATGCCAATGAAATATATAGGACGATCCGTCAGTAACAATTTTTATTCAATATTCCATCTTGAATCAAGAGGTAAAAATCCGTCACGAGCTGATAGAATTGATCTCCAATTTCTTATTGACAACTTTGGATCTTTTTCAATTCCAATAGAATATTATGATGCACTTCGATTATTCGGAAGCTTCGTAAACGGAAAAGATTCCATCTTATTTAAGTGGGCAGAATTTTCAGTTGCCGCTTCTGGCAATCGGTTATCAGTTGACAAAGTTTTGAATGAAGTTTTAAAAAGCCCAATTACACAAAGAGATGTTGAAGAATCAAAAAAGCTCTACAACAATATTCTTACAAACGAAGGAAAAGTCCATTGTGTCTGGACTGGGAAACCAATTGAATCTTTTGATGTTGATCATTTGATTCCATTTTCAATCTGGAAGAACAACGATCTATGGAATTTATTACCTGCGCAAGCGACAATTAATAATCAGAAAAGAAACAAAATTCCTGCGGTAGCATTGATTGAAAAACAAAAAGGATTAATTGTTCACTACTGGGAATTAATGAATCAGCACCAGCAGGATAGATTTGGCAAGGAGATAAAGACTTCGCTGCTGGGTGCTGATGTATTCCAAGGTTGGCAGGCGAGGGCAATTAACCGAATTAAGGAAAGCTGTAATTACCTTATTACAACCAGAGGTTACGAAGAGTGGAAAATCTAAAGAGTAATGCATACAGTCATCTTACGGCGAAAGAAAGAACAGCTCTCTCTTTTCCGGCAAAATATCTTTTGGACAAGAAATTACTGACAGGCGATATTCTGGACTTTGGATGTGGCTTAGGAACTGACGTTGAATTGCTAAGTAAGAGGGATTTTCGCATAACTGGTTATGATCCGCATTACTTTCCAAAATACCCAACTCGAAAATTTGACACGATAGTTTGCTTTTACGTGCTCAATGTTTTGATGCAGGAAGAACAAGCGAATGTTCTTATGAATATTTCGAAATTGCTTAAGCCTGCAGGAAAAGCATTCTTCGCAGTCAGAAGAGATTTGCGATTTGAAGGATTCAGAATGCATAAGGTTCATCAGAAGCCAACTTACCAGTGCAATGTGAAACTTGGCTATAAGTCCATTTTCAAGAATGAATCTTGTGAAATATATGAGTACAGGCATTTCAATCAAATAACTCACAAGGACAATTCAAATTGTCCCTTTTGTAATCCCAATTCAGATCGGGAATTGATTGTTGAATCTGCAACGGCGTATGCAATCTATGACAAGTACCCGGTTAGTGAAGGACACGCTCTGATTATTCCAAAGAGACATTGTGCAAACTTTTTCGATTTGACTTTTCGAGATCAATCGGCATGCATCTTTATGCTTAATCAAGTCAAGGAAATTCTAAATGAAAAATTTCATCCACATGGATACAATGTTGGAATAAATGTGAATTCGAGTGCAGGGCAAACTATTTCTCACGCACATATTCATTTAATTCCTCGTTACGATGGCGATGTTGAGAATCCGGTGGGCGGAGTTAGAAACGTCATTCCTGGCAAAGCGATTTATCTGAAGTAGGCTCATTCTGGCGTGAGAATCCACTCGTGCCTTTTCAAGAATTTCTCATTCACGCACATCCAATCATCGCAGTGCCACCCATGCAATCACCAACAGCACGATGCGGAGAATCATCACCGGCGGCCCGAACGGGAGCGCAAAGCCGGCATAAAAAAGAATTTCAACAGGGAGTATGGCAAAGGAGACAACGGCACTGCCTTTATTGCTATTCCATAATCCCCATCCGCAAACACATTCCCAAGCGCACACCAGAAGAAATGCTGTAAGCAGGGGTACTGTCGTGGTTACGCCGATTCGTTCAAAGGGTCCGTGTCCGTAAGTCGGAAATCCCAGGAAGGTGGCAATGGATTTCCTTTTCGCCAGGTGCCAGATGCCGTAAATACACGGAAGTCCGAACCCGATTCCCTGCATCCAGGCACATGCCGATGCTATTTTGATCATGGTTGCGTGCGTCATCTCATCTTTTTCTTTGACACATAAACGTAGTGAGTTTTTACTGCCTGATAAATGTCGCCTCGGCTACATATAAACCTGTTTGCGTGATGCCCAAGCCCTTAACCGTGCCGCGAGCATGACCAATGTCGTTTGCACATACACAGCCATGATATACTTTTACCCACTTCATGAAGAGGTTGGTCATCGCTATAACGGTCCTTTCACTTGCATCCGGAATGCTGGCACAATCCATTCTACTCCTCCATTATGAGTTGGAAAAAGATTATTACAGCCAGGTTCTTTGTATCAATAAAGAGAAGCCATCGCTGCATTGCGAGGGCAAGTGCCAGTTGAGGAAGGAACTGGAGCAGGAGGAGAAGAATGAACAGAATCCGGCCGTACCGCTAAAAACAAAGCCGGGCTTCAATCCGCTTTACTTTCATACAATTTCCTGCAGACCGGATATTGCAGAAGTCACTTTTGAATTACTCAGTATCTGCGTTACACCCGACGTTGCAGAAGTCAGCCACGGAATCTTTCATCCGCCGCGAGGCTGAAAGCCGTTCCGGATCTTGTCCGGTTTTTAAGCACCATTTGCAGTGATCTGTCAGTGACAGACATCACGGCGTTCACTATTTTATTCATTCACTTATCAATACTAATCCAATGAAAAAATTTCATTTTCTGTTTATAGCTCTGATGGTTTTCGCTTCCGCTTCTTTCGTCGGATGTAATAAAGACGAAGAAACCGGACCCACCACAGAAAAAATATCGCTTCACCTGCATAGCATGGTTGGCACGGATGAGGCCGCATATGGCATCACCTATCATGATGGCAGTGGAAGACAATTCAATCTGTCCGATTTCAGGTATTATCTCTCCAACTTTGTATTGATTAAAGAAAGTGGGGAAGAGGTTCCGTTGAGCGGCGTGGTATTGCTGGCCAGTCCTGCAGCTCATCAATATGAACTCGGAGAAGTTCCATCCGGTAGCTATAAGGGATTCCGTTTCCTGGTGGGTCTTGATTCCGCAACCAATCATACGGATCCGACCATTTATCCTGCGGACAACCCGTTGTCCATTCAAAGCCCCGGTATTCACTGGGACTGGAACAGCGGCTACATCTTCATGAAGATTGAAGGGTATGTTGATACCACGCTTAACGCTGACGGTTCGCCGGATTTTGAGTACTTCTACCATGTGGGTATGGATGAACTCAAGAGGACCATTGACTTTTCCACTTCTGCTTTTGAAGTGAAATCAGGAGCAGATGCAGAACTGGCGCTGGAATTTGATCTGCTGAAGGCCTTATCGAACGTGGAGATGCGCACCGAAAACGAAACCCATACTTTCAACAACATGCCGCTGGCGGAAAAAATTGCCGACAACTGGCAGAGTGCGTTTTCAGTGATGCCGGAATAATTGATTAATGATCCCGGGCTGATGCGTGGCAACGAATCAGCCCGGCTTTTTTATAATTAACAATAGTTTCGTGTAAGCCGGAAGGTGTTGCACTAAAAAGGGATTCCTCTTCATGGTAAAACGATTTCTGTTTGTTGCTGTATTAGGCACTGTGTTGATACAACAGTGGGCATGCAAAAAGGAAGATGCAGACCCGGGTGATGCCGTCATGGAGTTATCTATTCCTGTGGGATTTCCTTATCCCAATATTCCTTCTGATAATTTGCCGACGCAGAACCGGATTGACCTGGGAAAGATGCTATTCTTCGATCCCATTCTTTCGCGCGACAGCACCGTTGCCTGTGGAAGCTGTCACCTTCCCGAACATAAAATGACTGATGTGCTCGCCTTGAGTACAGGCATCGACAGTCAAAAGACCATCCGTAATGCCATGACCATTTTGAATGTGGCATATCAACCTTACTTGTTTTGGGATGGCGGCGTACCTACGCTCGAGCAGCAGGTGCTGGCGCCCATATCGAACCCGCATGAAATGGATTATGATGTGAACCTGGTGGTGGAACGACTGAAAAAGCATGCGGTGTACCCGGACATGTTTCAGAAGGCCTATGACCAGGAACCGACCGTTTATTCATTCACGCGTGCCATTGCCTGTTATGAAAGGACTTTGTTTACCGGCAAGTCGAGGTATGACCGCTTTCTCTATGACAAGGATTCTTCGGCTCTTACGCCATCAGAGCTAAACGGAAAGAGCATTTTTTTTGGTGAACGCGGTGAATGTTTTCACTGCCATGGTGAATACAATTTCACCGACTACAGTTTTAGAAATAATGGATTGTATGAAATCTATACAGACAGCGGCCGCGCCCGTATCACGCTTGATCCGCATGATAACGGTAAATTCAAGGTGCCCTCATTGAGAAATGTGGCGCTCACTCCGCCCTACATGCATGACGGTTCAATAGCTACGCTGGAAGCTGTAGTTGAGCATTATAATTCCGGCGGGAAAGCCAATCCTAACAAGAGCGGGCTCATCAAGCCATTGGGGCTGACCGAGAGTGAAAAAAAGGATTTGGTAAATTTCCTGAAAGCATTGACTGATGAGTAAGAGATTCGCGTATGACGGCAGCCACACAACGGCAATGGCATCGAAATATTTTAAAACTCCATCACCTGATTCAATTCCGGCAGCACCGTCTTCACTCCGAATTTATTTTTCAGAAGACCACTCAAAGTTTTTCGCTGCTCATCTTCACCGTGTGTCACGATTACTTTTGGTTTTGAAGGAGCAAGTGATGAAAACCAATTCAGCAAATCGGATTGTCCTGCATGCGCGCTGAAGCCATTGAG
>JAFDYS010000029.1:4510-7748 GCA_018267315.1 Bacteroidota bacterium | reverse complement strand
TCTTTTCTTTCCACCAGTTTTCTCCCGAGGGAACCATACGATTGAAAACCCACAATCACCACATGTGTTTCCGGTTTGCCGATGTTGTGGGCGAGATGATGAAGGATTCTTCCGCCGTTGCACATGCCGGCGCCGGCGAGGATCATCATGGGTCCGCTGAGTTCGTTCAGCGCCATGGATTCTTTGGCTGTTGGTGTAGGAATAAAAAATTTCGGGTCAACCGGAAATGCGCCGGCCGCTTTTAGTTCTTTGTATTCATCATCGAGTAAATCCTGATGTCGCTGATAGACTTTCACAGCTTCAATCGCCATAGGGCTGTCAACATAAATCGGGAAGGGTTTCACTTTTCCTTTGTGAAACATTTCAGCCAGGTGATAAACGAGTTGCTGCGCTCTGCCGATGGCAAAAGTTGGAATCAGGATTTTTCCTCCGGTCTTCGAAACTTCTTTTACGATTTCTTCAAACTCGACGAGTGTATCCGCCAGCGATTTATGATCGCGGTTGCCATACGTGGATTCCATGAAAACCAAATCCGCTTTTTGAAATTGTTCATACGGGCGCAGCACGGGCAGAGAGAGCGGACCGAGATCACCGGAAAAAACGACGGTCTTTGTTGTTCCCTCATCGGAAATTCTGAGCTCAATGCTTCCCGAGCCAAGCATGTGTCCGGCTTCAATCCAGGTGGCGGTAATTCCTTTCGCCACTTCCACCGGTTCATGAAACTTTACTGCTCGCATGAGTTCACCCATGTACTCAACATGTTCGGTAGTATAGAGCGGCTCCGCTACCGGATCGCCCGGCTTCTTAAATTTTTTCCGGTTGCGATGCATCGCATCTGCCGTTTGCAGCCGTGCAGAATCTGATAGAATAATCTTCGCAAGATCAAGTGTCGGTTGCGTTCCGTACACAGGATTATTGAAACCAAACTTCACAAGCAACGGAACCCGTCCGGTGTGATCGAGATGTCCGTGAGTGAGTATCACCGCATCAATTTCACTCACGCGTGCGCCTTTGGGAAGTTTGTTTTTTTCTTCGGAAGTTCTTCCGCCCTGGAACATGCCGCAGTCAACCAAAATGTTTGCATCCGCGGTTTGAACGAGATACGCCGAGCCGGTCACTTCACCGCCGGCCGCACCGAATACTTTTATTTTCATAGGGGAATTTGGGTTGAGATGTTTTTTGCCGAATGTGAAATTAGAATGAAAATTATTTAACACGGATTTCGTAGATGAAATGAAATTGGAATAAGAAACCACTGAGGCACTAAGAACACGGAAAAGCACTAAGAAATTTTCTCAGTGAACCTAAGTGTCCTTAGTGCCTTATTGGTAAGATTCAAACCGTGAATCTATCTTCGCCGACACAAAAATTCTTCAATTCAAGTTATGCAACTCAGCAACGATCAGAATTTCCTCAATCCCCAAAGAACACTGGCCGATGAAATCCGCGACTCGCACAAAGTGCAGGCAGACCTTTGGCAGGGGATCACCGCATTCGGCGAAATAACCAACATGGTGACCGTATACGGCTCTGCGCGTTTCAAAGAAGGACACAAATATTACGAGCTTGCCCGGGCGATGGGAAAGGAGCTTGCAAAAAATAATTTTGCCGTGATGACCGGAGGCGGACCGGGTGTGATGGAAGCGGCTAACCGCGGGGCGAAAGAGGGAGGCGGTACTTCACTCGGCTGCAACATCATTCTTCCGTTTGAGCAGGCGCACAATCCTTACGTTGACAAGCTGGTGTCATTTGAATTTTTCTTTACCAGGAAAACCATTCTTCGCAAAAACTCGGTGGCCTATGTGCTCATGCCCGGCGGCTTTGGCACCATGGATGAAATTTTTGAAGTGCTCACCCTGATTCAAACACATAAACTGCCGACGCGCCCGATTGTTTGCATGGGCAAAAACTACTGGAACAAACTCGGAGCATTCATCCGTGAAACGATGATTGAAGAAAAAACGATCTCAGATTCTGATCTGGATCTCGCATTCATCACCGACGATCCGGCAGAAGGTGTGGCGCACATCAAAAAAATGCTAGCGCAACATATTATTACGAAGGAAGAAATTCCTGAAGATTGAGAAACGATTGAAACACCAGATGGCGATGAATATTTCAAGCGAATCCATGCTTCCCTATTATTTGAATATCGCCTCCATCATTGCTTTTGCCATATCGGGTGCACTGGCCGCCATTCAGTCGAAGAAGGAAATGGACATTATTGCTGTCATTATCCTTGGCGTAGTCACAGCCGTTGGAGGTGGAACGGCCCGCGATGTGATTCTGAAGCTGGATGTGTTTTGGGTGAAAGATCCGTCCATGCTGGTGGCTGCTGTCGGAGCTTCCATCATTACATTCTTTTTCAGATCGGGATTAAAGAAAAGTTTTGCACTGCTGTTGTATGTGGATGCGGCGGCGAATGCCTTGTTGCTGATGAGTGTAATGAAGAAAGTGTTTGCGGCCGGTTTCCGCTGGGAGATTGCTGTTACCAGTGGTGTACTCACAGCCATCGGCGGCGGATTAATCCGTGATGTACTCACCGGCAGAACCAACCTGTTGCTTTCCCGTGAATTGTATGCGACACCCATTCTCGTGGGTGCATTGCTCTATGTTTTCCTGTTGCAGTTTTTTCCGGAATCAACTTCACTTCAGCTTGGTATCGTCATCTTTGTTTTTCTTTTTCGCGTGGCAGCCATCCGCTTCGATCTGTCATTGCCACGCTGGTTAATTGCAACTGAAAAAGCGGAATAACATTTAGTCCGCCTTTTTGTTATACCATAAATTTGAGCATGAGATTCCGGCTGCCGCTTCCACTGTGGACGATTATCGCCCCGCTGATTGCCTGGCTACTTTATTTTTTAATGCCGGAAATATTAAGCGGCTGGTATTCCGGGCTTCTTGCCGTTTCACTTATTGCAGCCGTGTTGGCGGCCGTGCACCATGCCGAAGTGGTTGCTCACCGCGTGGGGGAGCCGTACGGCACGCTGGTGCTGGCCATTGCTGTAACCGTAATTGAGGTTTCGCTCATTGTGTCACTCATGCTGGCGGGCGGGCCCCAGACGCATGCCTTGGCGAGAGATACAGTATTTGCGGCCGTCATGATCATTCTCACAGGCATCATCGGTGTGTGTCTGCTGATGGGCGGATACAGGTTTAAGGAGCAGATGTTCGGCCGATATGGTGTGAGTGCTGCACTGGTGACACTGACGGCCATTACAGCGCTTACGCTCATTCT
>JAFDYS010000029.1:0-4390 GCA_018267315.1 Bacteroidota bacterium | reverse complement strand
GTGCTGCTGGCAAAAACCTTGTCGCCGGTGATCGAACGCTTCGTGATGGAATTGGGCGCGCCGAATTCTCTGGTGGGCATTATTGTCGCCTTCGTCATATTGCTGCCGGAAGGGCTGGCCGCTTTGCGTGCAGCGAGAAAGAACCGCTTGCAAACCAGTCTTAACCTTGCCTTGGGTTCTGCGCTGGCAAGCATCGGTCTCACCATTCCGGCCGTGGCCATCGTTTCCATCACCACCGGATTCTCAGTTACGCTGGGGATCGACATCAAGTCAACCGTACTGCTGCTGTTATCGCTGTTCACCGTTATGTTATCTTTTGGAACCGGCCGCACCACGATTCTTCAGGGTGTCGTACTTCTCGTACTGTTTGCCGTTTATCTCTTCACCACTATTGTTCCATAAGTTAATAACGATGTTAGGGTGGAACAGATCGATCAAAGATTTGCTTGGTAACTTTGCATCCTCTTTTGATCAGATCACTAAATCAACCTAAGCTTTATGAGAACTTTTCTTGCAACAACACTTTGTGTCGCCCTGTTTCTGGCCGGCTGTACTTCCGGCAATAAAAATACTTCCGGAAGTGGCGCTGCTCTTCCTGCTGACTCAGTACTGGCTATCGCAGAAGATGCATACGTCTTCGCGATTCCGCTTGCTCTTATGGACATTACCCGGAAGAAACTGACCAATGTTGTGGAACCGGTTAATGGCAAAGCGGCTCCTCCCAATCAAATAGCTATCTCAACATCGTTTCCCGATGCAAAATTCAAAGAGGTGGTGCGCCCGAATGCCGACACATATTACTCATGCTCAAGCATGGATTTAAAGAATGAACCGCTGGTTTTCTCACTGCCCAATACGAATGGACGCTACTACCTGATGCCCATGCTTGATGCATACACCAATGTGTTTGCTTCGCCGGGCAAGAGAACTGACGGCACGGATGCAAAAACATTTCTTATCACCGGGCCGCAGTGGAAAGGAACTGTTCCTGAAGGAATGAAAGAGATAAAAGCACCGACAAACATGGTGTGGCTTATCGGCCGTACGCAGGTGAATAGCAAAGAGGATGGAGAGAAAGTGGTGGTTCCGCTGGAGAAACAATATTCACTGGTTCCGCTGAGTGCTTATGGAAAACCCTACACACCTCCGAAAGGTACGGTTGATTCGACTCTTTCAAAAGAAGACCCGAACAGCCAGGTAAAAGCAATGCCGTTGGTTGATTTCTTCAATTATGTAAATACCCTGATGATTGAAAACCCTCCGGCAGCGGCAGACAGCACGGCGATGAAGCGCTTTGCGAGGATCGGCGTAGCTCCCGGGGCTAAATTTGATGTTTCATCATTTGACACAGCAACCCAGCGTAAACTGGCCGGGTTACCGCGTTCAGTATTCACGAAAATGGATGAAGTGCTTGTGGCCGGAGTGGGAAAACCGGTGAATGGCTGGAGCATTTTAGTGAAAGGAATGGGTAATTATGGAACCGACTACGACCAGCGTGCCCTCGTAGCTTACATTGGTTTGGGTGCTAACCTGCCTGAAGATGCCGTGTATCCCACGTGCGCTGTGGATGACAAGAATGAGAAACTGAGCGGGGCGAACAAGTACGTTATTCATTTTGAAAAAGGACAATTGCCACCGGCGAACGCTTTCTGGTCAATCACTATGTACGACAATGATGGCTACTTCATTGATAATGCACTCAACCGTTATTCCATTGGTGACCGGAGCAATCTGAAAGCGAATGCCGATGGTTCAGTAGACATCTATTTTCAAAACACTTCACCGGGAAAAGACAAAGAGAGCAACTGGCTTCCCTGCCCCGCCGGCGAGTTCAACCTCACCATGAGATTGTATTGGCCTAAGGAAGAATTGCTCAACGGCTCGTGGACCCCGCCGCCGGTTAAACGGGTGAACGGCTAATACATCCAGAGGTGTATTTCAGAAACGCACCTGCGATGCACCGAAGGAAAAATTGTACCTCAGTCCGATGGCGAATACGTTAGACGGCGTATTGCCGCCCGTGTCTGTTCCTTCGTCCAGTTTGAATTCGGTGTAAGCGAGAAAATCGGGAAGGAAATAATAGGCGCCGCCAATGACGATCTGGAAAATGTTAAAATCCGGACTAATGATTTCGGGAGTGGAAGTTGGCTTCAGGTAATTCACACCGGCCTCCAGTCTGAGTTTTGGTACAATGTAATAGTGAACCAGGGCTTCAATACCGTTTGCCGGAAAGGCAACAACGGTGTCGCCGGGATATTGAACTTCCGACTGATTGAAATCATAAACTACAGAAGCATAAAGTTTTTTACTGCTGTATTTTATTCCTCCGACAACGGAATTCGCACGATTCTTTTCTCCGCCAACAATTGCAAGTATATCTGCTGAAGGTTCGTAGGTGTTGAATGCCCCGCCCAGAGAAAAATTATTGGTGAGATTTAATACAGCACTTGCAGCATAATTCTGAACGGTGCCGCTCAATTGCGTTTGTAACCCGATAGAAAATTTCCCGGTAGCGTACCGGTACTGAATCGCATTCTCCGCCCTTCCGGTTCCTTCGCTGCCCCCATCATTGTTGGTGTTGTAAGTGCCGGAAGCTTTTCCGCCGAAGACCCAAAACAAATCTGTCCACCCGGAAACATCGTAGTAAACTCCCCACTGTTTTCCAATGGAGATTGAGCCGAGTTTCGCAGTTCTTAATCCGATGAAACCGAGCCGGGTTGTCACCGGATCGGTTGACGGAGTTGAAAATGATTCATCGGGATTTGTGGCCGCATCCGGATTGAATTGAGTGTTGTTACGAACGAGATTGGTTCCAAGTTCGAGTTTTGCAAATCCCGAAACGCTGCCTGCAATTTTTCTGTCAAGATAAAATCCCGCGCGTGAAGAGTTGTTCTCTACCTGAACCTTCTCATCAAAGACGGCTAAATGCGCACGAAAGCTTCCGTAAAAATTTATCGAGTCTAGTATGGTTGTCTGACCAAAAAGAGAATGTGAAGTGAAGAGGCCGGCAGCAAGGAAAATTTTTTTCATTGAAAGATTTTTAGTGCTGGTTTTTTATTATTGCAGATCTTCACATAGAAGAATCGGTTGCGTAAGTGAAATCAGTGTTGATTTTGTTTTTCATTTCACCACAAACTGCGCAATCCCAAATCCAACCACCATCGAGACAGCACTCGCCACCAGCCCAGGAATGGTGAAACTGTGGTTGATCACGAACCTGCCAACCCGCGTCGTTCCTGTTTTGTCCATATTGATGGCGGCAAGCAATGTGGGATAACCCGGGATCAAAAAGAAACTGTTTACTGCCGGGAAAAATGCAATCAATGAGGCGGCAGGAAGCCCGAGTGCAAGACCGAGCGGCATCATTGCTTTCGTTGTCGCGCCCTGGCTGAACATCAATACGCCCATCACAAAAATGGCAACTGCAAATAACCATGGTGCTGATTCGGTGATTTTTCCCAGTGAATCGGATATCGCCTGCTTGTTTGCATTCATGAATGTTGCAGCCATCCAGACCACACCAAAAACAGAGATCAGCGCGCTGCCCATTGAGTTGAACAGACTCGCCTTCACAATTTTGGAAGGGGATGTCCTGGTGAGCAGTGCCATGAAGGCCGCCGCCGTCAGCGCAATTGTTTCAATCACGGTAACCATCTTGAGTGATCCATCAGGGTTTACGTGAAATCCGGCAGCTCCTTCCGCGGTTTGTGGCACAATCTGCGGGAAGGTTCCGCTTAATACGATCAGCAAAATGGTTGCACCGAAAATGATTACTGCGCGCCGCGCCATTTTCATCTGCATGACATCAGAGGTTGCCGGATGCGACAGGTGATTGATGGCTGCTGCAAAATCAGGGTCTTTCATCTTCTCTAAAAATTCTTTATCAGCATCCAGATCTTTTCCCCAGCGCATCATCACCAGTGCTGCAGTCATGGAACCAATGAAGCAACTGGGAATGCAGACGAGCATGATGTCGCTGAATGCACCCGGATAAGCAAGAATGGAAGCAAGCGCCGCTGTGCATGCCGCCATCGGACTTCCGGTGAGTGCGGCGTGACATGCAATCACCGATGCACTCAATGGCCGCTCCGGCCTGATTTTGTTTTTGGCGGAAACATCAGCGATGATGGGTAGAATGGAATAAATCACATGCGAGGTTCCGGCGAACAGACAGAGAACGAATGAAACAGCGGGAGCGATGATGGTGATGCGCTTCGGATGTTTGCGGATAATTTTTTCTGCAATACCCACCAGATAATCCAATCCGCCTGCCGCTTCCAATGTGGCTGATAGTGTGACCACACAGAGAATAATGAGCATGATATCACCCGGCGGGTCGGCCGGTCGCATGCCGAAGAAGGTGACAAAGATGAAAACACCGACGATTCCC
>JAFDYS010000028.1:28430-28803 GCA_018267315.1 Bacteroidota bacterium | reverse complement strand
TCACTGTACAAACTTCCTGAGCGTGTGCCACGGACCACCGTTGTACACCTCTTCAAAGCCATAGCTCTGTAGCAGGAGTCGGGCTGAAGCGCTACGGCTGCCCGAGGCACAGCAGGTAATGATCGGTTTGTTTTTCTTCAGTTTTGAAATCTGTCCGCGCAAGCCCTGTAAGGGAATATTCACGGATCCTTTGACATGACCGGCCCGGTATTCGGCGGGAGTTCTCACGTCGAGAATCACAGCACCGTTGGCAATGAGCTGTGAATAGTCAACTTTGGGTTTGCTACTGAATAATTTGCTGATGAAGGAGAGCATCGGTTTACCTGTTGTTGTTTACGTAGTAGTTAACATCTAACCACGATCCCCCGTTCAT
>JAFDYS010000028.1:28056-28423 GCA_018267315.1 Bacteroidota bacterium | reverse complement strand
CAAGGGATGCCATGGCTCTGCAGCAAGGTCGTTGCTAATGCACTGCGGCTGCCGGAGGCGCAACACAGGACAAGAGTTCCTTTCAGTTCTCTTATTTCCTCAATGCGATGGGTCAGCTCATGAACGGGAATGTTGATGCTGCCGGCCACATTGCCACCCATAAATTCGAATTCAGTGCGCACATCAATAACGGTCANNATCTCCGTCCACTGCGATCGGGTTGGGATGTTTAGCCATGGATTTCTTTATTCTCTTTTTTCCGTGTTGAAAGCTTTAGCCCAAAATAAATCGGGCAGAAACCAACGAAGCCCGTTACGATGAAGATGCCTGCCAAAATCAGCAGGATGATGGCAACCGTTCCGGAAAT
>JAFDYS010000028.1:27074-27943 GCA_018267315.1 Bacteroidota bacterium | reverse complement strand
GTGCCGGAACGGTGACTTTTGTTACAGAAGTGAAATTTTGTTTCGGGATAGACGGAGTTTCCCTTCTTTTTCAAGTTGTTTGAGTAATCGGGAGATCACTTCGCGGCTGGAGCCCAATTCATCGGCCATTTGCTGATGAGTCACATTAAGTTCTTTAGAACCCGTCATGGAGGCCTTTTTATTGAGATGTTCAATCAGCCGTTCATCCATGCGTTGAAAAGCGATGGAGTTCACTACGTTGAGCAGTTCTTCAAAGCGGCGGTGGTAAAGTTTGAAAATGTAATCAGTCCACTCCGGATACTTCTTCACCCAGGCACTCACCTTATCAACGGGGATCAGGATGAGTTCGCTGTCTTCTTCAGCNNGCTTTTACTTTACTGGTGTCGTTGTGAATGCCGGAAAGGAAACTCATGATGCAGCTTTCGCCGGGTTTGATGTAGTAGAGAAGAATTTCCTTGCCGTCCTGATCAGTCCGGTACACACCAAGCAATCCGGAGTTGAGAATAGGAATGGCGTGCACGTAACTGTTTTCACGCAGCAGTTCCTGTCCTGCATTCAGATACATCGTCTTGGCGATATCATGAAATTCCGTGTCGAGTTCTTTTTGATGGAAGCTGAGCATCTGTATAAAGTGGAATGCAATTTATGAGAAAGAAATCTCAAAGTCACTTATTCTTTGTTCCTGAAATCTTGTTTCGTCGTCAATAAACACCGGTTGTTCGAAACAGTCTGTATGACAGTGAGTGAATTGAAAAGAATGAATCAATTTTGCAAACAGTATGCTTCCAGATTTTCTGATGTATCGTCGCCTTACTATCCTGGTCGGTTTCTTATTCCCTTTTTGGGTTGCTGCTCAGAACCCGCAAGCC
>JAFDYS010000028.1:24642-27000 GCA_018267315.1 Bacteroidota bacterium | reverse complement strand
TGATTCGGTTTCAAAAAAGTCCAGGGATCGCATCATCAGCGGAGCGCTGACTGAAGCTAACGGTGAATTCAGTCTGGAGAATTTGCCGGTGATGGGAGAATTTACTCTCAGAGTGACAGCCATCGGGTATGATTCGCTTATGCAGAAAGTGTCATTCAACATTGACTTTAAGAGTATTCAACAAGGCAATTATCAGAAAGCACTGAATGGGGTTGACAAAGATTTGGGAAACCTGAAACTCAACCCGATGGCTATAATTCTTTCAGAAGTGACCGTAAGCGGGGAAGAGCCGGTCTATCGGATGGAATTGGATAAGAAGATTTACAACCCTGACAAAGATCCATCGAACAGCGGACTGATGGCCGATGAAGTGATGAAGAAAATTCCGGCCGTGCAGGTAGATATTGATGGTAACGTAACCTTGCGCAACGCCACGCCTCAAATTCTGGTTGACGGACGGCCAACTACTCTTACCATTGATCAAATACCCTCCGATGTGATTGACAAGATTGAGGTGATCACGAATCCATCAGCCAAATTTGATGCTTCCGGCGGACAGTCAGGCATTATCAATATTGTTATGAAGAAGAACCGGCGCATCGGCTACAATGGCAACCTGCGCGCAGGAATTGATAAGCGGGCGAAAATCAATTTCGGCGGTGACATTAATGTGCGGCAGGGGAAAGTGAATCTGTTTGCCACAGCAAACTACAACCAGCGCAAACCGATCAGTTACAATTCCACGGAGCGAAATAACCTGTTCGGTGACCCGCTCATCAACATTTTTCAAACGGATACACCTGTCACCAACGGGGAAACCGGATTCGGCAGTCTGGGAGTTGATTATTTCATGAACAACCGAAATACCATTTCGCTGAGCGGAACCTACGTGCGCGGGCAGTTCAATACCGATGATGTGCTCTATCTCACCTACGATTCATTATTCAGCACCGGCACCTCATCCTCTTTTTCAGAACGCACGACTGACAACAGCCGTAATTTTCAAAACCTCGGCGGCATGCTTTCATTCAAACATCTTTTTCCAAAGGAGGGCCATGAATGGACGGCTGATGCAAATTATAATCAGAGCCGCAGTGACAACGATGGACTGTATCTCACCAAATATTTTGATGGCGATTATACGCAACTGGGAGGTGTTTCACAGCAGAAGCAGGAGGGAAGCGGCAAGAACAGATTCCTGACACTGCAAACAGATTATGAAAACCCGCTTTCAAAAGTCACCAAGATTGAAGGCGGCGCCAGAGCTGCCATCCGTCATTTTGAATCGGAGAATCACATCTATCAGCTCGACGATTCCACAAATGATTATTTTGAAATTCCTGACCTGAATAATTACAAATATGACGACCAGGTATATGCTGGCTACACCACGTTTTCAAATGAGATCAATAAATTTAAATACCAGGCGGGACTGCGGGTTGAAAGTTCATTCTATACCGGAACACTCACCGATGCGGATACGTCTTTCAAAAATAATTTTCCCTTAAGTCTGTTTCCAAGCGGCTTTGTGCAGTACTCCCTCACTGACAACAGCGACCTGCAACTGAATTACACCAGAAGGATTGATCGTCCTTCCTTTTTCCAGTTGATGCCATTCACTGACTACAGCGACTCACTCAACCTGCAACGCGGGAACCCGAATCTGAAACCGCAATTCACCAACACGATTGAGTTTTCGTACGAAAAGAATTTTGACAAGAGCAACAACCTGNNTGGCCTCCGCTTATTTCAAGAACACCACAAATCTTATCACACGCTATCAAACATTGTTCTATGATTCATCATTGGGAAAGGATATTCTCATCAACACGTATGTCAATGCCAATTCGAGTTACCTGTACGGACTGGAATTCACAGCAAGCAACTCCGTGAAGAAATGGCTGACGCTGACTTCCTCCCTTAACTTGTTTGAGTCGTACATTAATGGTGAAAACATTGAAGGCGGTTTGACCAATTCACAATTCAGTTGGTTTGCGAAAGTGAACGCTACGTTTAAGCTGCCCATGAATTTCACGTTGCAGCTGAATGCTGACTATCAGTCACGCACAAGCGTGCCGCAGGGAGGCATGTCAGGATTTGGTGGNNGGCGGCCGGGGCATGGGCGGAGGTGGCGGGTATTTTGGATCACCGCCGGCCACCGTGCAAGGGTATGTTGATCCGGTGTTCGATGTTGACTTTTCCATCAGGAAAGATTTCCTGAAGAACAAAGCGGCTTCGGTAACATTGAGCTTTTCTGATATTTTCAGAACCAGAACTTACACCACGCATTACGAAACCGATTACTTCACTCAAACCTCTGAGCGAATCCGTGATCCTCAGTTTATCCGACTTAACTTC
>JAFDYS010000028.1:16432-24634 GCA_018267315.1 Bacteroidota bacterium | reverse complement strand
GCTACCGTTTCGGCAAGTTCGACACATCACTCTTCAAGCGAAAGAACTTCAATAACAACGGCGACATGATGCAGGATATGGGAGGACAATAAAAAAAGCCCGACACGTGCCGGGCTTTTGTGGGAGCTGACGGGATCGAACCGCCGACCNNGACCCTCTGCTTGTAAGGCAGATGCTCTGAACCAGCTGAGCTAAGCTCCCGAGGAAGGGCGCAAATGTAATTCAACTCGCCTCAAATACAAATCTCATTTCCGCTCTACACTGTATATGCGCACTAATTCCGTTTTCCCTTTTAATTCTTCCGCGCCGATTTCAGAAAATATGATATCGTCACTTTCGGGAATCAATTTCTTCAGTGACTCTGATATAAGCAGGTTCTTGCCGTATTCATTGCACTTGCTTTGAATGCGCGCGGCTGTATTCAGCACATCACCGTGATAAGCGATCTCTTTTTTGATTTCACCCACTTCAGCCACTACCACTTTGCCCGCATTCACTCCTGCCTTGAACTCGGGCTGAATTCCGTATTTGGCCGCGTAGTGTTCATAGCGCGATTTCAACCGTTCGTCAAATGCAAAGAAGAGCCGCAGGCAATTCTGATTCATCAATCCGTTTTTCATTTTCCATGTGAGAACGGCTTCATCTCCTACGTACTGATAAATCTCCGTGGCAAAGTCTTCCACCACGGTAGCAAGATCATAGAAGCAATCCTGGATCATTTCGCTGAATAGTACATGACCGATTTTCTCCGCATGAGTGGTGGATGAACGCAGGTCGAGAAACATGAAGATGCGTTCTTCTTCTTTCGGCTTGAAATATTTGCCGAGTACCAGCGGGCCGAGAATGCCCGGCCCGAATTTCTGATTCACCTGCTTGATAAAACTCACGAGGAAAGAAATGAACAAAGCATAGATAAGCAACGACAGCATGAAGCGCTGCTGGTAAAACTCAATCAGCTTGGGTATTTCCTGCTTAATGGTGTAGTGATCCACCATCGTATAAGAGATGAAGTGTATAATGCCGGTAGTGATAAGGATGGTGCCTACGTAAATAAGCCCTTTCACACCTACGAGAAATCCGAACGACCGTTTACGGATAGAACTTTTAGCAAGGAACAAATCAACCAGCCCGAGAATGGTTCCAAGTACGATGCCTGCAGCAGTAAACTGGGTGATCGCCAGTCCCCAGCGAATGGGTTGCACAATTCTAATCCGGTCCTGGTCTTCCAACCCGATGAGTCGTGAGCTGAGGTAGAGCAGCCCGGCCACAATCCAGCAGATCACCTGGAATAACAGCGTTTGGCGAACGGCACGGGCTTTCATGGGAGGAAGTCAAATGTAATATGGTTTCAAAAGATGGCAAGCAGGCAACCTCATGGCAAGGGCGGATCGATCATTCACTTTGAAAATAGAATGGACAGATCCTTGGTACAAGTTATCCGGTCAAGAAAGTCATTGTGAATTGCCGGTTCATTTGCAAGGGCGACGGTGAACGCTTCATGTTCTATATTTGAAACCCATGAAGAAAGTCCCGGCGCTTCTGTTTCTGTTACTTGCTTACACCATCACCGGTGCCCAGTGTCCCGATGGCCTTGCCGCCAACGGATTGGAGTTAGTTACCAATGGCGATTTTGAGGCCGGCAACACGTCGTTCACTTCCGATTACGAATACTGCAATACTTCTGACTGCCTGGTGCCGGAAGGAACTTACACCGTGGCGCCCGACCCAACATTTTATCACCCGGCTTTCGTAGGCAGCGATCACACCAGCGGTAGCGGCAATTTTATGATTGTGAACGGATCCACCACTGGCAGCGAGAATATCTGGTGCCAGACGATTGGCATTGAACCGAATTCCTATTACATCGTGAGCTTTTGGGTGAGTTCCCTGGTGGCGCAAAACAACGCCACCATCCAGCTTCAGCTCAATGGCTTCAACTTTTATGAGCCGTTCTATGCGCCGTTAAATACGAATGAGTGGGTGCAGTATAACAAAACCATTCAGTCGGGGCTGTTGGAGAATCCGGAGGTGTGCCTGCTGAACCTGAATCAAAATGCCAACGGAAATGATTTTGGCATTGACGACATCTCCATAAAAAAATGCGAGTGCGATTTGGGAATCAATGCCGGTACCGATCAGTCTATGTGCCTCGGCGACAGCGTGCAGCTCGATGGCTCGGGATCGGTGGCATATTTCTGGAGTCCTTCAACCGGGCTGAGCTGTTTCATTTGCGAAGACCCGAAGGCATCACCACCTGCGACTACGCAGTATTATGTGTCAGTGAATGGACCCAGCGGATGTTCCGCGATTGATTCGGTGCTGGTGACCGTATATCAGCCATTTGATATGGTGAAGATGACTGACACAACTGTTTGCCTCGGTGAATCCGTGCAACTCGACGCCAGCGGAGCGGAAATTTATTTATGGAGCCCGTTTGAATTTCTTTCGAACCCGAATGTGAGCGATCCCATTGCCACTCCGGAGCACAGCACGGTCTATTATGTAAGTGCTGAAGACATTCATGGTTGCGCTCAGCGTGATTCCGTTGAGGTGAATGTTTTTCCGGTAACCCCTAACGTTGGAATCTCTCCGTCTGATACTACCGTATGCCCGGGCAAGGATGTGCAGCTCGTGGCCGTCAACGGCGATCAATTTTCGTGGTCCCCGTCAACCTACCTCAGTTGTACGGATTGTGATAAGCCCTTCGTTCAGGATCCGCTGGAATCCGTAACCTATGTGGTGGTGGCCGTTGATTCAAATGGGTGTGCTGCCGGGTCGGATACGGCCACCGTGGTGGTGAGCGATCAGTGCATCTTTCTCGTTATTCCATCCGCTTTCTCCCCGAACAATGACGGCCGAAATGATTTGTTTCATGCCCTGAGCCAGGGCGTTACAGATTTTGACCTTAAGGTGTTCAACCGCTGGGGCGAAATGATTTTCTCATCCGCTGATGTGAATGCCGGTTGGGATGGCACGTGGAATGGCAAGGCGCAGCCCGTTGGGGTTTACATCTACACGCTGCAGGCCGCCCTTAATGACGGAACGCTGATTGATAAGAAGGGAAACGTGACGCTCATCCGATAATCGCTATGTTTGAAGCGCTATCGCTTCATGATTTCTTCCGTCATCCGATTCATCAGGCAACAAGTTGATCAGAAGCACACGCGCGACATCATGGTGGTGTTCGCCATTCAGGCATTTGCCCTCCTCACTTCTCTTTCAATCAGTTTACTCATAACGAATATCCTGGGGGCTGCAGCTTATGGTGCATTTAGTTACGGATTCAGTTGGGTGAATCTGGTGGCCACCTTTTCCTGCATGGGCTTTGAACAATTGGCACTGAAGGAAGTGCCTGCCTACCGGGCTGCCGGCAAAAGTGATCTCATCCGGGGGCTCTTCCGGTTTTCGATGAAGAGAGTGTTGACGGTGTCAGTTATTGCAACACTGATGATGTTCACCGTTTCATGGTTGATTCAACAGCCGGCTGATGAAATGCTGCGCAAGGGATTATGGCTTGCGCTGCCGGTGTTGCCGGTTACGGCACTCATCAATCTGCGGTTTGCCTGGCTGCGGAGTGAGCATTGGAACACGCTCAGCCAGTTGCCTGATAAAGTGATTCGCCCGGCCGTGTTTCTGGTTTCCGTTCTTATTATTTATTTCATTTGGAAAGAATCGCTGAATGTTTGGTTGGTGATCCTGCTCAGTGCGGCAAGCATTCTGCTCGCACTCGTCATCGGAAATTATTTTGTAAACCGGAGAGTGATCAGCACCATTGCGGAAGTGACGCCGGTTTTCGAAAGTGAAAAGTGGATGAAGACAGCATTCGCCCTGTTGCTGGTGAACGGAGTTTATTTCTACCTCTCGCAGTTGCAGATTATCGCACTCGGCTCGCTGCGCGGCGCGAAGGATACGGGAGTATTCGCCATTGCCTCGCGCCTTTCAGATCTGGAGGGCTATATGCTGTTTGCCATGAACGTGGTGCTGGCGCCCATCATCTCAAAACTGTATGCGGAGAAAAAGATGGAAGAGTTGCAACGGATCATCACGGGCAGTCTCCGCACCGGATTCATTTTTTCCATTCCGGTCATTGCTTTGTTTTTAAACTACCCGACATTTTTCCTGCAGCTTTTTGGTGATGAATTCGGAGAAGGGCGCTTGGCACTTATGATCCTCACGGTTTCGCAGATAGTGAATTTCGGCACGGGCTCAGTCGGTTATCTGCTAACCATGACGGGGCATCAAAAGACGGCGCTGCAACTCTTGTTCAGTTGTGCATTGCTTACCACCGTACTCACATTTTTCCTCATTCCTTCATTCGGCATCAATGGAGCAGCTATCGCCGCCGGAATCAATAACATCCTGCTGAATGTGCTGATGGCGGTAGCAGTGTACCGTAAAACCGGAATCAATTCCACCTTGCTGCGGTTCAAATGAAAGAGATCAGGAAGCCGGAATTTTTTGTGGTGGGTGCGCCGAAAAGCGGTACCACATCACTCTATGAATACCTGAAATCACATCCGGAAATTTTTATGCCACGCAGAAAAGAGCTTCTTCACTTCTGCGATGATTTGCATTTCACATTTCCCATTCTCAATGAACGGCAATTCCTCGGTTACTATCAGGAATGGGCAAATCAAAAAACGGCCGGTGAAGTAAGTGTTTGGAATTTGTATTCGAGGAATGCGGCACGCAACATTCACCGCTTCAATCCGCAGGCGAAAATCATTGCTGTTGTCCGTAATCCGGCAGACATGCTTTTTGCCCTGCACAGCAATCATGTGTTTAACGGCAATGAAAACATCCGTGATTTTGAAGAAGCATGGAAGGCAGAGCGGGAGCGGAGAGAAGGAAAAAGAATTTCTCCGGTGATTAAGTGCCCGGTGGAAGGATTGTATTATTCTGATATTGCTGACTACGCTGAACAATGGCAACGCTACCTGGATGTATTCGGGAAAGAAAATGTGAAAGTGATTTTGTTTGATGACTTTGTTTCAGAAACGAAAGAAGTATATGCTGATCTCCTCCGGTTTATCGGAGTGAGCGATGATGTCATTCCGGATTTCAAAGTTTTTAATGCGAGGAAAACAGTACGCAGCGAGCGCTTGAGAAACTTAACGGTTAATGCTCCGGCCTGGATGAAGAAGTTCGGTCGTGCATTTTTTCCCCATCAATCGAAACAGCGCGATTGGCTGATGGGGTGGTTATGGAAGATGAATACAAAAGAGGTTAATAAGCCGGTGCTGAACGATTCGTTTCGAAAAGAAATTATTCATCATTACCTGCCATCCATTCACCGGCTGGAAAAAATTATTGAACGCGATCTTTCTGACTGGTGTAAAGTTTAGAGGCAGCTATTTACCAAGCGCCAGTTCATATAGTCCGAGAAATTTCTTTCCCACCACTTCAGGTGAATAATTTTCACGGATGAATGATTTCAGTTTCTGCGGGTCGTACTCACGGTAGTGATTCCGCATCCAGATCAGCGCTTCCTTTAATTGCTCAGGGTGGTTCACATCAATCAGTCGTCCCCGCTCTTCTGACACAAACTCTTCCGGTCCGCCGCAACGGGTAGTTATTACCGGTTTGCCGCAAGCCAGTGCTTCAGCGGCTGACATGGAAAAGGTTTCAGACAAACTGTTCACGACGAGAAATGAAGAATCAGAGAGCAGTTGATAAACTTCTTCATTGCCTAAATAGTCATGAAAGAAAATCCGGCTATTAAATAACCCGGTTGCCGTGGCGGCCTGCATGAGATGCTGATCGGGTACCGGCCGCACGATATGCAACGTGGTTTCGGGCAGGCGGTCATGTATTTCGCCGAATGCCCGGATGAGTCCGGTAATATTCTTTCGTTCATCTGTTAAACCGCCGATGGCAACAATCCGCGCGGCGGTTTCACTGCGGGAAGTGAGTGTAAGCGGCGGGGAGAAAATCACATTGGGCACAATGGCATAGCGGCCATGCAATCCGAAATCGGTAATGGCCTTTTGAAGTGTCTCACTCACCACTGTAATAAACTTCGCGCGGCGGGCGGCGAACTGCGCAAATTGTTTCTTGGGAGGAAGCCACCTCGGCAACTCATGAACGAAATGACTGGAATGCTCCGTCATCAGGTATGGCGCATCGTATCTCCATTGCAAATAGAAAGCGAGCAATACCGGCCGCGTGAAAATGTGGACGTGGCTGATTTGAGGAACACCAAATTTCCGGTGAATCAGTTTCCAGCCGATTCGTGTGGCTCGCAGATAGCGGAAGAACTTGACGATACGTGCGAAACCGGTTTTACCCACGTCATTGTTCCTATACCATACACGCACGACTGGAAATCCGAATTCTTCCTTCACGTCCCAATCATATTTCTTCTCGCTCATGCCGGGATCAGCGCCGACGTACAACACGGCGAGATCACAATACATCGCTACAGCCCGTGCATGATTCTCGATGAAGTTGCCGTCGAGTTTGTCAACACGGTTTGGGTACCAGCGGGTGAGAAATAAAACCTTTGGACGCACGGGGCGAAGGTAGGCAGATCACGAAATGGAAATGTTGAATTTCTGATTTTGAAATGGGTACTGCTGATTTTAGCTGCCCGAAGTTGAAATCATGAAATACTTTTTGTCCTGAGCCGAAGTGAGTTTCCGATCACCATCACGTCGCTGAACGCCATGGAGAGTGCGGCGATGATGGGCTTCAGAAGTCCAACGGCGGCAACAGGTATGGCGAGCGTGTTGTAGAAGAAGGCCCAGAAAAGATTCTGCTTAATCGTTTTCAGCGTGTGTTTGCTGATACTGATGGCTTCAGGAAGTAAACTAAGATCGTTGTGCAGCAAAATGATTTGAGCTGAATCAATGGCCACCTGTGTGGCATTGCTCAGCGAAACACCAATCGTGGCGGCAGCCAGTGCCGGCGCATCATTAATACCATCACCCACCATGGCTACCGTTCTGTTTTTTCTCAATGATTCAATTACTGCCAGTTTCTGTTCCGGTGTTTGCTCTGCATGGAATTCATCAATACCCAGCAACTTGGCTACCCGTTCACAGTTTTCAAACTTGTCGCCACTTAGCATCACCGTTCTGATGCCTTGTGTTTTCAGCCACCCGATCATCGGCTTTGCTTCAGTCCGCACTTCATCTTTTACTGACACCTTCCCGATGAGTTCATTATTTCTTTTTACAAAAACATTCCAGTGATTCTCTGAAGGCGTGGTATTCAGAATGGCGGCCGAGCCGGCTTCATAAATATTTCCGCTTTCATCACGTGCCGAAACGGAAACGCCTTTCCTTTCTTTCACATCATTCAACGGCATCACCTTCACGCCGTTCAGTTCCGTAACGATGGACTTTGCGATAGGGTGAGATGAAAATTTTTCAATGCTTGCAAGCACTGACCTGAGTTCATCTTCACCGATGCCCGTTGTTTTCATTTCTTGAATACGGAACTTGCCGGATGTGAGTGTTCCCGTTTTATCGAACACGACCGTGCTAACTGAAGCAAACGTCTCCAGCGTTTGAGCGCCCTTGATCAGAATGCCTTTTCGCGCGGCGCGGCCGATACCCACGGTAACTGCTGTTGGCGTTGCAAGGCCCATGGCACAGGGGCAGGCGATTACCAGTACGCCAATGCTGTTCATCAATGCATTTTGGAATGAAAGATTGAAAACAAAAAAAGCAAGGAGGAATGTGAGTGCTGCAATGCTCAGCACCACAGGAACAAAAATCGCCGTGATCTTATCCGCCAGCTTCTGAATGTTGGGGCGGTTGCGCTGCGCATCATTCACCATCTCAATAATTTTTGAAAGCACAGTGGATTTACCGGTGGCGGTTGCCAGCATCTTGATGGAGCCATCCGTCACGATGGAACCGGTAATCACCGCATCATTGATTTTCTTTTCCACCGGCAGACTTTCGCCGGTGATCATGGATTCATCAACGGAAGCGGCGCCCCACACCACGTTTCCGTCTGCAGGGATACGGTCACCGGTATTCACCAGAAAATATTGTCCTTGCCGGATATCGTCATGATCAATTTCAGTAATCACTTCGAATGCGGCATCACCGAAGAAATCAATCAGCTTTGCTTTTTGCGGCTGAAGCTTCGCCAGTTCTTCAACGGACGACCGTGTTCTTTTCACGGATCTCTTTTCTATCACGTTACCCAGCAGCACCAGCGTAATGATGGAAGCAGCGGTTTCAAAAAACA
>JAFDYS010000028.1:3587-16403 GCA_018267315.1 Bacteroidota bacterium | reverse complement strand
AGCACATCCATGTTCGGCACGCCTTCTTTCACAGAGCCGATTGCGCTTTTTCCGAAATGCCGGAAACCCACTGCGTAAACGGGTAGGCAGAGAATGAGTTGAACGATCGGATCATGCAGGAAATGAAACGGCAGCACCATGTGAAGTAGCAGCGGAATGGTGAACGCCAGACAGAAATAGAATTTGCTCTCAATGGAAGATAGAAAAGTGAATCCTTCCTTTTTCTTCAAATCTGCATTGGCAACATGATAACCCAATGCTTCAATGCCTTTGGCGATTTCCTCTTCATTGAATGCCCCGGTCGAATCGAATTTTACAGCACCGCTGGTGAAATCAACAAACACATTTTTCATTCCCTTCTTTTCAAGGAAACGGGTGATCGTCATCGCACAATGGTTGCAGGTCATGCCTTCCACTTCAAGCGACACATTGCCCGCGCCGGTCAATGTTTCTTCATTCGGATGATGAACCTCTTTCATGTTCAAATACTGATTTGCAAAATTACCTAACTTCGATTGCTGCTTACAAGGCACTCACCACAAAACTCTATAACATGAAAAGCCAGCAAAAAAATTCACGGAGAGATTTTATTATGAAAAGCACGCTTGCCGTTGCAGGCACTGTGACGGCGCTGTCCATTGATTGGAATGACGCCCTTGCCGTTTCATCGGTTGATATGGCGCCTTTATTTCCCGGCGATGATGGTGCATTCAAACTTCCTCCCTTGCCATATTCGTATAATGCACTCGAGCCATACATTGATGCCCGCACCATGGAGATTCACTACACCAAGCATCACCAGGCCTATATTGATAAGCTGAATGCAGCGATTGCCAAAGCACCCGATCAGCAAGGCAAATCCATTGAGCAACTCTTATCGTCAATCAATTCCTTGCCCGATGCAGTGAAGATGCAGATCCGCAACCAGGGCGGCGGGCATTGGAATCACAGCTTCTTCTGGCAGATACTGGCTCCTAAATCGGATGTGGTGGCTCCATCGGGAAGACTGATGGAAGCGATCGCGCAGCAATGGCAGTCGTTCGATAACTTCAAAACAGAATTCAACAAAGCCGGCACAGGTGTTTTTGGATCGGGATGGGCCTGGCTGGTTTCTGACAAGAATGGAAAACTTTCCATCATTACAACTCCGAATCAGGACAACACGCTCATGGATGTGGTTGCAGATAAAGGCAAGCCCATCATGGGTGTGGATGTATGGGAACATGCATACTACCTCAAGCACCAGAACAAGCGCGGCGAATATCTTGATGACATCTGGAATGTGATCAACTGGAAGAAGGCCATGGAGCTCTACGGTTGATTCGGAATTCATATCGCGTACAATAGAAAGTTCAAAGGGTGATCAGGTGATGATCACCCTTTGAACTTTCTGCTATCAGCATGAGTTATTGTTCAACGAAATGTGGAAATCAGTAACGCAACTGACGATCCTCATTATAATTTTCTCATTCTTTACATTTCATTTGCGGAAATGGCCGATACAAAAATTCGCCAGTGCATTATTGTAGGTTCGGGTCCTGCCGGATATACGGCAGCGATCTACGCTTCACGCGCGGGGCTGAATCCGCTCATGATTCAGGGCATCGAACCGGGAGGGCAGCTCATGCTCACAACGGAAGTGGAAAACTATCCGGGCTATCCTAAAGGTGTGCAAGGTCCGGAGATGATGGAAGACTTCAGGCAGCAAGCTGAGCGCATGGGTACTGAAATGCTCTTCGGTTATGTGACCCGCGTGGATTTTACCGGTCCCGTTCACAAAGTTTTTCTTGACAGCGGCGAGGAGTACCAGGCGCATGCCATCATCATTGCCACGGGTGCATCGGCGAAGTGGCTCGGGCTTCCATCAGAAAAAAGACTGAACGGGAGCGGCGTTTCAGCATGCGCCGTATGTGATGGATTTTTTTACAGGGGGCAGGAGCTGGCCATCATCGGTGCAGGCGACACGGCTGCCGAAGAAGCATTATATCTCTCCAAACTTTCACCCAAGGTTCACATGCTCGTGCGCAGTGATAAGATGCGCGCATCGCAGATTATGCAGGACCGGGTACATCAGACACCGAACATTCAGGTTTACTTCAACACGGAAACAAAAGAAATTCTTGGCGACAAAGCTGTGGACGGCGTGCGTGTTTACGATAAAGTGAAAGGAGAGGAGTTCGTGATCCCAATCAAGGGATTTTTTGTGGCGATCGGGCACCAGCCAAACAGCATCCCGTTCAAAGATTGGATTGATACGGATGAACAGGGCTACATCAAAACCATCCCGGGCACTTCCAAAACAAATCGCGAAGGCGTATTTGCCGCCGGTGATGTTCAGGACAAAGTGTATCGCCAGGCAGTGACGGCGGCCGGCTCGGGTTGTATGGCCGCACTGGATACGGAACGTTACCTTTCAGCCAAGGGGTTTCATTGAACCGAAATAAGTTGGAGCAGTTTCCACCTCTGCGTAGAAAAGGAGAAACCCACATATGCCTTTAGCTTCTATATTTGCGCCGTTTCAAAATCTTCCCTCCCTTATTTCTAATTATGAAAATCGAAATCGAATCAAGACATCTCAGCGACGGAGTTGTGGTGCTAAAGCCCGAAGTATTCAAAGATGAACGCGGCTTCTTTATGGAAACTTTCCGTGAAGATATTTTCACGGATCTCGGACTTCCTTACAACTTCGTGCAACACAATCACAGCGGCTCAGTAAAGAACGTGGTGAGAGGACTGCATTTTCAGTGGGAACCCGGTATGGGCAAACTCATGCGGGTAACGGTGGGATCTGCATTCCTGGTTGCTGTTGACCTTCGTAAAGGTTCTCCCACTTTTGGTAAATGGTATGGACGCGAAGTGAATACTGATAACCGCCTCATGATTTTTGCGCCCCCCAGTTTCGCCCGTGGGTTTGCCGTGCTGAGTGACTATGCCGAAATTCAGTATGTCTGCACTGGCATTTATAACAACAAGGGTGAAAGCGGCATTCGCTGGAATGATCCGGCGATTGGAGTGGAGTGGCCAGTGAAAGAACCCATTCTTTCCAAGAAGGATGAAACCGCGCAGCTGCTTTCTGAGTGGGAAGCGCGGCCCGAGAGTGACCATTTTAAATTCTGAAAACAAACAACTTTATAAGATATGAAAATTCTTATCGCAGGCGGAGCCGGATACATTGGCTCAGTAGTAATACCCAAAGTGCTCGACCGGGGTTACCAGGTGGATGTGGTGGACTTGCTTTGGTTCGGAAATCAACTTCCGAAAGAAGTGAACATAAAGCAGACTGACATTTTTGATCTTCATGAAAAAGATCTGGAAGGATATGACCAGGTGATTTTTCTGGCCGGTCTGTCAAATGATCCTATGGCGGAATTCTCTCCGGCTAAGAACTTCATCTCCAATGCTTCTTCAACGGCATATCTCGCTTACATCGCCAAGCGTGCCGGGGTGAAGCGATTCATCTATGCCGGGTCATGTTCAGTGTACGGCTATACGGTGAATGAATTGTATGATGAAACCAAGCCGGCCTCATCGAACTATCCGTATGGAATTTCAAAACTGCAGGGCGAGCAGGCGGTGATACAGATGCAGGATGAAAATTTCTCCGTGATTGCCTTCCGGCAGGGAACGGTGAGCGGTTACAGCCCGCGCATGCGGCTGGATCTGATCGTAAATACGATGTTCAAGACAGCGCTGGCAACTGGCGAAATCATCATCAATAACCCCAGCATCTGGCGGCCGATTCTTTCCATTCAGGATGCGGCCAATGCATACGTTCGTGCGATTGAAGCCGCACCGGCTATCAGTGGTGTCTTCAACATCGCTTCAGGTAACTATACGGTCGGCGAAGTGGCCGATTATGTCAAGGAAGCGGTGGAGAAGAAGCTCAAGAAAAAGGTGAAGCTTAACATCAAGAACATCCAGGACTTCCGCAACTACAAAGTGAGTGTGGAGAAAGCGATGAACATGCTCAGCTTCAAGCCGGCTCACACGGTTGAATCAATTCTTGACGATCTCATTGACAACCTCGACAAGTTCAAGGATTTCGACAACCCGAACTACTACAATATCCAGGTGTTCAGAAAATTGAATTAAGACCTGCGGACATAAGACCTGTAGATACGCGGTCTTTCGCTTGAATTGGTCATGAAGTCATTCATCCCATTAACTCATTAACAATGAAAGTAGCCATCATCGGAAGCAACGGTCAGCTTGGAACGGACCTGTCAGAAATTTTCAGCGCGAAACATGATGTGGTTGGTCTCACTCATGCTGATATTGAAATCAGCGACATTGACAACGTGAAGAAAGTGTTTGGTGAAATGAAACCTGATGTGGTTCTCTGCACTGCTGCTGCCCACAATGTTCCCAAGTGTGAATCGGAACCGGATGTGGCGTTTAAGATCAATGGCATTGGCTCGCTCAACCTGGCAAAGGTTTCTACTGATTTGGGATTCAAACTCGTTCAGTATTCAACGGACTATGTGTTTGACGGACGCAAGATGAAACCCTATGTGGAAACGGATGCCGTGTTTCCGCAGAGCGTATATGCCGTCACCAAGTATTGCGGCGAGCAGTTCATTCAGAATTACTGCACTAAGTTTTTCGTGGTGCGTGTTTCAGGAATTTACGGCAAGATTCCCTGCCGGGCCAAAGGCGGTAACTTCATTTCCACCATGGTTAAGCTCTCCAAGGAAAAACCGGAAGTGCGCGTGGTGAAAGATGAGATTCTCACGCCCACCCCCACGCGTGAGATAGCGAAGAACACGCTTTCACTCGTTGAATCGGAAGCTTACGATGTTTACCACATGACTTGCGAAGGCGAAGTGAGTTGGTATGAATTTGCCCGAACCATATTCGATACGCTCAAACTGCAAACGCCGCTCTACGAAGCGAGCGTGAAAGACTTTCCGCTGGTGGTAAAGCGTCCGTTCTATTCTGTGCTTGAAAACGCCAACCTCAAAAAGATCGGGCTCAATCAAATGCCTCACTGGAAGGAAGCGCTCATTACGTTTCTCAAAGAGAACTACGGCGCAACGGTGTAATCAACTACTCCATTTTTGTTTCGCAACTTTGTCTCAGCTTTCATGTGATGGCAAGGGTACTGATTATTGATGACGAAGAGAAACTGCGCGGCTTGTTAGCACGCATTATATCCCTGGAAGGATATGAAGTGGAAGAAGCAGGTACAGCAAAAGCGGCTCTTAAAAAAGTCGAGCAGACGGAGTTTGATGCAATCATTTGCGATGTACGCCTGCCTGATGAAAGCGGAATCACACTCACAGCAAAAATTAAGGCGCTCAGTCCTGTCACTGAAATTATTATGCTGACCGCATACGGGACGATTGAAGATGGGGTGCAGGCCATCAAACAGGGAGCATTTGACTACATTACAAAAGGTGATGACAATGAGAAGATCATTCCGCTCCTTAACCGCGCGGTTGACAAGGCCAAGCTGCGCAGGCGAATCGATCACCTTGAGAAAAAGGTGGGAGACCGGTACAGTTTTGAAAACATCATAGGGACTTCCGGGCACATACAGGAAGCTATCACACTGGCGAAAAAAGTGGCTGCCACTGATGCTACGGTTTTGCTAACCGGCGAAACCGGTACAGGCAAAGAAGTTTTTGCACAAGCAATTCACTACGGTGGCGCAAGGCGGAACAGGAATTTTGTGGCAGTGAATTGTGCTGCTATCAGCAGGGAAATCCTTGAAAGCGAGTTATTCGGTCATAAGGCGGGTGCGTTTACGGGTGCGGTTAAAGACACGCAGGGACTTTTCGATGAAGCGAATGAAGGAACCATCTTCCTTGATGAGATCAGTGAAATGAATATAGAGTTGCAGGCAAAACTTCTTCGCGTGCTTGAAACAAAGGAATTCAACAAGGTTGGTGAATCGAAACCCACAAAAGTGAATGTGCGTGTCATCGCAGCTACCAACCGTGACCTGCAGAAGGAAATTGAATCGGGGAATTTTCGAAGTGATCTGTATTACCGCCTTGCTGTTTTTCAGATTCATTTGCCTGCCCTGCGTGAACGTGTGGCCGACATTGAGCCACTTGCTGATTTCTTCATTCAGTTATTCGCATCTAAGGTTAACAGACCGGCTCCAAAAATGAGTTCGGAGTTTCTGGCAAAACTGAAATCATACGCATGGAAGGGTAACATCAGGGAGCTCAAGAACGTGATGGAAAGGGCCGTCATCTTGTGTGATAATCAAATTCTCAATGAGCAGGATCTTCCATTTGAAATTCAAAGCCACATTCAGCATTCTACTCAGTCTTCACCCTACGACCTTTCATTGGTAGAGAAGCAGCATATTCACAAAGTCCTGTTGTACACAAAAGGAAATAAGGCCGAGGCGGCGCGGCTGATGAATATCGGGCTCACCACACTCTACCGAAAAATTGAGGAGTACAAACTCTGATTGGTCAAAGTCGCTCTTTTCAAATTGGCAATGCTATTTTCAAATTGGAAGTGCGGTTGTTCCGTTTTTTCGGCTAAGTGATTTGCTGTCTTATTATTATTTCCCTGCTCTTCAGCAGGTTCTGTAATCTTTTCGCAGTTAGTACCTCTCAGGTATAAAGTTGGCTGCAATAGAGGGAATCAAATCGAGAACAAAATGAAATACGCAGTTAAACGGAGATTGAGCTCAATGACGCCTTGGAGGGTCTACGTAATTCTGAATGGAATCCTCTTTGTCGGAATGCTGATGATTAGATTACTTGTTGAGTGAGAGAAGTGAAACGTCGTATTGATCAAACTCAGCCTTCTGCCTAAGTATTGTCATTGGCAGCGGTGAAACTGTGTATCAGTTTTGACTTGGGACAATTTGTATGACTTACGATGGAATCAATCATATGGAAAGAAAAAGAAGATCAGAATTCTGGCAGTACGTGATGGGTACTGCTTTCGGTATAGCCGGAATTGTGATTGTCTATCTTTTCTATCTCCTCCTGATTCTTGTTTCAAACCACAGATAAAATAAAAACGATGGTCACCATTCTTCTCTTGCTGGCAACATTTATTTGCTTCTTCATCTTTTATAAATCCATAACCTTTTTTGAAAAGATCTGATCATTCGCCTCAGCTCAGGATTACTTGGAATAAAAATCAAAAAATATGATCGCATTACTCGTCATCTCGTTTATCATGTTCTGTTATATGATTTACGTGTTACTGAAACCTGAAAAGTTTTGATTCACGGTTGATTATTCATTATTCGCCATTCACCAAATCATGAACACTGAAATTATAGGAGTCATCTCAATCTATGTGCTCACCCTGGCGCTGGCTTATCTGCTGGGCAAGTACATCGCAAAGGTTTTTTCGGGTGAGAAAACTTTTCTTGATCCCGTACTCAATCCACTCGACAACCTTTTCTTCCGCATCAGCAAAATTGATCCTTTGAGTGAGATGGATTGGAAAGAAAGCCTGGTTGCATTACTCACCGTCAATATCGTTTGGTTTTTGTTCGGTATGCTCGTGATGATGAACATGGGCTGGCTTCCGCTGAATCCGGATGAAAATCCTTCCATGCCTGCTGACCAGGCATTCAACACAGTGGTAAGTTTTGTTTCGAACACCAACCTTCAGCATTACTCGGGCGAAACGGGAGTTTCCTATCTCGGGCAATTGATTCTTCAACTCTTTCAATTCATCAGCGCTGGTGCAGGCATGGCGGCAGCGGCTGTTGTTTTCAATGCCATGAAAGAAAGAACAGCAGACAAGTTGGGGAACTTTTACAACTACTTCATTAAATCATGCACGAGAATTCTTCTCCCGCTCTCCTTCATCGTAGCAATCATTCTCATGTTCAACGGCACGCCGATGACTTTTCTGGGAAAAGATCAGGTGATCACCATGCAGGGAGATACGATGAATGTTTCGCGCGGACCCGCGGCAGCGATGGTGGCCATAAAGCAACTCGGTACGAACGGTGGAGGCTTCTACGGTGCAAACTCTTCTGTTCCGTTTGAGAATCCGAATTACTTCACCAACATGATTGAGAACATAAGCATTGATCTCATTCCGATTGCGCTGGTGTTTGCCCTGGGCTTTTATCTGCGCAGGAAGAAACTGGCATGGATGATTTTTGGAGTGATGACGGCCGGATACCTCTGCTTACTCATACCGACTCTCAGTCTCGAGATGGGCGGAAATCCGATGATTGCGAAAATGGGAATTGATCAAAGTTCCGGCAGTATGGAAGGAAAAGAAATCCGGTTTGGGCCGGCCGCATCTGCTTTCTGGGCAATTACTACCACGGTAACCTCCAATGGTTCCGTGAATTCAATGCACGATAGCTTAACGCCACTCAGCGGCATGTTTCCGATGCTTGGTATGCAGATCAATGCCCTTTACGGCGGCGTAGGGGTGGGCTTTCTTAATTTCTACATCTTCATCATCATCGCTGTTTTTATTGCAGGACTTATGGTGGGGCGAACGCCGGAGTTTCTCGGCAAGAAGGTCGAGGCGAAAGAAATGAAGATCGCAATGATCATTTTTCTGCTTCATCCTTTGCTCATTCTCGTTTTTACCGGGCTTGCTTCGTACATTATCCATCTGCATCCGGAGTATCCCTGGCTCAATAATCCGGGATATCACGGGTTTTCAGAGATGCTTTATGAATACACTTCATCATCGGCTAATAACGGAAGCGGCTTTGAAGGGCTTGGTGATAATACCCCATGGTGGAATGTCACCTGTGGAATAGTGATGTTGATTGCCCGGTTTCTTCCCATTATTGGCCCGGTCGCGATTGCAGGAATTCTTGCTAAGAAAAAATACATCCCGGAAAGTTCCGGCACCCTGAGAACTGATACGGCCTCGTTCGGCATTATGGTTTTTGCAGTGATAGTGATTCTGGTGGCGCTTTCGTTTTTCACGGCGCTTGCACTCGGGCCGTTAGCGGAATATTTGAGTATGTAAAATGTAAAAAGTGAGAGGTAAGATGTAAAAGGTGAGAGGCGAAATGAGAAGTTACTTATCAGAAGAAAGTTTTTTGATCAACCCGAATATGAGTTTGCCAATGATGTCAAGTTTTTCAATTATGGACTCACAATCTGTTTTGCTGGTGTATTCCAACTCGAACGATAAAAGAATTAGTGTGTCAAGTTCAGAAATCGAACCAAGTGCGATATGCAGAAACTGGATGAACTCCGCCTTGCTTTTTCTGGCTGCTCCTTCTGCGATATTTACAGGAATCGATACTGCAGCTCGCCTTATTTGCGAAGTCAATCCAAATTTTTCATCGCCTGGAAATGTTCTTGTGAGAAGATACAACTCTTTGACAAGGTCAAAACTTTTTTTCCATGCATGCAGATTCTGGTGCGGTTTCATGTTGAGTGATTTTCAGTTAATATGATTAAGTCAAAGTTAAAAGACCTCTTGCTTCTCACATCTAACTTCTAACAGGATGAAAAGACAAAGAAAAACTCCTCTATTTCAGAGGGACCTGGTGAATGAGGCCCTGAAACAATCCTTTATCAAACTCAATCCCAAAATTCTGTTTCGTAATCCGGTAATGTTTACGGTAGAAGTGGGTACCGTAGTGATGCTGGCCGTTTGCATTTGGATATTGATGGGGGAGCGTGATCAGGGTTCACTCGCTTACAACTTATCCATCTTTTTTATTCTTCTCATCACGGTGCTCTTTGCAAATTTTGCTGAGGCGCTTGCCGAAGCACGTGGAAAAGCGCAGGCAGATTCACTCAGAAAAACAAGAGAGGAAACACCCGCTAAGCTTTTGGCGAATGGTACAGTGAAAACCATCAGCAGTTCGCAGCTGACGAAAGGGAACATCTTTATCTGCGAAGCCGGCGATATCATTCCATCAGACGGGGAAATCATCGAAGGCATTGCAACGATTGATGAAAGCGCCATTACCGGTGAAAGTGCGCCGGTGATCCGTGAATCGGGAGGAGATAAATCTTCCGTTACCGGCGGAACCAAAGTGCTCTCTGATAAAATCAAAGTGGTTGTCACTACCCAACCCGGTGAAAGTTTTCTTGACAAGATGATTGCGCTGGTAGAAAATGCCTCACGGCAGAAAACGCCGAATGAAATTTCGCTGACCATCCTGCTTTCTGGATTTACACTCATTTTCATCATCGTGTGTGCCACGCTCCAGCCGTTTTCACTTTATGCCAAAACACACATTCCTGTCTCTGCCTATGTCTCGCTTTTTGTTTGCCTGATTCCAACCACTATCGGCGGACTGCTTTCAGCCATTGGCATCGCAGGTATGGACCGCGCTTTACGTGCCAACGTAATCGCGAAATCAGGCAAGTCAGTGGAAACAGCGGGTGACCTTGACACAATTCTCCTCGATAAAACCGGAACCATCACCATCGGCAACCGCAAGGCAACCGGTTTTTATCCTGCGAATGGTGTGAATGAATCTGCGTTTATACAAAATTGCCTGATCGCCTCGCTCGCCGATGAGACACCGGAAGGAAAATCCATTGTAGAACTCGCCAATCAAAAGGGAACGACTATACCGGTGGATTTCAGCAAGGAAAAAATAACCCTGATAAAATTCACCGCTGAAACAAGAAGCAGTGGAATCAATCTTTCTGATGGTACACGAATTCGCAAAGGAGCATTCGATGCGATCAAAAAGATTGCGGCAGATGCAGGAAATTCTTTTCCGAAAGAGACAGAAGACCGTTTGAAAGAAATTTCTTCGAATGGAGGTACGCCGCTCGTGGTTTCCGAGAATGAAAGAATCATTGGCGTGATTGAACTGCAGGACATCATCAAGCCGGGAATCCAGGAACGCTTTCAACGGCTGAGAAAAATGGGAGTGAAAACGGTGATGGTGACCGGTGACAATCCGCTCACAGCAAAATACATTGCTGAAAAAGCCGGCGTGGATGATTTCATCGCTGAAGCGAAACCCGAAGACAAAATGATTTATATCCGAAAAGAACAGCAGGGTGGAAAGCTTGTGGCGATGATGGGCGACGGAACGAACGACGCGCCTGCGCTTGCCCAGGCGGATGTGGGGGTTGCCATGAATAGCGGCACAGCCGCAGCGAAAGAAGCCGGCAATATGGTGGACCTCGACAACGATCCTACGAAGCTGATTGAAGTGGTTGAAATCGGAAAGCAATTGCTGATGACGAGAGGAACACTCACGACATTTTCCATAGCGAACGACGTGGCAAAATACTTTGCAATCGTTCCCGCCCTTTTCATCACGTCCATTCCGGCGCTCCAAAGCCTGAACATCATGAATCTCTCAAACCCTCAGACAGCCATTCTTTCTGCCGTCATCTTCAACGCCATCATTATTCCGCTACTAATCCCGCTGGCACTTAAAGGTGTTGCTTACCGCCCGATCGGCGCATCCAAGCTCTTGCGAAGAAACCTGCTCGTGTATGGTTTGGGAGGCGTCGCAGTGCCTTTTGTTGGCATAAAACTGATTGATCTGATTGTTTCATTGTTCGTCTGAAAATTTCCTGCTATGAAATCTCATCTTATTCCTGCAATACTTCTCACCATCTGCTGCAACATTTTCTTCAGCGGAATTTACACTGTTGCCATGCTCGGTGTTGCTCAAATCGCACCGAATCAGGGCAAAGGTGAAATTGTGACGGTCAATGGAAAATATTATTACGAAAACATCGCGCAGAAATTTACTGACGATAAATATTTCTGGTCGCGCCCATCTGCTGTTGATTACAATGCAGCGGGCAGCGGCGGCAGCAACAAAGGCCCCACGAATCCTGACTACCTCGCACAGGTACAGGCGCGCATTGATACGTTCTTGGCGCACAACCCGTCAGTGAAAAAATCTGAAATCCCTGCTGAGTTGGTAACAGCATCCGGGAGTGGACAGGACCCGAATCTTTCTCCCCAGGGGGCATTCGTGCAAGTGGCACGCATTGCAACGGCGAGAAATATTTCTGAAGAGAAGATCACATCGCTCGTGAATGAAAGCATTGAGAAACCGCTGCTTGGTTTATTCGGAACAACGAAGGTGAATGTTCTCAAACTCAATATTGCATTAGACAATCTCAAATAAAATCTAAATATGAAAAAGCTTCTACTGCTGCTATTGATAGCAGCTACTCACTTTGCGTTTGCTCAAACGGACAGCTCAAAAGGAAGCGTAACATTTTCAGGTTATTTAGAGGCCTACTATGCTTACGATTTCAATCAGCCGGACAACCATGAGTTGCCCTTCTTCCTATATAATTTCAAGCGGCACAATGAAGTCAATCTGAACCTTGGCTTCATCAACGCGAATTATACTTCGTCACGATTGCGCGCAAATTTCGGATTAATGGCAGGTACCTATGCGCAATACAATCTCGCTGCCGAGCAGTCATTGCTTCGTTTGGTTTGGCAAGCGAACATCGGGCTCAGATTGTCTTCAACAAAAAATGTTTGGCTGGATGCAGGCATTCTTCCCTCACACATCGGATTTGAAAGTGCTATTGGAAAAGACTGCGCCGCCCTCTCAAGATCCATCATCGCAGAGAACACTCCCTATTACGAAAGCGGAATCCGCTTGAGTTATTCAACGGATGACGGCAAATGGTATCTCACTGCATTAGTAATGAACGGTTGGCAAAGAATCGCACGACCTGATGGCAACAACACACCCGCTTTGGGAACGCAAATCACCTACACGCCGAATCAAAAGATCACTGTCAACTACAGCACATTTGTTGGTAATGACAAGCCGGATAGTTCATCACAGATGCGATTCTACAACAACTTCTACGGAATTTTTCACCCGGTTGAGAACCTCAGCGTTACCCTTGGTTTCGATTATGGCGTTGAGCAGAAGCCCAATGAAGAAAGCGG
>JAFDYS010000028.1:0-3491 GCA_018267315.1 Bacteroidota bacterium | reverse complement strand
ACCGGCACGCCTGATGGTTTTCAAACGCAGGGCTATTCGGTTAATCTGGATTATTCTCCCTTCCGCAATGTGCTTTGGAGAATTGAAGTGAGAACGTTAAAGAGTAAGGATGATATTTTCAATAAAGATGGTGAAGGCAGGAACACTGATACCTTTGCCACTACATCTCTGTCTGTAGCATTTTGAGCAGCGAACAGGAACATAGCGTCGAATATTTTCTTGATCTCATTAAGAAATCAAGACGGGGAAAGTTTAAAGTTTACATTGGTATGAGTGCCGGCGTAGGTAAATCCTACAGGATGTTGCAGGAAGCCCGCGCTCTTATGTCAAACGGGATCGACGTGAAGATCGGATTCATTGAAACGCACGGAAGAAAGGAGACCGATGCCCTCCTCGAAGGATTACCTGTGGTTCCCCGTAGAAAACTCTTTTACAAAGGGAAGGAACTTGATGAAATGGACGTGCAGGCCGTTCTCAACGTTCATCCTGAAATTGTGATTGTGGATGAACTCGCTCACACCAATGTTCCGGGAAGCAAGAATGAAAAACGCTGGCAGGATGTGCTGGAAATTCTTGACGCAGGCATCAACGTAATCAGCGCGGTAAACATTCAGCACATTGAGAGCCTGTTCGATGAAGTAAAATCGATTACCGGTGTAGAAGTGCAGGAACGCGTGCCGGACAGTGTACTCGCACAGGCGGATGAAGTGGTGAATATTGATTTGACGTCCGATGAACTGATCGCCCGTTTGAAGGAAGGGAAAATTTACACGAAGGATAAAATTGAATTAGCGCTCCGGAATTTTTTCAAAGCGGAGAGCATTCTTCAGCTTCGTGAATTGGCGTTGAAAGAGGTGGCAGGACAGGTGGAAAGAAAAGTGGAAGCCGAAGTGCCGAAGCAGGCGGCTTTCCGGCATGAAAAGTTTCTTGCCTGCATCAGCAGCAACGATGAGAATGCCAAAACAGTAATTCGTAAAACCGCGCGGCTGGCCAGCTACTACAATGCGGAGTGGTGGGTGTTGTACGTAGAAACTCCGGAAGAGGAACCCTCCAAAATTCCGTTAGATAAGCAACGCCACCTGATTAATAATTTCAAGCTCGCTACAGAATTGGGAGCTGAGGTGCTAAGGGTTTCAAGTAATAACGTAGGCCGATCCATCGCACAAGTAGCGGAAGAACGCGGAGCCACTACTATTTGCATCGGAAAGCCGCGGCTCAGTTTCTACCGGATCATTTTGTCAACAAATCTGTTCAGTCAATTGCTGAATAAACTTTCTGAGAGTGATGTGGACCTCATCATCTTATCGTAAGTCATATGCGTATTAAATCAAAACTCGCCCTCGGGCTCGCCTTTTTGTTCTGCATGATCATTACCCTGGTGGTGTTGAGTATTTTTTATGTCAACCGGGTTTCGAATGATACAGATGTGATATTGAAAGATAACTACATCACATTAAGGTATTGCAATGACCTCCTGGCGGATCTTGATCGTCTCTCTGGTGATACCAGTGTGATGGCGCACTTTGATGAAATCCTTACGAAGCAGGAAGGAAATATCACAGAACCGGGTGAAGGTGAAGCGACCCGCCGGCTGCGTTACCACTTTGAAGAGATTAAAAAAAAACCGGCGGATACCACCTTTTATGATGATGCGCGGAGGGACATCTTTACCATCAACCAGCTCAACCAGGAAGCCATTTATCAGAAGAACCTTAAAGCGCAGCAAACGGCAAAAACAGCTACGAGTTGGCTGAGTTTTATCGGCGCAGTGCTCGCCCTGCTTGCTTTCTCATTTTTGCTGAATTTCCCCGGCATCATTGCAAATCCAATCAAAACGCTGAGTGAGGGGATTAAAGAAATCTCCAACAAGAATTACAGCCAGCGTATTCATTTCAGGTCCGGAGATGAATTCGGCGATTTGGCGGAGGCATTCAATCAGATGGCTTCGCAACTGGAGCGCTATGAGCACAGTAATCTTGCAAAGATCATTTTCGAAAAGAAGAGGATTGATACGATCATCAACAACCTCACCGATCCCATCATCGGGCTGGATGAGAAGAAATATATTTTGTTTGCTAATGAAGCGGCCAGCAGAGTGCTCAGTATCAATGAAAGCGAATTGATAGGGAAGTACGCACCGGATGTCGCCATCAACAATGATTTGCTCAGAAACCTTCTTCGAACTGATGGTTCAGTAACTCCTCTCAAGATTTTTGCAGACAACAAGGAGAGTTACTTCTCCAAGGAGATGGTGAAAATTACAGCGGATGAAAAGCCCATCGGTGAAGTGATCATGCTGAAGAACGTCACTTCATTCAAAGAGCTTGATCTTGCCAAAACCAACTTCATTGCCACCATTTCTCATGAATTAAAGACTCCCATTTCCTCTATTAAAATGAGTCTGAAATTGCTGGAGGACGCCAGAGTTGGAAAGCTGAATGAAGAGCAGAAAAAACTGGTGGCTCATATTGACGATGACTCACAACGTCTGCTGAAGATCACTACGGAGTTGCTTGACCTGGCACAGGTGGAAACGGGAAAAATACAGCTCGAAAGAGAATCTGTCGATCCGCGTTCCATTGCCGGGTATGCTTTCGAGGCGCTCCGGGTTCAGGCTGAGCAGAAACAAATCAGTATAGTGATACAGCAGGAAGCTGACTTACCCAAAGTGAGTTGTGATCTTGATAAAACAGTATGGGTAATGGTGAACCTGTTATCGAACGCCATTCACTACAGCCCCGAAAAATCCAGTGTATTCATTCAACTGAAGAAACAGGATCATTCGGTGTTATTCTCCGTTAAAGATTCTGGAAAAGGAATTGATCAGCAGTACAAGGATAAAGTATTTGAAAAATTCTTCAGAGTGCCGGAAAGAAATGCGGGCAGAAACGGTACAGGTATGGGCCTGGCCATCAGCAAGGAATTCGTTACTGCCCAGGGTGGAAGAATATGGCTTGAAACAGAACCCGGTAAAGGGAGCACCTTCTCCTTTTCATTACCGGTTTGAGTAATTGTTGGACAGGTAGTGTGCTTGCTCTTTGCAGTTGTGTAAAAATCCTGCACAAATTCTCCATCAGGTCACGTCCTTTATTTTCTTTGCGCTCAGTTTATTTCAACACATATCAACCAAATGAGAATTGCAATACTTGGTACACGTGGAATTCCTTCCGGTTACAGTGGTTACGAAACATTCGCAGAAGAAATAGGGGTGCGGCTGGTGGCCCGCGGTCATGAAGTAACGGTGTATGCGCACAAGACCATGTTCCCGCCGGACAAGCGCATTCCTGAATATCGGGGCATCAAAATCAAATACCTGCCGGCGCTGAAAGGAAAGAACACCTCGCAATTTTCCCATTCGTTTATCTCCACCATGCGGGTGATCTTCACCGGCACCGATGTGGTTCTGTTCTGCAATGCGGCAAATGGTCCCTGGGGACTTCCGCTCCGGATTTTCGGAAAGAAATGTTGCATCAATGTAGATGGATTGGAAT
>JAFDYS010000027.1 GCA_018267315.1 Bacteroidota bacterium | reverse complement strand
TCTTGCAACAATGGCTAAAGCATCAGCGACCTCTTCGTCAAGATCTTGGGGAAATTGAAAGACCAGTGTTGATTTGAGATAGCGCTCCACATCGATTTCATTGACGATATTGAGTTTATTATCGACGTTGTAAATCTCGACGCAGCCCCGGTATTCGATGCCGTTGACAAGGAGGCTGCTTTGAGAGTCTCCGGGTACAATGCGGATTTGCTGCTGGCTCGGAAAGAGCTCTTTCCACTGAATGCCTTGAGCGGTGGCCACTACCTTGGCCCGTTTGGGCGTTGCCGATCGGCTGATTTCTAAAGAGGTGAGGGGGTCGTAGACGATGTGTCTTCCTCTGGCCTCGACAAGGACCACTTCTTGATCGCGGCAGAGCAGGACCCGAACGGTTGTTGGCTTAGCAACCAGCGAGCGATCTGTGGGCAGCTCTAAAGAGATGGCGGCAAAGGGGGTTGTTAGAAAACTTGCTGAGAGGGTGTAGGCGATCCATTTTTTATTCCAAGGCATAATTTAAGCTCCGTGATTGCGCAGAGGGCGTCCCAAGTGTTGGTAAGCCTGCACGGTCACTTCTCGACCGCGAGGCGTTCTTTTTAATAGCCCCTGCATCATTAAAAAGGGTTCATGAACTTCTTCTAAAGTGTGCACCTCTTCGGAAAGGGCGGCAGAAAGGGTGTTGATGCCGACCGGCCCCCCCTGGTAGTGGTCAATGAGGGTCTCGAGGATTTTTTTGTCCATTTCGTCAAGCCCGAGGTGATCAATGCAGAGCATATCGAGGGCATTCATCGCTGTTTTCTCATCGATTTGGTTATTAGCGCGCATTTGAGCAAAATCGCGGACCCAGCGAAGGAGGTTATTGGCGATCCGAGGGGTTCCCCTTGAGCGGGCCGCAATGCACTCAGCCCCTTTTTGAGAGAGGGGGATTTCTAAAATTTGGGCCGATCTGGTCAAGATGTCCTGCAGAGTTTCGGGGGAATAGTAATCGAGCCGGCAATTGAAGCCAAAGCGGGATCGCATTGGAGCGCTGAGCAGACCGATCCGCGTGGTGGCGCCTATCAAGGTGAAGCGATTGAGCTTTACTTGAACGCTGCGGGCCGCAGGGCCAGAATCTATAATGAGATCAAGAGCAAAATCCTCGATAGCGGGGTAGAGATATTCCTCGATCGCGCGGCTCAGGCGGTGAATTTCATCAATAAAGAGGAGATCGCCCTCTTTGAGTTGAGTGAGCAATCCTGCAAGATCTCCTGGTTTTTCAATGACGGGCCCTGAGGTGACGACAAGGCGGGTGCCCATGGCTTTTGAAATGATATGGGCAAGCGTTGTTTTTCCAAGGCCAGGCGGCCCATAAAAAAGGCAGTGGCCAAGGGGTTCTCCCCGTTTTTTTGCAGCGCCGATGAGCACATCAAGGCGATCTCGGATAAGATCCTGTCCGCTGAATTCGAGCAAAGTCTGCGGGCGCAGCGGAGTCTCGAAGGATCCATCTTGTTTAGTCCAGGAAGATTCGACAAAAGGAGAGTGAGGAGGAGGCTGACTCATAAAACAAGAGCATAGCGCAATCCGACGCAATGGTCAACGGCGTTATTGCCAAATTACAACTTTTGAGTTCATTTGTGTATATACCGAAACAACCTGAAGAATCGGTTTTTGGCAACGTCGGCTTTTCATCAGAATTTTGATTTTCACTCGCGCCTTGCCTTTCGGCAATGGTCACTCGCTCCAAATCAAAATTCTGATGACCTCCTTGCCAAATTCCCGATTCTTCAAATTGTTTCAGTATATATAAATCTACTCTGATTGATCAGGAATACGTAAAAGGCATCAAATGAAACCAAAAATTTTAGCTGTTTTTTTTGTTTTTACCTTTTTCATCTTTTCTCCATTTCTTTCTTCATTTTGTCCAGATATGCACTTTGTTAAATTCGAAGATGGTTTTCTTCCCCTTTCTTGTCCTCCCCACACTTTTGGGGAGACCTTCAAGAGCTACTATGATAATTATAGAAAAGGCCACTACCTGGAAAAAGAATATCTCATTCCGAAAATAATCCACTTTATCTGGCTCGGAAGTCCTCTTCCTGAAAAAACGAAGCAATTTATCGCCACTTGGAGGGATAAACACCCAGATTGGGAGATCCGCATCTGGAATGATGAGAACGCTGCCTCTTTCCGTCTTCAAAATCAAGCAGCGTTTGATAAGGCCAACAACTATGGAGAAAAGTCGGATATTTTACGTTACGAGCTCCTTTATCATTTCGGTGGAGTCTATGTAGATTCCGATTTCGAATGCTTAAAGCCGTTTGATTTTCTCCATCAGACCTGCGAGTTTTATACGGGCATCGTGCAATACAACCATGCTCTACTCAATGGGCTTATTGGAGTAAAGCAGGGACACCCCATCATAAAAGCCTGTATTGACTATCTCCAGATCGGTAATGGAGATCACGATGCACAAAGAATTATGCAACAAACAGGGCCCTATCATTTTACCCAAATGTTTTTATCTCATGCAGCTCTCTGTGATCGCACAAAACTGGCTATCCTGCCTCCGACGTTTTTCTATCCCTTCCCAGCCACCATTGCTCTAGAAAAAAACATCTCAGAAGAAGAAGCTAAAGCTAAATTCATTAAGCCAGAATCGTTTGCCATCCATTACTGGTCGGGATCGTGGAAAAAGAAAAGTTCTTAGATTTTTTGAGATGCGCTCTTGTTCTCCTCCTCCCTTGTTTCGCTTACTCTGATCCAAAATTCATAGAATTCGACGAGGGATTCTCCCCAGCTCCTTACCTATTTCATCCTTTTGGAGAGGTTTTCAGAAAATGTTACATGAATTATAAAACCTACTACCGATTAGAAGAGGATTATATTATCCCCAAAATAATCCACTTTATTTGGCTTGGAAGCCCTCTTCCAGAAAAAGCGAAGGCCCTCATTGCGACATGGAGGGAGCACCACCCTTCTTGGGAAATCAGAATCTGGGATGATGCAGCGCTAGCCCTCTTTCCTCTCGAAAATCAGGTAGCCTTCGATACCGCGCAAAACTTTGGAGAAAAGTCGGATATTTTGCGCTATGAAATCCTCTATCAGTTCGGGGGGGTTTACGCAGATACCGATGTCGAGTGTCTCCAACCCCTTGATTTTCTCCATCGGAGCTGCGAATTTTATGCGGGAGTCCTGCATGGGAATCACGCTCTTTTAAATGCGGTCATCGGCGTTAAAAAAAATCATCCAATTATGGAAGCCTGTATCCACCATCTTATACTAGGAAATGGAGATCATGATGAACAGAGAATCTTAAGGGAAACAGGCCCCTACCACCTCACTCAGATGTTCCTTGGAAAGCTCTCTCTTTGCGACAACACAAGGCTTGCAACACTCCCTCCTAGTTTCTTTTATCCCTTCCCTGCCAAAAGTGCCATACAAGACAAAATAGGAGAAGCAGAGGCCAAGGCCTCTTTTATCAAACCAGAATCTCTGACTATTCACTACTGGGAAGGAACCTGGACCAAGTGACTATTTCATGATTTGCAGGGGTTTATTGAGGGGCTTCTTCTCTAATCAAGAAAATACTGAAGCTATCTGTTGATCCAGGAACTCGTGCACTTGCTCCACGGATCGACCTATCATTCGTTGCACATCCATTGCCGATTGGATCTCTTCTTTGGAAAGACCAATCTCAGAATCAGCAGCGATTCTCTCCAAAAGATCGTTTGTCAGCCCCGCCTCTTTAATGCGTCGAGCTGCCTCCAAACTGTGGATGCGTAAGCGTTCGTGAACCTGTTGACGATCCTTCCCTCGCTTGGTTGCCGCCATAAGAAGCTCTTCTGTGATCAGGAAAGGCATCTCTTCTAGAAGATGTTTTTCGATGATTTTTGGGTGGACTACAGGCGCGGCTGTGATGTCGCGCAATAGACTTAAGATAGCATCAATGCAAAGGAAGATCTCAGGAATGTAGAGCCTTCGATTTGAGGAATCATCTAAGGAGCGCTCTAGCCACTGGGTCGCCTCTGTATAAAGGGCATTGTCTTGAAGCGAGATGGCAAAACGGGCCAATCCACAGACCCTTTCACAGCGCATTGGATTGCGTTTATAAGGCATCGCGGAAGACCCTATCTGGGTTGCCACTGAAAAGGGCTCCTCAATCTCCTTTAAATGTGCAAGGAGTCTCAAATCGGTCGCTAATTTGTGAGCCGAAGACGCTAAGTTAGCAAGACAGCTTGTCACACGAACATCCTGCTTTCTCGTATAGGTTTGACCGGCTACCGCTACGACCCTCTCAAACCCCATTTCCTTCGCAACATACTGCTCTAACGCCTGGACTTTTTTGTGATCTCCTCCAAAAAGCGATAAAAAAGAGGCCTGAGTCCCTGTCGCCCCTTTAACTCCTAGAAATTCGAGGCTTTCTGATACATGCTCTATATCGCGCAGATCCATTAATAAATCTTGCAACCACAAACAGGCCCTCTTTCCAACGGTCGTGGGTTGCGCTGCCTGAAAATGGGTATAGCTGAGGGTTGGAAGCGCCGCATATTGAAGAGAAAAATCGCGGAGTTGTCGAAGAATCTGAATAATTTGGTTCCGAATGAGTTTCAAGCCCTCCCGCATCTGCAGGAGGTCCCCATTATCAGTCACATAGCAGGAGGTGGCCCCTAAATGGATGATCCCTCGGGCGCTCGGACATTGGTTGCCATAGGCATGAATATGGGCCATCACGTCGTGGTGCAGTTTTTTTTCAATCTCTGCAACCGCGTCAAAAGGAATGAGGTCGACGTGGGCCTCTAACTCTCGGATTTGGGCCTCATTGATCGGCAGACCGCATTGTTTTTGCCCTTTTGCTAAAGCAACCCAAAGCTTTCTCCAAAGTCCATACTTAAATTGGGGCGAAAACAGGTGGGACATCTCAGGACTGGCATAGCGAAAGGAAAGGGGAGAGTGGTAGGTCTGCAGATCCATTACTTTCCCTCTATTTCAACGCAAGACTCTATGTTTCTTAGCTGTTTTAATATTTTTTTCCTCTGTTCCGCAGAAGGGCGAAAAGAAACCGTATTGATCTGCTCATGAAGGCGTTTCAAGGCTGTAATCAAAATCTCAGGAAGGTTCTGAGCTCGCTGGTCCATTACTGATAAGGGGAATGTTTTTCGAATGAGCTCTAGCAATGCCTGTTTTGGCTCTCCCTGATAGCTCTCTACAATCCCCCTTTTCCGCTCCATAGAGCCCTCTCGACTAGCTAAACTATAGACGGCTTGCCGGGGCATTGCTTCTAGCTTCTCATGCAAACTGTGGGGAAGAGCGAGATATAGTTCATAGTACTGTAGAAAGTTGTAGGGCGTTTGCCGATTGCCATAGGTCGCCACTAACCAAGCGCTGAAGGCCCCATCTCGATATTTTTTTAAAATTCCTTGCGCCTTTTTAATGCGCTCTCCGTGCAGAATGATGGCTTGGTTATTGATCGCTTTGACCTCTGCTGTGATCAAAGCCAATTGATTTAAATCTTCGGAAGTCTCCTGCTCTCCCTGCACAAATTGATTCAATAAATCGTGCAACGAGCCCTTTTCTTGTTCATTGAGCGCAGAGACTCTAAAAACTCCAGAAAAGCTCGAGAGATTGCCCGAAGAGGACATTTCCACAAGATCGGTCATCTTCGAGAGTTTTTCGGTCGCGCTTTTTAAGCGCTGAGACAACATTGAGTTGACTTTAGCCATTGTGAACCAGCTCCATCAAATGAAAGAGCTCTTGCGTCAGCGCCATATAATCCTCTGCGGCTCGACTCTTTGGTGCCGTCTCAAAAATAGGTTTTCCATACACAGAGGCCTCAGAAACCTGGATGTCCCGACGCACTCTTGAGTTCAAGACTTTCCCGGGAAAGGTCGTATTTACCACCTCGAGGAACGCCTCATTGCTTTTGCCTCTTGGATTCCAAAAAGAGAGGGCCACCCCCAACACATCAAGCTCGTGGCGCTGAGCAATGCTCTCCATAAATTGGGCCAGGCGCTGCAACCCTTTAATACTATAAAATTCTGGGGTAGCACACACCAAAGAGTGGTGCGCTGCAATCAGTGCCGATTCCGTTAACCAACAGAGAGAGGGGGGCGTATCGATAATAATCGTGTCGTAGTTTAGAGGTTTTAAAATCTCTTTTAATCTCTCATGAGAATACCGATCGGCAGCAAGCGCCCCTGTGACCTCGACTCTCTCTAGCCAGGTATCAGCAGGAATCAGATCGAGGTTCTCCACAGGCGTCGACACAATCACCTGATCGACTGTCTTTTTCCCTTGAAGCACCGGAGCCATACTGTCTTGAGCATCGGGGTCGTAACCAAGACCT
>JAFDYS010000026.1:14198-24856 GCA_018267315.1 Bacteroidota bacterium | reverse complement strand
TACATCGGCGAATGGAAATATGGTAACCGCACCGGATATGGCCGTTACGATTGGAAAGACGGATCATTTTATACGGGCTATTTCAAAGAGGGTAAGCTCGATGGCCGCGGTTACTATGAAAGCAATGAGAATAAGATCATGGATGGTTATTTCGAAAATAACAGTTTCATCAGAAGTGCCGATGATAAAACTTCATCGGGTTCATCCGTCTCGTCTGCCGCCAAGCCGGGTGGTGCAGCGGCCGCCGCATCGTCATACTCAGTTGAAACCTATGATGACATTTGTTCCCTGTTGCGAACAGTCATAAAAAGTTTCCCGAATGATTTTGACGGAGTAAAGGGTAACAAAGACGAAGACGGGTCCATCATTCTCACCTTCTGGAATTCCACCGTGAAACTCTCCGGATCAGGAGATGCGGATCTCTCCTCGGGTATTACGGATCTTACCAGCCCCAACTGGTGGTCGAATAAATTGGTGGAAGGAGCATCTCTCTCCGATGCAAGGGCGAAGTACGATCAGTATGTATCGCAGTTCAAGGCATGCAATAATTCATGCTGCATGATGTCGTCTTCCACTGATCACAAGACGGACAAGGATAACGAAACCTACACCACTACTTTCAAGGTTTCCAATCTGAACAGCGGTTTCAGCAGTAACTACAACAACATGGAAGTGAACTTCGAGTTGAAACAGAACTACTCTAAAACCTGGGACCTCACGGTGAACGTGATTGACAACAGCGAATATTGATCCTAGTCAGATGTTGGAACAACTTCCGCTCCTTTCATCGGGTGGTTTCATTCATTCTGACATTCTTAATTAATTAATGTGGATCATTGGTTAAGATTGGGGGAAATGGCTGTGAATAATGATTAATTTTCCCAGCGAATTCACCACTTCAATGTCCCGGGGATTTTTCCTCTTGTTCGTAATGTTGTTCGCTGCCAAAATCTCTTTGGGGCAATGCAATGGTTCGCCCGCACAGTGCCTCGGATCACAATCATATACAGTTACTCCGGCAGCTGTGAACGGGCAATACACCGGTGGTACGGTGGTGACTTTCTGTTACTCCATGACAAACTACAACCAGTGTAACTCGAACTGGTTTCATACCCTCGATATTGACTTAGGTCCGGGATGGGATGCCTCGAGCATCGCTGCAGTCACTATTCCCAACTCATGTGACGGGCAGGGAGATTGGGGATTCTATAACAGCGTGACTTCAGTAAATACAGGGCAAACATTTGGCCCCTGTTTTTCCTATGATTCACCACTTGGTAATCCACTGTTTGTACAGGATGGCATTCCCGGAAACAATTACGGAGACAATTGCAACACTTATACCTGGACATTTTGTTTTTCCGTTCAGGTGGCGGTGGGTTGCAGCAACCAGAGTTTAAGTGTGGATGTTACGGCAATCGGTGACGGCACAGCGGGGTCATGGGGCAGTAGCACATGTCCCGGAATGCCTTTCAACATATGTAATGCCACCTGTGCGGAATGTCCGCTGGATGTTTATCCAACGATCACGGATCCTACCTGCTATGACAATGACGGCATCATTGAATTGTCAATTGACAGTGCAAAAGGACCAGTGACCTTTACCTGGTTACCCGGCGGGCAAACCGATTCGGTGATTACGGGACTTTCATCAGGCACCTATACGGTAGTTGTTGAAGACAGTGTGGGCTGTCAGGTGCTGGACACTTTCGATTTAGAGTATAACAACCCGGTTATCTTCAGCACATTTTCAACCGATGCTTCTTGTTACGGATATTGCGATGGCTCCATTTTTCTCTTCGCATTGGGTGGAACTACGCCGTATGTCTATACCTGGAGTAACGGGCAAACCGGTTCGTTTGATACCACACTTTGCACAGGAACGTATTACGTAAGTGTGTCTGATGCGAATAGCTGCATGCGCTTTGATACGCTAACGATCAATGAACCCACACAAATTGTACTTACCCCGTCCCACACTGATGCAAGTTGTTTCGGACTGAATGACGGCACTGCTTCAATAGCCGCAGTCGGTGGCGCCGGAAACTACACGTACTCCTGGGTGCCTACAAATCAAACGACGTCTGCCGCTGCCGGACTTATTGCCGGACCCTATACGGTGGTTGTGACTGATGCGGCAGGATGTTTCGCTGATACGGTAATTACCGTCGGCAGTCCTCCGCAAATTCTTTTCAATGCGATTCTCACTGATCCTTCTTGTTACGGATTTTTTGATGGCTCCATAGTGACCAATGTTTCACAGGGCGTGCCGCCGTATCAATACTTGTGGATGAATAACGGGAACACCACTTCATCAATATCAGGATTGCCTTTGGGCAGTTACCCGCTGTTGGTAACGGATGCCAACGGATGCACGGAACTAGATACACTTATATTAAGTCAGCCCGATTCTTTGATTGGGGAGTTTGATATCAAAACATCCAGTTGCCAGGCCGCTGCTGATGGCTCGATAGCCATTTACGTTTCCGGAGGCACCTCTCCGTATTACTATGTGTGGAATGGAAACTCTTCCCTGGTTGGCTCCGGAATTTTTGGACAATTGACAGGCGACTATTCCGTCCTCGTTACCGATGCGCATGGTTGCAGTTTCATTATGACCGATAAGATTCCGTCCATGGATGAACTGGAGGTGGATGCGGGAAATGATACCGCTATTGAATTGGGAACCCGTGCCACGCTGCATGCATTGGTCAGCCGAAGCGGCGATTTCAATTACAAGTGGACACCCGGTTACCATGTGGTTGACAGCTTTGCCGCTGTCACGCCCGCATATCCTTATTACACTACCCTGTATAGCGTCAACGCCACTGAAACTGGCAGCGGATGTACCGCCAATGATTCTGTGCTGGTAACTATTCTGCCCACCGATTATGTTTTGTTCCCGAGTGCCTTTTCACCTAACGGCGACGGACTCAATGATGTTTTCCTTCCCGTGCAGGGCAATCTGATTACGGTAGAAAGTTTCAGAATATTCAATCGCTGGGGTAATCTCATCTTTGATGACAACACGCAAGGATGGGACGGGACGTTCTCCGGTAAACCGGAGGAAATGGGAACCTATGTTTATGAACTCGCTTACAAAGTAGAAGGTCGCAACGAGACTTATCATAAGCAGGGGAGTGTCACCTTACTGAGATGACCTTGGTGCCCGCATAAAATTGATTGAAGTTTATCTTTGAATCGTGACGATTCAACTATTGCTGCTGTTGCTTGCGGCCTATCTCATCGGAGCCATCCCATCTTCTGTTTGGTTTGGAAGGATCTTTTATAAGAAAGATGTTCGTCAATTTGGAAGTGGCAATGCCGGCGCCACCAATACGTTTCGGGTGCTGGGCAAAACGGCCGGCATCATGGTGCTGGCGCTGGATATTGGGAAAGGAGCTTTGGCCGTATTACTGGCCCAGTTTCTGCAAAATCAAATTGACTTTTCAAACATAGTTTACTATCAAATGGGACTTGGACTTTCGGCCGCTTTGGGTCATATCTATCCGGTCTACCTCAGGTTCCGGGGCGGGAAAGGTGTCGCAACTTTTTTCGGTGTGGCGCTGATCATTTTTCCGGTGGCGGCCTTATTGTGTGTCGCTGCTTTCGCAGTTACGTTTGCCATTTCAAAATTTGTTTCGCTTGGTTCCATTCTGTCATCGTTGGTTTTTATGATCACCATCTTAACTACCGATGTACGGGCAGAAAAATGGCCGGTGGTCTTGTTTGCCGTGGCCGTCCCATTGATTATTATTTACACCCACAGGCAAAATATCCGGCGACTGATTAACGGAACGGAATCAAAAATGTCACTTGGAAAAAAATGAAACGGAATATGTATAAATCTTTTGCCGTCATTGCTTTGGCAACGCTTTTCTTATTCAACGGGTGCAGCAAGGTTCCGATCACCGACCGCAAACAGGTGCATCTGCTATCTGCTTCCGAAATGAATTCGCTGGGTCTTACGCAGTATCAGGAAACACTCAAGCAATCGAAAGTGGTGAATGGAACTCCGGATGCGCAACTCGTGAACAAAGTGGGATTGAATATTTCGAATGCAGCGATTCAGCTGATGAAGCAACTCAACCAGTCAGACCGCATTGCCGGATTTCAATGGGAGTACCACTTGCTTGAAAGCAAAGAAGTAAATGCCTGGTGCCTGCCCGGCGGAAAAATTGCTGTGTACACCGGACTGCTGCCTATAACGAAAGATGAAGCCGGACTCGCAGTGGTGATGGGTCATGAAGTGGGGCATGCGTTAGCCGAGCATGGCAATGAACGCATGAGCCAGCAACTGCTTGCAGAAATGGGCGGTATGGCCCTGGATGTGGCCTTGGCGAATGAACCTTCACAAACCAGAAGTCTTTACGGTCAGGCATATGGCTTAGGTGCGCAGTATGGAGCATTGCTTCCGTTTTCACGGGCGCAGGAAAGTGAAGCCGATAAAATCGGATTGGTGCTGATGGCCGTTGCAGGATATGATCCCAATAATGCCGTTGGATTGTGGGAAAGAATGAAACAATTATCAGCCGGCAATGCTCCGCCTGAATTCATGAGCACACATCCGAGCGATCAGCATCGCATTGACGACATTAAATCATTTATGCCTGAAGCCATGAAATACTATAAAAAGTAATTCTGGGAAGAACTTCTCAACCGCATGATCCGCATTTCTTGCGGTCTCTTATTCCGAAACAGACAGCTGCTGTCAAGTAAATTAGTCGATTGACGATGATCGTTGGCAGATTTGATACGATTTTAATTTTGTCCGGTGCGTATCACTATACACTTTTGCTTCATCTCTTGAATTGAAATCAATTTATTGTATCCTTATATGAAATTCTGTTATACTCTTCTTGCTATTACATGGTTGACCTCGCCTATTCATGCACAGATCATTTCAACTTCTCCGGTAAACGGATCGCAATACCACAATCCTCAAACGGGAATCATCATCCGCAGTAAGGAACCGTTTGCGGAATCCGTTGCATTGAATAAGCATCTCATTCACGTAAGCGGCTCAACGAGCGGAAGGCATCCGGTTGAGTTGAAGCACATCGACAGCAACCGTGTTTTGCTATTGCAACCGGTAACTCCGTTTGATGAAGGTGAAACGGTTGAGGTGAAAATTGATGCGGGATTGACTCTTGAATCCGGAAATAAACTGGAAGCATTTTCAATCACTTTTCACATACAACCGCACCTCTCGCCGGAGGATAAGAGCCGAATTGCAAATCAGATGCAAGCGGTATATGCTGAAGATTTCGGATCATCAACCAACAGCAAGCCGCCACAGCCCGGCAAGCCCGGTTTGCCCGATCTGAATATTCTAACAAATACAACTTCATCAGCCGGGAATATTTTTTTCAGCGATTTCAATTTCTATCTGAATGATGAAGCGTATTACTGTGTGATCAATAACAACGGCGATTCTGTTTATGGTAAATGGGATACCATCACCTTCAACAATTTTGATTTGAACAGAAATGGGTATATGACGGCCTACAATAAGCAGGATTCCGTATTCATGATGCTCGATTCGAATTACACTGCCATCGGATCCTTTCAAATGGGAAATGGATACACAGCCGATGTGCATGAATTTGTGATTTTGCCAGATGGCACACACTTCATGCTTTGTTATGATCCGCAGATCGTTGACATGACGGTTTACAATCCAACTTATAATTCCGCCGCTACCGTAGTGGGTTGTGTGCTGCAGGAGTTGGATGCATCAGATAACGTGGTATTCCAGTGGCGCTCATGGGATCACATTCCCATTACTGATGCGGACCACGTGAATCTTGCTGGTGCATTGATTGATGCCGTTCACAGCAATGCAATTGATATAGATAATGACGGGAACATTCTTCTTACAAGCAGGCATTTAAGTGAGGTGACCAAAATCAACCGTCAAACCGGCGACATCATATGGCGCTTCGGCGGTGGAACCGGCAATCAATTCACTTTTGTAAATGACCCTGAAAAAATTTCATGGCCCCATGACGGACGACGGCTGGAAAACGGACACCTCACCATCTTTGACAATGGGAATCATCATAGTCCGCCCATGTCGCATGCAAAAGAATATGCGCTCGATGAAGTGAATAAATCGGCAACATTGGTATGGAGTTATACACGCACTATTGCGCAGGGTCCGGTGTTCGCAGCAGCAATGGGTGATGTGCAACGGCTTGCTAACGGCAACACCTTCATTTGCTGGGGCCTCGTGAACCAAATGCCTGGAGCACCCAAGATCACGGAAGTGGATTCGTCAGGAAGCGTGGTGTGGGAAATGATGCTTTCCGATGGCGATGCAGTTTATCGTGCCCATCGTTATGACTGGAATCCCTGCGCACGACCAAGTAACTCATTCGTTAAAGTCACAAACATCACTTCCAATTCAGCAAAAATTTCGTGGAAACCCGCCACCAATGCAAGCACCTATGAAATTCAATACAGAAAAAGCGGAACTAGTAACTGGAGTAATGGCACTGTAAATAATGTTACCGCCAAACTGAAAAATCTGCTTCCGTCCACTAAATATGAATTCCAGATCAGAACAAAATGCGATGACGCCGGTTCGCCGCAATCCGGCTGGACTCAACTGAAGAAATTCAAAACCCTCCCTCAGAAAACGGAGATGACTAATTCCTCACCATTCTCTTTAGAGTTGTTCCCAAACCCAGCACAGGATAAGCTTTCCATTCACTTCGAAACGGATTTAGAAGAGTCCATGAGCATCAGGGTGCTGGATGGAATGGGAAGAATGATTAGACAGGATGTTTATCAAACAAATTCCGGTGAGAATACCTTCATTACCGACATACATCAATGGCCTTCCGGTTATTATTATGCGGAAATCAAAGGCGGTAATCTGTCTGCGGTGAAAGGATTCGTGAAGGAATAACAACTTCATTCCAACATCCCAATAATGAGTTAGCCGGTTGTTTTAATGCAATTGCGGAAAATTCAAGAAAAAGGGGGATTGTTGCACGATTAAGGCAACGGACATTTCTGTTAATCACCTGATTCGGATTTGCATTTCACATTCAGTGTCATATCTTTGCGTCCCCGTTTAAAAAACACGGGAAATCTTATTTCAAAAGGAGGAACCAAATTTTGGAAGAAAACAAAACCGAAAACCAAATTGATCAGGTAACCATTCCGCAACCTGAGGAAACAATCACCAACACCGCCGAACAACCGGCGCCTGAGATCCAGAAAGTCCAATCCCCACACGATGACTTCGATTGGGACACTTCAAAAAGAAATGTCCGCAAGTACAGCGATGATGATCGCAGGAAGTACGAAGAAATGTACAGTGGAACCTTCGTCACTGTCAACAACAATGAAATCATTAATGGCAGGGTGGTGTCAATGACCAACACCGATGTGGTGCTAAACATCGGCTTTAAGAGCGACGGACTTGTGCCCCTCTCTGAATTCCGCGACATGCCTGAACTCAAAGTGGGTGATGAAGTGGAAGTGATGGTGGTAGACAAGGAAAATCCGAAAGGCCAACTCATCCTCTCCCGCAAGAGTGCCAAACTTGAGCGCGCATGGGATCGCATTGTAAATGCACATCAAACCGGTGAGGTAGTGAATGGACTCGTCACCAGCAAAACAAAGGGCGGTCTTATCGTTGACCTGCATGGAATGGAAACCTTCCTGCCCGGTTCGCAGATTGATGTGAAACCCATCACCGATTATGATCAGTATGTAGGAAAGATGATGGAGTTCAAAGTGGTGAAGGTGAACCCGCTCATCAAAAATGCCGTGGTTTCCCACAAGGCGCTAATTGAAGGCGACCTGGAGCAACAACGGATGGAAATCATTTCGAGACTCGAAAAAGGCCAGGTGTTGGAAGGAACCATCAAGAACATTACCGACTTCGGCGCATTCATTGACCTCGGCGGTGTGGATGGATTATTGTACATCACTGACATTTCATGGGGACGCATCAATCATCCCAATGAAGTGCTCAAGCTCAATCAAAAGCTCAATGTGGTGGTGCTCGATTATGACGATGAAAAGAAAAGGATTTCACTCGGTCTCAAACAGCTTACTCCGCATCCGTGGGATGTGTTGGATGAATCTATTGCAGCCGGCAGCCGTGTGAAAGGAAAGATTGTAAATATCGAAGACTACGGAGCATTCCTCGAAATTCTTCCGGGAGTAGAAGGGCTGATTCACGTGTCGGAAATTTCATGGAGTAATGCACCGATCAATGCCAAAGAATATTTCAAACTGGGTGATGAATACGAATCACAGGTAGTAACCATTGACCGCGCCGAGCGCAAGATGTCGCTTTCACTGAAGGCCCTTACCAAAGACCCGTGGAGTGATATTGAAGAGCGTTACCCGATTGGTTCAAAACAGAGAGGACGTGTTCGCAACATCAGCAACTTTGGCGTGTTCGTTGAATTGGAAGATGGCATCACCGGCTTCGTGCATATCAGCGATCTCAGTTGGGTGAAGCGCATTCATCATCCGAATGAAGTGACCAAAATCGGAAGCGAAATGGATGTGATTGTGCTTGATATCAACAAAGAGGAACGCAAGCTTTCATTGGGTCACAAACAGGTGGAGGAAGATCCGTGGGATACATTCGAATCTGTGTTCCCGGTGGGTTCTGAACATCAGGCCACCATCATCAAGAAAGATGATAAGATTGCCACTGTGCTGTTGCCTTATGGACTCGAAGCCATCGCGCCGGCCAAGCACCTGAAGAAAGAAAACGGCAAATGGGCCGAAGTAGATGAAACACTGCTGTTTAAAGTGATTGAGTTCGACCGCAATCAAAAGAAGATTGTAGTATCTCATGCACGTATTTGGGAAGAACAGAAAGAAGCAGAGCGTGAAGGTGTGAAGGAGAAGAAGCGCGAAGAAAGGAAAGGGCAGCGTGAAGAACTCAAGAAGATCAGTAGCAAGATTGAAAAATCAACGCTGGGCGATTTGGGAGTGCTCTCTAAATTGAAGAGCAAGATGGAGAAGAGCGATGTGGAGTCTCCGGAAACAGCGCCGGAAGCGGAAGCACCGAAAGAACAAGCGCCAGAAGCGGTATTGGAAGAACCCAAGACGGAAGAAACGGCAAACACTGAATCGCCGTCATCAGAGGACAAGCCCGAATAATTACAGCACCTGAATGAACAGGAAAATGGAGAAGCCCCGGAAATTCTTCGGGGCTTGTTCATTTCTATAATGCACAGTTCCGATCAGTAACGGAATTATATTTTTGTCACGAAACCTGATACTACATGTCATCCAGAAGAAATTTCATCCGCCGTGCATCTGCAGCCGCTGTGACTGCCTGGCTTGCCTCACAATGGAGCCGCTCCGCTGCAACGGATATCGTGCACCCTCCGGTCACCGATGGAGATATTGTTCTCTCTACCTGGCCGGCAGGAATTGCAGCCAATGCAAGGGCTATGCAGATTCTTAAGGAAAAAGGGCGTGTGGTGGATGCTGTTCAGGAAGGCGTGATGGTTACAGAAAGCGACCGCACCAGTACTTCAGTTGGACTCAGCGGATTTCCTGATCGCGATGGACATGTCACTCTGGATGCATGCATCATGGATGAAGAAGGAAATGCCGGATCGGTTACTTTTCTGGAAGGCATAGAACATCCGGTGGCGGTGGCGCGCCTTGTAATGGATCGCACACCGCACGTCATGCTTTCAGGTGACGGAGCACAGCAATTTGCATTGGAGAATGGTTTTAGTCTGAAGAAAGGAATGTCAGAACAGGCACGGGCCGCCTGGGAAAAATGGAAATCGGAGACGGGATACAAACCGGTAATCAATAAAGACAATCATGACACTATTGGCATGATCGCCCGCACCGCCGAAGGAAAATTTGCCGGTGCATGCACCACGAGTGGCACGGCATTCAAGTATCATGGTCGGGTCGGGGATTCACCGATCATCGGCGCCGGATTGTTTGTTGATCCGATGGTGGGTGCCGCCACGGCCACCGGATTAGGTGAAGCCATTTTAAGGATTTGCGGTACGCACTCCATTGTGGAAATGATGCGGCAGGGACTCACTCCGCAGCAAGCTTGTGTGGAAGCCATCAAGCGCATCACATTTCGCCAGAAGAATGTGCAGGATCTACAGGTGGCCTTTTTAGCCATCAATCGCAACGGCGACATCGGTGCATTTTCATTGCAGAAAGGATTTCAGTATGCCTTAGCCAAAGAAGGCAGAAATGAACTGATAGATGCTCCGGCACTCTTCCAGGGTGAGAAAAAGTAGGCGCCAGGCTTCGTAACGGTTAGATTTCACACAGCCATATAAGCAGATCATCCAGAAACTGAATTATCCAATGGAGCCCGTTTTCTTTTCCGCACCGGATCAATTCAGAGCATGGCTCGAAAAGAACCATGACAAGGAGAAAGAGATCCTGGTATTGTTTCATAAAACGAAGACCGGAAAACAAAGCATGACCTGGCCACAATCCGTTGATGAAGCTCTTTGCTTTGGATGGATTGATGGTATCCGAAAATCAATAGATGATTCCAGCTATACCATACGCTTCACTCCCCGCAAACCGCGAAGCATTTGGAGTGCGGTGAATATGAAACGGGCCGAACAATTGATCAAACAGGGACTCATGAAACCGGCAGGCATGGCCGCGTTTGAAAAACTGGATGC
>JAFDYS010000026.1:0-14058 GCA_018267315.1 Bacteroidota bacterium | reverse complement strand
GCAGAAGGAATAAGAATAAAACCCATGAGATACATGAAGAAGTAATCGGCAAATTCAACTCCTGAATTTGCAGCAATTCATTTCTTCCGCATCTTCTCCCACATATCCCACAGCTCATCAGGTACGGCTTCCAATCCGGTGAATTGCCCCGCACCGTGCACCCACTCCCCACCATCAATCACCATAACTTCTCCATTCACATAAGCGGAGAAATCTGACAACAGGTAAGCAGCAAGATTGGCCAGTTCCTGGTGATCGCCGAAACGACCAACCGGAATCCGCTTCATCGGATCAACCGCTTCCTGTACTACCGGAGGGAAGAGTCGCGACCAGGCGCCCTCAGTAGGGAAAGGACCCGGCGCGATGGCATTAACCCGGATATTTTTCCTTCCCCATTCAGCAGCAAGTGATCTGGTGAGCGCCAACACCCCGCCTTTTGCTGCCGCCGAGGGAACTACATAAGCCGATCCTGTAAATGCATAGGTGGTTACTACGTTGAGTATCACACCGGGCAATTTGTTTTCAATCCAGTATTTACCGAGAGCCAGTGAACAGTTGCAGGTTCCTCTAAGCACAATATCAATCACCGCATCAAAAGCACGGTGAGAGAGCCGCTCTGTTGGCATCACGAAATTTCCGGCCGCATTGTTCAGGAGCGCATCCACGCGTCCGAATTTTTCAATTGATTTTCTTAACAAGGCATCCACTTCTTCATAATTCCTCACATCGCATACCACCGGAAAGAATGGCGCCTTGGTTTTTTCGTGAAGTTCATTGACAGTGGCCTCCAACACATCCGCCTTCCTGCTGGCGATTATAACGTGGGCTCCCAGTTCGCCGCAATACTTAGCAATTGACTTTCCGAGCCCTGTTCCGCCACCGGTGATGATGATGCATTTTCCTAAAAGTGCATTTTCCCGAAGCATCGGTTCATTGTACATAAGAGAAGAATTTCTGGTTGCAAGGTACTCGTTGAAAATTCATGTCAGGGCCGGTTGTGTTCATGGGAGTGGAAAGTCAGGAGTCACATGTTCATTAATGAAGAATCATCAGCGAATTGACGGCATCAAAACCTCTTACTTTGCGGCTGGGAAATTATTGATGCCAATCATTACGCTCACCACTGACTTAGGCACGCGTGATCACTATGCGGGTTCTGTGAAGGGCGCGCTGATTTCTGCAATCCCTAATGCAACTATCATTGATATTACTCATGACATCGAGCCATTCAACACGTTGCATGCGGCCCATGTCTTCCGCAATTGTTACAGGGATTTTCCTGTAGGAACCATCCACCTCATTGGCGTAAATGCTTTTCATGATGCGGCAACCGCCACTCTCGTTGTTCAGTATCAGGGATGCTGGTTTGTGGCGCCGGACAATGGGTTCTTCGGTTTGATTTGGGAAGAGGAGAGTCCGTCATCCATTTTCCTTCTCAAGGAATACGAGAGCATATTTCCTATGCGTGATGAATTTGTGCGGGCCGCCAGTCACATCATTTCAGGAACGGTTGAGCAAATAGCAGTAAAAGCGACTACATATCGTATGAGCCGGATGACGAAGCCGCTTATCTCGGAACAGTACCTGAGAGGAAGCATCGTATACTTCGACCGCTTCGGCAATGCCATCACCAATATTCAGAAGAAAGATTTTAACGCCATGGTCAAGGGCAGAAATTTCACCGTGGCTTTTAAGCGGTACGCTGATGTTGAGTCGCTCAGTTTGAATTACGCTTCTGTTGACGAGAGTGAAAAAATGTGCTTCTTTAATTCCAGCGGCTACCTGGAAATTGCCATTAATAAAGGGAACGCAAGGCAGCTCCTCAATCTTAATTACAGCGATACTGTTCAGATTGATTTTCATTGATTGCCGGCATCATCATTCACCCTTTCTTTCTACTTTTAAAACCATGATGCGTTACCTCGTTAGTGCCTTGCTGGTTTTTGTAACCACTATGAGCGGCTTCGCACAATCAAAGCAGTGGATCATTCCGCTGAGTGCCTCTGCGCGTGGTGATGAACATGTGGATGACTGGAATCCCGCGCTGCAGGAGGTGGAAGGGGAAATCCATGATGAGTACCATTTCTCCAATTCTTTGAATGAAGCAAAGAAGGAATTGATGCGCACAATGAACAGTTCGAAAGGAACGCCCTCGTTGGAATTGAGAGATGCGCTGGACACTCCTTATACGTGGAAGAGTTTCCAGGGAAATCTCACTACAAGCGGTGTTCCCAATGACAATGATCTGGCAGTGTCTATCACCGGCTACCTTATTTCAGTTTGCAACACGAACATTTTTAAGTACAACCTGAATAACGATTCATCCCTTGGTACCGTTTCGCTTTCAGGATTCTGCAGTTCACTTGGAAACTTTTACAGCAAATATGACCCGCGTGTGATTTATGATCCGGATCAAAACAAGTTTGTAGTGGTTTTCTTAGCTGGTTTCACCCATACTACCTCCAGCATTATCGTGGCATTTTCAGAAAGTGATAATCCCAACGGGACCTGGAACTTCTACGAGCTTCCCGGAAATCCGCTGGATGATTCGTTGTGGAGTGATTTTCCAATGATCGCACTTACGAATCACGAGCTTTTCATTACCGTTAATCATTTGCTGGATAATGAATCCTGGCAACTGGGCTGGAAACGAACCGTTATCTGGCAGGTGAATAAGTTTGACGGATATGCCGGCGATTCACTTCATACGCAACTTCACTATGATATCGGCTTCAACGGTAAAGGAGTGAGGAACCTTTGCCCCGTAAAAGGAGGGAGCCACCTCTACGGATCAGATATTTATTTCCTGAGTCAGCGCAATCTCGACGTTGCGAACGACACTTTCTTCCTGGTGCACCTGACCGACACTATCAATGCTCCCGGGCAGGAGCTCACGGTTGATGCGCTGGTCTCGCCAACGGCTTACTTTATTCCGGTTAATGCGCAACAGCCGCATGTAACCGAGCTTGCCACCAACGACTCCCGCGTGCTGGGAGCGTTTTATGAAAATGACCGCATTCAGTTTGTCGGTAACACCACGGATACTTCATTCGGCACTTCGGCCATTTACCATGGATTGATCATGAATGTGACCAGCGCGCCATCTGTTTCCATCCACCTGATTTCTGATGATACCATTTGCTACGGGTATCCGGATATTACTTATGCAGGAAACGGCCCTAACGATAACACGGCCATCATTAACATGCTCAAGAGCGCAGTAAATGTGTTTCCCGGCAATGCAGCTTTGATCACTGACGGAAACGGAAATTACTCCGACATCATTGATGTGAAAAAAGGATTGGGTTACCACTATTACCTGAATGGAACGCAGCGTTGGGGCGATTACACCGGATCGCAGCGTAACTACAACACACCGGGTAATGTTTGGGTGAACGGATCGTATGCTAAGGAAACACACACCGTATCAACCTGGATTGCCCATCTCGGGCTGCTTCCCCCGCCGGCACTGGTTCAGCCGGTTGATGTTGCCGGCCAGTCCATTGAAGTGTATCCTAATCCGCTGTCTGCGCAAATGATGGTGCGGTTCAGTTTGACTTCACCGCAATTCTGTTCGTTCGATCTCTATGATTACGGTGGAAGATTTGTAGCTAAACTTTTAGAAGAATTGGTGAAGCCGGGAGAAAACATTTTCACCTTCAGCACGGCTCCGCTTGCCACAGGTGAATACCTACTCAGGATCACTTCAGGAGGGAATCCGGTTTCGGTGAGTAAAGTGGTGAAGCAATAATCGCCGGTCGGATTATCTTCACCCAAACTTTTTATCATGAAATTCCATCTAAACAAAAAAGTCATTGCATTCGCACTGGTAGTGTCCACTCTTTTCATGCTGCAATCATTTTCAGAAGCCAGGCCCGATGAACCCGAGCCCCCCAAGAATCTAAAAGTGCTCCCTAAAAATATTTCTCACGATGACCTGATCAAGGTGATGCGTGAATTCACTGCTTCGTTAGGTGTGAAGTGCATCGCATGCCATGTGGGTACGCCAACTGCCGATGGCAAGATGGACTTTGATTTTGCAAGCGACGCCAAGCCCGAGAAAGAAACTGCCCGGCATATGATGAAGATGGTTACCGCCATTAACGGGAAATACCTGAAGAAGATCGGAGGCGGACACTTTGAGGAAATTTCATGCGTCACCTGCCATCGCGGAAATGTGAAGCCGATGGTGAGCGTTGATTCACTGCCCAAACAGGAGAAACATTGAATTGACATTCCGAAATGAGGTGTGGCGGTGCTTGGGTAAGTATGCCGACAACGGCCTCCGTAACTTTGTGAAAACTTTTTTTATGAAACTTCATCAGTTGCTTTCCCTGGGTGTCTTAATACTCAGCACCTCCGTTTCAGTGGCTCAAAACTGCGAAGGATATCTGAGCTTTCAGAAAGGAACAAAAATGCAGTACATCATGACGGACAGAAAAGGAAAGCAAAGCGGAATGCTGGAATATGCGATTAATGATGTGGTGAAATCAGATGGCGGAATAACGGCCGATATCAATTCCCGTTTTGCTGATGAGAAAGGAAAAGAATTGTCATCAGGGCATTTTACGATTACCTGCAACGGTGATGGACTAATCATGGATATGAGATCGCTGCTGAGCGATCAGGCCCTGGCCGGTTTTAAGGACATGACGGCTACTGTTCAAGGCGGCAATATGGAAATTCCCTTTGGCGCCGCAGTCGGGTCAACGCTGCCGGATGCGATGATGCACATGGAGCTGAGCAGCAGCGGGAGCGTGATGAGTGTGATTGATATGAAGATCACCAACCGGAAGGTATTAGCCAAAGAAGATGTCACAACACCCGCCGGCACATTTTCTTGCATCAAGATCGGTTACGACAATGAGATGAAAATGACTACCATGGGAATTGGCATTCCTGTAAATACTCATTCCGAAACATGGTTTTCAAAGAAAGTGGGAACCGTAAGAAGCGACACTTACAGCAAGGATATGAAGCCGGCAGGTAACATGGTGCTTAGCTCCATCACACAATAAAACGGATGTGATTTTTATTGCTCACTAAGAGAAGCAGCTTAAGCGGTTCTTAAAGTGGAGCTGAGGAGAGTCGAACTCCCGACCTTCCCGAATGCGTTCGGGACGCTCTAGTCCAACTGCGTAATGAGCCAGGAGATGTATTTGCTGCTCTTCTTTTTCTTGATGGACGTTTCAAGTTGCATGGCTTCAGCTCTCGAATCACAGCTTTTTCTCCATACCAACTCCCATGGCTTACCGCTCTTGGTTGAACGATTGATTCCGGTGTTGTGCTCGTGCAACCGTCTCTCTAAATCTTCGGTATGACCCACGTAGAACTTTTGAGTTGAGAGCGACTTGATGATGTACACCCAAAACATGGGAAACTATCGAGTGGAGCTGAGGAGAGTCGAACTCCTGACCTTCCCGAATGCGTTCGGGACGCTCGTTGCTTAACCTCCCTTTGAACAATCGAACACGTCGTTTGCCGAGTGGAGTTGAGGAGAGTCGAACTCCCGACCTCTTCGTTGCGAACGAAGCGCTCTAGCCAACTGAGCTACAACCCCGGTGCCGCAAAGTTAGCGATCCGCAAATGATACACTATTCCTTTTGATCCCCGTACCCCTCAAACTAACCTTCGTTAGGAAACCTTTGTCTGACAAGCATTTCAGCAAAACATTTTTTAAGGTCGAATACAAATTCACATAACTTTGTCACGTTCCTTACGTAATCATGTGGCATGTCGGTAAAGCGGGTGGCTATCCAGGGTATTGAAGCATCATTTCATGATGTGGCGGCCAGAAAATATTTCAATGAGCCGATTGAGATCGTTCCGTGCAATTCTTTCCGGCTTTCCTGTGAAAAACTGGTGAATGGTGAAGCGGATTACTGTGTGATGGCGATTGAGAACTCCATCGCCGGCAGCATTCTCACCAACTACAACATCATTCACGACTACAAATTGCGCATCATCGGTGAGCTGTACATGCAGATCGAACTTCACCTGATGGGACTGAACGGAATCAGGATGGAGGAGGTGGAGCAGATCCACTCGCACACAATGGCGATACGCCAATGCGAAGACTTTCTGCTTCAATACCCGAAAGTGAAAGTGCTGGCTTTGAATGATACGGCTGAATGTGCCCGCAACGTAAGTCAGCAACAATTGCATAGAGTGGGAGTGATTGCCGGTGAAGCTTGCGCCGAGTACTATCACCTGTCCATCATTGCCCGAAACATTGAAACGCATAAAAAGAATTACACGAGGTTCATTGTACTTTCTGACAAAAATGTAAAGGTGAGTGATGCGAATAAGGCATCCATCAGTTTTCAGCTTGATAATTCCACCCGCAGTTTGCAGCGTGTGGTTGATGTGTTTGGCGACAACGGCATCAGCATGACCAAGATTCAATCGGTTCCCGTCCTTGGCAAACCGAGTGAATATATTTTCCTGATGGATGTGGAATGGAAAGAGTATTCAAAATATGAAGAAGCAGTAACGAAGGTGATGAAGGAAACTTTCAACTTTTCGTTGCTGGGCGAATATCAAAAAGGTAAATCAGTAACATCGAAACTATGAGTGAAAAGAATGTATTGGATATCATTCCGATGAACGAGTGGCTTCCGTTTTCACAGAAGCCCGTTCTGATCGCGGGCCCATGCAGTGCGGAGTCCGAAGAGCAACTCCTGCGTACGGCACGCGGTATAAAAGAGCACTTTGATGAATTTGTATTCCGGGCGGGAATCTGGAAACCGCGCACGCGTCCCGGCATGTTTGAAGGCATTGGTGTGATCGGCCTGGATTGGATGAAACGCGTGAAGGAAGAAACCGGTGCGCTGCTCACCACCGAAGTAGCTATGCCCATGCACGTGGAGAAAGCGCTGAAGGCCGGCATTGACATCCTGTGGATCGGTGCCCGCACCACCGTGAATCCGTTCTCCGTACAAGAATTGGCCGATGCACTCAAGGGAGTGGATGTTCCGGTGCTCGTGAAGAATCCCGCATTCCCCGATCTGCAATTATGGATCGGAGCGCTGGAAAGAATTAACCGGGCCGGCGTGAAAAAACTGGCCACCATTCACCGTGGCTTTCACTCCTATGAAGTAACGGCTTACCGCAATCAACCACACTGGGAAATGGCTCTTGAACTGAAAGTGCTCTATCCGAATGTGCCGATGATTTGTGATCCGAGTCACATCTGCGGCAATACCAAACTCACGGCTCATGTAGCCCAAAAAGCCATGGACCTGCATTACGACGGACTGATGATTGAGTCGCATATTGATCCCCTGCGCGCGCTGAGTGATGCACGGCAGCAGGTGACACCCGAACGGTTGTATGAAATTATTTCAGGTCTCGTTATTCGCAACCCGATCGGCGATGAACAGAAAACACCGCTGCAGGAACTGCGTGAGAAGATCAATGAAATTGATGATGATCTGGTGCAGGCAATTGCAGCGAGAATGATGGTTTCAAAAAACATCGGCGAATACAAGCGTGATAATAACCTCATCGTTTTTCAAATGAACCGGTGGGAGGAAATCCTGAAACGTGTTTTGCGCTTGTCGGAAGACATGGGGTTGCATCGCGAATTCGTTAAGCAGCTTTATGTGCTTATTCATGATGAGTCCATCCGTGTGCAGGAGCAGGTGATGAATGCACCGAAGAAATTAGCCACGGCCAGTTGACACTCTTGATTGTTGCGTATGTTAGCACCGGTTGATGTGTTCATGCCGCCACACTTCAACACCCCTAACTCATGAAGCAAGCCATCTTCACCAATAATCTCGGGGAGAATTTGTCCCGGTTTCTTTCAAAGAAGAATTACTCGCAGTATTTCATTCTCATGGATGAAAACACGCAACAGCATTGCCTGCCCGTTTTGCAACAGGAAGCTCCGGACCTCGCTACCGCCGTACGCATTACAGTATATGCCGGAGAAGAACACAAATCATTACAGGCAGTGGAATATGTGTGGAAGCGGCTTACGGAAGAAAAAGCCGACCGCCATGCTGTGCTTATTAATCTGGGCGGCGGCATGGTCACTGATCTCGGCGGATTTGCTGCATCAACGTACAAGCGCGGCATTGATTTCATTCATGTGCCTACCACGCTGCTGGCGCAGGTGGATGCAGCCATTGGCGGAAAGAACGGTATTGACTTCATGAACTACAAAAATCAGATTGGCGTGTTCCGGCAACCGGCAGCCATTTTTGTTCATGACGGTTTCTTGAAAACACTTCCGGACCAACAAATCATCAGCGGATTTGCTGAGGTAGTGAAGCATGCTCTGCTGGCCGGAGGAAAATTGTGGAAGACAATCCGCTCCATGGAATCACTTTCTAACGTAGGATGGAAGGACATGATTTCAGAATCAATGGCCGTGAAACTTGCGGTAGTCGAGGAGGATCCCAAAGAGAAGCACGTGCGCAAGGTGCTCAACTTCGGTCACACCATCGGACATGCAATCGAGAGTTTATTGATTAGCCGCAAACAGGAATCCTATCATGGTCACTGCATAGCGGCAGGCATGTTGGGTGAATTGTACCTCTCAGAAAAATGCTGCGGTCTTCATGAAGAGAAACGAAAGGAAGTGTCGGCTGTAATTGAAAAACACTTCCCGAAAATAATTTTTAAGGAAGAGGACTCCGATGCCTTGATGGATTTGATGAAACAGGATAAGAAAAATGCCGGAAGTGCGATCCGGTTTGTGCTGCTGCATAAAATCGGTCAGGCGGTGATTGATGTGGAAGCGGATGAACTGATGATCCGGGAAGCATTGAAAAGCATATACTCTGAGTAACAACCAACCAGCATAAAGCGCATCACGTTCCGCTTAGTTTGTATTGACATCGTCAGAAGCCCAATTGAATTTCAGAAAGACCTAAGAGTGATTTACAGGATTAGAAAAAAAGACCGAAATATTTCCGGCTCCGTTGCGCTAAGCGGATCAAAAAGTATTTCCAACCGCGTGCTCATCATCGAGGCGCTCTCAGGGGCTTCAATAGCAAAGCCGAATCTTGCAACGGCGCACGATACCCAACTGCTTCAGGCGCTCCTTCAATCTGATAGTACCACACTTGATGCGGAAGATGCCGGCACGGCCTTTCGATTTCTCACGGCATTCCTGGCATTCAAAGAAGGGGAGTGGATTCTTACGGGTAATGACCGCATGCAGCAGCGGCCCATCGGCGGGCTCGTGCATGCATTGAGAGGTCTCGGAGCAGATATTACATATCTCAGAAAAGAGAATTTTCCTCCCTTGAAAATTGGCGGCGGTAAACTCTCGGGGAATCATGTGAAGGTTAGCGCCGGAATCAGCAGCCAGTTTGTTTCCGCATTACTGATGATTGCACCGCTTATGCCGCACGGACTCACGATAGAGCTGGAAGGGAAAGTGGTTTCTGAACCTTACATCAGTATGACGTTATCGCTGATGCAATACTTCGGCGTAAGGTATGATCAGCGTGATCATACGATTCATGTTCCGCCACAAACGTATCAGCCCAAAGACATTTTCATCGAGTCGGACTGGAGTGCTGCATCTTACTATTACGAGATGGCTGCATTGGCTGATGAAGCAAACATCGAACTGAAAGGATTGCTCGAGGATTCTTTCCAGGGTGATTCAGTGCTTGCTTCGCTGATGAACTCCTTCGGTGTGGAAACTAAGTTTCAAAATGAGGTGCTGACGTTGTCGAAGACTCAGAGCAATTCTTCCTATCCGCATCACTATGATCTTTCAGCATATCCGGATCTCGCTCCGGCCCTGTTTGCCGCTTCGGCGGGGCTGTCACGAACGGTTTCATTTTTCGGGCTGGAACACCTGGCGTATAAAGAAAGCCACAGGGAGAATGCACTGCGCACCGAACTCGCTAAATGCGGAATTTCAGTAAACAACGATGAAGGTGTGATCACGCTGTTGGGAAAGTTTTCCGTTGCGGCACCGCAATTCAAAACGTACAACGATCACCGCATGGCCATGGCGCTGGCGCCGCTTGCATTGGTTTGCGGTGAGGTGCTGATTGAAGATCCCTTGGTAGTGAACAAATCATATCCCGATTATTGGAAGGATCTGATGTCAATCGGATTCGGAATCGGGGAAGTGAAGTGATAGCAGGTACTCACCAAACGGTAATGGGTACTCACTCAAAATATTGCGGATAAATATTAATGCGCTCCCGCTCGGCATTGTAAAGAGTAGATGCTTCTTCAACCGTTGTGCTCTTCGCAAGTTTGCCGTTCGATTCCATGATGGGCTCAAGCCAGTGGTGCAACGCTTCATGCTCATCGCCTTTCATCCTGCAATCCATCAACAGCTTTTCAATCCCTGCTTGAAGTTGTTGTGCGGCCGCATGATAATCTTCCAGTGTTGCGGGCTTCTGTTCTGTGATGATCTTTGAAAGCGCGGACACATTAATATTGGTAATGCTGTCAGCTTTCCATCTGTTTCCGTTATTCAATGTGAGTTCGCCGCTCTCTTCATTTTCTTCATGAAGTGTTGCCGTGGTGTCAGTCGTTGCTTCACTTTTGTTTGATTGCGGCTGGCAAGCCATCAATAAGCCGATGGCCAGCATCATTAAGAATGTTTTCATAGTGATGATGATTTTGAATCTCCGTACACATTGAAATCAATCAACTTCATTTTTGAATGAATCAATCCTGATTTCTCTGTGAGCGAATGCAAATTACAATCAGCCCGTTTGTTGAATAAGGACTTTAATCAGTTGCGCGGAGGTGGCGATTATTTCCTTGCTGACATATCCATATACAGCACATTCCACCGGTGACCATCGAGATCGGTAAAACCGCAACTGTACATCCATCCCTCCAGCTCGGCCGGCTTGCCGAATACGGTGCCGCCCGCTGCCGCTGCTTTTTCGGCGAGGTCGTCCACTTCACCGCGGCTTTCCGCATCAATCGAAATGAGAATCTCTGATCCCTTCGACGTGTCGCTGATTTCATGCTGCGTGAATCCACGGAAAAGTTGCTCGCCGCAGAGCATCACCGCGATGTTCTTCGGGCTTACCATCATGCATAGCATTTGAGAAGGATTGCCGGGTACATCCTTAAAAGTGAATCCGAGCCGGGTGAAAAACTCTTTGGATTTGTTTATGTCTTTTACCGGAAGACTGAGCCAGATGTCTTTTGTCATGTGAAGGAATTGATGAAGATTGGTGCCGGCGAATATCGGACAAATCTGTATGAAAGATTTGAGGATGGACGAATAAAAATAAAACACAGAAACACGGAGGTGGCGGGGTTGCACAGAGATGTTCGCACCGGTATCACCAATCCCTGTGGCGGTTTTTGGCGCGCTCACGGGCCTGACGTTGGCCTTCGATTCGTTCCTGTTTTTCTTCCTGCGAAAGTTCTTTTTTCTTATTACGGGTTTTGACGCCCGGGTGCAGGGCAAGATATTCCTCGAGATACTGCTTTCGTAGTTTGTTCATTGTCGGTATTGCAATCTGTTTTGATCATGTCAATCTAATAAGGTTAAAGAATGATCAAATATCCTTGCGCTAATAAAATGCCGGCGATAGCGCGAATGATTCAGCCGGTAAAATCGCGGAGAAGTGATGAAGCTTATTTAGCAACCACTATCTTAAACGTGGAGGAGAATTTTTCATCACTCAGTTTCAAAAAATACAACCCTCCGGCAATGGCATCGCGGCCGGCATTCCATTGCAATCGATGAACACCGGCCTGCAGTTTTCCTTCAAAAAGATCGGAGATCAATTGTCCTGTAATGTCATATACCGCCGCATGAATATTGGCCGATTGAGTGAGGGAAAATGTAATATCTGAAGAATGAGAAGCAGGATTCTGAAGGATGATCACTTCGCTAAAAGGGGACGGGTTGGTTACCTCTGTAGCGGTAGAGGCGGTCACCCGCATATTGTCAGCGAGGTAAATCACGCCATAATCCTGGCAAGTGGGTGGCGCACTGTCATAATGGATCACCACGCTGTCAAATCCCTGAGGGAAACTGCACTTCAGTGAATCCACCGGCCAGGTTCCCGGATTGGCTGCGGTTTTCGTGGTGGTTCCAACATAAGTTCCGCTCTTGTAAGCTGTCACACGCATGGTAGCGGCATCATCGCAGCCGAGTTCCTGGCAGCAATACATGATGGAAAACTTGGTGAGCATTTGATCAAAACTGATATAAAGGTCAGTCATGTAAATGCTGTTAGGATAGATGATGTGACCGGCGAATCCCGGCGGCGTGAAGCCCAGTACATCCGCTTGCTGGATGGAGTATCCTGAAGACGGTGCGGATAGATGAGCGGTAATACCGCCTGCCGTTTGGTCCAGCGGGAGTGAAGTGTAAATGGGCGCGTTGTCAAAGTCAAACAGCACGCTTTGAGCGTACGCCGAAGAAACCTGGATGACCAGGAACAGCAGGTACCAACGTTTCATGACAAATAATTTGATTCAAAAGTCGGCAGCAATTCCCCCGGAGAAACTGACATTGATCAGATGAGGAGTTGAAAATTCTCATTGCGGGCATTGTATGCACACCGGGTTTGGATAGATGAAGTGCTACTAAGACTTCACCGGAATTCTTTTTGGTTTCTCCCTGGATTGCGCGGTGTGGCAGGAATCATTGAGCGTAATCTCTTTTCCTGCTACGTGGAATCCGCATAGAATATGGGCACATAAGCAAAAGTTAAGTTAAAGACAAATCTGTCTATGGGTTTCCCGAAATATTGCATCACATTTAAATCTCTAAATCTCTCTAACATGTCTAAACTTTTTGCAATCACCATCCCCATTCTCCCCGGCAAAGAAGCAGATTGGGAAAAATGGCACACGGAGCTAAGAACAACTCACAAGTCAGAATTTGAAGCTTCAAGAAAAAAACTCAATGTCCGCGAGCGCGCCTTTTTGCAGCATACTCCCATGGGTGATCTGGTCATTGTCACTCTCGAAGGCGATGATCCGGCAGGCGCCTTTGCTCAATTTGCCGCGGCGAAAGATGCCTTTACTGATTGGTTTGTTGCGGGAGTGAAAAATGTTCATGGCATTGATCTCACGCAACCGCCTGCAGGTCCGCTACCGGAATTGGTCATTGATTCAATGCCCTGATTTCCCCCTCCGCTTCGTGCTCGCCTTCGGCTGTGTTTAATATGCCGTGTACACAGTTGACGCGGACAGCGCAAGCTGCAGCATAACGCTTCGTTTGTATTAGCGTAGGTGAAAGTGGGTTCAGTCCTCTATGGCCTCAATGCCCAGTTGCTTCAGTTTCTCAAGATGCTCCTTCATGGTTTTGAGCTGCTCAGGCGAGTGCCCCTGCCAATCGGTGACTTCACCGGTTACACGGAGCGGATGCCGCGAGCGGTATGATTTGGTGGGATTACCCGGGAACTTCTTGTCAGTCAGATTGGGGTCGTCTTCGATGGGGCCGGTGGGCTCAACAACATAGATTTTGCCGGGTCCGTCGCCGAGGGCCAGTTCGGCTCCCCAAATGGCCGCATCAAGGGTGGCGGTCAGATAAACGAAGCCCGCCTTCTTTCTCTTCCCATAGTTTGAATTAAAGCCCGGTTCAATCAGATAACCCGGCTTCAGATTGGCTTTCGTGCCATGATAGTACTTCTCTGGCTTCAGGTCATGAGCCGGCTGTGTTGACTTGCCTTCGCTGTCGCTTGTTTCCATCGAGGTTGCTTGCTTTTGATTGACTTATTACGAGAATGGGGTTACGAAAATATCAGTATTGGATGTCAGTTTGTTTGGCGCGCATTATCCATTTGCCGGGTGAGTGCTTCCTGTCAACAGTCATTTTTTTGTGGGCTCATAGTAAAGGGAAATGGAACCGGAGTTGGCAAAGGTTTTTGTTTTTACGAGGTTCAGTGTAATTCCCTTATTTATTTTTTCGAATAATGGCAAACCTTTTCCGGCTGTTATCGGATGAACCGTAAGTTGAAACTCGTCAATCAGATGAAGATTCAGCAAGGAAATAATCAAACTCCGGCTTCCCACTAAAATATCTTTACCCGGTTGCTGCCTGAGTGCTGAAACTTCTTCTTTCAAATCTCTTGCTGCCACTCTTGCGTTTTCCCAGGC
>JAFDYS010000025.1:35950-93511 GCA_018267315.1 Bacteroidota bacterium | reverse complement strand
GAGAGCATGTGCACTTCATCAATAATGTAAATCTTCTTCTTACCCGCCTGTGGCGCAAACCGCACCTGGTCAATCAGTGTGCGTATGTCTTCCACCGAATTATTCGACGCGGCATCCAGTTCGATAATGTTGAACGAAGCGCTTTCATTGAATGCCCGGCAGGATGCGCATTCATTGCATGGCTCACAATCCGCTGTGAGATTTTCACAGTTAACGGCTTTGGCCAGGATACGGGCGCAGGTGGTCTTACCCACACCGCGTGGGCCGCAAAAGAGAAATGCCTGCGCCACCTGGTTGGAGCGCAGCGCATTCTTCAGTGTATTGGTTACCTGGGGCTGGCCGATCACATCTTCAAACCGGGAAGGACGATACTTGCGGGCTGATACAACAAAACTCTCCATGGGGCTGAGCAAATATTGAAAAGAATTCGGGAATTGATGTGATGCCGGGCCGGCATGTGCGAAGAATATTTTTCAACAGCACCGGAATGGTCACTAATCCTGCTTCGTGGCCAGGTTTTCGAATATGCTTTGAATGATGGCGAGCACCAGACTGAAAGCCAATGCTGACCAGAACGACTCCACTTCAAAATGCGGAACAATCTGCGCAGCCAGTAAAACAACAATGGCGTTGATCACCAGAAGAAATAATCCGAAAGTGAAAATGGTGACCGGCAATGTGAGAATGATCATGATGGGTTTGAGCACCGTATCGAGCAGTACGAGCACGGCCGCAATTACAATCGCCCAACCCGGTTGGTCAATATTTATTCCGGGGATGAGGTAAGAGGTGATCAGCACAGCCAATGCATTCACCAGTAATTTCAAAACGAAATTCATACTGCAAATAACGGAGAAATTGAATCAAGATTGTTAAGTCATTCGACAATGGTGAGTGGTCAAAACAGCAGTTCCCGGCAATCACTTCACATGCTTCTCCGCATGGTATGAGGAGCGCACGAGCGGCCCGCTTTCGACGTAGAGAAATCCTTTGGAAAGACCCACCTGCTCATAGTGCCTGAACACTTCCGGGCGAACCCACTCCAACACTTCGAGATGATTGCGCGTGGGCTGGAGGTATTGCCCGATGGTCATCACATCGCAACCCGCTGTACGTAAATCATCCATCACCTGAAACACTTCTTCTTCCTTTTCACCAAGTCCAACCATGATGCCGGATTTAGTGCGCATGCCGCCGTCCTTCAACCGGCGGATCACAGCCAGACTGCGCTCATATTTCGCCTGCGGGCGAACACGCCGATAGAGCCGTTGAACTGTTTCCATGTTATGTGAAACTACTTCAGGAGCTACTTCTATCATGGCGTCTACACTTTGCATGTACCCTTTGAAATCAGGGATGAGTGTTTCCAGCGTTACACCCGGTGCTATTTCACGAACAGATTTAACTGTCGCCGCCCAAATCGCAGCTCCGCCATCTTTCAACTCATCACGATTGACTGAAGTGATCACGGCATGCTTTACACCCATCAGCTTGATGGCATTCGCTACCCGTACCGGTTCTTCCCAATCCAATTCGGTGGGCAACCCCGTTTGCACGGCACAAAACCCGCAGGATCGGGTACACACATTACCCAGGATCATAAATGTGGCTGTGCCTGCTCCCCAGCATTCACCCATATTAGGACAATTGCCGCTTTCACAAATGGTATGAAGCTTATACTCACTTACCAGATCACGCACGTGACGGTAGTTTTCACCGGTAGGTAATTTCACCCGCAGCCAATCGGGCTTTTTCAGCCGCTGCGGTTTTTCCTGAAGCACTTCGGTTTCACTCATGAAGCAAAAATAAGGAGAAGTGGCCGTGGAGAAAGGTCAATGGTCAATGGTGAATCGTGAACGGACTTTCCTGGGCGAAAGTTCAGCCGGTGTGGCGTATTACCACTTCTTTCCAAACTCTATCGAGAGATACAGGTTGGGAATGAATTGCTGGTTCTTTTCCAGAATCATGATGGGAACTTCTTTATAGTATGCATCGAAAATGATTCCTACTTCCAGCGCTTTGATGGCGTCTTCATTTTGCGCCCAGTCAAAGTTGAGTCCGCTTTTGAGTTGAATGCCGGGAATGAATTGAATTTCGCCGAGGCCATAAGTAAATCCTGCACCGCCGTAAATGCTGAACCAGTCAAGAAACTTATCAGCCGTTTCCGGAGTGTAACGGATGGCCTTAATGACATAACTGTTCGAGTTGTCTGAAGGATAAAGCACATTGAGGTAATACGGCTTCAGAAGGCCAAGCGATAAACCGCCCATTATTTTAATGCCGAGTTCAACACCGCTCTTCTCCGCGCGTTCAGCGATCATGAATTGCTTTCCATACACCGCATTCACGAGGTAGAAGTTGTTCTGCTTTCCGTATTTGAATGGCTTGGGTGAATTGAACCCGAAGAATGCCAAACCGAAGTCAATGGTTTGCTTCACTTCCTTTGGATGATGAATCTGCATCACTTCAAACTGCCAGAGGGTTTTCTTCTTCAGCTCTTCGCGATGGGCCACATTGAAAAACATGCCCCATCCGGCGGTATGCACTTCAATGCCACCACTCATTTCATGATTGTAGATGATGCCCCGTAAATCATTGGTTTGTGCTGAAGCAGTGACTGCCGCCAGCATAATAAACAGAAGTGGCCATCTGTATTTCACACTTCAATATTAAGAATTTTCTATACGGCGGCCATCTGCTTAATTCGATACTTAATACTCAAACACCAATCCAATGGATGGCAACACAGTGCCGCTGGTGTTATCGAGATAATATATTTGATATGAACCGGGGTTATTGGGGTCTTCCACCGGCACGCCGTTTTCATCACGCACCACATCGAGGTACGGGGGCAGTTTCACTTTTGCGTTGAGCAGATTTTGTATGTCGAGATAGAGGTCAATACTGAATTTGGAAAGGAACCACTTCTTATCAACCCTTACATCAATTTGATTGTAGGAAGCTATGCGCAATGAATTAAGACGATTGTAATCCGGAATACCCTGGTTATTTACATTCCACACCGGAATAAGCGCAGAAGTAACCGTGTCATACGGTGTGTACGGAGACCCGGCGGAGAAACGCCACTTGGCTCCTACCTCCCAGTTGCGCGGAAATTTCTTGCCTGCCGTGAGCGCCGTGACGAAGCGGTTGTCCCACGATGACGGCACATAATTACCCCGCTTGTCCTTAAACTCGCTCCGGAAAAAAGTAAAGGCAGCCAGCCCGTAAAATCCTTTGTAGATCTTTTGTTGAAGCAATAATTCCACACCGTAACTTCTCCCTTCAGAGGTTGAAACAGCGGGCTCATTGCCGATCACGCCAAAGTCAGCGCCCAGGTTGGCGAGCGAGATGGAATCTTTGAGAAGAAACGGATAGTTGGTGTACCCTTTATAAAATCCTTCCAATGAAATGCGTCCGCCATTTGAAGAATAATACTCACCGCCAAACACCAATTGCTTGTTGGTGATATAGGAAACATTGTTCGTTTTATTCACCAGTTCGCCGTCGTTGCTGCGATAGCCCATTACGGTGTATGGCGGCAACTGATGATAGATGCCTGCATTGAAGTTGAGATTAAACTGATCGCTGATGTTGTAAGTAAGAGACAGCCGCGGTGATAATTGATCCAGCGGATTGCTCATGCTCTCATCGTAATTCGTGAAATCGGTGCGCAACCCGAATGAAGTGATCAGCCGCCTGTCGAAAAACGGATAAGAGATTTGTCCGAACCCGGCAAACTTGCTGAAGTCAAGCTGCGATGAAAAATCAACGAGGAACACATTGCCGGAAGGATCACTCCGCTTCTGGTACGTAGCATTGTTATACTTCACATATTCATAAGCCACGCCGTAATAAATTTTCAGGTTATTGCGGTACCAGTTGTTTTCAAGCCGCAACTTGTTTTCAATCTCCTGCGATTGGTAATTGAGTAACAGGTTTGCCTCACTGCTTTCATCGTTGTTCTCATATTTATTGGACTCATTGTTCAGCATGTTGCGGCTGGCAACCGCTGTGATGAAGTTATTTTTTCCGAAGTGCTTATACACTACACCGAAAGTGTAATTCCATTGGTCCTGCGAAGGAAGCACGCCCAGCAGGTATTGCTGTTCGGCCGTTTTATTCGCCGAAAGGTTCAGTTCATTATGATCAAGGGCGCCAAGAGAAATTACGCTCAGTTCATTCTTGCGGTCAAACCGGACTTTGTACTTAAACTGGTAGTCATTGTATGTAGGAAGGAAAGGCAGCTCCAGCGCTTTGAAAAGAAACTGCAGGTAAGAGCGGCGCACGGAGAATATGAAATTGGACTTGCTGCCAATCGGTCCTTCCAGTGTAAGGCCAAGATCACTGGATCCTACGGTGGCGGTGAATCCGATGCGGTCGTTGCGCCCGTCCTTCTGTTTGAATTCAAACAAAGAGCTGAGCCCCGAACCTTTGTCAGCCGGAAATGCGCCGGAATAGAATTCAACTTCTTTGATGAAATCCACATTGATCATCCCTACCGGTCCGCCGCTGCTGCCCTGCGTTGCAAAATGATTGATGGTGGGCACTTCCACATCATCGAGGAAAAACCGGTTCTCATTGGGCGCGCCACCCCGGATGATGAGATCGCTCCGGAATGAAACGGTATAAGACACTCCGGGGAACGATTGCACCACCCGCGAAATGTCACGATTGCCGCCAGGGTTGCGCTGAATTTCATTTACACCAATGGTGCGCAGTGAAACCGGACTTTCATCTGACTTGTCAAAAGCATCCGACTTCACCGTTACCTCAGTAAGCTCCGTTGCCATTGATTCAAGCGGCACATCCACCTGGGCCGGCGCCGAGTTGCTTACCTGTATTTCAAAAATGGTTTTGCTTTTAAAGCCCACTGAAGAAACCTTCAGGTTGTAAAGTCCCGGCTGCAATCCGGCAATAACGAAATTGCCCGCAGAATCAGTCGAGGTGCCCAGTGAGGTGCCATCAATCCCCACGGTGGCAAACTCAATGGGTTCATTATTGATGGCATTAAAAACACGACCGGTGATTTTTCCGCTTTGAGAAAAAGCTGTTCCGGCCACTGAAATCAAAACGGACAGAATGATTAGAAACTGCTTGCTCATACTCCTGCAATACAAATATGAGCCACAAAGTGTTTAATGAATATGACTTTTTCCCTTTAAGGTTTTTAGCAATCTGTTATAAAAGGGATGCTCATTCTTATTCCATGCCGCATCAACCGGTACGCAAAGCATGTTCTGATCTGCTCCGAAACCATTCGTAACACGCCACATTGAGCAGCATGAGCAAGCCGGTGTAGGCAAAGTCTTCCAGTGGAATGGTGTACGCTCGTATTCCTGAGTTGAACCGGCTGTTGTACATGACCACAGGAAGCGAAGTGAGCACTCCGTTGATGATAAAAAACGGAATCAATTGAATGAGATAGGCGAGAAAAAATGTTTGCAGAAATTTCACTTTCAAAATGGACAACAAAAGCAGCATGAATGAAAAACCGATGAAAGCGGCCGCTGTGTACGTTCTTGACAAATCGCGGCTGCCTATGATGAACAACACGATGGAGAATACGAGGATAAACAATCGAAACTCCGCGGGCTCGCGCGGTTTCACCAGCAATTCACGAACGATCACGTAAATGAACATACAAGCGAATGGAATGAAGAAAAAGAACATCACTTCCTCCAGCGGCAGGTTCACCACATTCAAACCCAGCGTGTATTGGTGGTTAAAGCTCCAGATTCCTTGCCGTGTAAACCAGTAATCCCACACCAGAAATATTGCAGCCGTAACCGTAATGGCGGGAATCACAAACTTCCAATGCTTTACATACTGCACTCGTTTTTCAAAACTGAAAAGCAGGGGAAACAACAGGGTGATCCCGTTCAGCAGCAGGTAAGTGAAATGCAAATTCAAGCAGTATGATTATGTGTAGCTGCGAAGTTGAGAAACTTCATCTTCAGTACAACGACCGCTTTTAATAAGAAAATCGGCCACGCCTTTTACCAGTTCATCAGAATAAACCTGTTTGAGTCCTTCAAAATGCTCCACGATCACATTCTTGTCTTCATCCAGATTTTTACTGTAACCCAGAAAGGCGGGTACGTAGTACTGAATGGAAAAACGAAGGAACCGGATTTCGGGATTGGTCGGATCTGCAGCAATGGCTTGCGACAACGTCTTCATGGATTTATCGAGGTACTCCAGCTTCCGGTAAGGATTCCAGGCATGTTTGGCAATCAATGCCTCTGTGGCTCCTCTGTAAGCGACAATCAACGGATCTGTTGACGAAGATTGATTTAACAGATCCAGCAATTCATCTGCTGCCTTGGAGTCTTCAATGGCTTCGCCATACTGCGTGCGTAATTCATTCATCGATGAAAAGGACCAGGCCGTACTCCATGAAAATGAGGTCAATACTGTCAAACAGAAAAAAAGTCGTTGAATTCTCATGGCTTAAAACACGTTGAGTCGCGTTCTTAAATAACTCTCCGCCATGATGAGTACTTTATGGTTATCCGGAACACGAATGCGCTCCTTCAAAATCCGGGATGCCTCTACGCGACGGATTTTTTTGAATAACGCGAGGTAATACTTGTAAGCAAGATACACCCCACCCCTCGCCCCGCGGGGCAGCTTGAGAATTCCTTCGTAAGCCATTATAAAATCCTGAAGGATCTCCGCTTCAATCTTGCGTTTCTTTTCTTCAGTGAATGCGCGGAAGTCAACACCTGGGAAGTAAACCCGTCCGCGCTCTTCAAAATCGCTTTGTACATCACGAAGGAAATTCACTTTCTGAAAAGCAGCACCCAAACTGCGTGCATACATTTTCAGCGACTCATACAGTTCGAAGTTTCCTTCAGTAAAAACTTTCAGGCACATCAGCCCCACCACTTCCGCCGAACCGTAGATGTATTCGTTGTAATAATCCTCTTCATACTTCTTCTGATCCAGATCCATGTACATGCTTTTGAAAAAAGCATTGATCAGTTCTTCTTCAATGCCGTAATCGTGCACTGTTTTTTGAAAAGCATGTAAGACCGGGTTGAGGGAAATTTTTCTTTCGATGGCGCGCTTCGTGTCATCCATAAACTCGAGGAGCAGCGTGCGCTGATCCACATGGAAAAATGTGTCAACAATTTCATCGGCATACCTTACAAACCCATAAATGCCGTAAATCGGATCGTGAAAGCGCTTGTCAAGAGCCAGAATGCCTTTGCCAAACGAAGTGCTGTAGAGATGAGTGATCTCCCTGCCGGTATTAAATGCGCTGCGGTCAAACAGTTCGAGCATAATCTTCTATTCGCTTCGTTGTAAGTTTGGAACTTATAATAACCATGGGAAGACCGGTACCCGGAACGGTGGATGCACCTACATAAAAAACGTTCCTGAACTCTTCATCGTGGTTTGCCGGTCTCATTCCTCCTACCTGATTCATGCCATGGGCTAATCCGAGTCCGCTGCCACGATATAAATTCAACTGCTCCATCCAGTCAACGGGTGTAAGAACAGTTCTCGTGATGGTTTGTTCACGCAGGTTGCAATTAAGCCGGGTGGATAAATCATCAATGATTTGATCCGCCAGCGGTTCGGCATCACTCCAGTCCTTCTTGAATCGCAAATCAGGTACGGGGCAAAGGATGAAAATATTCTCACAGCCCGCGGGAGCGCTCTGCGGATTTGATTTCGAACTTACATTCACGTAGTAATAAGGTTTCTGCGGCGCCATTGACGATTTAAAAATCGTATCAGCATACTCCCGGAAGTTATTTCCCAAAAAATAATTGTGTTGATGCAGTTGCGGAATTTTTCCATTCACTCCCAGGTAAATCGTGAAGGGCGCCAGCGTCCAGTCCATTGCGTCAAGGCGTGCTTCGCTGAATTTTTTACGCTTGAAGATTTTACCCCTGAATGATGCCGCATCACCGTTGATCACATAGAGATCGGCATTCCATTTCCGCCCCTGATGATCGGTGAGTGAATGAAGCTGCCCCTCTGCGATATTTGCCTGAACGATCTCGGTGTTGAAATGAAATTTTACGCCGCGTTCCTCCAGCAGCCGCACCATGCTTTCGGTGATCCGGTACATGCCGCCTTCCACATTCCAGTATCCGTCGTGCTGCAGCTCCATGTAGTTCATGAGCGAATACACCGCGGGCGTTTCAAACGGCGTGGAGCCGAGAAAAAATGCCACCAGAGAGAAAATCACTTTCACTTCTTCGGATGAAAAATGTTTGCCAAGACGGTTCCACATACTGGTAAACATTCCCGGAGCATGTTTGATGGGCACCCGGGTAAGTCCCAGCAGGTAATCCAGTCTGGAGTCAAAATCGCGCTTGACAATGCGATACTCCGTGTCATGAAAAATCTCGCGGGCCTGAGCGAGGTAACGATCGGCATGGCGCCGGAAATCCGGTTCCACGATTTTGAAAGTTTCCGCCAGGCGGTCAAGATCTTTATAGATGAGGAATGGATTTTTCCGGCCTGAAAAGTAAACGGCATACAGGGGATCGAGTGGTTGAATCCTGAAAGGAATTTCAATTCCGCAGTCCTGAAACAATTCCCTGAATTCATAGCTCATGCTGAAGAATGACGGACCCATGTCAAACTCAAATCCATCCTTGAGAATGCGATTGAGACGGCCGCCGGCCTGATGATATTTATCCACCATTTCCACTTCATAACCCCGTGTCGTTAAACGCAGTGCCGTTGCCAGCCCGCCCAGGCCCGTACCCACAATGAGAACTTTTTTATTCATGAAAACTGATTACTTCTGTTGAATGTGATACCGATTAAAACAGCATAACATCAAACCTGCCCTGATTGTTGACGGTCGTGCACCTGTTCATGACGGAAAGGAGAAATATTTTGATGAAGCCGCATGGCCTTAACCGAAAACCGGAGCCCGATCACAAGTGAAACCAGCGCCCCGATGGCTAAACCGGGTATGGAATTTTGCATGAGGAAAAAATCATACGAGCCATGGAGAATGGCTGCATAGATCAATCCCTGCAGCAAACAGCTGATTTCTTTTTTGCTGAATTTGGCAAGTCCTGTATAGTAACCCATCACAATGCCGAATGTGGCATGTGCCGGTACGGCAGTGAACATCCTTACAAACGCATTGCCCATTCCATACTGGGTCACGTACATGATATTTTCCAGCGTGGCAAAGCCCATACTCACCATAACACCATAGGTGATTCCGTCAAATGGCTCATTGAATTCTTTTTTCCGATAGGCATAAAACCGCAGCATTACGAATTTGAAAAACTCTTCGGTAAGCCCGATGATTAAAAATGCATTGATGGCGATCGCCATCATGCCTTCTTCCGTTTTAAAAGATGATATGCCTATCGCTTCCACTAAAATGGAAGGAAGAGTGGAGATCATGCCGAGTACAAAGGACCAGATGAGCAGTTTCCTCGGCTCACGATCAAACTTGTCTTTCCAGTAAACGAAAAGTGAAATGGCTACACCGGGCGCTACCGCCAATGCCAGCACCGTGATTACATCCATGCGAATGGTTTACTGCTTCGAATGGATGAAGGTGATGAAAATTCCTGATGAACGGGAATCCTCAACTGCGCTTTAACCGGCGCTGCAATTCTTTTCGGGCAAAAAAGATCCGGCTCTTCACCGTGCCCAGGGGAATTTGCATTTCGGCTGCAATCTCTTCATACTTAAAACCGCGGTAGTGCATGAGAAACGGAATGCGGATGGCTTCATCAATATCAGTCAGTGCCTGTTCAATTTCTTTCATCACCAGCGAAGTTTCTCCCCCGTTGTGCGTAGCGTGCAGCTCAATATTGGCCACCATCTCGCTCTTCGTTTCTTCGGAGATGAGCCGGCGCTTCACATTCCTGCGGTAGTTGTTAATGAAGATATTCCGCATGATGGTGTACAGCCACGCTTTCAGGTTCGTACCCTTCATGAACTTGTCGCGGTTTACGAGCGCTTTGTAGATCGTATCCTGAATCAAATCCCGCGCATCCTCTGCGTTCTGGGTAAGATTATACGCAATACCAAAGAGCGAATTGCCTGCTGTATTTACCTGGTAACTGAAATCGGATGCTGACATAGTGTTTAAGATTTAGGATGCAAAGCTAAACACTTTTGTTTAAGTCCACCAAATATTTCTTAAACATTTTTTATTAAGAAATCATGAATATTCCGAGAAGTAATTTAGCATTCATCCAGCTTAAATACGCGATCGCAATTATTATCCGGAATTTGACAGTAGTATTTTTGTTTAATGTTTATCATTTTTTGATAAACATTAAATTAAACAAACCGCGGGCTGGCGATGCCACCAAACCAATTAGTTTTTCTGTGCGGGAGCTAAGCTGAAATCCAGCTCTTGCTTAAGCAGCAAGCGGATCTCGCCGGAATTATGAAGCAGATGAAAGTTGGAAGGCCATTTCACTTTGCGCGTATAAAGCGCACGGAAGCCCGTTACATACACGGGCGTTTTCGGAAAGATCTTGGACAGCGCCGCAACATAATTGGCAATGGTTTTCTCCGTAGGGCGCTGGGTGAAGATTGTAAAAACATATTGCGGCCGGAAAATCTCATTCACGGCGGTGATATCCTTGAGCGGGACGTTTTGTCCCAGGTACATGGTATGATGGTGATGCTTGCGCAACTGGTAATCGAAATACAGGAGACTGATTTCATGAAACTCATCTTCCGGAAGAAAGAGCAGTGACTTGGCTGTGAAATCGCTGTATCGCTCCTTCATCTTGTCAATGTTCACGATCAGCTTTTGCCGGATGAGGTTTGAAATGAAATGTTCCTGTGCCGCATTCACACTTCCGGTCTGCCACATCACGCCTATTTGCTGCAGGAAAGGAAAAACAATGTTCTCCACCGTGGATTCAAATCCGAGCTGGACGATGTTCACATTCAGCACACGCTCAAATTCCATTTCATTCATATCAACCATGGCCGCGGTGAGGGCGGTGATCTGATTGGGAAAATCAAAATTGGTAGCCGTGATATCGCGCACCTTCTCCTCTATTTCGGATCGCTTCATCTGCGCCACTTTCGAAATTTTATACCCGTTGCGGTTGAGGGTGGAAATATTGAGCAGCAATTTCAATTCATCATCGTTATACCGGCGAATGTTGGTGCTGGTGCGCTCCGGCTTAAGAATGCCGTAGCGCTGCTCCCAAATGCGAATGGTGTGCGCTTTGATTCCAGACAGTGCTTCAAAATCTTTAATCAGATACTTACCCATTTTATCTTTCAGTTTCAGGTTCTTTGTTTCGTAAATATTTTAACGGTACAAGCAACAGTCCGAATGATTCTCCCCCGGTGCGGTCAAGATGCTTGTGATGCATTTTATGCGCTCTCACTACGGCCTTGAAGTAGCGATTGTTGAAGGGTTTTACTCCTTTCAACCGGCGGTGCGCCATCAGGTCGTGCACGATGAAATACGTCATGCCATAGAAGGTGATACCCAGGCCGATCCAGAATGAAGTACTGAGTTCTTTCATTCCAGAAAACATCAGCCAAATGGCGATGCCTCCAAACAGAACGGGGAATAAATCGTTCCATTCAAAAAATCCTGACCCGGGACGGTGATGACTTTTATGCAGCCCCCAGAGAAAACCGTGCATCACATATTTGTGAATGGCCCAGGACAGAATTTCCATGCCTGCAAATACACCGAGCATGATGCCAATTCCTGCGATCATAGTGCAATACTAACAACCAACCTGTCGAATTGTTGCGGTGATTTATGCCATCATAAACCAGATCATGTTTAAAACCGCAAAGAAGATGGTTTGAAAAGCAATCAGCGGAATGGCAACCGGGTTGCGCCTCATCACATTCATCCGGAAGAAGATGAACAAAAACACAAAGGAGATATAGAACCAGGCAATGAAATTGAGTGCCGGAATTGTGGGGCCATACCAACTCCACCATCCGTATTTCACTGCCACGGGTTCAATCAGGTAATCAATGAATGTCATCATGCCGGCGCCTGTGATTTCTTTCCACGGGTTTGCAATGCCGGCCCGCTGTACCACATGACCCGTACAATAAACCAGCATCAGCCAGTTGAGCCCGATGAGGACCGGCGTGGAAAACAATTTGAACCCCAGCCCATCGCCATAAGCATAAGAGCCGAAGATTTTTCCCGTGTGCACACCGGCCACTTCAATACCGAACGAACCGATGAAAACGATGCCAAAGAAAATTAGGGAGCGCTTGTCCCATGCGGGATGAAAAAAAAACAGCAGGGCCGCAGAGACCAGCAGTTGAAACGGAACCAGTTGCCTGAACAAATCCGTCGTTCTTTCCCATGAAAGCCCGGCGATGCCCACGGCATACAATGCGGCAAGAATAAAAATGGCCGCGGTTACATTTTTACGCGTCGGCCTTTCCATGTTGTACTTCCTTTCCATTGTGATCCGAGTGCAAGAAACGCAATGACAAATAAACTCATCATCTGCACCGGATGAAGCAGCGCATTCATCACCGGCGACTGACCGGAGAGCACTGAAATGGCGAAGCGCATGAGAACGATCAGCAGGCAAAGCGCCACACTGACCATGACGGGGAAATACCACGCCGCCAGCGGAAACAAGACCAGCGATAGTAAAATGTGCATCATCATGAACCATCTGCTGCCGGCAAAAATCTCAGGCAGATTTTTTCTGAATCCACTCACTGCATCGCCAAATTTCCGGTACATCCTGCATTGAATTCCTTCATTGGCCAACTGCACTTCGCCCTTTAACCGGCTACGCTTTACCGCTTTCATGATCTGAATATCTTCCGCCACGTTGTTTTTCACACTTTCATGCCATTGAAATTTCCGGTAGGTCTCCCCATGAAAAAACATGCATTGTCCATTGGCCGCGGCGAGTGATGCATGGGATGATGAATAAACCAGCCGCAACGGAAGTAAACTGAGCAGGAGAAAATTCATAATGGGTACCACCACCTTCTCTCCCATCGTTACCATTTGCTGCCGGGGAAATACTGACAGTAATGCGAGCTTCTTGTTTTCACACTCATGAATCAGCGCACCGGTCAGTCCTTCTTCCACTTCCACATCAGCATCGAGAAACAGAAAATAGTTTCCCTGTGCCTCCAAGGCCAGTTGATGACAAGCCCAGTTCTTGCCAACCCAGCCATGCGGCAGTTCTTTACCGCGGAGCAAGCGGATTCGCCGGTCATCCATTGCCGCTTGCCGCACCACTGCGGTTGTGTTATCCTCCGAATGATCATCCAGCACCAATATCTCAAGAACCGCATCATGTTGCTTCGCTAAGGAAGCCAGCAACCGGTCTATGTTACCCGATTCATTTCTGGCGGGGATGAGTACAGAAACCAGACTTTGCCCGGACGACCTTCCATTCAATTGAAGCACGGGATTCGAAATGTAATTGGCAACGACGATGAAGAAGCGAATTGCAAAATAACCGAGTGCCATGCCGATCAGCCACATCATCGCCTACCTGGTTTTATGCAGCGCGATCAATTGCTGACGGCTCGCGTGATAGAAGTGATTATACTTTTCAGCCATCGGATTATCTGTCGGGCTTATGGTATGAAGAAACACATGCGCTTCGGGTTTGCGACGGCTGAAGTATTCAGTGAAACAGGCAACCAGCATCACGGCGCAATCCGGCGATCGCTCCAACACATAATCAATGCCCCGCTGAAACCGGATCGTCTCCAACAAAGGCGATTCGATTTTTCCCTGCGGAAATAATTCCACGAGGTTACGCCGGTCCCTGAGCAACTCCACTGTGTAATCAAGAGAGATCACTGCTTCACGTGTATTTTTCTTCACGGAATAAGCACCGGCCTGCCGCAGCAACGGACGCGCCTTCAGCTCTTCTTCCAACATCATCACATGATATCGCTTGCGGAAATACCGGAGGTTGGCGTAAATGATGAAAAAAGGATCCCACCAGCCGGCATGATTTGAAAGCACCAGTAACGATTGCGGGCGTTGTTTCACTTCGCCGTGAAAATGAATGGATGAAAAATTTCTTCTGATGATTAACGGCACATAGCCGCGCGCAAACCAATCCATCGCCCTCGTTTTATTTGCAGTGATCATCGCGGAATCGAATGAGTGACGAAACAATCAGACCGGCGGTATGTTTATAACCGGAGTAAACGAAGATGACTAAATTTATTCGCTTCAAAAGCATGACCCATGCGTGATGCCCGCAAAAAATTCATGCGTGCCGCCATCCGGCTGGCGCGGAAAGGCATGAACAAAAATTCCGGCGGACCTTTCGGCTGCGTAATCGTAAAAGACGGAAAGGTCATTGCGCGGGCGCACAATGCCGTCACTGACCTCAACGATCCCACGGCGCATGCCGAGGTAGTCGCCATCCGGAAAGCGTGCAAAAAACTCAAAACCTTTCAGCTGACCGGTTGCGAAATTTATGCAAGCTGCGAGCCGTGCCCGATGTGCTTTGGCGCTATTTACTGGGCGCGGCCTGATAAAGTTTTCTTTGCCGCTACGCGAGAAGATGCCGCGCAGGCCGGCTTCGATGATGATTTCATATATCATGAAATTGATCTCACACATGCCGCAAGGAAAATTCCCTTTGAAGCGATGCAATCAAAAGAAGCCGTCACCGTTTTTGATGAATGGAAAATAAAACCCGATAAATCCGTTTATTGAATTCATATCATGAAAGCCAGTAAAAATTTGATTCCGCTTCTGTTTCTGTTGATCCCTTCGCTATCATTCACTCCGCCGGCAAAGGAAATCCGGTGGTCTCCTGACCGGCGTTTGTCTTACACTGATTTCGGGGGACCCGTTCCTTCTTCTTCTCCGTGGGCGGCTACAACCAACAGCAGCATCTATTTCAGCTACCAGGAAACGAACGGGCAATTAAAAAGCGTGACGGTCTATTCCTCTTTTGATCCCGCATCCTCGTGGATGAAAACCCAAACACCGGAAGTGCTGCGTCATGAGCAATTGCATTTTGACATCACTGAATATTTCGCCCGGAAATTTTATGCCGATGCATCTGCCTTCACATACCAACCCGATGGCGGGCGTAAACTCAAAGATCTTTTTCAGCAAGTGAACCAGGACTGTGCGGTGACCCAAAACAGTTATGATGAGGAGAGTGAGCATGGCGTGAATAGCGGGAATCAGAAAAACTGGGAAGAAAAGGTTCACCGGTGGCTGAAAGAAACACCCGCTTATCCTGCGGCGCAATAATCACCAAAAGTTCGAAAGCGGTTCCCTTCACATGCCTGAAGCGAATAACAGGTTCAGATCGGTAAACTTGAATTTAAAACGATCGCTGAGGTGCTGATTGGTAAGCATGCCTTTATAGACATACACGCCGTTACGCAGATGAGCGTGAGAAGAAATCAGGTTCTCAAACCCGCCCACATCACTGGAGTTAAGCAGCATTGGTGAAAGCACATTGCTGATGGCTTGTGAAGCTGTACGCGGCACACGCGACGGAATATTCGGCACACAATAGTGAATCACATCATACTTTTTGAACACCGGCTTCCGGTGGTTGGTGATCTCTGACGTTTCAAAGCAGCCCCCCTGATCAATGCTTACATCCACAATCACGGAACCCGGCTTCATTTGAGAAACCATCTCTTCGGTGACAATGATGGGCGTGCGGCCCGATTTGCTGTGGATGGCCCCCACGGCCACATCGGCATTGATTAGCGCTTCTTCCAAATTATCCGTGGCAAGTACAGAAGTAAAAATACGTGCGCCGATATTCCGCTGCAGGCGCTTGAGCTTGTAAATTGAATTATCGAAAATCTTTACCTCCGCACCCAGTGCAAGCGCTGCACGGGCGGCAAATTCACCCACGGTGCCGGCGCCAAGAATAACCACGGCGGCCGGCGGCACACCGGCAATGCCGCCGAGCAAAATTCCCTTACCCACATTCGGATGGCTGAGTAATTCCGCCGCGATGAGAAATGCCGCACTCCCTGCAATCTCACTCATGGCCGATACAATCGGGAAGGTGTTGGATTCATCCTGAATGTACTCGTATGCCAAAGCGGTCACCTTCTTCGCCATAAGCTGACCGAGAAATGATTTCTCCAGCGCGGGAAGATGCAGCGGTGAAATAAGAATCTGGTTCGGATGGAACATTTTCAATTCCTCCGTGGAAGGCGGCGCGGTCTTAAGCAGGATATCGGCTTTGTAAACCAGTTCGGTTTCGTGGGCAATCTCGGCGCCGGCTTCTGAGAAGGCGGCGTCACTCCACTTGGCCCCTTCACCGGCTTTTGATTCCATCACAATGCGGTGCCCGTTTGCCGTCAGCATAGACACGGTTTCGGGCGTGAGCGATATGCGCCTTTCCTGGTACTGGTTTTCTTTGGGAATGCCGATGAACAATTTTGAATGGCGCGGCATCACCTCCACGAGCTGCTCCTGGGTTTCCATTCCGAAACCGGCTTTCAGTTCTTCAGGCACTTTCACTTTTGTGGCCATGGCTCAGCAACCTTTGATGTTAAGTGTTCGCTGCTGCATATCGTTCATGGTTATCTGTACGGCTACCGCATCATTGGGCAGCAAATGAATGATGCGTTCAGCCCATTCAATGAAACAATAGTTACCCGATGCAAGATACTCCTCAATTCCGATAGCCAGCGCCTCTTCCTCCGTGTTCAACCGGTAGAGATCGAGATGATACACCGGTTGGTTCCCGCGATACTCATTCACCAGAGCGAAACTCGGGCTCACGGCTTTTTCTTTCACTCCCAGCTCAAGACACAGCGCTTTGATCATGGTTGTTTTGCCGCTTCCCATTTCACCCGTAAAGGCGAATATTCTTTTGCCGGAACATTCTTTCAGCAGTTGCTTTGCGGCAAAAGAAAGTTCATCCAACGTGTTTACCTGAATCTGCTTCATGGCGAAGTGAAACTAATCAATGATTGAAATTTGCGGATGAAAGTTTCGTTTGTTTCTTCACTTCATTTGGGAATGGATATTTCAATGAGCGAAACCCATGATTATGGATAGCCCGGCTGTACGCTACTGCACAAATGATTCCTGTTTCCGCCGCATTCCGGTTTTGCTGTTGCTGCTAATCCCTTTCTTTTCTGTTGGACAAGAACCGGAAGTTTATCAGGATAAGATTTATGCAGATAACATCCGCACGGTGCAACTGTACGTAGACCCGCTCATGCTCACCGATCCTATTATTCCGCTCCGCAGCACTACGCAACTACGCCTCGCCTTTGACGATCTGGAAGGCGGAAAGAAAAATTATTACTACACCATCATTCAATGCAATTATGACTGGACCGCTTCCGTGCTGAGCCCGTTCGATTACCTCGACGGTTTCCAGGAACAGGATATACCCGATTATGAATTTTCATTCAATACTTCTCAGGAGTACACCCATTACAGTCTGCTTTTTCCTAACCGGTATATCACCATCACCAAATCGGGCAACTACATCATCAAAGTGTATCTCGACAGCGACCCCGAGCAGGTGGTGCTCACCAAACGCTTTATCGTATTTGACGGACTGGCGCAGATTTATTCCGAAATCAGACCGGCGGAAGATGTGGCGCTCAGCCGCAGTTACCAGCAGGTGAATTTCACTATATCCTACCGCGGGCTGCCGGTATCCAATCCGCTTGCAGAATTGAAAGTAGCGTTGATGCAAAACTTCCGCTGGGACAATATGATCACTGACGTGACTCCGCAGTTTATGAAGCCGGAAATGCTCGAATATTATTACACCACCAAAACTTCCTTCCCCGCAGGAAAAGAATTCCGCTACTTCGACATGCGCACCACGCGCTACCAAACTGATCGCGTGAGAGCGCTCAGCGAGAAGGACCACTCGTTTCTGTTTACGCTTTTTAATGATGACATCCGCAACAACCAGCCCTATCTCTATCGCCAGGATGTGAACGGAAAATTCATCCCCGGCACCCTGGACTATTTCAACCAGGAAGCGCAATCTGAATACGCCTGGGTGACATTCACCCTGCCTGTGGACTATCCATTAAAAGGCGGAAAGGTTTTTCTATTCGGTCAGTTCACAGGATGGCAATTGCTGCCCCTGTACGAAATGCATTACAACTCCGATGCTTCCGCGTATAAGACCACCCTATATCTCAAAGAGGGATACTATGAATACATCTACCGTTTTGTTTCGAGCGATGCCGATGCACCTGCTGAGTTGATTGAAGGGAACGATTATGAAGCGGAAAACACGTATCAAATTCTCGTTTATTTCCGTCCCTTCGGCGCACGCTATGATCAGGTGATTGCCTACAAAGCCACCGACAACTTCAATCGCTGAGTTCACTTCCCGCGTTTTGTACTTTTGCGCCACAAACAATTCAACATGGATCCGAAAGACAAAAACGCACCGCAGAATCAAATCAACATAGAACTGACGGAAGAAGTAGCGGACGGCATTTATTCCAACCTGGCCATCATCACCCACAGCAACCAGGAATTTGTTATTGACTTCATTAAGGTGATGCCGGGCACACCGAAAGCCAAAGTGAAGTCACGCATCATCCTCACACCGCAGCACGCCAAGCGTTTCCTGAGGGCACTTAATGAAAACGTACGCAAGTTCGAGAGTATGTACGGTGAGATCACTGAATCGGAACCGATCAATCTTCCGCAACTCAATTTCGGCGGACCCACCGGACAAGCGTAATCATTTTCGCATCCCGTTTGCTGAATCATACCCGTATCGGGTAAACACTTCCCACTCCGGACTGTTACTTCAGAATGAAGTCCAAAGCATACATCATCGGTTCCGGCATTGCCGGTATCGCCGCATCCATTCGCTTGCGACAGGCGGGTTTTGATGTGCAAGTGTTTGAAGCATCGGAAATGGCCGGTGGAAAGATCAGCGAATTTGAAAAAGATGGTTTCCGTTTCGATGCGGGTCCGTCGCTGTTCACCATGCCGGAATGGGTGGATGAGCTTTTTGTTTTATGCGGCAAAAATCCCCGCGACTATTACTCGTACTCGAAACTGCCTGTCATCTGTCGCTATTTTTTTGCGAATGGAAAACAACTGGATGCCTTTGATTCACCTGAAGCATTTGCAGGTGAAGTGCAGCGCAAAACCGGCGAACCTGCAAATCATGTGATTGACTACCTCGGGCGGAGCCGGGAATTGTATGAGCTTACTGAAAAAGTTTTTCTGCAATCGTCCCTGCACCGGTGGCGCACCTACTTCTCAACGGATGCCTGGAAGGCATTTTTCCATCTTTACAAACTCGACAGTTCACGGTCACTTCACAACCGGAATGAAAGCAGCTTCAACACCGATGAGACTGTTCAACTTTTTGATCGCTATGCCACCTACAACGGCAGCAATCCGTTTCACGCGCCGGCCACATTGAAGGTGATACCGCATCTCGAATTTCAGCGTGGCGCCTTTTTCCCTGATGAGGGTATTTATGCCATCGTAAAAGCGCTTGTGAAACTGGCTGAAGACATTGGTGTTACTTTTCATTACCACTCACCGGTGAAAAAGTTAACGGTAACGAAAAACAGGATTACTGCGCTGGAATTCTCCGGAGGTAAAACTGAGGTACAGCCCGGCGACATCGTCATCAGTAACATGGATGTGATGAACACATACCGCAAGCTCCTCCCTGGCGAACCTGCGCCGGAAAAGATTCTGCAGCAGCCGCGTTCCACATCGGCCCTGGTTTTCTACTGGGGCATGAAGAAAACTTTCCCGCAACTCCACCTGCACAATATTTTCTTCAGCGCTGATTACAAAACAGAATTTGATTTCCTTTCCCGGAAAAAAGATGTGTTTGATGATCCCACCGTGTATGTGAACATCTCTTCGAAAATGAAACCCGGTGACGCGCCTGCCGGTTGCGAAAACTGGTTCACCATGATCAACGCACCCCATTTGGCAGGGCAGGATTGGGACAGCATCGTGGCCCGATCAAGAAAGAACATCATCGCAAAACTCTCGCACATGATGGGCGAACACCTCGAGCCGCTCATTCTCTCAGAGACCATTCTTGACCCGCGTGGCATTGAAGCGGGCACCTCCTCCTATTTAGGCGCCTTGTATGGCAGCAGTTCGAATAACCGGTATGCCGCTTTCCTGCGGCATAAAAATTTTTCTTCGCGTTTCGGCAACCTGTATTTCTGCGGAGGCAGCGTGCATCCCGGAGGTGGTATTCCGCTCTGCCTGATGTCAGCAAAAATTGTTTCTGATATCGTGAAGGATAGAATGAAGTGATGGTGGATTATTCCGATTCATCAGAACAAAACTGATGAATAACTAAGGACCACTTGTATAAATAACAAGAAACTGATGCTAAAAATTGAGTGACATCAGCGCACAGCAACGGAGTAAGGATCCACGCTCACTTCCGTGCGGTACTTGTTCACAAATTCCAGGGTGTTCAGATCAATCAGTTTGATATAACCATTCCTGCCCCCGCAATCGGAGGTATGATGCGGTGCAGGCCCATTCACGTCCACATTGCGGCTGGCAACTACCACATATCCTTCATCATCCATCACGCCGATGCCGTGCGGTTCATACAAACCTTCCTGCAGCATCTTCACTACTTCAAGTGTATTCAGATCAATAATATCCACTGCGCCCTGGCATTTATCCTGATCGCACGGCTCGTATTCGCAGGTGACAAAGAGCAGGTTCTTCGCTGTTGAAATGGCAAACTCCAGCGGATATTGATTCGTCGGAATCACTTTGATCAAGGTATCCGTTGCGGCATCAAACACCCGCACTTCATTCGATGCCTGGCAGCTAACGAAGTACTTTGATTCATCCGGCGATAAAATCACCTCATGCGGATCAAGCGTGCCGGCAATGTTATTCGGTGACTGACCGGGTTTGAGTACGATCTGCTCCACCTCCGGAAAATCAGGATTGGTGACATCAAACTTGTAGATGTAGTTGCCCGACTGAGATGAAACGTATAACGTGGTGCCGGCCTTGTTTACCCAACTGCCGTGGGGGAATGCAAGCCCGTTATAGTATCGGATGAACTGCATGTTCTCCAGATCCACATAAGCCACTTTACCCATATCACTCCAGTCCACGGCAAATCCTTTGGTGCCATCACCGGTGATGGCCAACGTATTCCAGCTTCCCGTTCCTATATCAATAGCGCCAACATAGGAATCATCGGCCGTGCTGAATTTCTGAATCACCGTTCCGTTTACAAATACCACGTACCAGTATTTGCCATCAGGGGAAACTTTCAGTTGATGCGGTACATTGCCCGGCCCGGGATCCTGGCCCACATCCACATACCGCATACAGAGCTTAGTGTCGGCATCAAACACACTCACCAGGTCACATCCCTGGTTGGCGACATAAAATTTTTTGCGATCCGGCTGTCCGGAGAATGCAACGGTGCCATTCCTGTCCGGTGCGCCGGAAGCAATCCAGTCATGGAGTGTTTGCCAGTCCTCATCGCTCAAGGGCGGTTTGAGGTACGGCATGGTTGGGGTAAGCACAGGGCCTCTGTTCGTATCAGTGTTCGTGTAGTAGACCACCCAGCTTTGATCCGGACGGTACGGGATCACCACGGCACCGCCATTAGCCCCTTCAAACAATTCATCCCACGTTTCCATGGATAGTCCGCCGGAAGCTTCCTTGGCCTGCCGGGTGTGACAACCGGTTGTGCTGCATTGCGTGGTGATGATTGATTCAACCTTTTCAGGGTATCCGGTAGAAGGTTCCGGTGTTTTTTCTGTGGTACAGGAAACAAATAATGATAATGCGGTGAAGAATGCTGCGGCAGTTTTCTTTAACCCGGGCAATTCATACATATAAAGAAGTGATATTCCTTAAGCGAAAATAGAACATGGCGCTCAAATGGCTAACCAGCACTACGGTAGTATCAGTTTCATGCGTTGCTTGCGGAAGTTGATCACGGCACCGAAGTGCACGAGCAGATCGCTGCCGATCACGCCCTGAATGGGCGGCTGTCCAATCTTTGCATACGTGTCATTTACATGACTGAGATCCATAACCGCAACCGGAAATTTATCAAGCGGCGATGAAGAGTTTTTCTTTTTGCCATTGCCGAGAAAAAAATCCGACACTTCGGTAATTTCGGTTTGAATGGTATTGGTGCCTGCTCCGGTAGCGGGCATGTCATTCATCTCAAGAGGCAAGTGAGGAAAGTTTTCACCAAGGAATTTTTTATCGAGTACCGTTTTAGATGCGCCGGTATCAATGAGCAGTCGCAGGGGCCGTCCTTTTAATTTTCCCTTGGTGAATATATGATAACCGTCATCAGCAAAACTCACCACTTCTACAGGTATTTGGATCTCCTTTGACATAGGGGCTCTTAATGTGAGGCAAAGATGAATTCAAAAATCGGGAATGGCGAATGAATTGCGAATGAAGCATTAGGCGTATACACATTGCCCTGCGTTGGCGCAAGTTTCAGATGCGGGAAGAGATGCTTTGCCAATGTTCATATTACAAACCCGGGGCTTGCACCATGATCTGTGTATGACCGGAAGAACAATTGCAAGTAAGCCCATGTACTTTTTCTTGCTCATAGGATACACTTGTCTGCGATTGGGAAGTTTTATTTCGGGCATGTAACTGATTTTTCAGAACTTTGTAATGAAATTTAAAATCCGGTTTTCCGGATTATTAATATTTACTGTTCAAGCCAGGTTAAGGAGGGAATTATGAAATCTATCCACCGGCTGCTTTGCGCGACACTCGCGTTTTTTCTCACCTCCGGATCAAGCCCTGTTTCTGCCCAAGTGCCTACAAAAATGTGGGATGTCCGTTTCGGCGGCTCCAAGTTTGACGTGCCTGACGGCATCATTGAAACACCTGATAACGGCATCATGATTGCCGGCGTTTCCGCCTCAAATAATGACGGGAACAAAAGCCAGATCAGCCAGGGTCTATATGATTTCTGGGTTGTTAAAACCGATGCCAATGGAAACATGCAATGGGACAAAAGATTTGGCGGAACCGATGATGATGGAGCTTACGACATCCAGCAAACCGGTGACGGCAACTACCTGATCAGCGGATATTCCGCTTCACCTGCCAATGGCGATAAGTCAGAAAACACGCGCGGGAACAAAGATTTCTGGGCGATAAAAATTTCACCGGATGGCAATAAGATTTGGGATCATTGTTATGGAGGCAATAAAGGAGAAGTGCTGCGCGGCGCGCTCCCGGCAAGCGATGGCGGTTTTTTATTGGCCGGCTACTCCTTCTCAGGAATCAGCGGTGATAAAACACAGCCGAAAAATGGTCCTGAAGGAACTGCTGACTATTGGATCATTAAGATTGATGCCCATGGTGTGAAACAATGGGACCGCAGTTTTGGAGGCGACGGCGAAGATGAACTCACAGCCCTCGCCCCTGCGTCACATGGAGGTTATTTGCTGGCAGGATCCAGCGCTTCCAGCCACAGTGGTGATCATACCCAACCGAGTCAGGGGATGAATGATTTTTGGATTATAAAAATTGATTCGCTTGGCAATAAACTGTGGGACTTGAGATATGGCGGCTCCAATGATGATTTCCTCATTGAGCTCACTAAAAGCAATGACGGCGGCTACCTGCTCGGCGGATATTCCTTTTCGGAAATAGGTGGTGATAAATCACAGGATTGCCTTGGTCAAAGTGATGTTTGGATGGTGAAGATTGATTCCAACGGAGTGAAGCAATGGGATGTGCGATTTGGTGCCAGCAAAATGGATAGAAGCCGATCAGTGATTCAGACATTGGATGGAGGATACTTTATCGGGGGATATACCAATTCGCTGCAGGAAGGCGACATATCAGAACAAAGCCGCGGTGTTTACGATAGCTGGGTCATTAAACTTGACGCCAATGGTGCCAAGCAATGGGAAAAGCGGTATGGCGGCGATGCCGATGACTACTGCCATCTGGTAACACAATACAGCGACGGGGATTACATTCTTGTCGGCCACTCCCAATCCGGAGTCAGCGGTGATAAATCACAGACATGTTTTGGGAGTGATGATTACTGGATGCTAAAGCTGGAGTTGATCGTGTCATTACCTATCGGATTATCTCAATTTGAAGCGTACCCTCAAAACTCCGGGGCCATTCTTGATTGGACTACCCTTTCGGAAAATAGCAATAATTATTTTGCCATCCAGCGGTCTCCTGACGCGAAAACTTTTGATAGCATCGGTATGGTTCCCGGAGCAGGGACCTCATCCGCAGCGCATGACTATTCCTACTTCGATGAAAATCCTCCTTTGCAAACGGTGTATTACCGGCTCAAACAAGTTGACCATGATGGTGGCTATGCTTTCTCAGATATAAAAGCTGTAAAGTTGCAATCCGGTCTAAGCTGCCAATCCGTTTGTTGTTCAGTTTATCCGAATCCTGCCTCCCATTATATGATAATTGAATTTGCAGAAGTTCTGAATGGTGAAGGTGTTTTAGAAATGTACAATGCTTCAGGCCAACTGGTATTCACTTCTGCCATACCGCTTACTTCCCTTAAACAACAAATCGATATTTCGCAACTAGCAGCAGGAATTTATTCAGTGCGCATAAAATCACCAGGACGGATAAGTGCCTTCCACAAAATTCTTATCAATAAATAGCAAGATCAGCATTAGTACAGCGATCGGTATTTGAACAAAAATGCGTGCAAAACGGACCTTCAACGATATCATGTACATCTGAATTTATTACACTCGAATCGTGAACTTAAACCAGGGCGCTTTTGTCCACAAGCTATTTAAGAGCTATCAAGAATTAAGTATCCGCAAACTGGGGCCTTTCTACTGGTAGTTTGGTCAGGCAGAATCGCTTGCATGTGAGCAGCCAACCCATCCAACAGACCTCAAGCAGTGCAAGAAAATAATCTCACAAGTTTGCAGGGCTTGCCTGCACAGAGAATCGCTTTATACTCTTTTCAGTCACTCGGCTACTAATTCCTGCAATTGAGAAGTATAATAGTTGGCGAACAACAAACCTTTCAGAATATTACGCTGATATATCAGACATTAAGTTATTGGGACGATTAGCATTCTTATTAAGTCCGGAATAAGTTCTTTATGAATACGACCCCCCAGCCATTCGGCGCCATACTTGCATTTCTCTTTGTTTCAGAATTATTCTCTGCCTCAGCCCAAATACCAACCAAAATGTGGGACGTCCGTTTCGGCGGGTCTAAGTACGACATCCCCGACGGAATCATAGAAACTCCCGACAACGGATTTATTCTCGTAGGCGTTTCTGCTTCAAATAATGACGGCAACAAAAGCCAGGTTGGGCAGGGATACTACGATTTTTGGATTATCAGGACGGATGCCTACGGTAATAAGATGTGGGACAGAAGATTTGGTGGAAGTGACGACGATGGGGCTTACGATATACAGCAAACCGCTGACGGCAATTACCTGGTGAGTGGCTACTCATCCTCTGCCGCCAACGAAGACAAATCAGAAAGCGGAAACGGCAACAAAGATTTCTGGGTAATGAAGATTTCACCCCTCGGAAATAAAATCTGGGACCACTGTTACGGTGGCAGCAAAGGTGAAGTGCTGCGCGGCGCACTCACCACAAGCGATGGTGGATTTCTATTGGCGGGTTATTCCTTCTCAGGAATCAGCGGTAATAAAACGCAGGCCAACAAGGGACCTGACGGAACTTCTGACTACTGGATTATTAAGATTGATGCCAATGGGGTGAAGCAATGGGACCACAGCTTTGGAGGCAACGGAGAAGATGAACTGACCGCCCTGGTTCCCGCTTCCAACGGAGGGTTCATGCTTGCGGGATCTTCTAATTCGACACAGAGCGGTGACCATTCCCAGTCAAGTCAGGGGCTGAATGATTTTTGGATTGTGAGAACTGATTCGCTCGGCAACAAACTTTGGGATCAAAGATATGGCGGCACTGATGATGACTTCCTCATTGAACTCACAAACAGCAACGATGGCGGATTTCTGCTTGGCGGATATTCTTTTTCAGGAATCGGGGGAGATAAGACACAGGACTGCTGGGGACAAAGCGACGTATGGATGGTAAAAATTGATGCGAATGGTGCCAAGCAATGGGACGTGCGTTTTGGCGCCACTAAAATGGACAGAAGCCGATCGGTGATTCAGACTTTGGATGGAGGATACTTCATCGGGGCATATACCAATTCACTGCAGGAAGGCGATATAACGGACCCCAGTCGCGGTGTCTACGATGGTTGGGGCATAAAGATTGATTCCAACGGTGTCAAGCAATGGGACAAACGCTATGGTGGCACCGAGGATGATCACTGGCACCTGGTAATGCAATTAAGTGACGGCGATTACATTCTTGTCGGGCATTCTCAATCCGGCATAAGCGGTGATAAGTCACAGTCTTGCTTTGGTAGTGATGATATCTGGATGCTCAAACTTGAATTGATAACGGTGCTCCCCATAGAATTAACCAGATTTGATGTGCAGCCACAAAACTCCGGGGCCCTGCTTGAATGGACCACACTTTCGGAAAATGGAAGTAACTATTTTGCGATCCAGCGCTCGCTTGATGCGGAAACCTTTGACAGCATCGGAATGGTTCGCGGGGCAGGTACTTCGTCTATCGCGCATGACTATTCCTATTTCGATGAAAATCCTCCGATAACAACGGTTTATTACCGGCTGAAGCAAGTTGATTACAACGGCGACTCCAAATTTTCGGATGTGAAAGCGATTAATCTGCAATCAATGAACAACAGTCATACCTTGTCTTATTCAGTTTATCCCAATCCTGCCACCAACTATCTGGTATTGGAAAGCCGTGAAACGGCAAACACGGATGCTGATTTGGAAATTCGCAATACCGTTGGCTTGCTGGTATTCAGCTCCACTATAGAAGATGCTTCAAATAGTCAACATATCCAGCTTCCTGAATTAGCCGCAGGCATTTACATGTTGAACATAAAGAATGCTGACGGGGCAAGTTTCTTAAGTAAGATTTTCATTAGTAAGTAATACACCCCGTTTTTTCGTGCCGCTGCAACAGGCATCTCTCCTTCGACACAGGATAGATTACAGACAAATGTTTCGGGTGCGATAATATGAATTGCTATTCGCTTTTATTTCCCCTTGAGTTGCCTGGTCATAAAAATGAAATCAAAATATGCCTTTTGCCTGTTAGGAAATGAGATGAGCTGAAGCATTTATTATGACATTGGTCAGTTCCATGAAGCATTTACTTTGGCTCTGCATCAATTAATTTCCCGTCTTTCTGCTTCTTGAATGAAACCGCATCGCGGTTAAATCATTTGAACAAATGATCATAGTCATAGACTGTCAACACGTGTCCGGGTCAATTTCGTATTGCTAACAAGAGTATTGGACTACCTCACCATGAAATCAAAATGCCATGAAAAAGATTTTCATCCATACCTTTTGGGTGCTGTTGTTCGTATCTGTTTCTCTGCAAGCGCAGGTTGACAGCGCCTGGCTTCGCAAATGGGGAAATGATTACTGGAACGAAAACCACTCAGTAGCCACTGACTTTAACGGAAACATCTTTTCATTAGGATGGAGTTACTACTCGAGTTCAAACTACGACTATGCCACATCAAAATTTGATGAGGACGGCAATGTTATTTGGTCACGTGAATTCTCTTACGGACCGGGTGACTACATCGATGCTCCTCTTTTTTCACATTGCGATGAATACGGAAACCTGATTACTGTAGGACAAGCGGCGTGCAGCGGTTTCGGTTGCCCGATCCAACTCATTAAATACGGCGCGGAAGGAGATACCATATGGATGAACACTGATTTCTATTACAGTGACGTGCTGATTCTTTCTGTGGCAGTAGACGATGACGGAAATATCATTTTAGCCGGCCGGCGGGGCAGCCCTTCCAGCGGAGTCATTGCAAAATTCAATGCCGACGGCCAGTTTTTATGGGGAAAAGAAACGTTCAGCCCAACTGGCGGCTATTGCCGGTTTAATGATGTGACCACCGATGCCAATGGGAATATTTATGCCGGTGGTGCCGTGGACACGCTCTCACAAAATTTTGATGCGGCAGTGATCAAGTATAGCCCCGGCGGTGATCTTCTTTGGAAAAAAACCTGGAATGGCATCAACAGTTATCTGGACGAGGTCTCAGATGTTGCTCTTGACCGCTCCGGTAACGTATATGCAGCAGGAACTACGTGTATCAGCAACGAGTACGTGGCTGACATCCTGATCATGAAATATGACAATGAAGGAAATCTTCTGTGGCTGCATTCATACGATGGCCCCGGCGGAAAGTATGATTACACTATGGATCTGGTCACTGATGGTGATGATGCTGTTTACCTGACAGGCGTCATGGGTTTGGCTAATTACAATGACTACGACTACACCACAATGAAACACAGCAGCCATGGCGACCTCCTCTGGACTAAAAACTTTGGTTTCGCCGGTCTTGATGAGCCGCAGAAGATAATTATTGATGAGGAGGCCAACCTGTTCATCACGGGATATGCAGCCATGTCACCCGGCGGTTTCAATGGCGTAACCTTGAAATACGACTCAACCGGAACTGAAAAGTGGGTGGCCTATTACGACGGTGTGGCTTCCAGTGAAGATGAATTGTACGATATCACGATGGATTACAACAAAGATATTATTGTGGCCGGCCGCACCTATGATAATTTGGCTGGCTTCAATTTTCTGCTGATCAAGTATAGCAACAGTATTTCAGGCGTGCCGGTAGTACCATCAGGCGATCAAAACCTTCATCTCAGCGTAACCCCCAATCCTTTTAATCAGGTTACCCTCATCAGTTTCTACCTGCCTTATAACAGTGATGTAACACTCACCATCACTGATGTCAACGGAGTAGAAGTGATGAAACTGCAAAGCGGAATGCTAACCCAGGGAAATCATGCGCAGCCATTCAATCCCGGTGCATTGCCGACGGGAGTTTACATCTGCAAACTTGCCACCGATTATGGCATTGTAACATCCAAAATAATTATTGCTGAAAAGAAATGATGATACGGGGGGGGTATTCTGAATGAAGCGCCGTTAATCTCGGTGCATTTTCACTTACTTAATTGACTATGCGATTACCCCACTTTAAAAATGAAACCTCAATCAATCTCTATGAATTCCGAAATCTTCATCGAACCGGTAAACCTTCTTACACTGGAAAATGAAACCGGCAGTGAATCTGTTTCAACGCTCCCTTCTCCTTCCAGGTTGATTCAGGTGAAACCTCACGCGATTCATCACTATTATGTTCCGCCATTTTCAAAACACCCCAATGGATGCGGACAGGCCGCTATGGCCACTATGCTCACCTACTGGGGTTATATGAATTACGACCCTGGCAATGCCGAAAATCTATACGTCAATCCATCATCCGCTCCTGACATCTGGGGAGGCATTTTAGGTACGAGCTGGGAGCGCTTCAAACAAGTGATGGAGCAATATGGAATAACTGCCTACGGACAAAATGAAGCGCGGCTCTCAGTCAATTCCGCTGCGGGCAAATATGAAACACTTTGTAATTGGGTTAACGCAGATTTCCCTGTGGCAGTCATCCTTGGCAATGGCGAATTGAATCTTGGTTCAGGAGCGCATTGGGCTGTGGTGGTGCGCGTGTCTTCCTATAATGTGATTTTGGCAAACTATGGGAATGGCTATTACAGTGTGAGTTTGTCTGACTTCATGAAAGCATGGATGGCTTATTGGCTACCCGGAATACATTATGCGGGGGTATTCGCTCAACCCAAATAAAAAACTTCACTCCCTGGTAGCACCAAATTTTCACCTCAGCCGTTTCGATAACCTTCGGAAGCCAGACACATCTCCGTAAGTCCAGTCTTTATTCCTTCACCTCCTTCTTAACAATATTTTGCCGGTCAGTGATCAATCGAACGAAGTAATTTCCGGAGCAGAGCCCGGCGATGTTCAGTGATAGCTGGTTTTGTCCGACCAAAAGCGAAATCCTTTGCCGCATAATTAATTTGCCGATGGCATCGAACACCTCCACATATCCATCCTCATCATTCCTGCTACTTATTAAAATGCTGATTTCATCCCGAAAAGGATTTGGAAAAAGAGACATCACCTGAGCCGGCTCAACATTTTCAATCGTCCTGTTAAAATCTGCAAACGTGCAGGACGTTTGCTTGGCAACTGTGGAATCAACAAGCTTAACAATGAAAGCATCAGCCCCTCCGCTATACGGATGAACAAGATGCTTGAAACTTGTGGCCATAATCGAATCAAAGTCCGAACTCTCTGTCGCCAGCACCATAAAAAGTTCTTTGTTGGGTCCCATCGCCAGTGAAGGATGATAGCTCTTACCTGTTTGTATGCCTTCCATTTTCGAACCGCCTATGTAGGTGCATTGAATCAGTTGTTGCTGCGTGGTGGTTACATCATCAAAGATGGCGATATAGGCATCGTCATATTTATTGGTACCGTTTCCGTTGAGCTGAGCCTGCAGCGAATTCACAAGAGGGAATACGCTGCTGTCGGCATTCGTCACGCCGGCAATGGCAACGTATTGCTCCCCTTGCTTACTGAATATCTCGAGCCCGTTAACCTTCTCATCTTTTTTCGTTCCGAAATACGTGCACCATTCTTTTCCGCCATTTTTATTGATCTTGATCACATAAGCATCGGCCGTTGAACCGGCGATTCCACCGTCTTCAAAAACCTGATCGTACGCCAGCGAGCTTACCGGTAAGTCAGTGCTTCTGGTGAATCCTGTGAGAATCACATTGCCGTTCGCGTCCACTTTTGAAGCGCGGCTATGGTCATCACCGCTGCCACCAATGTAGGTACCCCATGTTTTCGTAAACGTGCCATCATGATCGTTGTCTTCCCACATTTGAACAAAGCCATCATCAGGCGCTGTGTAGGTTTGATCAAAACCGGTTCCCGAAGCAATCTCACTGCTGCTGGTGGTGGTTCCGCTTGCATACAGTGCAACGTAATTCTTCCCCTTTGAATAAATTTCTATGTCGTGAAAACGGTCAACGCCCTCTGCGCCTGCGTACGTGAAAAACTTAAGCGTGCTCAGCATGCTGTCAAACTCAGCTATGAATGCATCACCCAGGCCGTCGGCTTTTATGCTGTCTGCTTTATGCTGCGCAAAGTTCGCCAGGTCGATGCTTGCGGTGGTGCCTACAACGAAAACATTGTGCTTGTAAATGGCCATGCTGTAAATATTGTCCTCGCCTGTTGTTGAGTCAATTTTGTACCCGCCCAAATAGGTCCACCGGAGCAGCGAAAAAGAAGCGCCGTCATCCTCATATTTGGCTATGAAAGCTTCAGAGTGATCAACGTTTTCAGTTTGAAAGATGGGTGAGCTGCTGCCATCACATTTGAAAGCAGGAGGTCCGGGAATTTCGTCCGGTTTAACGTTTCCGGCAATGTAAACAATCGTTTTACCGTTCTGAACATCCAGCGCAAGGCACAGCGTTTTCTTTCCAAGAAAAGTTGACCATTGCAGTTCACCACAGCGATTGAATTTAGCAAGGTAACCGTTACCGTTGCGGAGCCCGATCGTTTGACTGCCGGAGCAAACACTGAGTACTGAATCGGAAGGTGGAGCAAAGGACTGACCTACTACAAAGATTGACCCCGAGCTTTTATCCACAACAATCTGATCGATCAAATCCGTCTTGGCAAAATTGAAGGTCGGATAATTTGCACTGTCGTTGTAATAGGTTCCCCAATAAATCGCATTGTAAAAAGAAGATTGGGCCTGCAAATCGAATGAGGATATAACGAAGATAATGGCATACGTGAATGCTTGTTTCATAAAAATATAGTTGAAAATGATATTATCTGCAATCTACGAATTTAAACCTTACTGCCCCAGTCGGTCTTTCATGAGAAATCCGTTGTCAATGCTTGATCACCGGAAACGGCTCCAATCGGGTTCAGGTTTTCCCGGACGTAGTATGTTAAAATACGAAACCATCTTTTCAAAACTTATACTGAAATTTCAGATTGGTGAACCATTGGAGGAGCGTTATTCATACAATGCCAAGCAAAGTCACAAAAACTTACGACCCCCGTGCTCAGAGCGCTTTTTGCTCTTTTCTTGACTATTGCCTTCGATTTTTCTGGTGCCCAGGTGCCAATAAAAATGTGGGATAGCTGTTTTGGCGGTTCTAAGCCGGATATTGTAGATGGCGTAGTGGAAACGCCCGATAATGGAATCATCCTCGCAGGTGTTTCCGCTTCTAATTATGACGGAAATAAAAGCCAAATCAGCCAAGGGTATTACGATTTCTGGGTGGTGAAAGCTGATGCCAATGGAAATTTGGTTTGGGACAAGCGCTTTGGTGAATCTAATGATGGTGCTTTTGACATCCAGTCAACTATTGATGGCAATTACATTGTAGGCGGCTATTCGCAATCGGCGGCGAATGGTGATAAATCGGAAAATTCTCATGGGAACAAAGACTTTTGGTTAGTAAAAATCAATCCCTTAGGAGATAAAATGTGGGATCACTGCTATGGTGGTAAAAAGGGAGAAACGCTGCCCGGCGCTAAATCTACGGCTGACGGCGGCTAATTGCTGGCAGGATACTCTTTCTCCGGAATGAGTGGCGACAAAACACAAGCCAACAAGTGACCTGACGGAACTTCGGATTACCGGATTGTAAAAGTCAACTCCAATGGCGCAAAACAATGGGATCGCAGTTAGGGCGGGAGGTGAAGACGAACTCACCGCTATGGTTCAATCTCCGGGAGGTGGTTTTTTGCTGGTCGGATCATCCAATTCCGATAGCAGCGGCGATCATTCCCAATCAAGCCAGGGACTTGATGATTTCTGGATTGTGAAGGCAGATTCATCAGGCAATAAGCTCTGGGATTACCGCTATGGAGGCACGGACGAAGATTTGCTTATTGCTGCCGCAAACTGCACCGACGGTGGATACATTCTCAGCGGATATTCGTTTTCCGGAATCAGCGGCGACAAGACTCAAGATTGCTGGGGAAACAGCGATATCTGGTTGCTGAAGATTGATTCGGCGGTCGTAAAGCAATGGGATGTGCGCTATGGCGCTACCAAGATGGACCGAAGCCGGTCAGTAATACAAACGTCAGACGGAGGATATTTTGTGGGAGGATATTCCAATTCTGATCTCGAAGGCGATCTGTCGGAACCAAGCCGCGGTCTATATGACTTCTGGGTGCTGAAACTGGATGCCGGCGGCAACAAGCAATGGGATAGACGGTATGGCGGGTCAGAAGATGATCACTGCCATCTGGTGATGCAACGCAGCAACGGAAACTATGTTCTGGTGGAGCATTCTATGTCAGATATAAGCGGTGATAAAACGCAAAGCTGCTTCGGCAATGATGATTACTGGATGCTGGAGTTAGAGAACATTGTGGTTTTACCTATTGAAATCAACGAGCTTAATGCCTTTCCACAATCCCGGGGGCGTGGCGCTCGAGTGGAATACGCTTTCTGAAAATGCATCAGATATTTTTGCATCCAGCAATCTGATGATGCAGTAACTTTTGACAGCATTGGAATGAAACGTGCCGCAGGGATTTCTACAGATATGCACGACTATTCATTCTTTGACGCCAATCCTCCAAAGCAAACAGTCTATTACCGACTCAAACAAGTTGATCTGAACGACGGCTTTGGTTTTTCAACCATCAAAGCAGTAAACCCGCAGGTCGATGTCACAACAACGGAGGTGGCCTATTTAATCTATCCGAATCCCGCTTCGGATTATCTCGTAATAAATGGTTCGGCCTTTGGGAATAAAGATGTCGTGATAGAGTTACGCATTGCTCTTGAAGCACTTGTACTCCTCAACCCGTTCCCCGGTGCCGCCGTCCAGAAGCAAATCAATCTTGATGGAATACCCTCAAGCCTGTACACACTGGAAATAAAAAATGCCGGGTTGCGACCGGCATTTTTTAAAATTCAAGTGAGCAAATAGCTCCCTGGCTATCTGTAGTTACGCTACTTTTTTACTTCCGTAGAATCCGTCTGCGGCGCTTTATTGATCAGCTCCATGAACTGATCAAGTTTGGGCGTGATGATAATCTGCGTGCGGCGGTTCAGTGTTTTTCCTTCATCCGTGTCATTGCTCGCAACGGGATTATATTCTCCGCGTCCACCGGCGGTAAGGCGCTTTGGGTCGATGCCGTAGTTGTTCTGCAATGCCTGCACAACAGAAGATCCGCGGAGTGCGCTCAGATCCCAGTTATTGCGGATGTTGGTTTGTGAGATGGGCACATTGTCAGTGTTCCCTTCAATCAGCACTTCAAAGTCATTATAGTCTTTGATGATCTTGGCAATCTTGGCCAAAGTCTCTCCGGCTTTGTCTGATATTTCATAGCTGCCCGATTTGTAAAGCATGTTATCGGAAAGCGAAATGTACACCACGCCTTTCAGCACCTGCACATTCACGTCCTGCATCTCTTCCTTGCTCAGTGATCGGGTGAGGTTATTGGTCAACACCATGTTCAATGAATCACTCTTGTTCTTGGATGCCACCAATTGCTGAATGTACTTGTTTGAAGCGTTGATTTCATCCACCAGTTTGCTGATGTTCACATTCCCCTGGCTCGAGGAAGTGAGGCATTTATCCAGTGCAGATTGCAGGGCAGCGAGGTTGCTGCGCTCAGCCGTCAGCTGATCCTGCAACCCGACAATCCGCGCATTGGCGGAAGAAAGACTATTCTGACAATTGATGTTGTCGAGGGCGATCGCGTCATATCTCGCCTGCAATGTTTTGTTTTCGGACTCAAGTGACTGATACTTTTTCGTGCTGACGCAGCTAAACATGAGCAACATCGCTGCAGCGCAAACGATGAGGCTGAGATTTCTTTTCACCATGGTATTTCGTTTTGAATTTTGATGAATGGATTGATGATTACAAAAGTATTACAGGATATTTCAAGATGAGCTTGCGATACACTGCAAAGTTCTTCACACACAATCAGTCTGCCTGAACTGAAAACAAAAGCGAAGACTGAAGAACGGTGAAGTTGTCATGATTACATCTTAATCAAGAGAAAACCTTGACGACTTCCCGCTCTTAAAAATTCAAGCACATAAATACCGGCAGAAAGATCTTCTCCGAAAGGAACGATATCCCCCGTCACTTTTCTCACAAGGAGAAGATTGCCGAATGTGTCGTACAACCTTATCTCGGATTTCTGGCTGCTGCTGTAATTGCTTTTCAAATGGAAGACATCAGAAGATGGATTGGGGAACACCGAAACCTCCTCGCCACCGCTCAATGGGTCATTGTCAACGGCAGTTAATGGAGAAAAGAATGAATCATCCTCGCAGATCGTAAATTGATCCGGTATAACTCCTTTTTTTGGTAAGGGCATGCTGTCAATAACCAGGTCTAATGAAGAAACTGTGGGGAATGCGCTTACTGCAAACCAGGTAGTGTCGCTGAACGCAAAGTCGAATGAGCTGTCGGCGCAGGTGTTCCCGTACTTATCCGTTTTGAAGAACGAGTAGTCATTGTATTCACTGAATGAAATGGAAGTGGTTCCTGCGAGACCGCTATCCCGTGTTTCAATCATATCCTGGAAGTAATACAGGAAGAGACCGCTTTCATAATTCTTCGACCAATGAATATTTCCCGTGCTGTCCATCTTAACAATCACGGCATCTGAGCTCGTGATGTTATTATCCTGAAAGAACATGCTGAGCGCAAACTGTGAATCCCATGTTTGAATGATCTCCTCAAACCAAGTCGCTTTCCATGGCTGCTTGATCCGCTTGAAAAAAACGGGAGTGCCGTCATCCTCCAGCTTCATCACACAGGGCGCCATATTATTAATCCACCACAAATCCGTCGGATACACCACCTCTCCGGCAAGCCAGATGTTGCCGCTTTTGTCTGATGTAACCGATAGCGGCGACCAGTAGGTTCCGGCGTGAAAAATTTTCACCCATTCCAAATCACCTGTGAAACTTCCTTTCAGCGCACCGCCGCTTGAACCGTAAGTGCCGCATGATGCAATAAAGCTTCCATCAGGAAGAACCTTCAGGTCGGTAATGAAATCGCCGGTTGATGAGATGTCAAATAATTGATTCCACACCATATTCCCGGTCAAACTCAAACGCATCACAAATGCATTCATCGTTTGATAGTGAGTGATATCAGATCCGCCGTTGGCAGCAATGGTAATGTCGCCCACCTTGGTGATATCCATAGCGACAGCATCAAAATCCACGGTGGCGGCATAGGTTTTAGCCCATAGCACCGTACCGGCTGTGTCTAAATGCAGCAACAGAATTTTCGATTCGGTGTAATCGGTTGTCGCATACGTAGCCAGCAAGTAATACGTGCTGTCAAATGCAACCTTCACATCCTTCGGGAGAATCAGATGCGTAGTATCCCGGTATTCAAGCTGCCATATCAATTCACCGGTCTCACTGAATTTGGAAAGATATGCGCGATACTTCACGGGCTCATTCACGTCGCGTATTCCAGTGATCAAATATTCACCCATTGGTGTTTGCGCCATTCTCGCCGGAAAACTCCCGTCTGAAAAATATTTCTCAAAAACAATTGATTGGGCCAATGAAGAACCAATACCGGCGACAAAAAAAAGAAAACAGAAAAGGTATATGCACCTCATGGGTATACTGAATCAATGCAATAACTAAACGCAATAACGATGCAGGTATTTTCCAATGAAGGTATTGCGCATTATTGCAATGATGCCGGTCTCTTTTCAAGCATTTGCGATGATCATACCTGTAGGCAAAAGATGAACTTCTGAACATGCTGCATCGCTATCGCTTTCAAAACCAAAGCAGAAACCTGAAATTTGACGGATGAACCTCCTCGATCAAATCGTTTGGCTGCTTGTACTCGCCATCCCCATCGCCTGCATTTCATGGACCGTCACGCACGAAGAAATTTTTATTGAAGTGCGGGAGTTTTCCATCAGGAAAAAGAAGTACGCAAAATCGCTGTTCATCAGAAAACTGTTTTATCCCGTGAGCTGCGAATATTGTTTCAGCCACTATGTAACCATTCTCGTTCTCTTTATTACGCATTACACGCTGCTTTTTTCTGATTGGCGCGGTTACATCATTTCAGGATTTGCGCTGGTGTGGATCGCCAATATCTACATGAGTCTTTTCGGGTTGCTGCGTGTCGATATCAGAAAGCAACGGCTCGAAACCGATGAGGAGGAATTTGAATTCAATCAGAAGAAGCAGTGATTCTGCAATCCCATTAACTGCCTCAGGCGATCATATGGTTACTTATAGAAAATGAAAAACGAAAAAGGCAACAACAAAGATCTGGATCGTGCAGTCATGTTCAACGATGCCGTATTTGCCATTGCACTTACGCTGCTCGTGCTGGAGCTGCGGCTGCCCGAAGGCCTGAAACTGAATTCCGCGGCCGACATGTGGCACAGTCTGAAGGAAATGATGCCGAAGTTCCTTGCATTTATCCTGAGTGCCGTGCTCGTGGGCGGCAACTGGATCTCCGTGATGAATGTGCAGCGAATTGTTGCCCGGATGGATTTGTTTTTTGTGGCCGATCTCGTGCTTTACCTCATCATTATTTCACTCATTCCTTTCTGCTGTTACCTCATCGGCACGTATCCTGAAAATCCCATGTCGTTCGTGGTGTTCGGAGTCGTGTGTGAATTGCTGGTGGTGAATTCATATTTCTTCATCCGTCATTGCCGGCTCAGGAACCTGTTTCGACCGGATGTTGACCTCCGTGAAATCAAGCGGGTGGAAACTGCGCTCTGGATTATTTTCATTTTGCTGGCTGTGATGATGGTGCTTGCTTTTTACAGCACCCGCCTGTCATTTGTCCTTTTCTTGCTTTATAACCTGATTCCGTTTTTCGTAACTCAGCGGTTGAAAATAAAAGAACCGGCTGCGGTTGATTAGCCATTGATAATTCCCTGATCATTTGCTGAGCCGTTAAATACGTACCAGCCCTCTACTTTTAAACTTTCTAATTCACCATCTTTGTTCACACAAACAAAATCCACAAGCCATCATGAAAAAAATTTACTTCCTGCTCGCAGCAGCCCTACTCTCCTTCGCTTCCTGCAGCAACCAGAATCAATCCGCCGGTCTTCAAAAGACCATTGACAGCTTGAAAGCCGCCATGGATCAGGATCATTCATCTGAAGCTATCGCCGCCATCATGCACGCCGACAGCGCCTGGGATAAAATGTCGGAAGCCAAATCGGCTGAAGGATGGCTGGCCAACTATTCTGCCGATGCCATTATGATGCCGCCGGGAGAAAAGGTTTGTACAGATGCTGCATCACGAGAAGCGTCCATCAAAGCCATGTTCGCCGTGCCCGGCATGTCGCTTCGGTTTCAGTCAACGAAAGTGGAAGCTTCCAAAGCCGGTGATATTGGTTATGCTGCCGGCGTGTACCAGTGGACTTCAAAAGATGAGAAAGGCGGCGACTATCACGAAACCGGCAAGTACACCGAAGTGTGGAAGAAGCAAGCCGATGGAAGCTGGAAGTGTGTTGCCGATATCTGGAATGCCGATCCGCAGCCGCCCAAGTAAAAGTTCCGACAAGATTTTAGCGTTCAGAAAAAAAACTGATGATGGCATCAGTAGTAAAGGATGAATAAGGTTTAAAATAAGAGTGAGTTAATACTCAGATAACATACACGCGTAATGAAAAAGAAACTTTCGCAACAGGAGCGCAATGAAATGCTCAGCATTTTAAAAGCGCGCTTTGAGAAAAGCAAGAATCGCCACAAGGGAATTGATTGGCAACAGGTGCAGGCAAAACTTGAAGCCGCTGCCGAAAAGCTGGCAGTGCTGCATGAAATGGAGCAATCGGGTGGCGAACCTGATGTGGTGGGCTATGATGCAAAGTCAAATGAATTTCTTTTTTACGATTGTTCGCCGGAAAGTCCGGCAGGTCGTCGCAGTCTTTGCTACGATGAAGACGCACTCGCTTCGAGGAAAGAAAACAAACCGAAAGGCAGTGCCGTCGGTATGGCCGCCGGCATGGGCATTAGTTTGCTGACCGAAGAAGAATACCGCCATTTGCAAACGCTTGGTGCATTTGATCTGAAAACATCAAGCTGGGTGAAAACACCTGAATCCATCCGGGAACTGGGCGGAGCGATCTTTTGCGACCGGCGTTACGATCATGTGTTCACCTATCACAATGGAGCCGAATCCTATTACTCAGCGCGTGGTTTCCGTGGCCGTGTGAGAGTTTGATGGCTGTGAACAATGAGCCGGGCACCCATCAGATTTTCATGATGAGAAATTCCGGAAAATGACTTGCGCCAATAAATTTTCCTGTTGAAATGAGTGTCCGGTGGAATAAGCTTCCCATCAGGTAATCCAATCTCATTATGGTTTCCAGTCCACTTTAAATTCTTCGAGATAGCGGTCCACGGCAGCACCTATCGTCGGATAAAAAATATCTGACCCGAGTACAGGAAATAACTCAAACCGTTTCAGTTTGTCCTTCACGGGATCTTTCATTTCAGCAAAGTGGAGTTGCACCTGCTTTTCTTCCAATTCCTTTTTCAAATCAACCAGCATATCTGCCGAAGTAATGTCAATACTGGTAACCGGTTCTGAAGTAACGATGATGCGATTAACGGGAGCAGGAGCACTGTCAACCTGTTTCAACACTTCTTCCCTGAACAGGGCTGCATTGGCGAAGAACAATGGCGCATCCCACCGAAATAAAATCAGTCCGGGAACAAGCCGTGCCTGTGGATACCGCTTGATGTCATGATAGCCGCGAATGCCTTCCACACGGCCAAGCACGGCATAATGCGGGCGCCATCCATCCCATAAAAATTCAATCACTGCAATCACTATCGCCAGCCCGATGCCGGGTATAGCGCCAAAGACTGCCACACCTAAAAAACAAACAACCGACAACCAGAACTCCCAGCGCTGCACCCGAAAAATTCTGCCGAGGTCGCCCAGTTCAAAAAGACCGATGGCTGATGAAATCACCACTGCAGCCAGGGCACTGTTAGGCAAACTTCTCAATAAATCGGCCCCGAAAAACAATAACACTGCCACAGCCAACGCTCCCACTACACCGGTCAATTGTGTTTTTGCTCCGGACGCTTCAGCTACCGGTGTGCGCGACGAGCTGCTGCTGATCGGAAATCCCTGGAAGAAACCGGCTGCGAAATTTGCCGCACCGAGGCCAATCATTTCCTGGTTGGGATCCACATTGGTTTTTGTCTTCACCGAATAGATTCGAGAAAGCACGCTGGTATCGGCAAATGAAACCAACGCTACGGCACAACCACCGATGATTACATCCTGAAGATCATCCATACTTATCCATGGAATCCTGAATGAAGGCAATCCTTGAGGCAACGATCCTAAAACTTTAACCCCATACACTTGATCAAGGTGCCAGAACCCGGTGGCGAATGTAGCGCCGGCCACAGCGATGAGAATGCCGGGAATTCGTTTGTACCGTTTCAGCACCATAATGATCACGAGCGTGCTGAGTCCTATCAGCACAGCAGTATAGTTTGCCTTCCCGTCCATGATGGATTGAACGATGCTAATGATGTTGCGTACTGGTCCGCTGCTCTCAATCGAAAAGCCCATCATCTTCGGCAACTGGCTAATCAGTACGGTTAATGCAATGCCATTCATATATCCATAGCGAATGGGTTTTGAAAGCAGTTCGGTAATGAATCCGAAACGGAATACACCGGCCATGATGCACACAATGCCGGAAACAATGGCCATCATGCCGGCAACCGCCACGGCTTTGGCAGGGTCATTGGCCGAAAGAGAAACCACTACGGCCAGAATGAGCGGCGCCAGTGAAGAATCAGGACCCAGCACCATAATGCGGCTTGGGCCAAACATCGCATAAGCCAGCAGAGGAATGACGGTGGCATAAAGTCCGTAAATGCCAGGCACACCCGATGCTTCGGCATATGCGATGCCCACGGGAACGAGCATGGTGGTGAGTACCAATCCGGCCGCAACATCGCTGGTGAGCCAGCTAAGTTTGTAAGTTGAAATCATTTGCAGACCAGGCACCCATCGCTTCCATCCGCCGGGTAATGTCCCCGGCTTGTGTGGTTGATCTGTTGCTTCGATTGACATGGTTACAATTAATATTTTGAATTGAATCTGTAGTAAACCTTTTTAAGCAGTAACGGGTGCGGTGTAGTTCTGAAATTCCTTGATGCAGTTGTTATGCAAGTTTCAATAACCGCTGTCAATAAATGTTCAGGATGATGCGCGCTCTTCGTGCAGCCATTTCTCGAATAACTTGTAAGCAAGTGAAAGAACAATCGCTCCGGTAAATAATCCGGTGAAGCCGGTAAAAATGAAACCGCCGATGGCGCCAAGAAAAACCACGAGCATGGGAACGGGTGCACTTTTACCAAGCATGATCGGCTTCAGCACATTATCAAGCAATCCCACCACCAGCATCCAAATCGTGAGTATCACGGCCATTATCGTGGAAGTATCTCCGCTCCACAGGTAAATAATCACGCCGAGGGCAATCGGTATCGGCGGCACCTGTACAATAGCAAGAATCAGCCAAAGCAACGTCCACAAACCAGCCAGCGGCACGCCGCCAACCACCATCCCTATTCCGGCCAGTAATGACTGAATGGCCGCCACACCCAATATGCCGCGAGTTACGTTTCTTATCGTCACTTCGGCCACGCGCGCCATATCTTCTCCGTCATCGCCGGCCAATCTTATGAAGAAAGAGCGCACCAGTTTCCCCGCCGGCTGGCCATAAACCATAAGCACGGCACTCACAATGATTGCCGCGGCAAGAAGCAGTAATCCCTTTCCTACGGAAGTAATGATTCCCAAAATGCGCAATGAAATCTCCTTCATCTTCTCACTGTTCTTCTGAGCGAACTGCTCAAAATTTACTGAGGCCTCCGTCCATAGCTGATCCAGTTTTCTGCCGATGACGGGAATCTCTTTTACGCCCGGAGGCGGCGGACTGATGGTAACCCCGTTTTCATTCACATCATTTTTGAGCGCTATAATATCATCAGCTGTTGACAAGGCAAGCCAAACGGCGGGGCCGATTAATACCAGCAGGAACATCAAGGAAAGCAAGGTGGCTGCCCATACTTTTTTCCCCTTAAGTCTTTTCGCAATGGAAGTGAATAACGGGTACTCAGAGACGGAAAGGATAACCGACCAGATAAAAATCCCGATGAAGGGCTCGAGGATTTTGAATGACCAGTAAAGCAGCAGTGCCAGAGCGGTTACTCTGATAATGATGTCAATCGTTCGCCTTGAGGCGGCCCGGTTGTTATTTCCGGATGTTTCTGGGTTCATGCTAATGGATTTGTGAGTTTGAAGTTAGGAGATAAATCAAAGACCTGCGAAACGGTTGAAGTCACCCCGCACCTTTCGAGCATTGATGTTACTGAGTGTCACTTCAAGCAACTGCGCGAAGTATTGTGACTGATTGAGAAAAAGCTCATTCTCCCCTACAATCACGTGCAGCGTTGTCACCAGTCCGTAATCCAGGGCTTCCTTCAGCATGCTCACATTCTCCTCTGACAACCGCAGGGTACTGTCTGAAAGCGTCATCAGGTCAAGCGAGTTTTTCAACTGGAGGAAGGCATTGTTCTTTTCGCCCGAGAACTGATTCTGAAATGCAGCAAGATCAAAATCGGCCTGCTGCATTTGCAGCCGCATCTGCTCGGTATTTCTCTTCACATCCAGTCCCTGGAAAAAAGGAAAGTAGAGATTCAACCCGATATAGGAATAGGGTTTCCATCGTTCACCCTGAAAAAGATCTTCGATGTTGGTGGCCTGCGGATTAAACCCGAGCATGCCATTCACGGAGAGATACGGCAGCGACCGGTTTTTCGCCAGTGAGAGGTTTGCTGCACTCAGTTGTTTTTGCGATTCAAGGATGCGGTACTCGATCCGGTTCGAAGCACCGGCGTGTAAAATGGAATCGAGAAATATCCTGCTCCCGGCAATTACCAATTCAGGAGTAAAATCAGATTGCAGAATCAGCATATCCGGCTCATGATAATTCATGAAGACTTTTAGTTGCTCCAGACTCTGATTGTAAAATCCCTGAACCTGAATCAGCGCATTCCGGATACGGTTGGATGAAACTTCCATCTGATTCACTTCAAACTTCAGCGCCGTTCCTTTGGCGAATTTCTCGTGCGTGAAATAGACCAGCGTGTCAGTACGCTTCAGGTTTTCTTTCAGAAAAGATTCATGCACGCCCAGCACCAGGCAGGTTGAAAAGGATTTGTAGATGGCGGCAATGAGTTCAATCTTCAAACTGATCAACTGCTGCATCGCCAACTGCGCGCTGACGGAATTCAACTCATATCTCGCCGCATGCCCCGGATCATAAAGCAACTGCTCCGCATTGAAGGACGGAAACCAGGCATTGCGATAGCCCAGTTCCAGAGGATAGGCCTCATTGTCGGCAATATTATCGGGCGCCACAATGGAAGTGCCTTCAATGATGGTGTACCGCTTCAGCAGGTAATATTGCAATGATGCGGCAAGATTCAGTGTAGGAATGTATTCACCGCCGATCCGTTTCATCCCGATCTGACTGATGGTAGTATCCAGTGCACCAGAGAACAAGGCCGGATTGTTCTTAATGGCATAATCAATACACTCCTCCACGGTGAATGTGCGCTGTGCAAAACCCGGTCGGATGCTGCCAACGAATAACAGGATCAGTAAGGCGGGCAGAAAAAATCTTTTCATGGGAGTCAGATAGTTTAGCAATCAGTACAAGTATTTAATTACGCCGGTGAGGGTGCCGGCTGCTCTTTCTTTTTGAATGTACGGATGAACTCAACCAGAAGCACGAGCGCAATGAGTAACAGCGAAACGATAAAGACCAGGAAATAAGTTTGTGTGATGGCTTTAAAGTATCCCTGCTGCTTGATGGATCCCTGCAATCCTGCAACAGCAGCGGCGGCTGCATCATCAGGTGAATAGCCGTTCATTATATAAAGCGCCTGCTGCGATGAACGGCTCTGTTGCACCAACGGATTTCCTTCATCCGTGTATTCGCGCAGGTAATTCACTTGCTGCACCCGTCCGAGATCAACATGGACGGTGAAAAACGCAGATGAAAGCGCACAGCCCAATCCGAAAATCACATTGTGCATGGCGGACACCTTTGTGACCTGCGGAGGCGGCACGGCAGTCATTGCATATAACAGCGAACCGATAAACAGCGAGCCCGCTCCAATAATGCCGATGAAGGCCGGCTTCAACACAAGATTGAAACTGAAATCATCAGCAAACCGGGAGAACGTGTAAGATTGAAGGGCAATGCACAACAGGGCCACGATAACGATCCATACAGGTTTGAATCCCTGCCTGACTAAAACCGCCACCATGATCGCACTCAGCAATACAAATACAACCAGCACGGCAATAAATGATAACACATCTGCCAGCGGCATTTTCAATACACCGCCAAGCAGTTTGGCCAACATCGAAACCATTCCTACAAAATGAAACCCGGCCAGGAAAATCAGCCCTGTAGCAAAAGTGAATTGCGGATACAGCACCAGTGAGGCATCCAGCAACGGCTTGCCGTGCGTTAAACTCCGGATAAAAAAAACAAGACCGCTCAGCAACCCCAGTGAAAGTGCGACGATGAATCCCACACTGTTCATCCCTTCAAATTCCTCATAGTACACTGCGGCGAATATGACTCCGGCCAAAAAGAGTGAAAACCACAGGATGCTCGGCCAGTCTTCATCCACCTCTGGTGATTTCGGTAATGAATTGATGAGTCCAACTGACAGCACCAAACCCATCACCAATGCAGGTGCTGAGAGCAGGTAATTGAATTTCCAGCCATAATCCTGTGTGAAAAGACTGGTTGCCATAATGCCGAGGCAAATACCAGCGATGACGGCAAAAACATTTATGAGCGTGCCGCTGCCTTTCTTCTCTTTGGGAAATAAGGACATAAGCATGATGAGCGCTGACCCCGAAACCAACCCGTTGGCAAGTCCGCTCACGATGCGCAGAAAAAGCAATTGCGAAAAATCATCCACGAATTGTGACGCCATGGTGGTAATGGTAAGCACCGTGAGTGAACCGATGAATAGCGGGCGGTTGCCGACCCATTTCATTATCACGAGCACGGCCAGCCCGGTGATGAGGTTGCATAACTGAAAGCCGCGCAGCAGCCAGAAGGCATCAGCGAATGATTCCCCGAAGTAACTCTGAACATAAGAGAATGAAACTCCGGGTGCGATGTAGTTGAAAAAGGAAAGGGTAAGAATAAAAAACAGGTAGGGCTTCAGAAAAAAAGACCGGTCCATCATCGTTATTTGAGATAAACGATTGCGCTCAGGCCCGGCCGCAGCAAATCATGCTGAACCGAATCAGCAAATTCAATGCGCACCGGTACCCGCTGAACCACTTTCACGTAGTTGCCAGTGGCATTGTCGGGAGGAACCAAAGCGAAGCGTGATCCCGTGGCGCCGCCAAAGGATTTCACTTTCCCGCGGAATGATTTTCCCGGTATTGCATCAATTTTTATTGTGACCTCGTCGCCTTCCTTCATCCCGCTGAGCTGGGTTTCTTTGAAATTCGCTGTGAGCCACAGGTGATCATTGTCGGCAATGGTGAGTAACTGGGTGCCGGCCTTCACCATCTGCCCTACTTCAATTTTTCTTTTTGAAACAATGCCTCCCGATGGAGCAACAATTGAGGCGAACTGGATCTGCCGCTTGAGCAACGCGATTTGTTGCTGCGATTGCAGGATCGTTTCTTCAGCCAGAGCAGCATTTCCTTTGGCAGTCACATTTTGTAACGCTGCCTGGTTTTGCTTGTCATGCGCAATGTTGTATTCCACAATGGCTTTCTTATACGCTTCGTCCGCCGCTTCGTACTGTTGCTCACTCACGATCCCTTTCTCCTTGAGTGCACTGAATCGTTCGTAATCGCTTTTGGTGCGGTTCACCGTTGCCTGCTTTGATTCAATCGTGGAGGTTGCAACTCTGAGGTCCAGTTCCGAAATCTTGATCTGCTCATTGGAGATAGCCAGTTTGTTTTCGGCAATTTTCAATGAGGAAATGGACTGTTGTAGTTGAAGATACAGGTCGGTGGTATCCAGTTGCACCAGCAACTCGCCTTTCTTCACCGGCTGATCATCGTCAGCAAATAGGCGTTCCACAAATCCATCCGTACGGGCTATAACCGGTACGATGTTACCGTCAACCTGTGCATCATCCGTCATGTTCCGGCTGTCGAAAAAATGAATGAGCATCCAGTAGCAAAAAACCAGCACACCAATTACGGCAAGCAGTATTACGATTTGTTTGGTTCGGGTAGCGGGCATCTGGTATATCAGTTCAGAGATGGAGGATCGAAATTAAATTTTTCATGGAAGGTAAAATGCGGTCGGCTCAGGAACCATTCCCATCGCTTTTTGATGCTTTCATGATGGTACCCACATTGGAGATAAGAAACACCACCAGAAAAAATGCGGTTGCCATTTCAAGAATCACGCAACTTTTCGCCGCCATGGATTGGGGGAGTATATCTCCATATCCTACGGTGGCAAAGGTGACGCAACTGAAATAAAACATGTCAAGCAATTCCCTGAAAAGCGAGGATTCATTTATCCCGGAAATGGATGCCGCATTGTTGTCGAACAGGCACCAATAGTTTGCGGTGAACGTCAATAACACGAAAATGATGGTGATGGAAATGCGAAAAAGAATTTTCGCATAGGAAAGATTGAACCCGGTTTCGAAAAACAATTTCCGCAATGAAAACACCACGAAGTAATAAAGCTGCACCACACAAAAGCAGAAGATCATCACATCCACGAACTGCCGGCTGAAAGAAATAATGATTCCTGAGCTGACGATTTTGTACAGGGCCAATGTAGCGAGCACAATGAGCAGGTTGAAAACGAGCGGATGCCTGACGATGGATCTGATCACGAGTCAGCTTTAGTTTTTGATATGGCTAAAGGTAGCAGTCCCCGTGATTTAATTTGTCATAGAGAACGTCACACAGTGAAATACCATGATCCCCGCTGTTTCATCTGAGGGAGTTCGCGAGCACCGGCTTCCTGATGCTTTACGTGAGAAATATGCCCGGGGAAGTAACCCATTATTTACTTCGCCAGCAGAATCTTTCTCATTAGCACCTGATCTTTCAAACGCACCTGAAGCAGGTACAAGCCCGGGCTTTCATCACTTAAATCAAAGATGAAGCCGCGGCTGAGTACATCATGCAGATCTTCCGAATAAACCGGGCGTCCGGCAAGATCTGTGATAAGCACTTGCGCCTCCTCTCTCACTGGCAGGTAGAGATCTGCCCACACTTCGCCATCAGTGGGATTGGGATAGACCGTGAGGTCGGGAGCCGTCACCTGAGGCAATTCTTCCGCATGCACATAATAACCTACGGTGAACTGCGAATAAATTTCACCGCCGAAATCACTGCCAAAATTTTTAACCATGTTGCCATTGTCGGCATTTCGGATTCTGAAGTAACCTGATCCCTGATATGGATTGGCCCAAAAACTCAACCCGTCTTCACCCGTGTCGGTCACACGCAGGGTATAGCAACCATCGGCAAGAGTAATCGTGTCTTTGTATGTGGTATTGTCAACTGAAGTGGTGCGTGAGGTCACGAGGTTCCCATCGGAATCGTAGAGGTAGTAATCATTCTCGAATGAGTTGTTGTTTGTCTTGAATTCGAAGTAAACATGAGAGGGATATTCCGGCGGGAAGTTGATGTAATTTGAAACTATATCATTCAACAGGTTCTCATCAACACCTCCATTCGGTTCACTCACCTGAACGATAAATTGATGGCTGTTTCCATTTTGAGGAGCGAAGAACGCACCAAGCCGCACATGCGCTGTATCAAGAAAGCCGAGGTTGCCGGTCCATTGATATTCTGAAAGTGTATTTCCCTCCACTCCATAGGTAATCCTGAGCGAGGTGAGCGTTTCCGCCCCGTCATTCCTGATTACGATGAGCGGGTTGCTGCAGATCGGGTTACGCCTTGCATACATCTTATTGGTTGTGGGCTGAATCACATCGTACACCTCCGCGTCAAGAGAAAAATTCGGAGGACCGTAAGAGATCAGTTGCGTTTGAATATCGTAATACGGCAAACTGCCGGCGCCATTCCATGTGTATGTATCCACATTGTAATCGAGCAGTGCGGTATCACCGGCATACACGTAAGGGGTGAGTTCAATATCGTACGTGGAAACTTCTGCACCGGGGCACCAGTTGGCGCGGTCGTAAACCCAGGTGCCGCCCTGCGGATAGAGCGGATTCAGATCACAGTTATCGCGCCACACCAGGCGCGAGTCCACCGTTTGATCATTGACCAGCCAGTAGTGATTACGTGCACAGAATTCCGCACAATCAGACGTGCCGCCGAATCCATGCCCCGTGACCCGCGCTTTGAGACGTACCCCCTTGGCATCGGCATCAATAGGAACGGCGAGCGGTGTCAGATGATTTTCGATGGGATCGGAAGCTACCCCGTACGCATATTGCCCATTCCACAGGTTTTGGATGCTGAGCGGATCGCGGGGTGGTGTGCCTTCGATGAAAATAAATTTGAGGTCAAGGAGTTCTTGCCAGTTACCTGCCGTGAGGAACACACTGTCATGCAGCAATGTAACGTAATCACTCACATCATAAGTCCACATCCATCCATCCGATCCCAAACTCAATCCAATGCCATAAGGTGTGATGTACCGCCCGATCTCCCAGCGCCTCAATACAGGAATGGGTCCCGAGTTGTAGGGTGTTTTCACAAGATGGATGGTGGTATCGGCAGCATGGAAAACGGAATCAACCACATTGCCATTAGCGTCATACACATTCTCATACTGCGGAATCCACACCAGTTGTGTATCGGTCGGCACACCCGGATGCTGCGGATCAGCAAACCAAACCAGTGAAACCGGATCGGCCGGCATGGTATCAAACACCACGGTTTGCGTGGTGGTAACATCATACACTCCCTGTTCAAACTTCACCTGCGGGCGCTGTATTAGCTCCTGCGCATTCATGAATAGTTCTGAGGAAGGAGTGGCAGGCAGTTGTGCACCGATTACGCTGCCGTCAAAGCCGTTTCCACTTTCGTCTTTTACTGTGTAAAGACCATCGGCATTAAACGGATAATACACGAGCAGGTTGTTATGATTGGGATGATTTTCATCAAGCGGCTTGTAGAGGTAGGATTGAATGGTGGCTTCATCAAGCTCCGTGTTCCATACGGCAAACTCATCCACGTTTCCGTTTGCTGAAACATTGATGTTCCACAATGCCGAGCCGATCCAAAAGGTTTTGATGTCATTCATCAGCCGCGTGAATCCTGTGCCGGAATGCCATAGCACACCATCTCGATAAATTTTAAGACTGCCCGCCGCGCAATTCTTGGAAAAAGCCCAATGATGCCAGTTGCTTTCATAATCACTCACATCAGCATGCTTATAGATTCGGTCATAGGAACCGATGAGCGTGGTGCCGGCATCCCAGTAAATATTGCCGTCGCTCCAGGGAAGATGTACGTTGAGGATTCTCTGGTCATAAATATTGTAGGCCTCAAACGTGGTGCGATCCTGCAGAAAATCATCTCCACGGAACCAAAACGAAACCGTGATCTGTGAATCCACCGAAGCGAATGCTTCTTGGGGAACAGAAATGTAATTGGCGTCATTAAAATGGGCGCTGTGATCATTGCCTGAAATATTGATACCAGTTTGAGGCATCTCATCAGAAGCCACTGCATAATCAGTTGCTGCGGATTGATTGTCGTATGTAATCTCAATCACCACATTGGATATTCCATCCCACACGAAAGGAGTATAAAAGGCCACGCTGCTCCAGCCCGGATTCAGAAACTGAGTGTTCGCCTGAAAGCAGGTGGTGAAACCGGTATTCTCAAACTGTGATGGTGTGATAGAATCGAGTGCAGAGTTTTTGATTCGCACCATGAGGTTCTTCATCACACTTCCGTTCTGCAGAAAATTGAACTGAAGTCCCGTGATGTTTCCTGCCGTTAGTCCGGCGGCAAGCAGTTCGGTTGCCTTATATAAATACTGGCTGCGTGAAACCGGTTGAGAGGTATTGAAAGGAAATACAGAAACCGCAGCTCCGTTACCGAGTAAAGCGGAGGCATAAGAAATCGTGTCATTGTAGATTACTCCATACTGAATTGAGGGAGTTATTTCGGTAACCGGAGTTGTCACATAAGCAAATGAATCGGGGCTGCTCCCGTTTACCTGATAACTGACGCCCGTGAGCGTGGCTGAGTCCACTGTGGGTTCGTACCGGTTGGTGTATGTGAGATAGTCCCATTCACCGCATGCGGGATTTTGTGCGCTGTTGCATTTAAGAGTGTACAGCATGTAAATTTTTTCAAACCGGAGCGAATCAGAAGGAAAAACAAACCAACCTTCCTGCGGTGAACCGAAGGTGAAGGTCTGAACCTGGATCGTATCGCCGGGGCCGGCCCATGCCACACCGGCTTGAATGAAAATGCCAAGGATGATCAACTGCAGCCGCATTGTAATTCTGTTAGAAATTATTCTTGTCATGATGGAATCAGAGACGTCAAATGTATAGAATCGGAGACCGTGCGCATGCAATTCAAAATGCAATTCATCACGGGTGTGAAAAAGCAACACGAATTGCAGCGTGGAATTACTATCTTCGGAAAGGATATATCATTAATCCCGTATCAAATAAGTATAACTTCACTCATAAAATCTCTCCCAATGAAAATTTTTCCCGCGCTGTTTTTCGTTACACTCTCCTTCCAGGCATCGGCACAGCTTGAAGCTTCCAACTGGTTTTTCGGCATACAGGCCGGCATCACCTTCAGCACCAATCCTCCTTCAGCCCTGAGTGGCGGACAAATCAACCAGCAGGAAGGTTGTTGCTCCATCAGTGATGACGAGGGAAACCTGCTTTTTTATTCTGACGGACAGTCTGTTTGGGACCGCAATCATGATTTAATGCCCAACGGCACAGGATTGCTTGGCGGTGTTTCATCCACGCAGTCTTCCATCGTGGTGCAGGATCCCGGCAATGACATGAAATATTACCTGATCACCGCTCCTCAGCAGGCAACAACGAACCCGCTGGCTTATTCCATCATTGACATGTCACTCAATGGCGGCAATGGTGAAGTGACCTCAACCAAGAATGTTTCATTGCAGGAAAATGTAACTGAGAAAGTGACTGCCGTTTATCACAGCAATGGAACCGATGTGTGGGTGATCACCCATGAATTCGGGAACAATGAATTCGATGCATTCCTCATCACCGCTTCGGGTATCAATACAACGCCGGTGGTATCGGCTGTAGGATCGGTGCATGACAACTCAAACAACAGCAATGTAATCGGTTACATGAAGGCATCACCCTGCGGCAATCAACTCGCCGTCGCTCTTTGGAGCGCTGATTATCTCGAGTTGTTTGATTTTGACAATGCCACCGGCACGGTATCACATCCTGTTACGCTGGGCAGCTGGACGGCAAGCAGCGGTGTTTATGGCGTGGAGTTTTCGCCTGATGATTCAAGACTCTATGCATCCATCATTACACCCGGCTACACGATTCAGTGGAACCTCCTGGCCGGTGATGATGCAGCTATCATTGCGTCAGCTGATACCATCGGCACTTCACCGGTGGGTTTCAATGGTGCGCTGCAAACCGGTCCCGATGCAAGAATCTACCTGGTGAAATTTGGCTCCAATACCCTCGATTGCATCACCAACCCGAATGGGCTCGGCTCGGCTTGCAACTATGTGCAGGATTTCATTTCACTCGGCGCGGGATTCGGGCAACTGGGTTTGCCTGATTTCTTCTCCTCCTACTTTTGTAACATTGAGGGCGTTCAGGATGTGAATGTGCAGCAGCCCGCTAATATATTTCCGAATCCTGCGCAGGATGCAGTTACTATTTCACTAAGCAATGAATGGTATGGAAAAGAAGTCATGCTCCGCATCTTCAATGCACTGGGGCAGGAAGTTTACAATTCACAATTGAACGCCGGGGCAATTCCGCAAGTGTCGCTACCAGTCAATAACTGGAGCAAAGGCGTTTACTTTCTGAATATCGCTGCTACCGGTAAAGCGTACTCTGAGAAGTTCATGAAACTCTGATTGCGTTTTTATAGCGATGAAAGCTGCCGTGATGGGGTAATTATTTTTTTCAGAACGACAGGCAATTAAGTAATGAGTTTACATTGCGCGTCTTACTTTTTATTTAAGTAAAACGTAAGACATCATTTATTTAATCTCTGCAGGAGGGCTCTCGCCTCTCCGGAAACAGTTTCAGTATTTCATCCTCGTTTGAATTGCAAATTCCCCGCTCAGTGATTAAACCGGTGATAAGGCGCGCCGGCGTCACATCAAAACCATAATTGGCGGCAGGGCTGTGAGAAGGAGTAATCAGCACTTTGGAGATCTTATTTCCGTCCCATCCTTCGATGTACTTCACCTCGTCAGCACTCCGCTCTTCTATCCGGATCTCCTTCACTCCGTCGGTAATATTCCAATCAAACGTGGAAGATGGCAGCGCAACATAAAATGGAATTTGATTGTCATGAGCCGCCAATGCTTTCAGGTAGGTACCGATTTTGTTCGCAGCGTCTCCGCTTCTGGTGACCCGGTCGGCGCCGGTAATCACCATATCCACAAGCCCGTGCTGCATCAAATGTCCGCCGGCATTATCCGTAATCACAGTGTGCGGTATGCCCTGATTGATGAGTTCCCAGGCGGTTAATCCGGCGCCCTGGTTTCTCGGTCGCGTTTCATCCACCCAAACTTGTACATCTATCCCCCGTTGCGCGGCTTCATAGATGGGTGCTGTCGCCGAGCCGTAATCAACAAATGCCAGCCACCCCGCATTGCAGTGCGTGAGGATGTTTACAGTTGCTCCGCTTTTCTTTTTTGCAATTTGTTCAATAATGCTCACCCCATTTAACCCAATCTTCCGGCAGTGATCTGCATCTTCATCGGCAATCGAGATAGCGGATTCTTTTGCTATGGCTATTTTTTCAGAAACTGTGGATGCGCTCATGATGGCCTTCAGTTGCCTTTTGATCGCTTGCTCCGGATTTACTGCCGTAGGACGCGCGGACTTAAGCAAAGCAGCGCAATGTTGCAGATGCTTGTCAAAAGAATCTGTTTTACCAGCTTCCATTGCGGCCAGATACATGCCATATCCTGCCGCAGCGCCGATGAGACCTGCACCCCTCACATGCATCTCTTTAATGGCTTGTACTACTTCAGCCACTGAATGTAAATCCTCAATGACGAACTGATGAGGCAGGAACCGCTGATCAATAATGCGGATAACGGAATTATCTTCCTCGCTGAGCCAAATCGTCCTGTAATCTATTCCCCCGACTTTCATTTGTTATTCAGTCTCTTTAATTGTCCGATGTCTTCAGCAAGATTCGCAGCTTACCATGACCTATGAGGTTCTTTCATTTCATATCACACGATCGTTGCCGCCATCTACCGGAATTTGTGCGCCGGTAGTTTTCGAAAACCTATCGCTCAGTAATTGGACAACCACCACGGCGACGTCTTTAGATGTTACTTCTGTCTGCAGTACGTTGTTCGACTTGTACTCCTCCACAGTAATTCCATATTGTGCCGCCCTGTTGCGCAATACCTGATCGGTCCACACTCCGGTATCAAAAACCGCATTCGGGTGAACGACGTTTACACGAATTCCTTTCTTACCTAATTCAAGAGCCGCCACCCGCGCTAATTGCGTGAGTCCGGCCTTGGCCACAGAATATGCTGCTGCCCCGGGACCGGGCGCGGGAACATTCTTCGAACCGATAATTACGATGGAAGGATTGATTCCGTATTCCAGATAGGGCAAGCAAACTTTGATCAGTTGCCGGTGGCTGTTCAGGTTAAGCGACAGACTTTTCTCCCAGGTTTTGTCATCCAACTCTCCTATTGCTGCACTGGGAGAAAAAATTCCGGCATTGCTCACAAGCAAATCCAACCCGCCAAACTGCCTGATGGTTTGCTCAACGGCTTTGGTGAGCATTTTCTCTTGTGTCACATCACACACTATTCCCACCATACCGCTCTCTTCACTCATCTTTTTCACTTCAGGATTGATATCAAGCGCAGCTACTACGGCCCCCTCTTTTGCAAGTGCAAGTGCGCAAGCTTTACCGATGCCACTCGCTGCCCCGGTAACCAGGGCAACCTTTCCCTGAAATATTTTGGGCGAGGAAGATTTCTTCAGCTTGGCTTGCTCCAGTTCCCAGTACTCCATCTCAAAAAGATTTTTTTGCGACAGTGCCTGCCAACCACCGAGTTTCTCGGCCTGCTGAATGGCTTTCATGGTATGCCCGGTGATGTCTGCGACAATTTTGACGTCCGTCAGGTTCTTACCAAACGCAACCACTCCCTGTCCCTTCAGCACCGCCCAGCGCGGAGCGGGATCGAGCATGGTGAGTATGCCATTGGTATGCCTGGAGAAATATTTTTCATAGTCAGTTGCAAAACGAGTCACTGATTTTTCCGGATCATCTCCCACTACCATGGCTGTGCGTTTGGTGCGGATGATGTGATCCGGCGTGATCGGTCCTCTGGACGTGATTGAAGAAACATTTTCAAGTGCGCTGAAACTAATTGCGGCACCCGAATCGTTCAGCACGGCCAATGCGGCATTTCCCATGTTCATGGAAACTGCTTTTCTTAAACGGGAAAGTTTTAATAGATCGGGCTGACTCCTTAGTTTCCGTATTACAATGGTTGCACCTTTCTTCCTTAAATACTGCTCGGCTTTGTTCACGAGTGCGATCATCTGCTCATAACTTTCCTTCGCTTCATGGTGAAAAGTGAAAACGCCATGGTGAAGCAGGATGATCCCTTTGAGCTTTTTCCAATCAAGTTTTTCAGTAAGCTCAAAAACTTTCCTCGACAAAATAAACCCAGGCATTACATAGGGAACCAGCAGCACTTCATCACCGTAAATTTCTTCGATCATTCTATCACCGTCCGGTGTATTGCTGATCGTGACAACAGCATCAGCATGCGTGTGATCAACAAATCGAAATGGAATGATGGCATGAAGAATGGCTTCCACGGAGGGCGTAGGTGCGTAGGGATCTGCCATGGCGGCACGCTGATGCTTCACCATGTCACCGTCAGAAAGTTGATTGAGCCGCGCCATCTGAAGCAGCACTTTCATGCGCACCGGAGCAAAACCCTCCCTTTGAATTGTGGCGAGATCCCACCCACTGCCCTTCACGTAAAGCAATTCCTCCTCTTCTCCAAAGAGATTCCGTTCACTGATCTTAACCGAAGTATTACCTCCGCCATGCAATACCAGGTCGGCTTCTCTTCCCAGCAACTGCGAAGTGTACACTCTTAACCTGAGCAGATCACCTTTCAGCTTCGCGGCTTCCGCAGCATTCCATAAACTTTTCATTGGTTGCAAATGTGGCTGGCAAATTCCGAAATTCCTATCATGCATCCGCAGAATCACAAATAATGAGTGATCCCGCTTAGCAGATAAAAGAGATGTGATCAAACATGATTTGATCAACTCCTTTGATTTCTGAGAAAGTAATAGCACTTTTAGCGGGAGAGCGATACCTGCTCCCTAGCTATGGAAATCCACCACCAACACCATCACGATCCGCCGCAGCATAAAGAAAAACCGTGGAAACATTATGCCATTGAATTCCTGATGCTATTTCTCGCTGTCACACTGGGTTTCTATTCTGAAACATTGCGCGAATCAATTGTAGAACGTTCGAGGGAGAAAGAGTATATGGAATCACTCGTACAGGACATTCAGGCGGATACCACGAACCTGAGAAACGAAATCTTGCTGGGGAAAAAAGTGAGTGCGCGTCTCCAGCATCTCAATGCTTTTCTGAATGCAGACTCAGCAACCGTGGATCAGGAAAAACTTTATCAGCTTCAATTAGGAGTCGGCAGAGTGGTAAAATTCCGAGCAGAAGACAGGACAGCGGCGCAGTTGAAAAACGCAGGCAATATGCGGCTCATCAGAAATAAAGCAGTCAGCGATTCTATTCTTAATTACTGGATGATCCTCTCGGTGCTTGATGAAATTTCCGGTCGGTTGGACTATTTACGCGGGAATGCCAGCGAAACCGCCGATCAGCTTTTTGACAACAGGTACGTTCGTTTTTCCGATCCCCTTCATCCGCTGCATTCCGAGGTCACCGTATTGCCAAATGCAAAACTGATCAGCGAAGACAAAGCGCTTTTGGCTCTTTATTCCAATAGAAGAACAGGAGTCTGGATCGTGCTCAACAATTACATTTCAAGTATGGAGGAAGCGCAAGAAGCCGCCATCCATTTGATCGATCTTATCAGGAAAGAATATCACCTCGAATAAAAGTGGAAATCCAGCAACTTCACGATCAATTGCCGCATACAGAAAAATGGTGGGAACATTATGCAAATAAGTTTCTGCTCATAGTCATAGTACTAATTGCAGTAAATGAATCGTCCTACTCACAAAACGGATTTCCGAATTACTATGCCTACATGGCGTTGAATTCAAAAGCGGATTCACTTTACCGGGTAAAAGATTATCTGAATGCTGCCCAATTCTATTCAGAAGCGGCAAACATTAATGTGGAGAAGGCCTTCGGATTCGATTATGCTGATGTGCATTACAACGCTGCCTGCTGCTATGCATTGGCAGGAAAAAAGAAACAGGCCTTTCAGCACCTGAATACGCTGGCTACCCGGTGTAAATACACAGGCTATGAAAGTCTATTTGCGGATAGTGATCTAAGTTCTCTTCATAAGGATAAAGAGTGGGAAAATATTATTGCCCTCGTAAAAGCGAATCAGTCGGCGGAAGAGAAGCAAAAAAATATTTTCACGGAGCGAACTACATACACGGAGAACAGCAAGGAGGTTTTGTTTCAGCCGCACACAAAAACAGTCAAGGAATATCTTGACAATGATTCTCTGCCATTTCTTTCCATTAACTATGGAATCTACAGAATCTATTTCCGCGGAAATTCTTATGCAGCATCGCATCTGCCTGAAGTAAAAGCACAGCTAAGTGAAGCACTTCAAAAAGTGCTGGGTATTTGTCAGGCATCAGAATACAATCATGGCATCAACATAATTCTGGTCGATTCCGCGCGTGAAACGCAGGAGCTTACGGGTTTTTACATTCATGGCGGAATGTCGATGCCGGAAGTGCAATCGGTGCTGGTGGTTTACAACGAAGGAAATCAAAATCCTTTCAGTCACGAATTGTTTCATTATATCTCCAATGATTTGTGGGGAATGTATTCTTCGAGAATTCTGCAGGAAGGCGGCGCCGTTTATACGGAATGCGGAAATCGCAGTGTGGTTGACACGGTCACAGCGGCCATTTTCAAAGAACAGAAAATGTTTTCGTTTGATGATCTGATCAATAAGTTTGATGATATAGCAAGGGAAGACGAAATCATTGCTTACTTCGAAGGTGCTTCCGTCTTCAAATACCTCTATGAAAAATACGGCGCGGAAAAAATGAAACAACTCTGGACAGAAGGATTTGAAAAGTTTGAACTCATCTACGGAAAATCACTTTCTGATTTTGAAAATGAATGGAAGGGATACATTCTTTCTTT
>JAFDYS010000025.1:0-35876 GCA_018267315.1 Bacteroidota bacterium | reverse complement strand
CATCACGATCATCCGCAACACAAAGAAAAATTGTGGAAACACTATGCCTTGGAATTCTTCATGCTCTTCCTCGCCGTTTCACTGGGATTCTTTGTAGAGAATTACAGGGAACAGACGGTCGAATCACATCGGGAAAAGGAACTGGCTCAATCTCTCTATGAAGAATTGCATGATGATTCCATAGTAGTAGCCAACAAAGTGAGCATACGTTTGGAGAAGGAAAACGATTTGGATTACCTGAGCGATTATTTCAGGGACAGCTCCCTCACTACCCTTCCGCGAAAATTTTATCCGGCTTATACCACTTCCACTTATCTCATCAATACCTACGCATTTGAACCCAAGGATGGCATCCTCAGTCAACTCAAGAGTTCAGGTTCTTTACGGTATTTCAAGAGTGTGGCATTGCAGAAGCTGCTGGGCGATCTTGATGTCTCAATCAATAATATCAGAACCAGGAACGAACAGGAATATCAGTTTTTCGCGAACCCGGTGAAGCCGTTCATGCTCGAGCATTATGATTTCAGGTGGGTGAATGAGTTGCGGAAGAAAGATCCGAACGCGCTCATTCTCGATTTGATCAATCAGTACCGGGCGGGCAATGAAATAATTCCGGGTGAACTGCTGAACGTATCCACTCTCAAAAGAGACGAGGCATCCAACATGATTCTCTTTTATAAACAAATGCTGGTTTCAACGCGCACGCTGCAGCTGAATAATTACATGGTTACGAATCGTGAAATCCTCGAGGAACTTCGCCGCACCTACAAACTGAGTTCTGAATAGCACATGCCCATAGAAGTGATACCGCGTTACACCGTATTTTCATTTTTCACCCTATTGTGTTCCATTCAATTCACATGCGCTCAGGTGAACATGGATTACGGCAACAATCCGGTTGCAGGAAAGTATTACAGTATCCGCGGCATAAAAATGTATTGCGAGACCTATGGCAGCGGACAACCCGTGCTGATGCTGCATGGCAATGGCGGTTCCATCAATGCGTTTGAGAAGAACATTCCCTACTTCGCTAAGAAATACCGTGTGATTGCGCCCGACAGCCGCGCGCAGGGAAAATCAACCGATGCCCGCGATTCCCTCAGCTTTGAAATGATGGCCGATGATCTTGCCGCACTGCTCGACACGCTGCACATTGATTCGGCTTTCGTGATCGGGTGGAGCGATGGCGGCATTGATGCGTTACTGCTTGCCATGCGCCATCCGGAGAAAGTGAAGAAACTGGTGACCACCGGCGCCAACCTGTGGCCCGATTCCACAGCTTTTGCAAAAGGAGTATGGCAAGAATCGAAAAAAGAATATCTGCGTTCCGTGTATAAGAAACGAAATACGCCGCAAGAAAAAAATGACTGGAAGCTTTTCATGCTCGATTGGAATCAACCTCACATTGCCTTGGCAGACCTGAAAAAAATCCATTGTCCGTCTCTGATCATCTGTGGTGATCACGATCTCATTTCCATTCAGCACACCACGCTCATTTTTGAAAATATTCCGAATGCTTATTTATGGGTGGTGCCCAACTCATCCCACGGAACGCTCATTGACCATGCCGATGAATTCAACAGGAAGGCGGATGATTTTTTTTCGACACCGTTTCACGATTGGAAATAACGCCTGCATGATCTGAATTTACTTCAGTCACTTCTTTTTAAAAAACTGCACCGTTCTTTCCAATGCTTCTTCATGGCTGTACTTCGGAACAAACCCAAAATGTTTCCGCGCCTTTTCCGCGCCGAATATAAAATCGGTAGTGGTGTACATCACAGCAAAGCGGCTCAGCTTGGGATTGTAATATTTCAACGGCCGGATCAGCAAGGCGATAAATTCTGAAACTATTCCTAGGACATATGTGAATCCTTTCGGCAGCCACAGATTACGCGGCCAAATTTTATAACCGGAGCGTGAAACGATTTCATCAAAGAAGGTGAAAAAATTGGCGGGCTCGCCGTCAGTAACGAAATAGGCATTGCCATAAACCCGGCTGTCGCCTTCAACCAGCGCTTTCGCAGCGAGCACATGAGCCCACGCCATGTTGCCTGCATACACATGCTGGTTCCTTGCTTTCCCATTACCGATGCGTATGTAAAAACCACTCATCGCCATTTCAATCAGCGGCGGAATGTGATATGGATCGCCCTCACCCCATATATCTGCCGGGCGCAGCGCGCAAGTGCGCAGTCCGTTATTGTTTTCCGAAAGCACCCGTTGCTCCGCCAGGCATTTGCTTTCACAGTACATGTTCAGATGTTTGACTGCATAGGGCTGCGATTCATCAATGTTCCGCAGCGGTTTACCCGTGATCACCACATCCAGCGAGCTGGTGTAAACAAGCATCCGAACATTGTTTTGCCTGCATGCGGCAATCACATTCTTCGTTCCTTCAAAATTGGTTGCGTAAACCTCTTTGGGAGTTTTAGTCCCCCAGTCAATGATAGCCGCGGAGTGAATGACGAGGTCGATCCCTGCACAGGCATGGCTAACGTGGTCCGCATTACAAACATCGCCACTGAAATACTCAACCCGCTCATCGCGGAATGCCGGAGGATTTTTCAGGTCAAAAATTCTAACCAGCCCGACATTCAGCGGACACGCAGGATCAAGCAGTTCTTTTACAATGAAGGTTCCGAGAAATCCCGCGCCACCCGTGACCAGAATATTCAGTTTTGAATCCCGCATGCTTTGTTTCTTTACGTGCGTGGAAAAATATCCAATCACCGGTAATTGAAATGAACAAAGATGTTTATCTCGTGAATGGCAGCGATGCAGAAACGCATGCCGCATTCAGAAACAGAATTCAACTTGCAGCAGCTCAAGTGAGCGAATCATTCGGCCCGGATGCCATTAAGTTCACCATCACCGAAAAATCGCCGCCGGCATTTTCCATTATCCCCTTCCGGAAGAAAAAGATCGCCGCTATTTCCGTTTACCATTCATCGTCCACACCTATTGTTGCCTTTAAAAACCTCGATGGCTTTCGCGGCGCATACCGTGTGCATGAAGCGTTGCCGGTCAGCTACAGGAAGAACTGGAATGATGGTGAAGCAACACCCGGCGCTTGTCTGCTCACACTTTTTTCAAAGAAGAGAAACATTGATTACGAGACCTTCATCAACCGCTGGCACAATGGTCATACGCCGCTTTCGCTGCGCATTCATCCGCTGTGGAATTATGTTCGCAATGAAGTGAAAGAAGTTCTGACGAAAGAATCACCGAAGTTCAACGGCATTGTAGAGGAACAAACCAGAATAGCCGCTGACCTGCTCAACCCTTTCCGGTTTTTCGGTAATCCGCTCATCATCATTCCGCGGATGATTACCGTGTATGCTGACACGAAATCATTCATTGACTATGGGACCATGGAAACCTATCTCGCTGCGGAATATCACATCAAGTCAAAATAGCCAAACGCTATTTAGAGAAGACGATGCCGTGCTCTCTGAGCAACGCTTCCGAAAGCTCCCACAGCTTTTTACCGTTGGCGGCATCCGTCGCTTTTTCATCCATCTCTTTTCTTGACATCAGAAAGAGATAGTCAAGCGGTTTGTCTTTCACCTCAGGCGACACGGCGAAATAAACAACGGGCCTCACGGCCACTTCCGGCGAGCGGAAAAATATTTTGAAAACCACTTTGAGCAATGGCTTGAAAATAGCCGGCGCTTCTCTTGTAATGTTTGAATCAATCGGACCGGGGCATAGAGCAAGCACAGAATAATTCAAACGACCGCTTGTATTGATTCGCCGGCTCAGCTCGTTCGAGAATGTGGTGAGCAACAATTTGTAATACCCATAATGCTCCACCGTTTTCCCCATGGAATATTCTTTGTATTTCCCAAAACCGTCCCAATCAAATGCTTTCGGGTTGCGGTGACTTTCGGAAGCGACGATGATGATTCGGGGAACCTGCCCGTCGGTTGTGTTGAACAGATCATTTTGAAGAAGCAGGCGTGCCAGCAGGTACTTCGAGAGGTAATTCACCACAAACATTTCTTCAAGTCCCTGCTTCGTTTTTCTGCTTTTTGCCGGAACCATTCCGGCATTTTCAACCAGCACATCGAATTTCACAGCGGCCGTTTTGAGTTGATCCACCAGTGACTTCACAGAATCCAAGTCGGAAAGATCCACCTTCAGAATCTCCACCTCTTTATTGCCGGAGAGATTCTTCACCTCCTCGCCTTTCTGCGGTACACCGCTTCGGCAGGCCATCCAAACTTGTGCGCCGCGCTTTGCCAATTGCACGGCTGTTTCAAATCCTAACCCGGAACTCGCGCCTGTGATGAGCACTTTTTTCCCTTCAATCCGATCCGTCTCATTCAGCGTCACCACATTCATTTGCTTGCGGAACAAATCAGTGATGCCCGCAAGCGTCGCGGTAAATGCATTAGAATATCTTCCTTTCTTCTCCGTCATGAATTAGTGCGAAAGTGTTTTTAGAAAATTGGTGTAGAACTGCATCATCATTTCAACCTCCTCCCTGTTCAATCCAAAATCCTGCAGGCGATAACTGTGAATGCCGTACCGGTTCTGCATATTCTTCTTTTCTGTTTCCATGAACCGTTGCCGCAATTCCGGAGAAATTGCTCCGCGTGACCGGTAAATTTCAGTGAGCGCTTTCATCGGAGCTTCCACCAGTTCCTGATAAAATACATCAGTGAAATGCTGATCCGGATTTGCTTTTCTGAATTCCATTCCTTTCAACAGCATGTATTGCGTCTTGCTCACCCAGTGATTCGCCACCTGTACAAGGGAAACTTCATTGCTGAAAATGGATTGGCTGTGCGCCACCATGCTGAGGAATGAAGGGAGACTTTGCGTGATATCGCGATGCGTCCAGATGAATTGCACCTGCGGAAATTCCTTTTTGATGACGCCGAGAAACTCCATGTGATGCGGACTCTTGAGCACCCACCGTTTCGCGGGCCGCTGCCACTGAAGATGTTTCAGCAACTTGATCATGTATTGATATGCCGGCGACTGATCCGTTTGTTCAAGCCACGCAGCATACGATGGAACGTGCATCGTTGCTTCCGCCGTCGTACTCATGAACGTGATGTCGAGCAGCAAAATGTCTTCTTCGGGCTGCTGATATTCCACGGGATGAATGGAGAAGAATCCCGGCGCCATCAGCTTCAGCGCTCTTTCACTCAACCGCGCGGCCTTGATGCGTTGCTCTTTTTCATCCGGCTTGTCACTGAGCGGAACGGGATTGAGCGCTTCCCAACTCAGCAGCACACGGTTTTCCGGATCGGCCGCAAGCAGCCGCTGCAACTTGGTGGTGCCTGTTCGTTGCAGACCGCAAATCAGTTGCACCGGATAAATTTCCTGCTCCAGAATTTCAGGGCGCCTTCTAAAATCATTTTCAGCCCGCAATCTGATTTCAAGCATGTTCACCAGACGTTGCTTTGTAATGAATCTCCCAACCGGCGACAACTGCGCCTCCTCATTTACTGAATACAGGAGCCGATCGAGCGGATCTTCCCAAAAATCATTTCCAAAAAATTGCAATCCGGTTTTCCTACGCGCGGTTTTGATGAGGTGATCCTTCTCCAGTTTGATTTTAGTACCGAGAATATAAGTGCCACTCCATGTCTTATTGATGAGGTTGAACCAAAGCGGTTTCTTTTTGAAACCCGTAGCGGAGACGGTGCGCTGCCTACTCATTTCGCCAGATCCGAAATTTTTATTACCCTGCACTCCGGCTGCACGGGCTGCGCACCGTTCTTCAACCGGTACCATCGAAGGCACATGGTTCCTTCGTTGTGATCGCAGGTGTCAATCCAATTGGAGAAGCCGGGATTGGTTTTCGAAACAATGATGCGGATGCTTCCGTCAGTTTGTTTCACTGCAGAATGCTTGTTCACGCAAATCGGGAAGAAACGGTAGTCAAGCGATTCCATCCAGTAGTTGTTCAACTGAAAATTCCAGGTCTCGCAATCGGGCGGGATGAACCGGATGACGAGCGCTTCATCATCTTTCAAATTCCAGTAGCTGTGATAATAAATGATGTTGGCATCACCACCCGCCGCATTGGATACTTCCGGGCTAAATTGCGGCAACTGATTAGCATGTTTCTTAAAACCATTCGCCCACTTCGAAAAAAGAAACGGCGCGCCTGCGACAAACAACGCAGCGGTGTTGAGTCCTTTATCAATTCTCTCCGGAGTTACGTTGTTCGGAATTTTATTGCCGTTCAGATTTTCAATCTTCAGCGAAGCCGGAATTTCCTGCTTCCGGTCCAAAAATGTTTGCCGCACAATTACCAGACTCGTTGTGTCTTCGATCTTCAGCCAGTTCTTTCCCTTTTTGATTTTACTGAGAATGATTTCAAAACTCCCGTCCGATTCCACCTGCAAATCCCTGTTTTCAATCACGCCGCAGGGCGCCATACCGCCGGGCTGACCGTACACACCGTTTTGTGTGAAGAAACCGATGTAGTCAATGGTGTTTCTTTTTCCAGTAATACGGTATTCGTATTCGCCACTGATCTGCGCATTCTGATAAAAGTTGTCCGGGTTATCCGCACCGAGTTTAATCGTCTCGTGCGCCGTTCTTCTCAGCTCCGGGAATTCCGGATCACCAAATTCCACAAATGCTTCGAGAGCCGCCCGTGTCAGTCGCGTGAGATACCGAACTCCCTCCGCCTGCTGAAACGGATCGTTAGGCGCACCGGGATACACGAGTGCTGCACCGGCGGTTTTGAGATGATCGCAGAACTCGTTCCATGCCTTTCCTGAAACGATGCGCTGCGCATGAACATCGGCTTCCGTTTTTCCTGTCAATCGCAGCCATGAAAGTCGGAACCATTTCAGCAATGCAAAAAATTTGAAGACAAATTTTCCCATGAATTCAACTTGAGTAAGAGTTGCAAGTTCACAAAAATTCCAAACTGAGTTACGTTGGCAAGGTATCAGCGTATCCATATCCCGTGCTGATTAGTAAACAATTCTTTGCCGTAAATCTTATGGACTAACTACCTTTCCCTTGTCATCTTCAAATGACGGAACGATATTGATTAGCGACATTGTGAACATGCCGACGCGGGAGAAACCACTTACAGAAAAAACAACATCTCAGCTTCAGGAAGAGCTGGCGAAAAAAACAGCCGAGCTGGAGCAGAAGAATCGGGAACTTGAAATCGAATCTTCACTGGAAAAAGTTCGCGTCATCGCTCTTGCAATGAGGAAAGCGGCTGACATGCCCGAAATCTGCAAAACCATCAGTAAAGAACTTGCAACGCTGGGCGTGAAAGAAATACGCAATGTGCAAACGGCGATTTTTCATGAAGAGAAAGGAACCTATTTCAACTTCGAGTATTACGCGAAGCACGACAAAACCGTTTTCACCGAAACGGAATACAGGAACCATCCGCTGCACAATGAATTTGCCCAGCGGATGCTGAAGGGTGCCGGTGAAGTATTCATTCGCACCATCAGTAAAAAAGAATTACCTGACTGGATCAAGTATCAGAAGACCACGAATGTGTTCATTGATTCATTTCTCGAAACGGCTTCTTCCCTCACCTATTACTGGCACTCGCTGGGGCCAGTGGCGCTCGGCATGTCAACATATGAGTTACTGAATGAGGAAGAGATTGAATTGTTCAAGCGCTTCAAGAAAGTATTTGAACTCTCTTATCGCCGCTACCTTGACATAGAGAAGGCCGAGGCGCAGGCGCACGAATCGCAGATTGAAACATCGCTTGAGCGTGTACGTGCCGTTGCTCTGGGTATGCGAACACCCGATGATCTGCTCAACATCTGTGAAACACTCTTTCACGAGTTGCTTTCACTCGGTTTTTCCGTGATGCGCAATGCCATGATCAATATTCACGATGATGAGAAGGGAACGTTTGTCAACTATGATTACTCAGAGGATGTAGGAAAAACCGTCAATCAGCTTACTTACAACATTCATCCCGTCATTGAAAATCAGATCCGGAAAATCCGGAGCGCACACGATGCTTTTTCAGAAACGGTTTTTGAGGGAAAAGAACTGGAAGAGTGGAAGAAGTTCCGCAAGGAAGTTGGTGAACCTGACGATCCGCGTGTTGACCAAACCTCTTCACTTCATTATTACCTCTACTCGATCGGCAATGGTTCCATCGGCATTTCAGCTTTCAGTTCACTGTCTGAAGCGAAGGTTGAGTTATTGAAACGATTCCGGAATGTATTCGAGTTTGCTTACAAGCGCTTTAGCGACATTGCTCTTGCAGAAGCGCAGGCCAAAGAAGCCAAGCTAGAAGCTTCACTCGAGAAAGTGCGGGCGCAGGCGATGGCGATGCACACAACAGAAGAACTGAAAAGTGTTGGCGAAACAATATATCATGAACTAGAATCACTCGGCTTTTCTGATATCCGCAACACAGAGATCATCATCAATCACGATGAAAAGCAAACCATAGTCAGCTATTACTGCGACTACGGGGTTTGCGGTACAATTGAGGTTGGATATAAAACAAATCCTATTCTGCATCAGTGGGCGAATGATTTGAAGAAAGCAAGCGATGCTTTTGTCCCCGTCGTCATTTCTGAAAAAGAAATGCCTGGCTGGAGAAAATTCAGAGAGGAAATCGGTTACCTGCCTGATGAGAAACTCAATGCGGCTTCTTCAGTTTATTACTACTCCTATTCAACAGGACTCGGCGCGCTGAGTGTTTCATCATTCATTCCCGCTAGTGATGAGCAGATGAAGATGCTGGAACGCTTCCGCAATGTGTTTGCTCTCGCGTATCGCCGGTATGTGGACGTGGCACTTGCTGAAGCACAGGCAAGAGAAGCGCAAATTCAATTAGCACTCGAAAGAGTTCGTGCGCGAACCATGGCGATGCAGCGAAGCGATGAATTGATGGATGCTGCAATAGTTTTATTTCAACAAATAAAATCTTTAGGTGTAGAGACCGGGAGTTGTGGTTTTAATATCTGGGATAAAGATGAAAAGTCAGCAACAGTCTGGATGAGTTCTGCAGAAGGGCGACTACAAGAGCCATTTAAATTGGTGCATACGGAAAGTGAAATCTATAATGATGTTTATGAGGCGGCGCGAAGCCGAAAAGATTTCCTGGTTAAAGAAGTCAGAGGTGAAGCATTAAAAAAGCATTTTGATTATCTGCTGACAGTGCCGGGCATCGGAAGTGTCATTAAGAAACTTAAAGAAACAAACTACTCATTTCCGGAAAGCCTGATATATCATTTCGCCTTTTTTAATCAGGGCTATTTGTCTTTTCACTTACATGAATCAAGACCTGAAACCCACGATATTTTCAAACGCTTCGCCAATGTCTTTGAACAAACTTATACCCGCTTTCTCGATCTGCAAAAAGCAGAAGAACAAGCAAATGAAGCTAAAATTGAAGCTGCACTGGAGAGAGTGAGAAGCAGAACCATGGGCATGCAAAGAAGCGAAGAACTCAGAGAGGTCATCCAGATTGTATACGAGCAACTAGTTCATCTGAATATTCAAACTGACCATACTGGATTCATTTTGGATTACAAGACAAGGGATGATTTTAACAGCTGGATAGCCGATCAATTCGGAACCCCGTCACAGGTAACGATTCCCTATTTTGATAGCATCTATTACAATCGCTTTAATGAAGCTAAGGAAAAAGGAATAGATTTTTTTGCCACCACCCTAACCCTTGAAGAAAAAAACAGTTTTTACACAGCGCTTTTTAAACATGTTCCCGGCTTTCCGGAGGAATCAAAAAAAATCATCTTCAGCCAGCCCGGTTTTACCATCTCCACAGTGTTAATGGAAGATGTTGCCCTGTATATTGAAAACTTTTCTGGCATTCCCTATTCCGATGAAGAGAATGCAACGCTTCTGCGTTTTGGAAAAGTTTTCCAGCAGACTTACACGCGCTTTCTTGATCTTCAAAAAGCAGAAGCACAAGCGCGCGAATCGCAGATTGAACTTGCTCTGGAAAGAGTTCGCGCACGCACGATGGCAATGCAGCGCAGTGACGAGCTTATTGAAACAACTTCTGTTCTCTTTGAACAATTTAAGCAGCTGGGAGAAAACGTAGAACAGATTTCAATCGGAATCTTCAACGAAGAAGAATACACCATCGAAGTATCCGCAACGTATCATTCCAGTCCGTTGAAGAAAATTTTTAAAGCGCAAATCAATGATTGGCCACTGTTCGAACAGATTTACACGGTGTGGAAATCAGGAGCAAAATCAGGAAGTGTGGAGTTAAAAGGAAAGGAGCTGCACGACTACAATCGTTACCGCAGTGAATTATCTGATACGAAGTTTGGCAGCGAAGTCGAATCTCCTGATGATCGCTGGATCATCAACATGGCATGCTTTTCAAAAGGTATAATCTCTTTCTCAAAAGGTGAACCTGCTCAGGAAGAAACCATTCAATTGCTCGAGCGCTTCGGCAAAGTTTTCGATCTCACCTACACCCGTTTCCTCGATCTGCAAAAAGCAGAGGCGCAGGCACATGAAGCGCAAATTGAGGCATCGCTGGAAAGAGTGAGGGCCAGCGCCATGGCCATGCATAACAGCGACGACCTCACCGGAGCGGCCGGAACTGTTTTTACGGAACTGAACAAGCTGGGCATTCATTCCATCCGGAGCGGATTTGTGCTGCTTACCAGGGAATCCCGCAGGGCGAAACTGTATCCGGCAACATCATTCGATAAAGCCATCACACTTTCTTTCACCGGAGAATTTGATTTTATCGGTCATCCGGTTTTTGAAAAGCAATATGAAAGCTGGCTGAAGCAAGAAAACTATTTTCCGGTGCTGGAAGGGGAAACGCTCGTTTCTTATTACCGGCTTCTTTCCGAAGCGCTTTCAGTTTCCTTCGATCAATACCTGGAGACTGACAAACAGTTCGGCTGTTTCCTTCCGTTCACTGACGGATTCCTATTCACCTGGAATATGATGCCGGTGTCAGAAGAGGAAATCGCCATTCTCTCCCGCTTTAAAACCATTCTTGACCTCACGATCCGTCGCTATGCCGACCTTAAAAAGGCGGAAGCGCTGGTGGCGCAGTCGCTGATTGAAGAGCGGAAGCTGCGCGAAGAGAAAGAGCGCGCCGACAAATTGCTGTTGAATATTCTGCCTGAAGAAATTGCCAATGAACTGAAACAGTTCGGCAAGTCATACGCCCGCAAGCACGATGAAGTCACGATTCTCTTCGCCGACATACAGGGATTTTCTTCTATAGCAGAAACGCTTTCGGCGCAGGAGCTTGTGACACAGCTCGATGAATGTTTTCGGGCATTCGATCACATCATGGACAAACACGGTTTGGAAAAGATCAAGACAGTGGGCGATGCCTACGTTGCCGCGGCAGGATTGCCGAAGCCCGTGAACGATCATGCGCTCAGAACCGTGCGTGCCGCCATTGACATGATGAACTTCATCAAAGGTTTTTCCATCACGCGTACCATTCAGGATTTGCCGGCTTTCGATTTCCGCATCGGCATTCACACCGGACCGGTAGTGACGGGAGTCGTTGGGTTGAAGAAATTCACTTACGACATCTGGGGCGATGCCGTGAACATGGCGGCGCGCATGGAGCAACACGGTGAAGCGGGAAAGGTCAACATTTCAGAAAGTACTTACGCACTCGTGAAAGACAAATTCAAATGTGCTCCACGTGGAAAAATTCCTGCCAAGAACAAAGGGGAGGTGGAAATGTATTTTGTGGAAGGATAAATTGGTTGTTCATTGCTTCCTTAAATACCCTGACAATGAAATCACAAAACCTCAGAGCGAAGTCGAAAGAATTTCTTCTTGTCAGCATCATCCTGTCTGTCGTTTCCTGCTCCAACAGCATTGACTACAAGAAGGCAGAAGCGTACATCCGTGAGTCAGAAAAGCAATGGGCCGAGTCGGTGGCATCAGGTGATTCCGCCGTGATCGAGCGGATTCTTGCCGATGATTTCATTGGTGTTGACCCTGACGGCAGTCAATATACTAAGGAGGAGATGGTGCATGCTACTGCAGCGGCACCGCAGTATTTCGTTTCCAATCATCTTAATGATGTGAAAATCCGATTCTACGGAAACACCGCCGTGGCGCAGGGTGATGAAACCTGGGTAAAGCACTCCGGTGATAGCGGACGTTTCGTGTGGACTGATACCTGGGTCATTCGTAATAACAAATGGCAGATCGTGGCTGCAGAAGATCTGATCGCGCCGGTAAAATAGCGACGGCAACATATTGAATTCAGCGCATTTCATTATTTGCTTCCTTGTTATTTTGCTTAACGTTTCCTCCTTCTTGTAAGAACAAAATAAGTGACAGACATTTGAAAACCTGGCAAAACAAAATGAAGAGAAAATGAATTCCTCAGTACAAACCACAAAACAAAAACGCATCCCTGTTGCGGTAAAGAAATACTTCTGGCTTCCGGTCATCACTTCGCTCACACTCGTCGTTGTAGCCATCTCGGTTGCCAGCGGGTGGAAAGCTTCGCAACCGGCAGCAGGCAACATCCCGATGGCGCCTCAATTCAAGTATGACGAAGCATACTCATTTCGCGATGGGCTTGCCCCGGTTAAATTGAACGGCAAATATGGTTTCATTGATAAAACCGGAAGTGAAGTCATTCCTTTGATTTATGAAGGCGCATCTACTTTTTCAGAGGGGCTGGCAGTCGTCAAAACGAACGGTAAATATGGCTTCATTGACAAAAAAGGGAAGCTGGTCATCCCCGCGAAATTTGAAGATGCCGGAAGATTCTTTGAAGGACTGGCCTTGATCGGGCTGAATGGAAAATACGGGTACATTGACAAAACAGGAAAAGAAGTAGTTGCTCCGAAATATGATTATGCGTCGCGGTTTTCAGAGGGACTTGCTGCTGTGAAATCAGCAGGCAAGTATGGCTACATTGCCAAAACAGGAGCCGAGAAAATACCATTCAGGTATGATGAAGCGCATGAATTTTCCGATAGTATCGCACGCATCTACGCAGCGGACCCACGGGTCAAGAAATGGGGCTTTATTGATAAAACCGGCAGGTGGGTCATTCCGCCAACATTTGACCAGGTTAACAATTTCAGCAACGGGTGCGCACGGGTCAGGTCTGTTGAAGGAAAATACGGATACGTGGACAAAGCCGGCAAATACAAGATTGAATTGAAGTATCAGCATGCTTCTGATTTCTCAGAGCAGCTTGCTCCTGTTGCCATGAGTGATTACAGCAAGTGGAGTTTCATCGATACCACGGGCAAAGAAGTTGTTGCCTTGTCAATGGATGGAAGAGATGGAGATGTCAGGGCGATCGCTGACGGAATGGCCATGTTGGTACTATACAGTGGATGGAAATATGGATTTGTTGACAAAGCAGGCAAAGAAGTTATTCCACCGGCCTATGAAGATGCCTTCGACTTCTCAGAAGGGTTTGCCGCTGTTAAGTTGAACGGTAAGTGGGGATTCATAGATAAAACAGGGAAGGAAATAGGTCAGCACTGAGCCGGCGCTTACGCATAGCGAGGAATCTTCCGTCGCTGCATTTACACCGCGTTCAAAAGAAGTTCACGCACCCCAAACCGTGCCGCGCCGGGCATAGTTTCATTCCCCGATCAAGCAAGAGTCCTTTCGGCTCCCTTCATCATATGCGGCGTGACGGACCCTGCTCATGCATACGTTGCTTCATTTGTTCCATGAGAAAAGAAACGACGCAGATGTGTATTTTGCGATGCATTCGCCGCTCTTCAGCAAATGAAAAACACGCTCACACTCTTTTGGATGTTACTGGTGTGTGGAGCCGTATCGGCCCAGCGCCCGTCGCCAGCGGTTCTTGACAAGTTGCTTTCCCAATTAGCCCAAGCGAAGGACGACACAACAAGGATTATTGTCCTTTCGTCATTAGCCACCTCACACGTTTATTACGATCAGGAAACCGGCTTGGATTATGCCGATCAGGCACTGCAACTTTCTGATTCCATCGGCTGGCAAAAAGGAATTGCTGTTTCGAAAACAGCGGCAGGCCGTCTCTACTGGCGAAAGGGAAAATTTGAAGAGGCATTGAAGAACCATTTTGCTGCACTTAGCATCTATCAGCAGCTGGGGGATAAGTACCAATCTGCTCAGTTGCTTACATTCATCGGACAGGACTATGGTGACAACGGTCAATACACTGAAGCCATTGATTACTGGTCGCAGGCCCTGAAAATATTTGACTCGCTCAATGACAAGCGTAAGGTGGCCTCTGTTTACAACCTGTATTCATGGGCCTATGAAAACATGGGCGATTACCCCGAAGCCCTTCGGTACAACTACGCCTCGCTGAAGCTCTATGAGGAATTGGGTGACAGCACGGCCATTGCTTTCACCAACGGAAACATTGCGCAGGATTTCGTCACGCTAGGCAATTATGCGCAGGCGCTCCGGTATTTCCGGCAGGGATTGAAAGCGCTTGAGATGATAAACGACAGCATCAACCTGGCGGCTTACTACGTCAACTGCGCTTCCGTTTACACCGAGATGAAGAGCTACGACCTCGGAATCGAAGCGATTGACACAGCGATCAGGATCGCCCGGCAAGTCCGCGACACATTCTCATTGGCCTATGCCCACGCCGGACGCGGAGAAATTTACCTGCGACAAAACAACTATGCCTCCGCGCTCAGCGATTTCCGTTTAGCCACTGCATTTTTCCGGGCCGTGTCCAACAAAGACCAACTTACGGGCGCTTATGGAAAGCTGGGGGTCTGTTACACCTATCTCGGCGAATATGATTCAGCCCGCAGTGTATTTAAAAAACAACTGGCATTAGCGCAGCAACTGGGCACTGGTATTTCTCTCACACAGTATTATCAAGGTATGCAATTGCTCGACAGCATGACGGGGAACTGGAACGATGCTTTCACACACTACTATAGGTATGTTATTGGTCACGACAGCATTTTCAACGACCGCAACATGCAGAAACTTGCGCAGGTGCATCTATCATATGATACCGAAAAGAAAGAAGCATTAGCCCAAGCCGAGCAGGAGAAAAAAGATATCATCCGGCGTAACATTCGAAATTCTATTGCTTCAGGAATGGGCGGGGCACTGATCTTTCTCGTGGTGGTTTACCGGCAGCGGAACAAAATTGCAAAGGAGAAAAAACGCAGCGACCGGTTGCTGCTGAACATCCTTCCCGAAGAAACAGCAGAGGAACTTAAAGCCACCGGGTCAGCCGGAGCCAGAAGTTATGACAAGGCCACCGTGATGTTCACCGATTTCAAGGATTTTACCAAAGCCGCCGAATGGATGACGGCCCATGAACTGGTGAGTGAAATCAATTTTCTTTTCAGTGAGTTCGACAAGATCATTTCAAATTACAAGATTGAAAAAATCAAAACCATCGGCGACAGTTACATGTGTGCCGGCGGATTACCGGTTCCGAATAAAACCAATGCGACCGATGTGGTGAATGCGGCACTCGATATTCAACAGTTTATGAAGCGGCTTAATGAAGATCGCCAGAGGGAAAACAAACATTATTTTGAAATACGGATCGGAATTCACACCGGTCCGGTGGTGGCAGGAATCGTAGGACTGAAAAAATTCGCCTACGACATCTGGGGTGATACGGTGAACCTCGCCTCCCGTATGGAAGCGGGCTGCGAAGAAGGGATGGTGAACATCAGCGGAGCGACTTTTGAAGAAATCAAAGATCAGTTCAAATGTATCTACCGCGGAAAAGTCATGGCAAAAAATAAAGGCGAGGTGGACATGTACTACGTGGAAGAAGCGATCGCCGGCAATTCATCCGAATCAGCTACAACACTTTAATGATGAAACCCGCTGTCGTTATATGCTGCATCTTGCTGCTTTCCGTACTTCATGCCTCCGCACAGAAAGTGGGACAGGAGAAAGTGGATTCACTGTTGAACGAATTAACAAAGACAACTGACGATACATCCAGAATCAATTTGCTCGTTGCCGTTGCATTCAACTGCATCTACTCGAATCACGAACAGGGTATGACCTCTGCGACGCAGGCTCTCAGGTTGTCAGAGAAAATTGGCTATGCTAAAGGAATTGCCGGAGCAAGAACCGCCATGGGCAGAATACAATGGAGGCAGGGCAATTATGAGGAAGCATTAAAAAATCACAACGATGCGCTCGGGATTTATCAAAATAGAAATGATAAGAAGCAAACGGCAACCCTGCTGATGTACATCGGCCAGGATTATGCCGACGACGGCAAATACGCCCAGGCACAGGAACACTGGACGCTTGCTCTTCACCTCTATCAGGCGCTCAATGATCTAACCAATGTGGCCCGCGTGCATATTCTGTTCGGATGGTTATATGAAAACCAGGGTAACACCGCGGCCGCAGTCACCAGTAATTTTACGGCGCTAAAAATTTATGAAGAGCTGGGTGATAAAAGCAACGTGGCCGTGGCCACTTCAGCCATTGCCAGTGATTACATGACGCTGGGCAATTACCAGCAGGCCCTCACCTACTACAGGCAGGCATTGCAGGCGCATATTGAAACCGGCAACCGCATTCAGCTCCCGGGAACCTACGTTCAGATCGGACAGGTCTATCTGAAAATGAACGACTATGCTTCGGCATTGCGAGCGATGGATACGGCTCTGCACATTTCCATTGAAATTACTGACACCGTTTCCCTCGCTGAATCTCATGATGCCTTTGGACAAGTTTATATGCAACAAAGAAATTTTTCCAAAGCTCTCGCCAGTCTGCAGCATGCTTCAACCCTCTATGAGAAAGTGGGGTACAAGCAGCAGCTTTCAAAAACGCTCGGCGGCATCGGAGTCTGCTATACCCGCCTGCGGCAATTTGAAGAGGCCGTGCCGTTTTTCGACAGACAACTGGATTTGGCCCGCGATCTGGATAATCCTGCTTTGGTGATTGAATATTACCGGGGCATGTACTTGCTCGACAGCGCCACCGGTGATATGAAAAATGCTTACCTGAACTTAAAGCGATACATAGCCGGCCGGGATAGCTTAAGCGATGCCGCCAGCGTGAACAACATTGTTCAGATGCAGCTCAGCTACGAGCAGGAAAAGAAGGAAGCTGCTGTAAAAGCGGAGCAGGAAAAGAAAGACATCCGTGAGGGTTTTATCCGGAACAGCTTTCTTGCCGGGCTCGGCGGATCACTGATCTTCCTGACAGTGGTTTACCGGCAGCGGAACAAACTGGCCAAACAGAAAAAGCGAAGTGACGAATTGCTGCTCAACATTCTTCCGCAGGAAACTGCGGAGGAACTGAAAACAAACGGAACGGCAGCAGCCAAAAGTTTTAATGCCGTAACCGTGATGTTCACCGATTTCAAAGATTTCACCCGGCTGAGTGAACAAATGACGGCACATGAACTGGTGAGTGAAATCAATTTTCTGTTCAGTGAGTTCGACAAAATCATTTCCAAATACAACATTGAAAAGATCAAGACAATCGGCGATGGTTACATGTGCGCCGGAGGACTGCCGGCAGCTAACGAGAGCAATGCCATGGATGTGGTTACTGCCGCTTTGGAAATTCAGGATTTCATGAGCCACCTGAAAGAAAAAAGAAAATTGCAGGGTGAACATTCCTTCGAAATACGAATCGGCATTCATACCGGACCGGTAATTGCCGGCATCGTCGGCATCAAAAAATTCGCGTATGACATCTGGGGCGATACGGTGAACGTGGCATCGAGGATGGAATCAGCCGGCGAAGAGGGCAAAGTGAACATCAGCGGATCTACTTATGAGTTGGTGCAAGAAAAATTCAATTGCACTTACAGAGGTAAGATTATGGCAAAGAATAAGGGGGAAATAGATATGTATTTTGTAGAACCCCGTGAAAAAGAATTCTCATCTTGAGAGGCATTTTCGGTCACCCCTAAGTGAAGTTCGCTCTACTGTTATTTCTCTGTTTGACTCTCTGCAAAACGGGAGTCTGTCAGCGGCTATCTCCTACCGACTCCGTCATCTGGTATCTGCAACAAGTCAAGGCCCTTTCTCATGCTGATTCAGTCAATCTTGAAAATGCTTCAAGACTGCTTTTAACTTCTAGCCCTGATTCACTTCAATATGACATGATTGAAATTGAAATGAAGAAGTTGATTCCCTCGATCGGCGATCAAAACTATCTCTTTCTCAAAACAAGACTCTCGATCACGCTGGATCTTTCCAAAAACTATGAGCAGGCACTTGACCTTGGCAAGTCACTGATTGCAGAGCTCAGAAATTATGAAAACGACCACGAAAAGTATTTGCTCATTCTTGCCATCACCAACATCCGCTTTCCGTTTCGAAACAGCACTCACCTCAATGAAGGATTCTATTACATCAGGCAGCTTGCCAATGATTTTGAAAATGCAGGAGATTCAAGCCTGGCAAGCATCTGCTATTATGACCTCGGCGGATTTTACAGGGTATTGGGGCTTACGGATAAGGCCATTTACTCGCTTCAGAAATCAGTAGGGCTCTTGAACCGCAATATCAGGATAATGCAGGAGCATTTCATTATTTCCGAGGTAGCCAATGTGGGGCTTTTTGGATGCCTCAATCACACGGCCGTAATCGGAGGTCTGATCATTGATTATGACGATCCGCCAAAAGCACTCCCCTATCTCTACGATGCAAAGAAACTCTTTGAAGAACTTTTCGATTCTACAATCGCCTCAGATGGTAACTACGTATTGTTACAACTGGCCAGGGTCAAAATGATTACCGGTGACGATAGCGCAGTGTACTACCTGAATCTGTTCCGGTCTTATGTAGATACTACGAGCTCGCCGGATTATCATGCCGCTTACTGGCAAGAGAATGGCTATTACTATTACCTCAACGAGAAATTGGATTCAGCTTCTTTCTGTGTAGAAAAAGCTGCAGAAATCTTTGAAAGGAACCACCTCATGATTAACAGTTCAGCTGGTTTCCTGATCCCCGGTTACTGCCTCTCGCTGATCAGAATCAAGCAGAAGAAATATGATGATGCTATCCGGTTGTTAACGGAAGAAAGCGATCGTCTTTCGAAGATCAATGCAAGAAGATGGATGCTGAAAGAATGGCTGCTTCTTTCATCAGTTTACAAGGCAATGGGAAACTACAAACAATCGACCGTTGAACTTGAAAAATATAATGAGTTGCTTCAGACTGTAATTGCCGATGAGAACAAGAGCCGCACGATGTCATTCGAAACCGAGCAGCAAATCAATGCGCTCAATGCTCAGAAGAAAGAACAGGAATTGGAAATTGAGCGGCAGAAATCAATCAGGAACTGGACCGTTGCCGGACTTTCGATCTTCATTTTGTTCTCCGTGATTTTTCTTTTTCAGCGAATCAGAATTTCGAAAGAGAAAAAACGAAGTGAGCGATTATTGCTGAACATTCTTCCGGAGGAAACGGCCGCCGAACTGAAAGCAACCGGCACGGCCAAAGCAAAAGACTTTGATGAAGTGACAGTGATGTTCACCGATTTCAAAAACTTCACCATCATGAGTGAACAGTTGAATGCGCAGGAACTCGTGAATGAAATCAACTATTGCTACTCTGCCTTCGACAACATCATCAGCAAATACGGAATCGAAAAAATAAAAACCATCGGCGACTCATACATGTGTGCAGGCGGATTACCCACTGCGAATAAAACTCATGCGGCAGATGTGGTGACCGCTGCCATTGAAATCCGTGATTTCATGCTGCGGGAAAAAGCAAGGCGCGAAGCGGAAGGCAAGCCGTTTTTTGAAATCAGGATCGGTTGCCACACCGGACCTGTCGTCGCCGGCATCGTTGGCATTAAGAAATTCGCATACGACATCTGGGGCGATACCGTGAATATTGCTTCGCGGATGGAATCTTCAGGTGAAGTGGGTAAGGTGAACATCAGCGGAGCGACGCATGAACTGGTGAAAGACAAATTCAAATGTGAGTACCGCGGAAAAATCTCTGCGAAGAATAAAGGAGAGATCGATATGTATTTTGCGGAAGAATCAACGAAATCTTCATGAAGTCTGCCGCCGCAATATTCCTGCTTTGCTTTTTCAGGAGTTTATCTTTTGCGCAGAGCATTGACAGCCTGCTCGCTGAGATTTCAAAAACAAATGACCCTGAAAAAAAATTTGAGCTCTGGACCTACGCAGCAATGGGCTATCAAAGTCAACGAAATGATTCGGGTTTTCAGTTGGCCCTGGTTCAGATGCTGCAAAACGCTATGGAGTCTAAGAATGACACTTTGATCTTTAACTCCTACTTCTTTCTCGGAGGGTACTACGAAAACAAGGCCGACTTCAATCATTCTCTTGAAAATCATTTCAAGGCGTTGCGCGTAGCCGAGAAAGGAAAAATGAATGCAGGTATTTGCCTCGCGAATGAACAAGCCGCTGTGGTTTACAAACAACTCGGCAATAGCGAGCTAGCGCTCTATCACTTAAAAATAGCAGAAACATACCTGAGCGATTCAACCGTAATCTCATCAGTTCCCTGGGTTGAAAGAGCCGTTTATGCAAACACCGCAGAGATTTATCTTCAACTGAACAAGCCTGATTCAGCACTTATCTACGCTTTGTTAGCAGATAATGTTGTAGACAAAAAAAATGACTTGTTTGGTTACACACAATTACTCGGCATTCTTGGCACCATTTATTCAAAACTGGACAAAGACTCCATGGCACAATTTTATTTTAAAAAGGGAATAGCCATTTCTGATTCTACCGCACAAGATATCAGTCTCGTGAGTACGTTGAACGGGTACAGTTCGTTTCTTCTGAAAAGAGGTGAGATACAGGAAGCGAAGAAGTACGGACTTGAAAGTTTGAATGAACATAGGAAGCGCTTCGATAAATACGGAACGCTCAGCATTGAGATCGCCGATGTACTTGCAAAAATTTACAGCGCAACTCAACAATACGACAGTGCCTATTACTACGCTACCTGGCGTGACAGTCAGAAGGACAGTGTTTTCAACGAGCAAAAACTAGCGGCGATAAACGATCTTACTTTTTCTGAAAAGATCAAAGGCACAGAAGAAAAAATGAAGCAACAGGAATATGAGATCAGGCAGAAACAGATTCAGATGTACTTCCTGCTTGCCGGGCTATTGTTACTCGCTGTTGTCGCCTACGTTTCTTACCGAAGTTTTGTGAACAAGAAAAGAGATGCATTAATTATTGAAAAAGAAAAAGAACGTTCGGACAAACTGCTGCTAAACATTCTTCCTGCAGAAACAGCAGAGGAACTCAAATCAACCGGAACCGCCGAAGCAAAAAGCTTTGATGAAGTCACCGTTATGTTCACTGATTTCAAAAATTTCACGCAGGCCAGCGAGAAGATGAGCGCAAAAGAATTGGTGAGGGAAATCAATTACATCTTCAGCGAGTTTGACAAAATCATTTCTAAACATAACATAGAGAAAATAAAAACGATTGGAGACAGCTACATGTGTGCGGGCGGTTTACCGGTTGCCAACAAAACGAACGCAACAGATGTGATTAGCGCCTCATTGGAGATTCAAAAATTCATGAAGCAATTGAAAGAAGAAAGGCAGCAGGAAAATAAGCACTCATTCGAAATCAGAATTGGCTGCCATACCGGTCCTGTTGTCGCAGGCATCGTCGGGATCAAAAAATTCGCTTACGACATCTGGGGTGATACAGTGAACATTGCATCACGGATGGAATCATCCGGCGAACAGGGCAAAGTGAACATCAGCGGAACAACACACGAACTGGTGAAAGAAAAATTCAGTTGCACTTACCGCGGAAAAATCCAGGCGAAGAATAAAGGAGAGATAGATATGTATTTCGTGGAAGCGGGGGGCTGAATCTTCGGAAGGTATTTCACGTAACTTTGCATAAATCGTAATAGTCACTTTGACAGAACTCGTTATTCATCTCGACTCGATAGATCCGGTCGATTTATTGGGAATCAATAACTCAAGACTCCAACTGCTGAAAGAGGCATTCCCCAGAGTAAAATTCACTTCCCGCGGCAACAAAATCAAGATTGAAGGCAACTCGGATGACTTGGGGCATCTTGAAGACAAGATCAATCAAATGATTCAATTCATTGAGAAATACGGACGGTTGAATGATAAAACGGCTGAAGATCTTCTTGATGAGAACGACCCGTTCGATGTGGAAATGCCGAAGCTCGACCAAGATGTGATCACCTTTGGCCCGAGTGGTACCGTTGTAAAGGCAAAAACCGCCGGGCAGAAAAAAATGGTGGAACTCGCGGAAACCAACGACGTGATCTTCGCCATCGGTCCTGCCGGAACAGGAAAGACTTACACCGCCGTTGCACTCGCTGTGCGTGCGCTAAAGAATAAGGAAATCAGGAAAATCATTCTCACGCGACCTGCAGTTGAAGCCGGTGAGAACCTCGGTTACCTTCCGGGTGACCTAAAAGAAAAGATTGATCCTTACCTCCGTCCGCTCTACGATGCATTGGATGACATGATTCCCATCGACAAGCTAAACTACTACATGTCAAACCGCGTCATTGAAGTGGCACCGCTTGCATTTATGCGCGGCCGCACGCTCGACCACGCTTACATCATTCTCGACGAAGCGCAGAATACCACGGACCCGCAGTTGAAAATGTTTCTCACCCGCATCGGGCCAACAGCCAAATGCATCATCACGGGCGACATCACACAAATTGATTTGCCAAAGAACCAGCGAAGCGGATTATTCAAGGCCCTGCACATCCTCAGTGAGGTGAAAGGCATCGGCGTTGTTTATCTCGATGAACGGGATGTGGTGCGCCATCCGCTGGTGAAAAAAATCATCAAGGCCTACGAAGATGTGGAAGAGAAGAATAAGCTGGCTGACCCGCTTAATGATAACAGCACCGCTCTTTCCGCCGACCGTGATTCGGGCAACATTCCCGGTTGAAAAAAAATCCGCCGCACGCTCAGTAACCGGCTACCAGCACCGAAGTGAATTCATATTCATTGGCGCTGAATTTCTTCTTCATAAAGTAAGTAGGAATAAGCGTAGCGAAACCCGCAGCGGCCAATCCGATGCCGCCCCAGAAAATGGCCTCTTCTGATGATGAGCGGGAATCCGCCGGACCGGCCACAGCAACCATCGTTACACCGACCAGCATGGCCCCGGCAGCCACTAATCCCAGTGATGAGCCGGGGCTGAAACGAATCTCGCTGATGCCGTCAATCGGGTAGCTTTTATATTCAATGGAGATTTCATTTTGCGAAACACCCCTCACTTTCCCTTTTATCTCACGACCGTCATTCATGGTGAGTTGAACCTTGGTGCGGTGAAATAATGTATACGACTTGCCGCCGCTTTTGGGAGTGATGCTCAGCAGATAAACGCCGGGGAAATTTTTCGAATCGTTACCCGAGGTCGCATTGGGTTGTTGCGCATTCGCTAACTCCGGCAAACTAAAAATCAGGCAAAACAATAGGGATGCAATTGCGTGCAGCTTCAGAATTCGTTTCATCAAAAACAAATGTAGCCGATTGACTCACCTGCCGGAAGAATGCCTGTCGCTTATTTTTACACAGGCAGAAAACAGTTGAAGCCAGCCCGGAAACAATCCGCTCATCTATGTCAAAAAAGAAACTCGTCGTATTGAGCGGTGCCGGCATCAGTGCAGAGAGCGGGCTAAGTACGTTCCGCGACACCGGCGGACTGTGGGCGCAATACCGCATAGAAGATGTGGCAACACCCGAAGCATGGCGCCGCAATCAGAAACTGGTGCTTGACTTTTACAACCAGCGGCGGCGTGAGGTGATGAATGCCCAACCCAATGCAGCACATAAAGCCCTCGCTGAACTCGAAGATCACTTTGATGTCACTGTTATTACCCAAAACATTGATGACCTGCACGAGCGGGGCGGATCTAAGAAGATCCTGCATCTTCACGGCGAAATCATGAAATCGAGAAGTTCCGCTGACTACCAATTGCTCTACGAATGCCGGGGCGAAATACATGTTGGTGATAAATGCGAACTGGGTTCGCAGTTACGTCCCCATGTAGTGTGGTTCGGCGAAGCGGTGCCGATGATGGATGCGGCTATTGAGGAAACAGGGCAGTCGGAGATTTTTGTTGTCGTTGGCACATCATTGCAGGTGTACCCCGCAGCCGGACTGCTAAACTACTCCCCTGCCGGCGCAAAGAAATTCCTGGTGGATCCGAACAAACCGGATATCATGCCTGTCAGGAATCTTGAAATGATTTTGGAGAAAGCATCTGTCGGCGTGCCTCAATTGGTCAGGCGACTCATAAATGATTTTAAGTAATCACGGCTGATGAACAGTGAATGATCTGACTGAAAGTAATTTCACAATTTGACAAGTAGATATAAATAAACACAACTGTCCTGTTCTGAAATCAACAATCCGAAAACCATGATGAATAATCCCTGGAAAATCAATTCCTCAAAAGTGTATTATGACAGTCCGTGGATCAGCTTGATTGAACACCAGGTGACCCGCCCCAAAGGTGATCCCGGCATTTATGTAGTGGCTGACTTCAAGCACCGCGCAATTTGCGTACTGCCGCTGGATGAAAATTACAACGCGTGGATAGTAGGACAATTCCGTTTACCCATCAATGAATACAGCTGGGAAATACCCGAGGGCGGTGGTCCGCTGAATGAAGAACCCATTGAATCAGCCAAGAGAGAACTGATGGAAGAATGCGGCATCAAAGCAGAAAAGTGGACGCAGATCGGTGAATGTTATCTCTCCAATGCCGGTACAACCGAGAAAGCATTTCTTTTTGTGGCACAACAACTTTCATTTTTTGAATCAACCCCTGAGCCCACCGAGGTTCTGGAAGTGAAGAAACTTCCATTCGAAGAACTGTTTCAACAAGTGATGAACGGAGAGATCAAAGATGCCCCCTCAGTGATTGCAGTAATGAAAGCAAAGTTATTAATGGAGCGTGGTGAGTTGTGAGCGCAGCACTAATGCGCTTTGCCATCAGGATCTGAAGAACCCTGCTCATTTATATCTTCAGCAGCCAGCACGAGCACTTCATCCGAGTCCTCTTGGTCCAAAGCATTCCGATTCGGATCACCATTCAGTACCACTTTGCTCACCGGTACATTGATGATGCGGCCTTCATCCAGTTGGTTGTTGTGAATATCAGGGTTCAGTTTGAGCAACTCACCTACTGTGGTGTTAAAGCTCTTCGAAATGCTGTACAGCGTCTCGCCCTTTTCAACCACATGCGTGTCGTAGCGGCTGCTCACTAACCCGCCCATCTTAATCATTTGCCCGTAAGAAATAGAAGTAACGAGGCATAGAATGCCTGCCAATAATGCTTTCACGTTCGATACCGTAATTTTGTGATATAAAATATTTCCGGTGCAAAGGATCAGAGCGCAATTCCACTTTTTTATATTGATGCTGATGGGTTTAGGCCCTTTATTTATACACAGTTCCTTTGCATCACCGGGTATTGATACGAGTTCGCCGAAAAAAGTTTACGTCTTTGAACTAAACCAGGAAATCTTTCCCGCCGCCTGGCGACTCGTAAGGACGGCCATGGCAGAAGCTGACAGCCAGCATGCCGATGTCGTGCTGATCAAGTTGAACACCTACGGCGGCGATCTGGCATCTGCAGATTCCATACACTCACGGCTGCTGCATGCCTGGCCAACTGTGATTGCATGGATTACGCAAAATGCGGCCTCGGCAGGCGCGCTCATTGCCATTTCCTGCGATAGTATTTACATGAGGTCAAGTGCCGTGATTGGTTCTGCTTCCGTGGTGAATCAGAACGGCGAAGTGATGCCCGATAAGTATCAGTCATACATGCGGGCTATGATGCGTAGCACGGCTGAGCATCAGGGACGCGATCCGAAAATTGCGGAAGGCATGGTGACTCCGAACAACTACCTCACGGACGTGGCGGACACCGGCCGCGTGATAGCACTCACGGCAAACGAGGCATTGAAACACGGATACTGTGAGGGGCTTGCCGAATCAGCTGAAGATGTTTTGAAACAGGCAAACATCGGCGATTATGAACTGGTGGAACATCAAACATCAGCGCTTGATCACCTCATTGCTTTCCTGCTGAATCCTTTTGTGAACGGCATCCTGCTCCTGCTTATTCTTGGCGGCATCTATTTTGAATTTCAGCATCCCGGTGCCGCGTTTCCCATTCTCACCGCCATAGCTGCCGCCATACTTTACTTTGCGCCACTTTATCTTGATGGATTAGCCGAGCACTGGGAGATTTTAATTTTCATTGCAGGTGTGGTGCTCGTTGCGCTGGAAATCTTTGTATTTCCCGGCCACGGCGTGTGGCTCATCAGCGGCTTCATTCTCATTATCGCCGGTCTCACACTGGCACTCATTCAGAATTCAGAATTCGATTTCTCGTTCACTTCCGGAAAGGAAATTTTCAGCGCCCTGCTTCGGGTGGTGATACCGCTCGGGCTTTCCTTCTTCCTGTTCATTTTCTTCGGGCAAAATCTGTTTAAGACCCGCGCCTTCAAAGGATTTGTTCTCACTGACACGCAGGAAGCAACAGTGGGCTATCTCGACAGCCCGGTGCAACTCGATTCGCTGAAAAACAAAACAGGTATGGCTGTCACAGTTCTCCGCCCCGCCGGGCAGGTAGAAATTGAAGGCGACCGGTATGATGCAATGGCAGACGGCGGCATGATCAAAAAAGGGAATCAGATCAGGGTGATTGAGGTAAGTGGAAATATTCTGGTGGTCAGAAAACTGTAGTTTGAGAAATGGTTCGTAGCTTTCGGGATAGAAATCGACGCCCTGTTTCGGGCGATGAATGATGGGCGGCGTAAGAACGAAGATGAATGTTGTAGGTAATAGAAATTAAAAGCGGTATTAAGAAACGGTGCAGAGTGATTCAGATGCAACTAAAAGCAATCATTTTAAGTCATTAATACATCGCGAATGCGAATCTGGGGTAAAGAGAAAATTACCGAAGAAGCCCTGATATCCGGCTGCATAATCGGCGACCGGAAAATGCAGGAAGAGCTATACCGGATCTTCTCGCCGAAGATGTTCGCCATTTGCATGCGCTATTGCAGCAACTACCAGGAAGCGGAAGATTTGCTGCAGGAAGGATTCATAAAAGTGTTCGGTAACATCAGTCGCTTCCGCAATGAAGGATCATTTGAAGGATGGATGAAACGGATTTTCGTAAACACAGCAATTGAAGGATTCCGGAAGAACCATTTTTTAAATAACATGATGGAAGTGGAAGAAATGAAGAACGACATCGTGCAGGAAGATGACTTCCACCAGCTATCGGCAGCCGACCTGCTCCGCATGGTGCAGGCGCTTTCGCCGGGATATAGAACGGTATTCAACCTGTATGCGATTGAAGGATATAATCACCAGGAAATTGCCGACATGCTGGGCATCAGCGTGGGCACTTCCAAGTCGCAACTGGCGAGAGCCCGCTACATTTTGCAAAAGATGGTGTTGAGTTCACAAAAGGTACAACAGTATGCCGCTGTCTTCTGATCAACATATCATTGACCGGCAGTTCAAATCAGAACTGGAGAACTACAGCGTTCGCCCCTATGGACGCGTGTGGACTCGTATTGCCCAATCGCTCAATCTGAAAGCCCGAAAGTCTGAGGCGAAAAAGATTCTCACCATCACTGCGGGTTTGCTGCTGATTGGAAGTTCCGCGGGAGTTTATGAAACACTCCATCATGGCAAGAATCAGCAGGAACAAGATAATATGCAGTTGAAGAGGGAATCCGTTACAGTAGTAAAGGATATGCCCCCCGTTACAACCGGAAAGGATAATAATCAGGTACTGCTTGCCTCCCATACTGTCAGCTCATATCCGCCTTCGCAGGAAAAGGCCGTTATCCGGTTTGAGCCCTCTGATGAATCGTTTGCCACGGAGTTCACAAGAGAAAATGTTTCGCTGAATGCAATGGACGCGGCGAAAAGAACCACGCTTGACAGAGAATCCCGCGAATCGGCAGCTCAGAAACGACTGAACAACTATAGCCCTGCCATACCCGGAAATTGTTTTGTTGGAATAACCGCAAACTTCAACAACACCTGGTTACTTGATAAGCATGCCATGTCCAGTGACAACATGAAGTACGAACTCACCTTCGGCGCTTCCTATGGGTTGCAGGGTGGCTGGCATTTCTCTGAGCGGTGGGGTGTGCAAACGGCATGGATCCTGAATTCATGGCAAGGCCAGCATTACAAGAATCTCGATGTGTATGGTCGTACCACCAACCTCGATTTCAGAGAGAAAAGTATATCACTCACATACATGAATGTGCCGCTGCTCGTGCAATACCGGATTCCCGGTTATTCATATGCACTTAACGGTGCTTATGATTTGAGTTTAATACTTGGGGGACAATACGGTCGCCTGCTCTCCTACCGTGTTGACGGTGTGAAAGGGGAAATCACAGACAACGATCTTTTCACCCATAATGAGTTTGCGGTTGTGACCGGATTCGACTATGACCTGATGACTGACAATCCGGTCTTTTACACGGTCGGTATCCGCGCCTCACTCGGCACCAACATCTTCAACGAAGAAGTGCCTAACTACTTTGAATTCTCCAAGCCGCACAACTTCATCATTGGCTTGCACGGTGCGGTGAATTTCGGATTCAGCAAGTGACCGCTTTTTTCTTTCAGTATCTTAGTGCCGGTGAACAAGGAAGAAATAATATCACATTGGATCACGTCATCCAGGGAAGACTGGAAAACAGCCCGGGAGTTGTACGAGAGCAAACGATATTTACATGCGCTCTTTTTTGTTCATCTTTCAATTGAAAAAGTTTGCAAAGCACTTTGGATCGAAAAAAGAGGCGAAGCAGTTGCTCCTTTCACCCACAATTTACTTCGGTTGCTGAATGAAGCAGGAATTGAACTTGAAGAAAAAAATTCTCAGTTTCTTGCCGATCTTAACAAATTTCAAATTGAAGGTCGGTACCCTGACTACGTTTCCAACATTTACAAGGTGACCAATCGCAAATTAGCATCCAACTACCTTGAACAAGCAAAAGCACTCAGAAAATGGTTGATCAAAAAGCTGCCTTCGAACTTGTGAAGAAATATGTTGAGCAATGCAACAAGCTCAATATCCACTTCAATAAAGTAGTGGTATTCGGTTCAACGGTGAAAGGAAGTTCGCATGAATACAGTGATGTGGATGTACTATTGGTTTCGGATCAATTCAGTGACAACTCACTCGACAATTGGAAAGCGCTTGCGCCGGTGACTGCAAAGTATTACAACATTGAACCACATCCGTATCCCACCAAATCATTCATCAAGGGAGACCCGTTTCTTGAAGAAATTCTGAAAAGCGGTGTGGAGGTATCCTGAAACCTCTTTGCCTATACCGGGCATTTACTTTATCACTTTCACACTCACGTTACCTCCATTCGCTCCTGATATTTTCAGAAAATAAACACCCGATGGCAATGGATCGGGAAAAGAAATTTCCTGCTGATGCTCGCCTGCATCCTGTTTTTCATTCTCGATAAATGTTTTCAAAAGTTTTCCCTGCACATCGAACAGGTGAATGGAAATTGTCTCGGGAGTTTGTAGAGTGTATTTGAGTGTGGCGGATTCGGTGATGGGGTTAGGATAGATTAAAATGGAACTATTCAATGAGGAAAGATCGATAAGACCAACTTCCAAACTGGAAATATAACGCGCTACAGCAAAATCATCTCCGGCTGAGCCCGCGACAACAATATTACCTCCCGTTTGTATTGCCATGGAATTCGAGACTCCTATTTCATTAGTGACAATCCCGTTGAAACCAAAGCTGCTATCAAGATCACCGTTTATATTAAATCGTGCGACAGTAAAATCATTACAGACCATCTGAATCTTGTCATCCTGTAAAACTGCAATGGACTTTGCTTCATAGGATATTCCAATTGGCATAATTACTTTACCGCCCTGACCAAATGAGTTATCTAAAACTCCATCCACGTTTAATCTCATCAGAGTAACTCCCTCCGTTGAACCGCCCGCAATCAAAATCTTTTGGTCGCTTTGAATTGCTATCGATTGGACTCCGGTAGATCCATTCCCAACACCAATTTTAACTACGCCATTTGCTCCAAAGCTATTATCCCTGGAAAAATCATTGTTGAATCTGACGACGAACATTTTTCCACTGGCAACTCCTCCCACTATTATTTTTGAATCTTCCTGAATGGCCACGGCCAATCCTTCATCAAGAAAATCTTGATCAAAACCAACTGTATCAACTGAGAACTCACAAGCGAGCCCATCGAATGTTCCATCACTATTAAACCGAACGAGTGCTATCCAGAAATATGTGTCCATTATGTAATGGCCCGTATACCCCGTTGCAACGATTTTGCCATCCGATTGGATTGCCAATGCTGTTAAACTTGCAACCAAGTCATAAGACTGCACTTCTGCTATTCCATTAATACCAAAAGTTGAATCCAGAGACCCATCGGCATTATATCTTGCAAGAATGTAGATTAGGTATTTGCCTCCACATGTCACAATCGTTCCATTGGATTGTATCATAAGATCATTCCATCCGGTTGCGGCTATCCCTTGAATGTAAGTCATGACCTTACCGTCATTGCCAAAGCTGCTATCTATGCTTCCATCGGTGTTATACTTTGTTAATGCGTAATAGACTGTGTCACTGCTATACGAATAACCTGCAATAGTAATTTTCCCATCAGTCTGAACTGCAACTCCTTCTCCATTATCCCACGCTCCCAAATCTGTGGTAACTATTCCATTGCTACCAAATGAAGAATCTAAAGTTCCGTCTTGGGCAAATGATTCTCTTGAGAGAGTGAGAGTGAGAATAAATACGAAGAAACTTAAATATTTCACAAGCTAAAGTTATATCTGGTTGCCATACCAACCAATGACTTTTACCAGAGTTTAGGATACTCCTCCGGGCTCACTTCATGCATCATCCTGTAAATGGTTTCGAATACATCTTCCGCTTGCGGTTTGCAGAAGTAATCGCCGTCGCTTGCATAGGCAGGGCGATTGGGTTTTGCCGTGATGGTGACAGGAGCAGAATCGAGCCACTTCCAAATATCCTGGTGTTCCATGACCTGCTGAAACATGTAGGCGGATGCGCCGCCGGGCACATCTTCATCAAGGAAAACGACGCGATTGGTCTTGCGGACTGACTCGCCGATCATGTGATGGATATCAAACGGCAGCAGCGTCTGCACATCAATGAGCTCAACGGAGATTCCAACGCGATTCAATCGTTCAATCGCTTCTGATGCCACTCTGCAGCAGGAGCCGTAGGTAACCAGTGTGACATCCGTTCCTTCAACCAAAACTTCCGGCACGCCAAGCGGTACGGTGAACTCTCCGATGTTGGCGGGAAGTTTTTCTTTCAGCCGATACCCGTTCAGGCATTCAATGATCAAGGCAGGATCATCACTCTGCAGCATGGTGTTGTAGAAGCCGGCTGCCTGGGTCATGTTACGCGGCACGAGCAGGTACATCCCGCGAATGGAATTCAGGATCATTCCAATCGGCGAACCGGAATGCCAGATGCCTTCCAGCCGGTGCCCGCGGGTGCGCACGATCAGTGGTGCGGATTGTCCGCCCACAGTCCGGTAATGCAGGGTGCTTACATCATCGGTGAGTGTCTGCAGCCCGAAGATGAGGTAGTCGAGATACTGAATTTCTGCCAGCGGCCGCAGTCCGCGCATGGCCATGCCAAGCCCCTGACCTATGATGGTCTCTTCGCGGATGCCCACATCAAACACGCGGTGCTCACCGTATTTGGCCTGCAGTTTCATGAAGCCCTGGTTCACGTCGCCGATGTGCCCAAGGTCTTCACCAAAAGCAAACAAGCGTGGCTCGCGGGCCAGCATTTCATCAAAGCAATGGTTCAGGATTTCAAATCCGTTCAACACAAGGGCATCATCATCGTACCGTGCTTTCACTTCCGGCACATTCAGCGCGGAGCGATGCCTTTCATTATAGAGATGTGATGTGTACGCCCTGTCGAACCGTGATCGGAAGTTTTCAGTCCATGAAGCAAGGGGCTGCCTCACTGAGGCATCATCGTTTCGCATCACAACCAATGCCTGCCTTGCAGTACTTAACAGATCTTTGTTTGTCGGGTCAAGCGATGTGGTGAGTTCATTGTGCAAATAGGAGATGTCTGCACCCGCTGAAGAAGCTGCTGCTGCCTGATCGAGAAGTACTGTGAGTTCAGCAAGCGAATTTTTGATAGGATCATTAAAGCCATTCCAAGCTGCAGCACGTTCTGCGCTGACAAAATCCTTTGCATCCTTCTCGATTTCTTCAATCTCCTCGGCCGGTGCAATGGCATATTGAATCATCCATTCTCTCATCTTACGGTTGCAGTCGTGCTCAATCTCCCATTCCAGCCGCTCTTTCGATTTATAGCGTTCATGCGAGCCGGATGTGGAATGCCCTTGCGGCTGGGTGAGTTCTTTTACATGAATGAGGGCGGGATGGTGTGTGTCCCTGATTTTTGCAATCGCTTTCTCAAAGGTTTCTACGAGGGAAGGATAGTCCCATCCTTTCACCGTGTAAATGTCAATGCTGGCACCATTATCATCATGGATAAATCCGGCGGCAGCTTCTGAAATGCTTTGCTTGGCCGTTTGGTATTTGATGGGAACAGAAATGCCATAGCCATCGTCCCACACCACCATGGCCATCGGCACCTGAAGGACCGCAGCCGCATTGAGTGATTCCCAAAAATTTCCTTCACTGGTAGAAGCATCTCCAATGGTAACGAACACCACTTCATTACCGTTATTTGAGAACCGTGTGAGATCCTTCAACTCTCTGCATTCCCTGTATTTCTTTGAAGCAAGAGCCAGCCCCAGTGCGCGGGGAAACTGACTCGATGTGGGCGAAGTGTCTGCCGCTGAATTGTGCATGCTCACCTGCTCTTTCCAGTTTCCGTTTTCATCAATGAACCGGGTGGCGAAGTGTCCGTTCATCTGCCGCCCGCCGCTCATGGGATCGTGACTGAGATCGGTATCGGCATAAAGCTGTGCGAAGAATTCCCTTACGCTGCACATCCCCGTGGCGAATGCCCAGGTCTGGTCACGGTAGTAACCGCTGCGCCAGTCACCGGAGCGGAACGACTTGGCTAAAGCAAGTTGCGCCACTTCCTTACCATCGCCGAAAATTCCAAACTTGGCTTTGCCGCGCAGCACTTCTTTACGGCCGGTCAAACTCGCTTCTCGGCTAATCACCGCCAGCCGGTAATCTTCCAGTACCTGACGGCGGAATTCTTCAAACGTTATTTCACCCTGAGAGGAGGTCTTCACCGCTTCTGTTGCCATAGCTCAAAAAAATTTTCCGTTTGCAAAAGTCGAAAAGCAAAATACAAAGGAAAAACGGAAAGAGATTTTCACTTAGCTTTGGATCAATAATTTCAACTGCTAATGAAAAAACTTCTCTTCTGCCTGCTGCTGCTTCCCGCCATCGGATTTTCACAAGGCACCGCTGATGCGAAACCTGCTCAGGATAACGGACCTCAGTTTCAATTTAAGGAAGACACCTGGGATTTCGGCAACATACCGGAAGGCGTTCCTGCAGTGCACACGTTTGAATTCACCAGTGTAGGAAAAGAACCGATCGTCATCAGCCAATCCACCGCTTCATGCGGATGCACTACTCCGGTATGGACGAAAGAACCTGTTGTTCCCGGCAAGACAGGAATTGTGGCTGTGACCTACAACGCGGCGAGAGAAGGATCATTCGTAAAAACGGTGACGGTACTCTCCAATACCGGGGAGCCGAAATATCTCACCATCAAAGGCAATGTGGTTCCCAATCAGCACAAGTAGGCACCGCGATTAATACTTCCTCAATTATTCATAAAAGCTTGTTAAATAGTTAACCGGCGCTTTGACGCTCCCGTACATTTGGAAAAACAAAAATCAAAACATGAAGAAAATATTCATCACGCTGTTTGTTGCTGCTCTCTCTGTGAGTGCCATGGCTCAACAAAACAATGCAGTAAAAGCACAGCCGGCCCAGTCGGCTACCGGTGCCGGTGCTGCCGTCGCCGCGGATAATCCGAATGCCGGCGATTTTCAATTCGCAGAAGAAACTTATGACTTCGGCAAAATTCCTAAAGGGACCCCGGTGACTCATGAATTCTCTTTTACCAACACCGGTAAGGAACCCATCGTAATCAGCAATGTGCAGGCCTCCTGCGGTTGCACCACACCGAAGTGGCCGAAAGAACCCATTCTTCCCGGCAAAACTTCTGTGATTAATGTTCAGTACAACGCCGCTAACCCGGGTGGTTTCAACAAGTCCATCACCATCACTTCCAATGCAAAGTCACCCACCAAGGTACTTTACATCAAGGGAACGGTGGAAGCTCAAAGCGAGCAAACTACGCCGGATAAGCAGCCCAACATGCTGAGCAATCCCAACAACTAAGAAGTCGTACAGCTTCAATAGAAAACGTCCCGGAAAATTTCGGGACGTTTTCATTTTTAATTGCGCCATTCAATTTGCAACCTCAAAGCGAAGAATGAGGAACTGGAAGGGTTGCTTCTCCCCTATGTAGTCATTAAAGGTGTAGCTGTAACGAAATGCCGGAGTCACTTGAAATAAACGCAACAACCGGAAGTCAATCATCAACTCTGCACCTGCTGAACTCATCCGCTGATGAAATGGAGCCGTAACCCCTTCTGACAGATCGAAGAACAAGTTCATCCGCAGGCGTTGAAAGAATGCCGTGGATGGAATCGAAAGATCAGGATACCAGAACGGGAATTCATAATTGAAAGAGGCGAGATAAATATTTTCGAACGGGGCTGACTTATACCCCCGCGGCATGATGAAGTCATCGTTGAAGCGAAAGGTGTTGGTGATCGCTTCATTTTTGTAAGACAAGCGCACATTGAATGAGTGCGTTTTCATGATTCCCGGAAAAAACAATTGTGCGCTTACGAAAAGACGTTCTGGTTCTTCGTTGATGGCACTCTCATATTCTGCGGTAAAAGTTTGTCCCCATCGCGGTTTCACATGCCGGCGGGCGATGGGTAACAATCTTGAGAAATCAAGCATCGCTTTAACAGCCGGAAAATCAAGTTCACTTGTTTGGGTGCTCAGGTCTGATGTATCCAATTGCGCAGTATTGTAGTATTCACCGTAAACAGCCGTTTCAATATTCGTAAAATAACTTCCTTGTGTCAGACGAAACGGAAACCTCATGCCTCCTGAAAATGAATTCTGAACCCAGGGCACCTTTGAAAAGGTACCGGGTGTTGAATCTGAAATCAGGTTTAAGTTGTTTCGCTGCCCGAAGTCGAAACCAAGATCAATGAACGGGTAAAGTGCGGCATACGTAAGTTTGACATAAGAATGGAAACGACTTTCATTGGTGTTGAATAACACCCCCACAGTTCCCCGAAGCGTACTCATAATATTTTGCGTATAGAACTCCGCACCGTACTCCGGAATATTCGGCAGCGGAAGCCATCCGTAAATATTGAACAATCCTGAAGTGAAGGCATTGTATTCTTTCACAGCATAGGTCCCTTCAAAATTTATTCCGGCAAGGTTGACACCTTCCTGCTTTATGAGTGGCTCATGAAATTTCAGATCGCTTTCTGTGTCAATTGAAAATTGCCTCCATTCGTTTTTGTTCAATTCCATCTCCTTCACCCTGTATCCATCCGCAGTGTATTCGCTGAAAAGAAGTCTTTGGCCGTCATGGGATATGACCGGATCGAAAGCACCAAATCGCACATCGGTAACCTTGTACATTTTGTTTTCTGAAATATCAATTGCATAAATGTTATTGATGCCGGTAAAACCGCCGCTGAAAAAGACAAGACCATCCATAGCAAAAGGGCGGCTGATCTCGACGGATGAATAATCCAGCAGCTGCTTCATGCTTCCGTCTTCAACATTCACGTTTACGATGCCGGCCCCCTGCCGGTTGAGCGCAACGGCAACC
>JAFDYS010000024.1 GCA_018267315.1 Bacteroidota bacterium | reverse complement strand
TTCTGAAGTGGAAATGAAAGAGAAGAAAGCCCGCGTGGATGACGCACTGCATGCTACCCGAGCAGCCGTGGAAGAAGGAATTGTTCCCGGCGGTGGTGTAGCTTACATCCGTGCACTCGAAGCGCTGGATAAAGTGAAAGCAACAAACGAAGATGAAGAAACGGGTATCAACATCGTTCGCCGTTCACTCGAAGAGCCGCTTCGTCAAATTGCGGCCAATGCGGGTCAGGAAGGTTCCATTGTGGTGCAGAAAGTGAAGGAAGGAAAAGGCGACTTCGGTTACAATGCACGCACCGAAGTATATGAAAAGATGATGGCTGCCGGTGTGATCGATCCCACCAAGGTGACCCGCGTAGCACTGGAGAATGCCGTATCCATCGCTTCCATGCTCCTCACTACGGAATGTGTGATCGTGGAAAAACCGAAGGAAGAAAAGGCCATGCCTGCTATGCCTCCGGGTGGTGGAATGGATTACTAAACTCTTGATGCTTGAAACTGGAAACGGCTGCCGGCGATACCGGCAGCCGTTTTTTTGTTATTGTATTTTCAATCAGGTGAACAGATCTTATTCAATCACGATCAGCTCAGTCCGCATTTGTGATCCGGAGTGAATCTGCAAAGCGTAAATACCTTTCGATAGTCCGTTGAGGTCAATCAGCATCTTTTCTCTATCGGTTGTGAATGGCGGGCTGTAATCCTGCCCAAGCGTATTTGTAAGCGTGATACTGGTCTCACTAACTGAAGGGACTTGAACCCTGACTGCTCCGCTCGCCGGATTCGGATAGATATTTATGTCAGATGAATTCTCCAACTCTTCCACACCAACATTGAAGCAATTGTTAAAGGGTGTAACTTCAAATCCAACATCATTCATGCTTAGCATCGTCCAGATATTTTCAGATGAAACAGCATTGTAGCAATAGAATATTTTGTTGCTCACCCGGTCAAATGCCGGTTCATAATAATAATCCCCGTCAGTTGAATAGGTGAGCCGTTGCCATTCACTTCCATCCGCATTGGCAATAACTATATCCGAGCCGTTGTTGTAACCAACCCATTCTGTGGTGAAGAAAATGATCTTGCTTCCATCGGCATTGAAATCAATACCTCCATCGTAATAACCGAAATAATTGGGAGGAGTTATGTCCACCCAGTTTGTTCCGTCCGTATCCATCATCATCAAATGGTTATCGGCATTATATCCGGCTTCAAAATAAATATTGGTTCCTCCGGGATGGTAGCGTGGTGCGTACTGCCAGTTAGCTCCACTCATATTGGTAAGTTGGGTGCGTTGCGAACCGTCAATATTCATTGTAAAAATTTCAGGATATTCTTCGCCGTCCCAGGCGGAGAATATCAGTTTTTGCCCATCAGGAGAGAATGAGGGTATGCCGTCATAAGTTGAGTTGTCAGTCAGGCGCACCAGGTTGATGCCATCATTATCCATGATAAAGATTTCGGCCGAGGTGCCGTAGTCACTGCTTTGGAAGGTGATTTTTGATCCGTCAGGACTGACGGCAGGGTACATCTTAGGGTCAGATGAATTCGTGAGCCGAATCAGATTGTTGCCATCAATGTCGCAGCGATAAATCTCAAAGTTTCCGCCATGACGGTCCGATGAGAAATACACGTACTGTCCATCGGGTGAAACTACCGGCCACAGGTTATTGCATATCTGTGCTTCAATTGCCGAAACGGTCAGCATCAAGATAACGGTGTAAAACAGTGTTTTCATGGTTGTATGTTTTGAATACAAAGTGACGCCGCGTAAATGCTTTATTCCCCTGACTCCTGTCTTTCTCTGAAGTGATTGATATCAGGTAAGTCAACTGCCTCTCCAAACATTTTAATTCTATTTTCTTACAGCGTCATTGCGGGAGCGCTTATTATGCAATATCTTGATGCAGATAAATTGTGGCAGTCTGCCTATCTTAGTACGATAAATACCACACCATTCAGAGTTTGAAAAAAACAGGTTTCAGCGATGAAAAACATCTTACACTATCTTCAGTCATCTTACTTAAGAAATCATCTCACCGCAGCATTAGTCGCCGTTTTTATTTCTGGTGGCCTGACTGCTCAGGTGGCGAATTACTCCTTCACGCAATCTAATGGAACTTACACACCTATCAGCGGTGGTACCGTACTGGGAACCACCACCAGCGATGACCAGCGGTTTCTCGATCCGGCAGTTCCCGAAGGAACTACGTTGACGTATACGGGCCCGGGCTTCGATATCGGCTTTGCTTTTTATTTCAATGGCATTGCATTCGATCGCATCGGCATCAATAACAATGGATGGATTGCATTTGGACAATCAGCCATTTCGCCGTCGGTAGATCTTAACACATACAGTTCCTTTGAACCTCTTTCTTCCACCGCAATAAATAATCCCGACTATTTGCGTAACCGCGTTGCTGCTTTCGGTCGTGACATTCAGGCGCAGGAGGGTGCGGAATTAAGGATTGAAACGATTGGATCATCACCTAATCAAATATGCGTGATTCAATGGACCAATTACAAACGGTACGGAACCAGTGGAACAGGGGACACGATTAATTTCCAGATTCGGCTTAACGAAGCAGGCGGTGATGAATCGGACCAAAGCATTGACATTGTTTACGGCAAGGTGGGATGGGGATCCAGTGCCACACTCAGCTACCGGGCCCAAATTGGTTTGGCAGGCACGCTTAATGCGGATTTCAATGACAGAATAACCTATTCACCTTATGACTGGAATGCAACGCAGAACGGTGTAGTCAACAGTGATGGTTGCCAGTTGCCTTATACCGGAGTTGATGTGGTGGCGCCGGCATCAGGTCTTACGATTACTTATACGCCCCCTTCACCGTGCACAGGCACTCCTTCGCCCGGAAATACAATCACAAGTGATGACTTTCTCTGTCCCGGGTCACTATTCAACCTTTCCCTGCAGAACTCCAATTTAGGCAGTATGATTACCTACCAGTGGCAGTCATCGGCTGACGGAAATTCCTGGAATGATATTCCGGGCGCCACGCAGGCAGCAGTTACCTATGCCCAGGTGAGTGACTCCTATTACCGGTGTGCTGTAACATGCACCAACTCCAATCAAACCGGTAATTCTAACCCTGTGTTTGTTGGGGTGGCAGGTTCACCGGGTCTTCCATATTCCGAGGACTTTGAGTCAATAGGTGGCAACAATGAATATCCGAATTGCATGAGTTCCACCAATCTGAACACGTATACATTCACCTACACAGTTGATCAGGGCTCCTATAACCGGTATGCTAACAACGGAACGAAGTTCGCGTCGTTCAAATACGGTTGTAACGATTACTTTTTCACTCCAGCACTGGAACTCACTGCGGGCAGCACATACCAGTTTTCATTTTACTACATCACCGATGGTTATGCAGGTTGGAACACACTGGAGGCGCATTATGGAAGTATGCCGGATGCAGCTTCTATGACAGGATTCATTTCCGCAGTTACAACTCCGATCAACACAACATACCAGCAAATCACCGGCATTTTTACGCCGGCCACTACCGGCACTTACTTCATCGGTATCTACTGCAGTGCCACGTATCAGCCATGGTATTTATCCATTGATGATCTCAATCTGGTCGCATTCCCTCCGTGCACAGGCACGCCGGAAGCCGGCAATACCGTTTCAAGCGGAGTTGCTGTTTGCAGCGGCGTTTCATTTACATTAAGTCTTACAGGAACTTCCATTGCTTCCGGATTATCGTATCAATGGCAGAAGTCTATTGATGGCAGCAATTGGTCTGATATTTCAGGGGCCACGACACCCAACTGCATCACAAATCAAACAGAAGACATGTATTACCGGTGCAGGGTGACGTGCGATAACAGCGGGCTTTCGGATTACTCAACTTCCCTGCAAGTCACCACCTATGGAAATTTCACTCCGCCATACAATGAGGATTTTGAATCCATCGTGATGGATAATGACTATCCGGGGTGTATGAGTTCTACGAACCTGGGCACACACACATTCACTTATACCGCAGCTCAGGGATCATACAATCAGACAGCGCACGGAGGAACAAAGTTTGCCTCGTTCGCTGCGCCGGGTACTGATTATTTCTTCACGCCCGGTATTGAACTCACCGGCGGCCAGACGTATCAGTTCAGTTTCTATTACATCACTGATGGATATGCCGGGTGGAACCAGCTTTCGGCCTGGTACGGCACTTCACCGGATTCATTGTCCATGACTAATTTGATTGCATCCTTCTCTAATGTTTCAGGAATCAGTTATCAAAAATTCGCAGGTGCCTTTGTGCCTCCAACCACAGGGGTGTATTTTATCGGAATCAAATGCGTCTCTGCCTCAACTGCTCATTTCTTCACTATCGATGATTTGTCACTGGCAGCATTCGACTGTTACTCGCCCACCAATGTGGCTGTGAGTTACATCTCAGCCAATGCGGCGCAACTGAATTGGGATTGTAACGGATGCGCTGGAGACTTTTATGTGGAGTACGGCTTGTCACCTACATATTTTGGTTGGGTGGGCAACATCGGATCCAGTGTAAGTTCATCTCCTTACATCATGGGCAACCTGCAACCGGATGAAGATTACACCGTGTACCTGCAGCAGGCATGCAGCAACGGCGGAAGTCCGGTAGTGCAGGTTGATTTCCATACTCAGGTATTTACCGGCATACAGGGAACGGGTAAAGAACCGGATTCATTTACTATTTATCCTAACCCGGCAACTTCACAATTCCATCTATCAGCAACATGCGCGGCTTGTCAAAATGAATCGGTAGAAATTGAAATCATTGACATGCTCGGAAGAGTGTATCGAACGCCGGAAGCAAAATTTAATTGCGGGCAATTGGAAGTAACTATTACATCAGAAGGAGTGCTCACTTCAGGTCAATACATTGTGAGAATCAAATCTGCCGATTGTTACATGACCTTACCACTTAAATTGCAAAGACAGTGAGTTCATCTTTTATTATTCGTGTTTGAACAGTTGTGCTCAATCGTATTGATGTGAATGGATTCCATTGGTTACACATGACGTGAGTGTGAGGAATCTTATTCCTGGTTTTCCCGAGGCTGCGATGTAGTATTGGTGAACTGCCCGAAATATCCCGCGTGTTACAACTTAATCACTTTAAGTTTGGCATGCATAGCATCGGCAAGGGAGGTATTGTCAAGTATGCGTGAAGTGGAGTCTCTCACCACTTTCATCACCCTCCTGATCTCGCAAGTGCGTTCATCCTTGCATTCGATACATTTTACATAAGCGCTTTTACTCACGCAGGGTACGGGAGCAAGCGGACCATCCAAGGTTCGGATGATATCTCCCAGGAAAACTTTATCCGGTGATTTTGCCAGGGCGTACCCGCCGCCTTTTCCCATTCTGCTGTACAGGATGCCGTGCTTCTTCAATTCAAGAAGAATCTGTTCCAGAAATTTTTTAGGAATGTATTCAGCCGCTGCCAGATCGGAGATCAATACCGGATCGCCGCCATAGCGCTTGGCCAGGTAAAATGCCGCCTTCAGTCCGTACTTCGCCTTGTGTGATAACATGTGTTGAAGGTAATCAAGAATTTGAAATGAAAATGGTGCGACTCAATGCCGGGTGTTTCGCTTCATCGTTGGTTCTTAAATATCTATGGCTTCACCATAGGCGGATTCCGTCGCTCCTTTTACCGCTTCGCTCATGGTAGGATGCGGGTGGATGGCTTTGATGATTTCGTGTCCTGTGGTTTCCAGTTTTCTGGCCACCACGCATTCGGCGATCATCTCCGTCACATTGTAACCGATCATGTGTGCGCCGAGAAACTCGCCATACTTGGCATCGAAGATCACTTTTACGAATCCTTCGGTGTGACCGGCAGCGCGCGCTTTGCCGCTGGCTGAATAGGGAAACTTGCCGACCTTGAGCTGATAGCCCGCTTCCTTCGCTGCTTTCTCTGTGTAACCGACGGAAGCGATTTCAGGAAAGCAGTAGGTGCAGCCGGGGATGTTGTTGTAATCAATAGGTGAGGGATTGAGTCCTTTTATCTTCTCTACACAAACAATTCCTTCTGCTGAAGCTACGTGAGCGAGTGCAGGACCTTTCACGATGTCCCCGATGGCGTAATAGCCCGCCACATTGGTTTTATAAAAATCATCCACCACAATTTTTCCTTTGTCGGTTTTGATTCCGCATTCTTCCAGTCCGATGCCTTCAATATTGGTGGACACTCCCACAGCGGATAGCACCACATCACATTCGATCACCTGATTGCCCTGCGGGGTTTTCACAGTCACTTTGCAACCGGCACCCGCCGTATCCACTTTCTCTACGGATGAACCCACCATGGTGGTGATTCCCTGCTTGCGGAAATTTCTCTCGAGTTCTTTCGATACATCTTCGTCTTCGATGGGGACGAGGTTGGGAAGAAACTCCACTACCGTTACCTTCGTGCCGATGGAATTGTAGAAGTATGCGAACTCAACGCCGATGGCTCCGGCGCCAACAATCACCATGGATTTCGGTTGCACGGGTAACGACATCGCTTCGCGGTAACCGATGATCTTCTTTCCATCCTGCTTGAGGTTCGAAAGTTCTTTTGACCGGCTTCCGGTGGCGATGATGATGTGACTGGCTGTATGTTCCGTTTTCTTTCCGGCGGCATCCGTCACGTCAATCTTTTTGCCCGGTTTCACCTTCGCCGCGCCCATGATCACTTCAATCTTATTCTTCTTCATCAGGAAAGCAACGCCCTTACTGTTGGCATCGGCCACATTCCGGCTCCGTTTGATTACCGCACTGAAATCAGCTTTCGCCCCGCTCACGCTGATGCCGTAATCCTGCGCATGATTCAGGTACTGAAAAACCTGCGCACTCTTGAGCAGTGCTTTGGTGGGAATACATCCCCAGTTGAGGCATACGCCGCCGAGTGATTCCTTTTCTACAATCGCTGTTTTAAAACCGAGTTGCGCGGCGCGGATGGCGGCCACATATCCGCCCGGACCGCTGCCGATTATTATCACATCATAATTCATGAGATCAAATTTTTTGGGGCGGGAAAGGTAGGACGTTCTACGCACGCCCGCAACAGCGCTTGTGCTTGTGCCGGTGAGAAAATTGCTGAACAAATCATGACTCATGCTTCATTAATCAGTTCCCTCCCTTCCGGAAAGGCAGGGAGTATGTTGACCCCTAATAGATGTAACATGATTTATTCTGTGTAAGTCAGTTCGAGCTTGTCGAGAACTTGCGCAGGTGTTGCATTTTATATCGCTGCTTGCAGGCACTTAAAAAAAGTTGAAATAAAAATTTGGAAGTGAAAAAGAATGACTATAATAGAATCATCCAAAATGATTGTAATAATGACAACACAATATCTCTTCAGAAAGGAAACCTACCGGGAAGTGAAGTCCGGCAGTCTCGTAGTGGTAGAAACCACCCGAAGCGAAGGCACGGCATCGTTTGTTACGAAGGTATTGTGGCATGCTGATCCCGAAGATGACGTGGTATTCGAAAGCGAATCGGAAGAAGAAGCTATCCGCCGTCATGAGAAGCTTTCCGGCTCCTTCAGGAAGTATGCAATGGTTTGGAAACTGATGTCAAGCGAAATAGCAATGTCGATTCCGGAGCAACAGGTGATTGTTGCAGTGGCTTGATACGTCGATTTAACTCACATACATTGAGCTCTTAACCGCCTGAATCACCTTGTCAACGTTCGGAAGAAAGGCCTGAACAAGGGTGGGAGCGTATGCGATGGAAGTATCGGTGGTGGTCACGCGCTTGATCGGCGCATCGAGGTAATCGAAGGCATGTTTCTGTAACTGGAAGGTGATCTCGGTATTCACCGAGCCATAGGGCCACGCTTCTTCCAGAATCACCATGCGGTTGGTTTTCTTCACGGAGTTCACCAGCGTTTCCACATCGAGGGGGCGAATGGTGCGCAGGTCAATCACTTCGGCATGGATGCCGTCTTTCGCCAGTTCATCGGCAGCGGCATGCGCGATCTTCATCATCTTGTTGTAGGAAACAATCGTAACGGCATCGCCTTCGCGCGTCACATTGGCTTTGCCTATGGGAATGAGATATTCTTCTTCCGGCACTTCACCCATGTCGCCGTACATCACTTCACTTTCAAAAAAACAAACCGGATCATCATCGCGGATGGCGCTCTTCAAAAGTCCTTTGGCATCATACGGATTGGAAACAGAAATCACTTTCAGTCCCGGAACATTGGCCATCCAGTTTTCAAAACTCTGTGAGTGCTGCGCGCCGAGTTGTCCGGCTGAAGCCGAGGGACCACGAAATACGATGGGCACATTGATTTGCCCGGCGCTCATGGATAACATCTTGGCTGCCGAGTTCACGATCTGATCAAAGGCCAGCACGGCGAAATTCCATGTCATGAATTCAATGATGGGGCGAAGACCATTCATGGCAGCGCCCACGCCGATGCCGGCGAATCCCAGTTCACTGATGGGTGTATCAATCACGCGGCGTTCACTAAACTCTTCCAGCATACCCTGGCTCACCTTGTAGGCGCCGTTGTATTCGGCCACTTCTTCTCCCATGAGAAACACGCTTTCTTCACGGCGCATTTCTTCTACCATCGCTTCGCGCAAGGCCTGTCGGAAAGGAATTTTTCTGGTCTCCATTTCTGCTAAAAAGGTTTTGCGGCAAAGATAATCCGTAGCAGCGAGGAATGCAGAATAGTAACTATCAGCCGGCCACCGTCAATATATAACTCACCATTGACCATTGACTCTGCCTGGCGGCAGGCAGGCATTCACCTCATCACCACCACTTTTTTCACGATCTTCCTGTCGCCCGCCTGAATCATGACGTAATAGATGCCATTTGTGAGAGATGATTGCGGCGTCCATTGTATACGGTGAATACCGGCCGATGCATTCCGGTTCTGCCACAACTCATCTGTAATCATTCCGGCACTGTTGAATACCGTCACATAAACGTTTGCAGTTTGATCGAGACTGAATTGAACGGTTGCGCCGGCACCGGTAACCGGGTTCGGGAAAACGTCAGCTGAAAATTCCCTGACGGTAGTCTGTTGTATTCCCACCACGGGCAACCCATCAATATTGGTGGTCTTCCACAAACCACCCGAAACTGCGCCCGCCCACACGGTTTGATGAGTCGGGTCATTCGGGTCAATCATAATGGCGCGCGTGCGGCCGCCTACATCCAACGGTCCTTTTTCTGTCCACGTCATAGAATAATCAGGACCGCTCATCGGCGCATCTGCCACAAAAATTCCGCGGCCGTATGACATGGCCGTGAGCGTATGATCTGAGGTGCGATAGAGCATGTCCGTGATACGGATGTTCGCCAGCCCGGTATTCATCGGTTCCCAGTGGGTGTTATCACCATCAAGATTCGTAGTGTAGAATACGCCGAGATCCGTTCCGATGTAACACACATCGGAATTTTCAGGATGTATGAATACACTATACACAGGAAGATTGGGCAGATCGCCGTCCTGTGCGGTCCAGTTGGGAGTGGGAGCCAGAATGTCTTTCGTTTCCCAGATGTTCTTGATGCCATAGTTGGAATAAACAGATATCAGGTGATTGGCATCCTCAGGATCGAGGTATAATCCGGCACACGTGATCGGAACACCGAATCCTCCTGTGGGCAATTTATTTCCCGGATCACAATTGATCCATGCATGTGCCGAGGTGGAAGTGTCGGCATTTTCAAGCCGGTAAATTTTTGACGTGCTGCTTTTCCCAATGAAAACGGTGTGTGGTTGCGCCTCAGAAACGCCAATCACAGCAATGCCGGTCTGCAGTTTGGAGGCCTGCACCCAATCGGAATCTTTAGCGGTGGACGCATGATTCAGCCGCCACAATCCCTTGTTACTTCCCATGTAAAGAATTTCGGGATCAGTCTTATCGAGGGCAATGGGGTTGATGAATTGCACATCGGCATCGGTGAGATACGGATTGGTGATAGTGTCAGCAATAGAGAAACCGTAATTGAGTTTTCTGAAAACCCCGTTTGAATTTTTGGTGGTGTAAATGATGGAAGGATCCAGATGATTGATGGCGCAGTAAGCTCCATCGTATCCGGTGAGGTAGGTTACCGGTGAGATTCCATCTTTGTAGATGAGCGTGCTTCCGTTATCCTGCGTTCCGCCGACCACGGTTTGATTTCCGGCATCCGGTGGAATGGCCCCGGCATAATATTGAGTTACCCGATAGCCGTAATTCCTTTCGTAAATATCAGGAAGTGAATCCATGAAGTTGGTGCATTTCCAAATACCGCCGTCATTGCCAAAGTACACCGTATTCGAATCCTGAAAAACGATGGCATGCTCATCCACATGCACATACTGATAAGCCGATGAATCGGGATTGCCATGCGTGATTTGTTCCCACGTATTACCTCCGTCGCGTGATCGCCAGATTTTCCAACCGCCGCCGACAATATCATTTTCATCATTTGGATTTACCGCAAGAGTGAGATCGTACCACGCCTGGAAGTGCGCAAACAGCGTGTCGTTTCCTCCCGGCGTGGGAAGTTCAAACCATGTTTGCCCTTTGTCAACCGTTTTGAAAATGCCGGTGATGTCATACGTGGCCGATTTGCATGCTACGGCATAGGCGACACTGTCATTCGATGGGGCAGTGGCCAATTCCACGCGATAGGATCCGGCACCCGGAAAATTCGTCTGCTTCACCCAGGTGCCGGAGTCGCCCGTTTCAGAATACCATACACTGCCTGATTGAAAGATGCCCGTGGTGGCGAAGATGCCGCCGTTCTTGGTGAACTCAACGTCGCACACTGAATTGTTAAGTGAACCTGGAACAGAAAGCACCCGCTTCCACGAATCACCACCATCCTGCGAACGCATGAGCCCTGAAGTTTGGGTTGCCACATACAAATCGCTCGTGAATGGATGCACGTCAACATCCTGGCAAAAGGTGAATGCAGATGTGGCAGTAGCTGAAAGCTGGTTCCATGAATTACCTCCATCACTGGATTTGAAAACGCCGGCGCCAACCGAGTAATCGGCATTGTACCAACCTTCACCGGTGCAGAAGTAAAAGACCTGTGTGTTGTTGGGATCGTAAGTGATTTTGGTAATAGCCAGTGAAGCGAAGAAATCATTCACCTGTTGCCATTCACCGTCGCGCATGTTGGCTTGTGAGAAAAATGGCCCGTCATGCATTTTACCCTGCGATACCAGTTGGCGGTATGCATTCCACAATCCCATGGGTGGAATTTTTCCCGTAGCCGGATCAGCCAGCCGGTTGTGTTCCCAATCGAGCCGGGCAAACGGATTCTCTTCGCCGGAGGAACCACGTTCCGTTTTTTCCTGATGTGGCTGAAGAGAGATCAGTATTCCAATCGCTGCGAACAAAAAAAGGGATGACAGAAGTAGATGTTGTTTCATGTATTTCAATTCCGCTTAAAAATATGAAACGACAGCTAACTGAAAACAACGGATGTTTTGCACGATGACGGGCGCAAACTGATTACAGCGGGTTCCTGTAACTAAATCTATCCCACTTTTGACCTCATGGGGTTGCGGATACCACTGTACTTGTGCAGTTCAGCCCTGATGAAGCCAACAACAATGGGCGATTCCACCAGCACCGGAATTTTATTTTCATCATCGGTGACCCATACGGTCATTTTCTCTCCGCCTCGGAAGATGGTGCCGTTAATGAGCAGGGGTTTGAACTTGATGCAATTGAAAGTGCCGTTGCTCGTTTTCAGTTGCTCTTTTCCGAGGTACCGGATGTAGACATGAAAAAGTGAATCGTCGAGAAAGAGGTTCAGCGGAATGGTGTCATTTACCCGGTGATTGTTGAAGTCAATATTGCGTGCGTAGTAAACGGCAGAGAGAACATCCTGCGTGCAATCCGGGATGTTGAATGTGCCGCTCGTGGAGATGGCTTTGCCTTCATCGTGTTTGAATGTTACGTTGTTGTAAATCGTATATCCGCCTTCATACACATTACGGATAAACTTCACCGGCCGCATCGTTTGCTGATTGATATACGATTCATACGTGTCGCGCACTTTGTAAAACCAATCATAGGATTTGTACGTACTTCCTTCTCCCATCACGTGATACACTTTATCGCTGCCGAATACGGCATCGCTGACCGAGAAGGTGACTTCACCTGCATTCAGCCAGAGTGAATTCCAGTTGTACACCACCTTGTAAGTGATCTTTTCTCCCGGGTTGAAGGCCTTGTTTTGAACCAAGCACGTGGCTTCGGGTTGAGCGCGGGCCGGCACAGAAATCAGGAATACAAGGATCAGCGAACACACTGCTTTCATCAATCTGTTTATATCTGTCTCACGGAACATTGAATAAATCATGCCGATGTTTTGTCGTGCGGAAAAGTGCGACTTCAAATTTCGTTCATCCTTATTAATAACAGGCGGCGGTCTTTTTTACCATGGATGTAGCCACATCTCAGGAAACAACACTTCCGTTTGAAACCTGTTCAGATGGCTGTAACAATTTCAAAGCGCCGGATTCATCCTGCGCCGTCAGGATCATCCCGCGCGACTCGATGCCTTTTATTTTTCTCGGCGCCAGGTTAGCCACCACGCAAACCTGTTTGCCAACAAGGGATTCCGGCGTAAAGTGTTCGGCGATTCCGGAAACAATGGTCCGCACTTCACTGCCGAGGTTCACCTTCAGTTGAAGCAGTTTATCTGCTTTAGCCACTTTCACTGCTGCTTCAATGGTTCCCACCCTAAGGTCAAGCTTGGCAAAATCATCATAAGAAACGGATTCCGGTTTCGGGTTTGCAATCGGGGACTTTTTTTCTGATTCAGTGTTTGTGCCAGCCGTTGTCTTAGGTTTTATCGCCTGCAGTTTATTTATCTGGGCGATGACGGGTTCGTCTTCCATTTTTTCAAACAGGAGTTTGGTTTCTCCGAGATGGTGATGCGGTTCAAGCAGGAATCCGGTCACCTCATTCCACTTGCACCGTTCCAGTTTCAGCATGCCGTATATTTTTTCAGAAGAAAACGGAAGAAACGGTTCTGATAATGCGGCGAGGTAAGCGGTGATGTTGAGCGACAGGAAGAGCACGGTCTTCACCCGTTTCTCATCCGTGGCGATCACTTTCCAGGGTTCATTATCTGCCAGATACTTGTTGCCAAGCCGGGCAAGATTCATTAACTCAGTAAGCGCTTCGCGCATGCGGAATGATTCAATGGCCGCTCCGATTTTTTTCGGCGCTTCTTCCATAGCTCTGATGCAGGCATCATCAGCGGCTGTAAGTTCACCCGGTTCAGGAATTTTTCCGTCGAAATATTTTTTCGTGAGCACCAGCGTGCGGTTCACGAAGTTGCCGAGGATAGATACAAGTTCGCTGTTCACCGCCGTTTGATATCCCTTCCATGAAAAATCGCTGTCCGATGTTTCGGGCAGAATGGAAGTGAGTACATAGCGCAACTCATCCTGCTTATTCGGAAAATCATTAAGGTATTCATGCAGCCAAACAGCCCAATTACGCGAAGTGGAAAGTTTGTCTCCTTCGAGATTCAAAAATTCATTCGCCGGAACATTCGCCGGCAAAATGTATTCTCCATGGGCATGCAAAATGGAAGGGAAGATGATGCAGTGAAACACGATATTGTCCTTGCCGATGAAGTGAATGAGCTGTGTGTCTTTGTTTTTCCAGTATTTCTCCCAGTCATCAGGACGCAGTTCCTTGGTGGCGGAGATGTAACCGATAGGCGCATCAAACCACACGTAAAGCACTTTGCCCTCAGTGCCGGGTAGCGGAACTTTTACACCCCATTCCAGGTCGCGCGTCATGGCGCGCGGCTGCAGTCCGCTGTCAAGCCATGACTTGCATTGACCATACACATTGGTTTTCCAGTCTTCTTTGTGCCCGTCGAGAATCCATTCACGCAACCAGGGTTCAAAGTTCTGCAGAGGGAGATACCAGTGTTTCGTTTCTTTCAATACCGGCGGAAGGCCGCTTAAGACTGAAACAGGATTCTTCAGGTCTTTGGGAGAGAGCGATGTGCCGCACCGTTCGCACTGATCACCATACGCTTTTTCATATCCGCAGTTGGGACAGGTTCCCTGGATGTAGCGATCGGCCAGAAACATTTTTTCCTGCTCATCATAATACTGAAGAGAAGTTTCCTCCGTGAAAACTCCTTTGTTGTATAGGTCGAGGAAAAACTGCTGAGCGGTTTCGTGATGCACTTTGTTGGAAGTGCGGGAATAGATGTCGAATGATATCCCGAATGCCTCAAAACTCTTTTTCATCAGTTCGTGATATTTGTTCACGAACTGTTGCGGGGTGATGCCTTCTTTCCTTGCTCCGAGCGTGATGGGAACTCCGTGCTCATCACTTCCGCAAATGAACAGTACATCATCTCCATTCAAACGACGGTAGCGAACATAAATATCCGGCGGGATGTAGGCGCCGGCGAGATGGCCGAGATGAATGCCTCCGTTTGCATAAGGGAGCGCTGCGGTAACTGTATATCTTTTTACTTCAGCCATTAATTATGTGAAATGAATTTCGAAAATTGCGCGTCAAAGATAACCAAAGAGCATTCTGAGAGATGAAGTCGCCGGAAGCATTGAAAGCAGGAGACAAGGTGGGAATCGTCTCTACCGCCAGAAAAATTTCTCACCGGGAAATTCACGCGGCGGTGGAAACACTCCGGGGTTGGGACTTGCAGGTGGAGGCAGGAAGCACCATTGGTGCTGCGCATTTTCAGTTTGCCGGCGATGATGAATTACGGCGGCAAGATTTGCAACGGATGCTGGATGATGAGTCAATCCAGGCGATCCTTTTTGCAAGGGGCGGGTATGGCACCGTTCGGATTATTGATGAGATTGACTGGCGCGGATTTCTCAAGCATCCTAAATGGCTCTGTGGTTTCAGTGACATCACCGTCATTCATTCTCATCTGTTATCGGTGTACCATGTACCGGCAATACACTCGATCATGGGGATCAGCTTCCCGTCAGCAACTCCGGAGTCCGTTCAATCGCTTCATGATTGTTTGTTCGGGAAGAAGTTGCATTACTCTTTGCCCGTTCATCTATTGAACAGACCGGGTGAAGCAAGCGGCATTTTGTGCGGAGGCAATGTATCGCTGCTCCACAGTTTGCTGGGCAGTGTTTCTGACATTGATTCATCAGACTGTATTCTGTTCATTGAAGAAGTTGACGAACACCTGTATCACCTCGATCGCATGATCATGGCCCTGAAGCGGGCCGGAAAATTTGAAAACCTCTCGGGGCTTGTCATCGGCCATTTCACCGACATGAAAAACAAGGATGAATCAAACCCGTTTGGTCAGTCGGCTTACGAGATCATTGCCGGGCATGTAAGTGAATATGAATTTCCGGTGTGTTTTGGATTTCCGGCCGGTCATGAAGCAGATAACCGTGCCCTGGTATTTGGCGCGGAATGGAAATTGTCATTTAGCGAACGTGTGGATTTTGTGCAGCGGTGATCCAAGCGCCTGAGCCCAATTTAATACTTCTGGTACGAGGTTTTGAGCACCTTCATTAATCCATCAGTGAGGTCGGTTTCGTCAACGAGGGTGATCTTATGAGTGATCTTGTCGCTTCCGAGGTTTTTGGCCGGAACAAACTCTTTGCTTTTTGCCTGCCGCACAGCGGTTCCCGGTACGCCCACAACCAAACCGTTGCTGGTTGTTTTGAGTAATGCAAACTGTTCTTTGTTCGCCAGTGAGAGATAGGTTTTATTGACTGACACTTTCACCTTGCCCAACTTCTTGAGCTGGGTAAGCAGCTTATCATAAACCGGTTTGAGATATTCTTTGCCGTTGGCAAAGTGTTTCTTCATCAATTCGGACTCATCGTAATCGTCGAGACCTTCGTACATCATCTTCACAATGGTGCCGGCCTGTCCGCCGCCGAGTCCATACTTGATCTGCAGCCATTCCTTTTTTTCTTTCCGGTCTTTGGGTCCTTTTTTCTTCACCAGCTCCTGCCATTCGTCGAGTGATTTTCCGGTTTTCTTCTCGAGGTTCTTTACAATGGCTTCATACATTTCTTTGGGTGACTTGGGCATGGGGAAAAATTTGGGAGCATGAATGTAAGCAGCAATCACGGAATAGAAAAGAAGATTCTTCAAATTAAATTGTGTTGCAAACGGATTTTCTTTGGAGTCAAATTCAATTTCTGCCATGCCCAAGTATGCAGCATTCACTTTATGGATCGTTCTTAGCACAATCAACTCCTGGTCGCAATCTTTCGGGGTGATCCGTCCGTTCACCGGCACTATATCCGGCATTCCGGTTGTCGCTTCGTTGAAGATTGTTGATACCACGCTCTCGGGTTTTTACTACTACACCAGGGTGGGCGAGCCCATTTACCTGAGTGGAACCATCAGGGATTCAAAGGTTGCCCTAAGCGAAGTGGTTGATGATTCCGTAACCGGAAAATTCAGCGGAGCCATCACACCTGACTTTTCAGAACTGAAAGGTGAATGGAAAGGCAATGGAAAAACTTTTCCGTTTGCAATGAAATATGATTTGCCTGCAGGAAGTGCGGAGCTGGGTGTGGTCAACAATAACTTCACTTACGTGTGGAGGAGAAACAGCATCGGAACCGAAATAGGAGCAACGCTGGAAGGATCCTTCTGCTACATTAAATCACTGCAGGATGCTGAAGCGATGCGTAAGATGAACCAAATACTACTCGAAACACAAATCAGCCCGGGCTTGAGCGACGAACAACTCCGTAACCGGGTCGTCGCCATGCTGGAGGAAAGTTTCAACAGTCTCAGGCAGGAATATGACACCACGGTTGTTTCATTTGCCTCGGTGAATGACAGTGCGTTGCTCGAAGAAAGTCCTTCCATGTTTCAGTGGGATCAGCAATACAATTGGGAAGTGCTGTTCAATGAATCGTATCTGCTCACGATACGCGCCCTGTATTATGAATACACCGGCGGCGCGCACGGCAATTATGGTTACGCCAACCTGGTGCTGGACATGAAGGACGGGCGCCAACTTTCACTTGAAGATTTGTTTGTGCCGGGTTATGAGAACCAACTGAAACAGCTTGCACTTGCTGAATTGAAGCGGCAGTATAAAGCGAGTACTATTGAGGATCTCAGCGATCAGGGATTCTTTCTCGAAAACGGATTTGAACTCACTGATAATTTTTTCATTCAGAAAAACGGAATCGGCTTCACATACAATCCGTATGAAATTGCCGCCTATGCCCTCGGGGCTATTGACATTCTGGTGCCGTGGCCATCACTTCAAACGCTCATCAGGCCGGATGGTCCCCTTGCATGGGCGCGTTCAAAAAAGTGAAGTGATCAACTCAGGAATAGAGTAGTTTCTCAATGGTTTCTGAAACCTTCTCCGGGGTGGGCAGCACTTCTTTTTCCAGAATCATGTTCATCGGCACAGCAGGATTCGGTTTTGATCCCATGATCTTCACGGGTGCATCGAGGTGCTGAAAGCAGGCCGATGATATTCTTCCTGCCAGTGATTCAGCGAAGGAATTAGTTACGGTTTCTTCGGTAAGCACAAGACATTTGCCGTGCGTTTTCACCCGTTCAAAAATCAAATCTTCATCGAGCGGATACAAAGTTCGCAGATCCACAATCTCGACAGCGCCGGGATAATCTTTTGATGCGTTCTTCGCCCAATAAACTCCCATGCCATAGGTGACAATTACTAGGGTTTCACCGTTCTCCAGATTTTCTTCCGCAGCATATTGAACAATATTTGCCTTGCCGAGTGGTATGATGTAGTCTTCAGCCGGCTCTACAGTTTTTGCATCTTCTGTTCCGGGATTCTTGCTCCAGTAAAGTCCCTTATGCTCGTACATCACCACCGGGTTGGGATCGTAATACGCTGCTTTGAGCAAACCCTTTAGATCGGCTGCATTGGAAGGGAAACAAACTTTGATACCGCGCTGTGCGAGGATCACGCTCTCATGGCAACCGCTGTGATACGGTCCGCCACCGCCGTAAGCGCCGGCGGGGATGCGCAGCACCATGCTCACCGGAAATTTACCCATGGTGAGGTAACACGATTTTGAAATTTCAGTGATCAATTGATTGATGGCCGGAAACTGGTAATCAGCAAACTGAATTTCAACAATGGGCTTTACGCCAACAGCAGAAAGTCCGGCACAACTTCCTACGATGTATGCTTCCTGAATGGCCGTGTTGAACACCCGGTCATCACCGAATTTTTCTGCGAGCGTGGCCGCTTCGCGAAACACGCCGCCGAGTCTTCTGCCTACATCCTGCCCGAAGAAAATCGCTTCAGGATGTTTGCGGAGAATTTCTTCCACGGCATGAAGCGCTGCATCCACCATCACCACTTTGTTTCCGCCGGCCGGGGAGCGGTCGCCGCTTTCTTCTGTTACCGGTGTTGGAACAAATTCATAGAGCGACACCGATTCGGGTTCGGGCTCCGGAGCATTCACAGCGCGGTTGAAATCATCTTCCACTTTCTTCTTCGCTTGCTCTTCAACGGCATCAAGTATTTCTTCCACAATGCCGAGGTTGTTGAGCAGAAAACTGCGCAGTTTCGGACGAGGATCATCTTTAAGGTGCTTCGCAATCTCTTCTTCATCGCGGTACATTTCCTTTCTCACGCCGGATGTATGATGATTGATCAGCGGCACTTCAGCATGCACTACCGCAGGTTTCCTTTCATTCCTCGCATACTCAATCGCTTCGCGGATGCAATCGAACGAGGCGCCGAAATCACTGCCATCCACCCGGTACCGTTTCATGCCCCTGAATCCTTCCGCAAACTCGTACGCATCCATCGTTCGCGTTTCTGATTTCGATGCAGAGATGCTCCAACCATTATCCTGCACCACATAGATGATCGGCAACTGTTTCAAAACAGCGAACTGCCATGCTTCACTCACTTCGCCTTCCGTTACCGATCCGTCGCCCATGGAACAGATCACCACCGGCGGTTCATCCGCGTTGAGCATTCCATGCTTACCCAGGTATTTCACTCCCTGCGCTGCTCCCGTACTCGGTATGGCCTGCATGCCGGTGGCGCTTGAGTGATGAATGATAGTGGGTTTGATGCCGTCACTTTTAAAAGAAGGATGCGAGTAGTATTCTCTTCCTCCTGAAAAAGGATCGTCGCGTTTGGCAATCAGTTGCATCATCAGCTCATATGGCTCAAAGCCGAGACCGAGCAGGATGCTTTCGTCACGATAATAAACGGCCAGGTAGTCGTGCGGCTTCAGCTGCAGTCCCACGGCGAGCTGAATCGCTTCATGTCCGCGAGAGGTGGAGTGCACGTATTTGCAGATCTGCCGGTGCTCATCATAGGTTCGCGCCATGTGATAGGCGCAGCACATCAATTCATAAGCGCGCAGGTAAAGCTGGGTATTCATTCAGAGGCGGCGCAAAAATAACTTTCGCAGGTGAGGTTGCAATAAACGATTGTTAGGTGAAATTTGAAGCTGATGCAATACCGTTACTACAAAGTGTTCAAGCCCTATGGCATGCTCTCGCAGTTTACACGGGAAGCAGGGCATCCGTCACTGGCTGATCTTGATTTCCGTTTTCCGAAAGATGTATATCCTGTAGGGCGGCTCGATCACGACAGCGAGGGATTGCTATTGCTGACCAATGACCCGCGGGTAAACAAAGCCATGCTCGATCCGCAATCGAAGAAGAAAAAAACTTATTGGGTGCAGGTGGAAGGAATCCCGGATGATGCTGCCCTGAAGAAACTGATAGATGGCATCACGATTAATCTGAAAGGTAAACGCCACCACGTAAAAGCGTTTGAGGCCAAACGAATGAGCGCACCGGAAACGGAAGAAAGAAATCCGCCGGTCAATTACGTCAAGCATCCCATCAACTCATGGGTTGAACTCGCGATCACCGAAGGCAAAAACCGGCAAGTGAGAAGGATGACGGCCGCTGTAGGGTATCCGACGTTGCGGCTAATTCGCTATGCAATCGAAAATATTTCGATAGAAGGAATGAAGCCGGGGGTGGTGATGGAGATTATGTTCAGCCATACTGTTTTCTGACGGTTTCCTTCATGAAAAAATCCGGGATTCAATTACCGGATTGCGCAAGGTCTTCTGCTATTTTTGCATTGGTAAAATTCATCGAATAATGAAACCCTTTTTGTTTTTTCTAATTGCAGTTTCATTTGCATCCTGCAGCACCACCTCCAAAATGACAAAGACGCTTACAGCCAACGACTGGCAACTCTATTCACTTGACAACACGCTTTTCAAAGTGGGGGTGGGAATGAAAATTCCAGCACTCTCTTTTGATGCGGAAAAGATGACGGTGAGCGGCAATACCGGGTGCAACAGTCTGAGCGGCCCTGTGGAGGTGAAAGGAGATAAGATCAGCTTCGGGTCACTTGCCACGACACGAATGGCTTGCCCGGGCGATAATCCGGAAACAAGATTTCTTGAGGCGTTGAATAAGACGAAGAAGTTTTCGATCTATGAAAACAAGCTCGTGCTGAAAGATGGTGATGATAAACAGGTGATGGTGCTAGAGCCGAAGCTGCGGTAACCGTCATTTCACATCAAACTCCAGTAACGAATCATTTTCGATGAAACATTCGATGTGATCGTCTTTTATCACAGGACCAACGCCCACAGGAGTGCCGGTAAAAACGAAATCACCTTCAAGTAACGTGAAGAACTGCGAGGCGTAGCTGATGATCTTCTCAAAAGAAAAAAGCACATCCTTCGTGTTCCCCTTTTGAATAAGTTGTTTGTTCTTGTACATGCAGAAATTGATGTTGTACAAGTCAGGAAATTTTGAAACCGGAAGAAATTCCCCGACACAAGCGGAGTTGTCAAATGCTTTGGAGATTTCCCAGGGCCAACCTTTCTTCTTTGCTTCGCTCTGCAAATCGCGCGCGGTGAAATCAATACCCACAGTCAGCTGATCGAAATACTTGCCCGCGAATTTTTCTTCGATGTTCTTTCCGTTTTTGCAGATGCGCAATACAATCTCCGTTTCATAATGCACCTCATTGGAAAAGTCAGGAAGGAAGAACGGCATGTTCTTTCTCTTCAGCGCCGTATCGGGTTTCATGAAGATGACGGGCTTATCAGGAATGTCATGCTTCATCTCTTTAGCGTGTTCGGCGTAGTTGCGCCCGCAGCAGATGATTTTCATGCTTTGAGTTTAAGGTTTCCGGTTACCGGATTTGTTATAAATATTCATGGTGCGTTCCAACCCGATCAGTGCAAAACTTTTTACCGCTTCACATGCGGTGCTGATTTTATCGGGGAGTTGTTTCTTCTCTTCAGGATTCCATTCGCCGAGCACGTATTTCACCTGGTGCCCTTTAGGAAAGTTGCCTTCCACTCCGAACCGGATACGGGGGTATTCCGTGGTGCCGAGTAATTCCTGTATGCTGGTAAGTCCGTTGTGTCCGCCATCGCTTCCGCGTGCGCGAATGCGCAGGTTACCGAACGGAATGGCGATGTCATCCACAATCACGAGCAGTTGTTCTTTGGGGATTTCCAGTTTATCAAGCCAGTACTTTACGGCTTTACCGCTCAGGTTCATATACGTGGCGGGCTTGATAAGGTGAATGGATTTTCCTTTAAGCCGGAACGAAGTATGAAAAGCCAGCCGGTCTGAAACGAAAGAAGCACCGGCTTCATCAGCCAGTGCTTCAACGATTTTGAATCCGATGTTGTGACGAGTATTTGCGTATTCGTCACCGATGTTCCCCAATCCTGCAATAAGAAATTTCAACGTTCAATGCTTGTGCTTGTATGTTCATGCATTGCAACCTGCTTACTGCTGACGGGTCACTATTTCTTTTTCTCTTCCTTTTTCTCAGCAGCAGGAGCAGCACCTGCAGCAGGAGCCGTTCCGGCAGCCGGTGTGGCAGCGGCAGCCGTTTCAGCGGTAGCCGCAGCCGGTGTCTCTTCCTTCTCAACACGCGGCACCAGTACCGAAACGATGGGGATGTGCGGGGCATTCAGAAATTCGATGCCTTCCATTTGCATTTCGCCCACCCGAACGGATTTGCCGAGCGTAAGGTGATCAATCTTCACCGTAATATGCTCCACGAGATCTTTTGGAAGCAGGCGCACGCGCAGCCGCTTCATGCGCTGGTTCACCTTACCGCCTTCCCGGGTGCCGGCAGCAGTGCCTTCCAGTTTCACGGGAAGTTCCACCGTGATTTTCTTTTCCGGGTTCAGTTCACGGAAATCAATGTGCAGAATTTCGTCAGTGATGGGATGGAACTGCAGGTCCTGCATGACGCAGTTGTACGTATTGCCATCCACTGTGATGTTGGCAGCATAGAACTCCGGCGTGTACACCAGTTCCTTGAATGACACTTTCGGGGCATAGAAATTCACATTTTTTTCACCGCCGTAAATGCTGCACGGGATATGGCCATTCTTGCGCAATTCGGCCGTGCTCTTTTTACCGATGTCGCTTCTGTTCTTCCCTTCGATGTTGATCGCTTTCATTTTGGTACTGTTTTATTCTTAATTGACAAATAGTGATGTAATGGATTTATGCTCGTACATGTTTCGAATGGCTGTGGCGAAAAGTTCGGCCACGCTCAGCACCTTGATTTTCGGTGACTGTTTCTTCAGCGGTATCGTGTCGCACACCACCACTTCGGCGAGTTTGGAGTTTTCAATATTCTCATACGCCTTGCCGGACAGCACAGGGTGGGTGATGAATGCCCTTACACTTTTTGCGCCCTTATCAATGAGCAATTGCGCAGCATTGGATAAGGTGTTTGCGGTATCAATGATGTCATCCACGATAATCACATTTCGTCCGGTTACGTCACCAATCACCGTCATGGCACTCACTTCATTGGGGCGTTTGCGGTACTTGTCGCAAATCACCATTTCCTTATTGAAATGAAGCGCGAACTGCCGTGCGCGGTTCACCCCGCCAACATCAGGCGCCGCGAATGTTATGTCAGGAAGGGATAGCGATTTCAGGTAGGGAAAAAAAACGGTGGAACTCTCGAGGTGATCCACCGGAATATCGAAGAAGCCCTGAATCTGCGGGGCATGCAGGTCCATCGTCATAACACGGTTGGCACCTGCCGCGGTAAGTACGTTTGCAATGAGTTTGCCTGCAATGGGTACGCGCGGACGGTCTTTCCGGTCCTGGCGGCCATATCCGAAATAGGGAATCACTGCCGTAATGTATTCTGCCGAAGCGCGCTTGGCAGAATCAATCAGTAATAGCAACTCAAACAAGTTATCGGTAGGAGAAATGGTGGAATTAACCAGGAAAACATAATCACCCCGGATGGATTCCAGAATTACAGGACACATTTCACCGTCACTGAAGCGCCGTACCTCCACCTTACCCAGTTCTGTTCCATATGATTTTGCAATACGCTCAGCGAGGTACTGGCTGTTTGACCCTGAAAAAATCCTGACGAGTGATTCCATTTTGTGAGAGGCGCGCAAAGATAGAAGAAGATGGGTAATTTGAAAAAGGGGATGGTAAAAACGAAACTGCCGGTTCAGATTGCTGAACCGGCAGTGATTTTCACATGACTTTCTGCCCTTATTGCTTTACCACCTTGGTGCGATATACTTTGCCGTTAGCGCCAATTTCAGCAACATACACGCCGGCAGCGAGATCACTCACATTGACCGAGAAACTCCCGGTTTCCTGTGACGCCCTGATCAGCTGACCCACGTTGTCGAAAAGGTAGAATTGAACCGGTTCCGCAATCAGGTTCGAAACGTTGATCACATTGGTAACCGGGTTTGCAAGAACCTGAACGCCATCCAGCGTATTCTGCATTCCGGTACCGAGAAGATCAATGGTCTTTACAATGGTGTCACTCCCTTTATAGTTTGTGGTAATCAGCATCACATTGTAAATGCCTGCTACTGCGAATTCGTGGGTAGGATTGCGCACATTCGATGATGCTCCGTCGCCAAAATCCCAATAATAGGAGCGAACATACTTTGCGAGATTCGTAAATCCCACGGTTTCGCCGTCAATCACGTAGTCATAATCCGCCACCGGTTTTTGACCATCGCCGCACAAACTGTTTACGCCCAGGAAAATTCCGGAATCAAGGATTCCGTCGCTCGCATCCGCCACGGCGATTTTTACATGGTAGGTGGAATCTGGAATCACTATCGCATAGGCCTGAATAGGCGTAGTGAAGCCGTCGTATTCCACAATGGTGGAGTCAGTCCACGAAGGGCACGAATAGTTGCCGTCGCAATATGCGTTTTGAGGATCGTTGCAGATGTAATAAGGGCTTTGCGTGAGATTACAGTTTACGTTGTTAATGGTAACAGGAAGATTGGAACCGGGGATCAATGCAATATTCTGTGTGCCCGCAATACCGGGTCCGTTGATGAAAAATCCGAACACATCGTTGAATGCGGTTCCCACCCACTCAGGATATTCTTCTGAACCGAAAACGTAATCAAAGAAAATGGTGTCAACATGAGGAACGATGTCCATTTCCAGCACGGCTGCATCATAAGTGCTGAACATGGTAAGAGTGTTCAGGTCATTATCGCCCGGCAATCCGATAAATGTGGATGTTCCGGAGAGGTCATTGGGTCCAACTGCATCAAAAACATTTCCGCTGCTGAGCAGAATGCCCATGTCAAGCCCGATGTTGGATTGCGAACCCTCGAAGAAACTCATATTAAGCGGTGAGCCCTGGTAGGTAACATTCACCACATCAACACAAGTGCCGCTGAAGAAATCAGTGGCCATGGTAGGTACATCATAAATGGAGTCAACAACCAGTTGAGCGAAAGATGACCGCGCTGATAGTAGCAGCAACGCGAGTAATGTGGCTTTGAATAATCCGGAAAAATGTTTCATAGTTGGTGAATTGATTGAGGTGAATGGCTAATGTATGACATTGATTGAATTTGAATTGAAGTCCGGCCTGATCTTTTCTACCGGTTTTCATAATAATTCTCCACATCCGAACCGTAGATGTCGTGGAATTTTTCTTCATCCAGGTTATAGTAGTTGCTTGTTTCTTTAAACGTCTTAAAAATCTTGAACTGCCACCTCGGGTCATTCAGTTCACCGCGTGCCGTGGAGTGAATGAGTTTGTATTCATTGGAGGCCAGGTTGTAATTGCAGAACACAAATTTCACATTGCTCTGGTTGCCGCCAATCGTGTAATACTGCCAGATTTCATAAGGGTAAGCTCCGGATTCATGCTGGTGTCCGTCAATGCGGTTGGGCGGGCCGTATTGCAGGTAAACGCGGCCGCGGTCGGTTTCAAAACCATATTCGATCTGGGTACCGTAGTTGTAGTTCACGGCATCAACCATCTTATTGTAATCAACCCACTCGTGATACGGATCGTCGTTGTTCCGTTTCTTCCAGAAGTTGTAGAAAAACTGCTTCATGAGGAGTGTGTCATTCGATCCCATGGCGCGCTGGATGTATTCGCGCTCATAAAGTTCTGCCCTGGGCATGATGGACATGCAATAGTATTTCATGGAATCACCGGGAATCCACTTCACGAACTTGTCGTTCACGTCAATCATGGCGATGTTATTCAGTTCCGTGCTTGAGTTTTTATTCAGCCGCTGGAAAAACTCAACCTGCCCGGCCAGCAATTCATTCTTCTTGTTTTTTACCTGCACTTCGAGGTAGTAATTACCGGTGGGGAGATCCGTGATGTCTAATTCACTGAATAGAATATTTACAGGTGCCGCTTTTTGCTTAGTGAACCGGAAAAGATCATTAGCCACTTCATTCTGCTGGGCGTGCTTTACTGCATACGTGATTACCAGATCCTGATCCGGTGCGGCTTTGTCGGCATGATAGATTTCCGTGTAGAAACCGACCTTGTTAACTGAAGTGGGAAAAAGGGTGAAGGCGAAGGGTTTAATGTCATAGCCGTTTTTGGAGTAAATGTTTTTGTCCGCTGTGGGCGTATAACTCTGCACCAACTCAATATCCGAAATAGATGTTTTAGAGCGGTCGAAAAAAATGTTCATTCCCTGGTTCACTTCTGCCTGATTGGCTACATCATTCAGGTCCTTCACGCGCAGTTGCACAGTGTAATCGCCTTCGGGCAACGAAACACGGCGCAGGTCGAGTATGTTAAAGCTGATGTTGGAAGTATCGGCGATCTCCGGTGTACGCAGCACATAATGATCGGCGGTGTACAATGACGTGTCCCGGATGTAAAGCAGCGTGATGTCAAGGGCTCCCTCAAATTTTCCGTTTTCATTCTTCACATAAGTCAGTTCGAACCCCGGTACGGTGAGATAAGTTTCCACAAACGGCGTATCGGTTTTCATGGAAAGGAAAGCGCAGTTACGCATGAAAGCATGCAGCGGTTGTGCTTTTAATGTGGCGGAAGAAATGATGATCACCGTTGCAAGAAGGCACGTGGTCATTATGGTTTTCGGTTGTAATAACTGCGTTATCATTTAGTTCAAGATTTCCTGAATTTTTTCTTTCATTCTTTGCCAGATGGTTTTTTCCGGTTCATCGGCAGAAACAATTTTCTGATCGAGTTCGAGATTTATCTGCTGCAACCGCGAAATAATTGCTTGCCTGTCCTGATCGTTGAAGCATCCTGATTTTTTTATTTCATCATTGAATTTCTGAATGAGATCACGAAGCCGTTCCGATGCTTTCTGCGCTGTAACCAACCCGCCGGTAATATCCGTCTTCAATGTATCAAGGTCGCCGAGGAATTTGGTGATGGCAGCCCTGCACCTTGCTTCAATGAATCTGGGAACGGCAATCACGGCAATGATGGCGACGATGGCGACTACGACCAGCAATTCGAGCAATGTAAAGAATGTGTAGCTCCGTGATTTTCGGATGAGTGTCTTCAAATCGGATATTACCATCTTCACTCGAGGGGAATTTCGGAAATGAAAGTTACGACAATCCTTGCATGCTGCGGCTATCTTCGACCTTCGTTTTGTAAATCACGATGAACGGAATGAGTGAACAGACCATCGCTGTTTTTCCATCCATGTATCTGCCATCAGTCGGATGGATGGTGCAGATGGCGAGAGAGGAAGTAATCCTCATTGACAGGGAAGAACGATTCCGGAAATCAACGGATAGAAACCGGTGCACCATTGCAGGGCCGAATGGAAAAATGCTGCTCACGATACCGTTGATCGGTGGAAGAGGCGTGAAGAGCAAAACAAAAGATGTAAGGATCAATTACTCTGAGCCGTGGCAGCAACATCACTGGAAAAGTTTCCAATCAGCATATGGCAATAGTTCTTTCTTTCATTTTTATGAAGATCGTTTCCGGCCGTTTTATGAAAGGCGATTTGAATTTCTGATTGATTTTAACTCGCAACTTCTTCGGACTTGTTTTGAGATTTTGCGTTGGGAAAAGAAAATAAGAATTGAAGAAAGCCCAATGGTTAAAGCCCAAAGCCCAAAGCCAAAACCCGAAACCTCAAACCTGAAACCTTATTACCAGGTCTTTGAAGAACGACACGGCTTCATTCCCAATCTCAGCATTGCTGATTTGATTTTCAATATGGGTCCTGAAGCTTCGTTATTCATTACATAATTTCCGTTTCAGGCACTCAATTTTTTTACATTCGCTCCGACATGAAGCGGCTGATCATCTGCACTTTTTATTTTTCATTTTTTGCAATTCAACTTTTCGCACAACAATCCTTCGACCGCGAAACAGTAAGCGCTGGCAACATCGGTTTTTCGGTGACGAATGTTGGAACAATTGGAAGACCAGATGTTGTGAACAATCCCGAAGGTGAACCTTCAATGGAATATCCAATCAACTCCGGCATCGAACATTTGTTTGAAGGAGGCATCTGGATTGGCGCGAAGGTGAACGGACAAACGGCTGTATCCACCGGATCTATTGATGCACCGTCGGGATACGTTGCAGGAGCTTCAGGTTTTGAATTCACAGCAGCGGCCGGCAGCAACATTCAGCAGCGTTCCACGCTTCCTTACAGCGACTTCTTTTCCGTGAATGCTGTTTCACACCAGGATCTTGTAATGGATTTCACCGATTCTAATACTGTGGTGCCCGGCACTTCCATTCCCATCGTTGATCATGCGCTTCCGTTGAAAGCGGCCGTTCATCTGGAGACCTACGCATACAACTATTCATACGCCGATTACTTTGTGATACTGAATTACACCATCACCAATCAGTCAACCAATGTGTGGGATTCCGTGTGGCTCGGCATGTGGACGGACTTGGTGGTGCGCAATGTGAATGTGGCCACCGACAACGGCACCGCTTTCTATTCTCATGGCGCCGGCGGTTACATTGATTCGCTCAGCGCGCTGTATGCATGGGACGTGAACGGCGATCCGGGGTACACCGATTCATACGGCGCGTCGCAGTTTCTCGGCATTCTCTGGCGCGAACAGTTCATTCATCCGGCCAATGCAGCCAATGTGATCGCTGCAGGATTTCCTTCTCCGAAAGTGAATGGCAATTTCTGGAACTTCAAGCAGTTTGACGGCTCGCAGTTTGGCTCGCCTGCCGATGATGTGCAGCGCTACGAAAAGCTGAAACAAGGTCTTGATTTCACAGACCCGGATATCGCAAACCAGCTAATGAATCCTTCAAACCGTGTACAATTACTTTCGGCCGGTCCTTTGGTTTCGGTAAATCCCGGCGAATCATTTCAATATGTGGTAGCGATGGTTTGCGCCCATCAACTCACAAGCGGAATAGATGATGATGTTTCAAGGCAGGAGTTGTACAATCATCTCGGCTGGACGAAAACCACTTTTCTCGGTGAAGACAAAAATGAAAACGGCTTACTTGATCAGGGCGAAGACCTGATTCCGAATGGCGAACTTGACCGGTTCATTTTGCCGGAGCCGCCGGCTTCACCTAAAGTGAAAGTGATTGCCGAATCCAATAAGGTCACCATCTATTGGGACAATGCTGCAGAGAATTCCATTGATCCCATTTCGCGACTGAAAGACTTTGAAGGTTACCGCATCTACCGCTCCAACATCGGCGATGATGTGAAGAATATCTCAACCTTAAACTTGATCGCGCAATGGGATAAGCCGGGCAACGCCATCGGCTACAACAACGGATTCGACCCCGTGCTGCTGCCGGCTCCGGTGCAGTTTGAAGGGGATACCACGCACTACTACTACAAGTTCGAGCTGAACAACCTGCTCAATGGCTGGCAATATGTTTTTGTGATCACTTCATTTGATGAAGGGAATACTGCGCTCGGTCTTGGACCGCTCGAGTCATCTTTCACCGCTAATACGTTCAGAGTGTGGGCTGGTGCCGCGGTTAATTATTTCACCGGATCCAATCCTTCCACCAAAGTGGGAGTGTATCCCAATCCGTACCGCATCAGCGCCGCATGGGATGGATCCACATCACAAACGAAAAAGATTTATTTCTACAACCTGCCTTCACTTTGCGACATCACCATTTACACATTGGCCGGTGATGTGGTGCAGGTACTCCATCACGATGCCGGCACATACACGGGAGACGATATTCAATGGTACGGCAACTACGCCGGCAGCACCAACCAACGTGTTTTTTCCGGTGGTGAACATGCCTGGGACCTGCTATCAGAAAGCAAACAATCTGTCACGCAAGGCATCTACCTTTTCTCTGTAAAGGATCTGAATTCAGGAAATATAGAAGAGGGACAGTTTGTATTGCTCAAGTAGGAGTGTCGTTCCGGACTGCACTCATCTTCATAAGTCCACAGCATTTCTACTCCTGCATCTTTATTATTCTGAAAGAATGTGTTGTAGTATCGCCGATGACCTGCAATATGTAAACACCGGCGGCTAAGTCACGTACATCCATTTGAATTTGATCGGTTGACACTGCTTTGATGGTCTTTAATATCGTTCCTGATGTCGTCATTAACCTGATCACACATCTTTGTTCAATGCCTCCCGGGTCAATGAGCAAAATATCTTTTACCGGATTTGGGTAAGCCGCGAATGTACCAGCATCGCCGATGAGATCTGTGGAGGCAACTTCTTTGCCTTCCCCGTCTTCTCCGGGGCAAGGCACTGAGAAGAAGACATTCTTCTGAAGGTTTGTAACCGATGTGTTTCTCTTTATCACATCAGAAAATTTTGATTCCTTAACCATGTTGCGCAGCCCATTGGGAAGATAGGGGTCGTAAGCATAGAAGTAAAAATCACCATCCCTCAATTTTTGAAATTGGCTGGCGAGCATGGCATGGATTGTGGTACCGACGGATTTGCCCGGCATCCGATCTTCCGCGAGGATACCCACCCACAGATCAATATCATTTACATCGCCATACAAATTTACGAGCACGGTCGCTTTTGCTGTATCCGATGTGATTTGAGAAAAGGACGTGACGGACGCGCCGGTGTAATATTGCCTCACGGCATTGTAATCAGGTAAGCCGTGGTCTCTTCCTCTTTGAATGTTGATGCTCGCTAAATCAATTCCGAATCCCCCACCGAAAAGAAAGTTGCGCAATACGCTGTTGATCTTAGTGTCAGTTTCGTACTGTTTATGGGATGCAAATCCCCGCAGGAAAGGATCAATCCCAAAGTCAACGAGCAGTTGTGGCTGAAAGAAAACATCAACCAGATCTAATTCACCGGGATCAACCGGCTCGCAATTATTGTCGCGTAGCGCAATCTCATCCGCTACCATAGTGTGTCCGAGGCGGTAACCCGCAGTGGCGAATGTGTTATTGAGATCGGGTCGCGCCTCTTTATTATAACCCGAGTAATCTGTCAATGAAACTCCCAGCGCCGGTAGAAATTCCCGGTACGTGATGCATTGAATAATGGCGCCTACCGCTTTGCGTGCAAGCTGATAGATTGTTTCATCATCAGTGAGGCCAAGTGCGACATACATATCACAAATCCGGTTATGCTCCCGCACAAAAAGAGTATGCAATGATGTGAGCCCGGGATGTTCTGCAGCCCGCACATCGCCGGCCACAAATGTTTTGACGGTGTGATCAGAATCATTGGCCATGGACGGTGCATTCATGTCAATGACATCCGATTCTTCTCCACTGATGGTATTCCACGGCAACAAATCGCCCGCTGATGTTTTCAGCTTGCCATCATGAAATGTTCTCAACCAGGCCGCGCGCATCGAATCGGAGCCGTAAACCATGGATGCATCTATCCATGCGGTCACAAGATTGTATTGTTCTCTTTCACAGGTATCACCGGTTCCCGGATACACTTCACTCCTCAAAAAAGGAATGTCTTCAGTAAACAAGGGTTCGTCATCGGGCAGCGTGATGGGAACATATTCACTGTCACCGGTCGGAGTAAGAGAAATATCATGATCAAGAAACTGCCCCCACACATAGACGAATGCACTCAGGTTGCGGGAGTTGAAAATGGTTACCGGTTCATCGCACAAGGCATTGGAAATTTCTCTGGCAGAAGGACGGTCTTCTCCTCCCATTGCATTATAGGGATCAACAGAACCATACTGAGCCGGTAACTCCCGCAACAAGGGCACGTCTGTAGCGCCCCACTCCATTCGTGAAAATGAACTGGTATTATTGTTAGTTCCGTCGTAAGATCGGTAGGGCGGGTGCACACCGGGTTTGAGCTCCTGTTTTTCACCTCGGGGTGTATGCTCGAATGACTTGCCCGGGTAGTCATCTATGAACTTCATGTCCTGAGCACTTAAGTGGCCGTACCAAATTGTCAATACGGAGAAAACCACTATTCTAATCCGGTTATACATAAAAAAGGGTTTAGCTGTAACATCTAAAACACGAATGGAGAATCCATTCTTGTAAAACAAAATTGCGGGGGAGTACAAACCCATGAAATCCCCTAATTCGGGGAATTCCGGATTGAATCAAACATTTGCGGGGAATTGCCTAATGCAATCGCTAAATAATAAAAACTTCCGGATATGAGCGCGCGAGAGGGTTTGAAGGCGCTCATAAACGTATGTCACTCTCATTCCGTCATTCAATGGCTCACCTGCAGGGCACGCACCTGCACATACGAATCCGTCATCAGCCGAACGAAGTAAACACCATTTGCAAGATTTGAAACATTTGCAATCGCTTTGTATCGGCCGGGTGCTTGATTCTCGTTTACCAGAGTTTGTACCAGTGTGCCGGTTGCATCATAAATCTGAATGGTGGTGGTGCCCGGTGTCTGAATCTGATAAATGATTTCAGAAGATAATTCAGCAGGGTTCGGTGTGATACTCTCGATCGAAGTGACCGAATTGTTGATTTCATTTACTGACGACAACGGCCCAAAACTGAGATCATCAATAATGAGGTATGAACCCTCATGCGGTAACTCGGATTGCAAATTGGACATAAGGAAGTACATCAGAATACTGTCACCGTTGGGAACGCTGGTGTAGTAATACATGTCAATGACGAATTCCTTGTAAACGGAAGAAGGACCAAACTGATAGGCGCCGGCTCCGGTGGTTTGGCCGTCTGCCATCATGCCACAACTGCCCAAACCAATGTCGTTACTTACGGAATTGAAAATGTACCAGCCGTGAATAGCTTCCGGTGCCGTACCGGTATGCACTCCCTGGCCAAGGTTTCCCAGCGCAAGCGGTGAACTGAATGATTGACCGACGAAGGTTACTACATTGCATTGGGCTGCCTTGGAACCGTCATGTGCCGTGCCCGATTCAGTAATGAACTGAAATTGGCCGGTATTCCCTGTGAACCACGAAACCGGATCGCCACCCGACCAGCTTTCGAAACTGGGATTTGGAATCTGCGCATCAAGCAATGCCACCGTAAGCAGGGACGTCAACAGAGTAAACAGAATTTTTTTCATAGGTCTACCATTTAAGGTGAATTGAATTCTTAAAACTACTAAACCGGCGGCTTATTCGTATATGACTTTTATGTTTTTAATGAAGCATTTGCATTTGATTAAGGAAGCCAGCATAGTTTCAATCACGCAATTCGTGATATGCCGGAATTAATTCAACATATGAATCCGGCTAGCAGTTGTGTAAATTGCCACAGTCAACTTTTGAGAATGAGATTTGCCTGGCCAATTATCGCTCTGCCATTGCAGCTGATGATTTCCTGTTCACATCCACAGGATAAAACCGGTTCCAGTGATGTTGCTGTTGAACCCCTCATCGTGGGCGGTGACACGTTGGAGTCGCGAAACAAAATGGTAGAAACCTATACCGGCATTTTACCCTGTGCTGATTGCTCCGGAATTGCAACGCACCTCACCCTATGGCATGATGAATTTGTGGCAGAGGGTAAATATGAACTCAAACAGAATTACCTCGGTGTTTCAAAGGGCGGACAATCAAGATTTGTTTATCTGGGTGAATGGACCACATTGCGCGGGAATAATGCCAACCCTGATGCAACGATCGTGGAGCTGATGAATGTGCATGACTCTTCGTCAGTTTATTTCATGCGTGAAGGAGCCAACCTGCTTATGCTGGACCAAAATCAAAATGTGATTAAGTCGAAGCTGAACTACCTCCTGCTAAATGAAATCGAAATCGGTGCAACCAAACTGAATTATGAGATACTTGAAAATTATTTCCTGAAAAATACCGTCAGCCCAAAGAAAAATCCATCTGTTTATTTCGTTCAATCCAAAGCAGGGTTGGATTCACTGCTTGGGATTGGAAAAACAATGACCAATGAGATCCGGAATCCGGACTTCAATACAGAGGACCTCATTATTCTCGCCGCGCCGGCCACTTCCGTTCAAACCACTATCAGGGTGGACAGCGTGAAGCAACGCGGCACGGATCTGAATATTTATTTTACCATGAATACCGCGGATGAACTCAGTTATACGATCACACCGCTGGCTGCGATATCAGTGCAGAAGGTGAGGGGTATCCGTAATTTGAATTTGGTTTCGACTTATGAAGTGGTAGCAACTGCCCGGGTGAATTAACCGGTTCGTTTCTCCTGATTGGAGATGATCACCTAAGATCTTGCGGGTAAGTTTTCCTGATTCTTTGTTGAGGGGCAACATGTGAATGGAGTAACTTGCGCGGGTACTCCATTTCAAAACACAATTCCTTTAATCATGCGAAAAATTTCCGCGCTCATTCTTGTATTACTCTCGGTCCTCACTGTCCGGGCCCAGTACCCGCTGGTCAGTATTTCTGATATCCAGTACGTGGATTTTCAGAACCTCAGCAATGGCATCGACACCTCATCCTACTTTGGTGACACGGTGGAGATAGAAGGCATCGTCACGTTTGATCCGTGTGATTACGGATTGAGTTCTACCGGCAGCCGTGTAGGCACGTGGTTGCAGGATCCGAATCAGTCCTCGTGGAACGGCATTCATGTGTTGATTGACGCCGCAGCCATTGGCTACAGCGGAACCCTGAGTGAATTGAACAACGCTGTTCAGTTCATTGATAACTTCCAGGTGGGTAACAAAGTGAGATGCACCGGCATCGTCGGCAACTTCGGTTTGAATTCGAGCACGCCGGTTCCCGGTAATACGCAGGTGCTGCTGCTTCCCATTGCATCGGAAATTACCGGAATCGGAAGCGTGCCTTCTCCTTACATCATCAACGTAGATCAGTTTATGCTCAGCGATGGGCAGGGCGGACAGATCACACAGCACACCACGGGTGAAGTTTGGGAAGGGTGTTATGCTGAAATTCCGAATGTTCAGGTTGTGGATGTTTCTTATGGTACAGGAAGCAATACCGGAAGAATTTTCTGGAGCATACAGGATCAGTTTGGCAATAAGATGGGCGTGCGTGATGTTTCCGGATGGATTCGCAATGACACGTTTGATAATTTCTGCACTTCTATAGGTTCCAACACGCCGGATACATGGGATATCTCACCATACATTGGGGCCACCGTTTCTTATGTGCGCGGACAAATTCTGGAATATTGCTCTTCAAACAGCGGCTGCCAGTACTACATCTCACCCCGTGATTTCAATGACATTGGACCCATCACGGCCGCGCCTCCTGTTGTTTCCAATGTAACTTTAAGCAACAGTGTACCGGGTACTTCACAGTCACAAACGGTTTCTGCCACCATCACGGATGTTGACGGATCAGTAGCCATCGCCAAACTTTACTATTCAATAGGGTTGGGTAATACGACTTTCACTTCGGTGAGCATGACACAAAGCGGCAATACATGGAGCGGTACTATTCCAGCGCAAGGGCCTGATAGTACTTACGTCAATTACTGGATCAAAGCCACCGACAATCTCGGCTACAGCACCAACTATCCGGATTCCCTTGCTACCAATTCATTTTATTGGGTGAAGAATGACGGAATCAATTCCGTGAAAGACATCCAATACAATCCATCCGGATCAGCCACGCCTTTTCTTGCCGGTAAATGGCTGACGAATATGGATCTTCAGGGAATTGTGATGGCAACGGTCGGATTCTATGACCTGGGATTAACGATACTGCAGGACGGCGAAGGCGCCTGGCATGGCATTTACCTGAGGGGACAAAACCTCAGCACACTTAAGCGCGGTGATAAGATCAAGATCACTTCTGCAAAAGTTTTTGAAAACTTCAATGTTACATTCCTTGACAGTACGACTTACCTTCTGCTGAGCACGGGCAACCCGCTGTATGCACCGTACATGGGTCTTGATCCTGCTGCCATTCACGATGCTGTTTTTGATCAGACAGAACCGTATGAAGGATTGCTCATTGGCTTTAACAACATGTTTGTGGTGAATCAGAATCCGGATGATCCCTCCACGTTCGGCGAATGGGCTGTTGACATTAATACGACAGATAACATCGGCATGCGCTGCGACGATTACTCAAACGACATTGGATTTGATTTCGGTTTGGATTCACTTTCACTCAATCAAAGTCTCGATTACATCTACGGCATACTCTACTACAGTTTCGGAAACTGGAAACTGCTTCCGCGCAACAAAGATGATATCGCAGGATATCAGACCATTTCAGGAATTGAAAACGATCCGCTGAATCTACTCGAAGTGAAGGCATATCCGAATCCTGCCAAAGATGTGATGCATGTTGCCATCAGTCTTACGCAGTCGCAACAGGTAACCATTTCGCTGCATGATCTCACAGGGCGGAAAGTAATAAGCGAGTCAGTAAAACTTACCACAGGCGAAAATCAGCTTACGCTTTCATCCACCGGTGTGCCTGCCGGAGTGTATATGCTAACCATCAGCAGCGATCAGTTCAGCTTCGCTGAAAAGATGGTGGTGGTGAAGTAAAGCAGTGTGCTATCCGCATGGAAAGGAATTGACTTCCGGTTCTTGAAGGGCCGGAAGTTTTTTTATGCTACACCACGAAAGATATAGCGCACCAGTGAACGCTTTGCAATAGGTAACAGCGTTTCTTTCATAGGGAAATCCATTTTCGATTCCACAGCAAAAGCGGCATGATTTGCCGATTGCCTGAATTGTTTCATGAGCTGAAACTTGATCTCCTCCAGCGTGTTAGTGAAACTGAGCGGATAATCGCCAATGAAATCGGTCTTAATGCCGCGGAATTTTTCCTGAGCGCTTTCAAAAATCGTGATCTGGTAACTGAAGACGGTGGTTTCGTTAGAAGGGATTCGGGTAAGCATCATATAGCCCGATTCAGGATTTAATGAAACCAGACCGATGGGGTAGATGTTCAGGTTTTCTTCCACACCGTGATAAATTTCTCTTCCTTCTTCCAGTGACTCATTCATCTTGGGAATGGCAAAGTCAAGAATCGCCTCCACATCCTTCATGTAAGACTCATCAGCAATCATCTTCTCATATTCGAGAGTAAATTGCTGCAGGTCGAGTTTGGAAATTTTCTTTGGGAACAGGTTGCTGACATAGGTTTTGTTTTCACGGATTGTGATCAGGTTATTATAGTGCATGATCAGATCCGAGAGAAAAGGGTAGAGTTTCTTCTCATCAAAACTTCTCCCCGCTTTCTGCAGGTAAGCCAGCAATACATATTTCTTGTATTCGAAATCGAGCAGGCCTTCTGTCAACCAATTCGGACTGAGCTGATCCATAGTTGTATTTATTTCGAAACGATGTTACGTATTCGTGAATAATTTGTTTAAGAGTTTTTACAAACTTATTCACCGGCTCCCGCAACGCGTCTGCACTCATTCGAAGCGGAGCCGGTGTATTGCCATCAAATTTCAACATCTTAATTTGTAGCCGAAAAATTTTTGATATGGAAGACACCTATGCGGCGAACAACGCTCCCGAATCTGCCGGAAGCAATTTCCATCCGGTACCCGAATCTGCGGAAGAGCGCCGCCGTTTTCATGAACTTCAACTGGAACTGCGGCCCCAATGGGAAAAAGTGTTTCCTGACATGACGGCGAATAAAACAGTTGTCATCATTCCGTCACTCACCATTGATCAGGAACTGCAAACGCGGGTGAGCGGCGGCATTCACTATGAGGAACGGCTGCTTTCATTGCTGATGTTACTGCGCATGCCGCGTACGCATGTGATTTATGTGACCAGTGTTCCCGTTGATCCGATCATTGTGGACTACTACCTGCAATTGTTACCGGGCATCAGCGGGTTTCATGCCCGCAAGCGGCTGACCATGCTGAGCTGTTATGACAGTTCGCCACGGTCGCTTTCCGAAAAAATTCTGGAGCGGCCCATGCTCATGCAGCGCATCCTTGATGCGATACCGGTGAAGGAGATGGCGCACATCACGGCCTATAACTGTACGCCGGTTGAACGCACGCTGTCGGTACAGCTGAACCTGCCGCTGTTTGCCTGCGATCCGGATTTGCTTTTTCATGGATCAAAAAGCGGGAGCCGCAAGATTTTCAGAACGTGCGGAATCAATATGGCTGCGGGTTTTGAAGATGTGAAGGATGAAAATGAAATTGTGGAGGCGCTCACGGAGCTGAAAGCAAAAAATCCTTCACTGAGGAAAGCAGTGGTGAAAGTGAATGAAGGATTTTCCGGTGAAGGCAATGCGATCTTCTCTTTTGAAGGGTGTCCCGAATCAGGCGGCATCAAAAGCTGGGTGAAGGATCATTTGAAAGATCATCTCACGGTGGTGGCCGCAGGATTTACCTATGAAGTTTTCATAAGCAAGTTCAAAGAGATGGAGGGCATCGTGGAAGAGTTTGTGCCCGGTGAAATCAAGACATCGCCATCAGCCCAATGTATCATTGATCCGTTGGGAAATGCCGATGTGATCTCCACGCACGACCAGGTGCTCGGCGGTGAGAGCGGGCAGGTGTTTCTCGGCGCCCGGTTCCCCGCCGATGAAGTATATGCCGGCGAGATCGGGAAGAACGGACTGGCGGTAGCCAATGAACTGAAGAAATACGGCGTACTCGGCCGATTCAGTATTGACTTTATCTCCGTCAAGGAAAATGACCGGTGGAATCACTTCGCAGTCGAGATCAACCTGCGCAAAGGCGGAACCACACATCCCAATCTGCTGCTGCAGGGATTAACTATTGGAAAGTACGATGCGCTGAAAGGCATTTACCTCACGGGTACGGGACAGAAGCGTTACTATTTCAGCTCCGATAATGTGAAGAGTGATCAGTATAAAGGACTCACGCCTCCTGACCTTATTGATCTGGCCATCATGAATCAGCTTCAATACGATGGATCCACACAGCAGGGCGTGATGTTTCACCTGATCGGGGCGCTCTCTCAATACGGAAAACTTGGTGTGGTTTGCATCGGCGATTCTCCGCAGCGGGCCGAAGCATTTTACCGGAAGACCCTGCAAGTGCTGAATAAAGTGACGAAGAAATAGTTTAAAACATGAAGTTTGAAGCCAACAGTTGAGTTGTGGAATTTCAAATCTCAAATTTCAAATTTCAAATTCACTACATCCTCTCCGGCACTTCAATTCCCAATAACCACATTCCTTTCTTCAATACATCTGCAACGAAAGAGGAAAGCAGCAACCGGAAATCTCGCTGCTCCGGTTTTTCCGCAGAGAGAATGGGAAGTTCTTGGTAAAACTGGTTGTAGGTTTTAGCGAGATAATACAGGTAGTTCGCCAGAATGGCGGGAGAGTAAGCTGCTGCAGATTCACTGATTGTTCCGGGGTAGCGCTGCAGATGCAGGATGAGCTCTCGTTCTATCGGTTCTAACTTCTCCAAAGTTTCCAGAGAATGTCGGAGATTGCTTCGCTCTGCTCGCAATGATGTGTCCTTTCGGAGCACTGACTTTATGCGGGCATGCGTGTATTGGATGAATGGTCCGGTGAAGCCATGAAAATCGATAGACTCTTCGGGGTTGAAGACCATCCGTTTCTTCGGATCCACTTTCAGGATGAAAAATTTCAGTGCACCCAGGCCGAGCATCCGAAACAGCTCCTTCTGTTGCTTTGCATCCAGCCCTTCCATCTTGCCTTGCTCTTTGCTCAGGGTTGCTGCCACCGTTTCCATTTCATCAATGAGATCATCAGCATCCACTACGGTTCCCTCTCTTGACTTCATTCTGCCTGACGGAAGATCCACCATGCCGTAGGAGAGATGGTAAATTCCTTCTGCATAGGGCTTGCCGAGCTTGGCGCAGATCAGCTTCAGCACTTTGAAATGATAATCCTGCTCGTTGGCAACGGTGTAGATCATCTGATCGGGATGGAAATCATTCCACCGCTCATTCGCTGTACCAATGTCCTGCGTGATGTAAACCGAAGTGCCGTCAGCGCGCAATAATAGTTTCTGATCGAGTCCGTCGGCCGTGAGATCAACCCACACGCTGCCGTCTTCCTTTTTGAAGAACACACCATTTGCTAATCCTTCATCCACAAAAGACTTTCCCAGCTTGTAGGTTTCCGATTCATAATAGGCCTTGTCGAAATCAACGCCGAGCCGCCGGTAGGTTTCTTCGAAGCCCTGGTACACCCAGCCATTCATCATCGTCCACAGATCGCGTACGGGTGTATTGCCTTCTTCCCATTCGCGGAGCATCTGCTGAATATCTTTGTTGATCGGTGCGCTCTTCTTCGCTTCATCCTCTGCCATTCCGGTTGATACCAACTCGCTCACCTCGCGCTTGAGTTCTTCGTCAAACCGCACATAGTATTCGCCCACGAGGTGATCGCCCTTGGTGCTGCTGCTTTCCGGTGTTTCGTGATTGCCGAACTTTTGGTAAGCGAGCATGCTTTTGCAAATGTGAATGCCGCGGTCGTTGTAGATGTTCACTTTCACCACTTCGTTACCCGCCGCTTTGAGAATGCGGCTCATGGAAAAACCGATGAAGATGTTGCGCAAATGACCGAGATGGAGCGGCTTGTTGGTGTTGGGCCCGCAGTATTCGATCATCACTTTTTTACCGGTGGAAGGAAGTTCGCCGTAAGTGGCATCCAGTGATTTTTCAGAGAAGAACTGAATCCAGAATTCATCGCTTAGCTTCAGGTTGAGAAATCCTTTCACCACCTCGTAACCTGCCAGCGAGTCAATTGATTTCTGAAGCTCCGTGCCGATTTCACTTGCGGCCTGATCGGGTGATTTTTTCGCCTGTTTGGCAATCGGGAAAATTACCACGGTGAAATCGCAGGCATGTTCCTTCGGCGGAACATTCACGAGAACCTGATCAGGAGAGATTTTATAACTGTAGAGTTGCTCGACGATATGAGCAACTTTTTCTTTCAGCAGGGATTCCATGGTTAGGGTCGCTCAGCGGCATTAATCGTACAACAACTGGTTGGTCACCTTCAGCAGGATTTCAAAAACATTTTCCGCCATAAAGTTTTCGCGGTCGAGCGTGGGATTCACTTCAGTAATCTCGAAGCAACAAACCTTAGGGCTTTGCACAAGACGCTGCATGAGTGAGGCGGCCTGTTTTTCTGTAATACCGTTCGGCGCCGGCGTTCCGGTTCCTCTCGAAATGGTGGGATCCATCGAATCCACATCGAATGAAATGTAGATGTAATCGCAGGGTTCCACGGCAGCAAGCACTTCACGCCCGATCTTGTCAATGCCGAGGTTGTTGATCTCATCAGTGGTGAACACTTTCACTTTATTCTGCCTGATGAGATATTCTTCCTGCGGTTCCATATCGCGCAGGGCTACGTACACCAGATTTTCATACCGGATTTTAGGAGCCAGTCCGCCCATGAGTTTGAAATCTTCCCAGAACTGAATGGTGCTTTCATCCGGGGTATTGATTTTCTGCGAGAGGTTGTCCTCGGCGAGTGCCGCGGCGAGGGTCATGCCATGCATGTTACCGGAAGGAGTGGTATAAGGGGAATGAAGATCGGCATGGGCATCAATCCAGATGGCACCAATGCGTGCTTCCGGATAGGCCAGCTTGACGCCGGCCATAGTGCCGGCCGCGGAAGAATGATCGCCTGAAATGACGATGGGAAAATTGCCTTCCTTCAAGGTCCGGTTCACCGCTTCCATCACACGTTCACAAACAATCTTGACGTACTTACCGCGGCGCGCATGAATTGAACGGGCCGGTTCCAGCAGCGAAACGTTTTCATCCGGGACCTTTTCTGCCGGAAACTGTTTAAAGAAACTGCTCCCGAAGTCAAGGGCTGCGATGCGTATGGCTTCAAAACCCATACTGGCGCCGCGGGTGCCTGCGCCTACTTCTGATTCAACGGCGAGAATTTTAATATTAGGCATGGTGCAAAGGTAAGCAAGGGTTTCAAGGGTTGAAAAAATCAGCGGGCTTCATCGCTATTCGATTGTTTTTTGAATTAGTTTCGCACGGCTTTAAAAAAAATCAAGCAATCACCCGCTGCCCACCACGCTGAGATGAGCAACACCTATCGCGATCTGGTCAATCAAACTTTCGATTTCCCGCAGGAAGGATTTGAGGTTTCTGACAACGAACTTTATTTTAACGGGGTGAACATGATGGACATCGTTCACAAGTACGGTACCCCGCTCAAGCTGATTTACCTGCCCAAAATTTCTTCGCAGATTCAAAAAGCGAAATCACTTTTCCGGAAAGCGATCAAAGCAAATAAATACAAGGGGAAGTATTTCTACTGCTATTGCACCAAGAGCTCGCACTTCTCGCACATTCTTGAAGAAGCGCTCAAAAACGACATTCACCTCGAGACGTCGTATGCGTATGACATCAACATCATACGCAAGCTGTATGAGAAGAAACTGATTGACAAAGACCGTTACATCATCTGCAATGGATTCAAAACAAAAACCTATACCACCAAGATAGCGGCACTCATCAATGACGGATTTGTCAACGTAATACCGGTGCTTGATAACATGCAGGAGATTGATGCCTATCAGCGTAATGTGCGCGGCACATGCAAGATCGGCATACGCATCGCGGCGGAGGAAGAGCCCACGTTTGAATTCTATACATCACGGCTCGGCATCCGGTGGCGCGACATCCTCGAATTTTATGTAGAGAAAATCCACAACAACAAGAAGTTTGAACTGAAGATTCTCCACTTCTTCATCGGCTCCGGCATCCGCGACACAGCTTATTATTGGAGCGAACTGCATAAAGTGCTCAACGTGTACTGCCAGTTGAAGAATCTCAGTCCCACTCTCGATTCCATTAATATCGGCGGGGGATTCCCGATTAAGAATTCACTTGGTTTCGATTATGATTACGAATACATGATCAATGAGATTGTGTCGCAGATCAAAAACACGTGCAAAAAAGAGCGCGTGCCTGTGCCGAATATTTTCACGGAGTTCGGCAGTTACACAGTGGGGGAGAGCGGCGCCAATATTTACAAAGTGATCGCACAGAAGCAACAGAACGATGCTGAGCTTTGGTATATGATTGATTCATCTTTCATCACCACGCTGCCTGATACGTGGGGAATCGGTCAACGTTTTCTTTTGCTTCCGTTGAACAAGTGGAACAAGGATTACCAAAAAGTGAATCTGGGAGGACTCACCTGCGACTCACAGGATTATTACAATTCCGAAGTTCACATCAATCAGGTTTTTCTTCCGAAGAACAGCAACGGCGAGCCGCTCTACATCGGTTTCTTTCACACCGGCGCTTACCAGGATCAGTTGAGCGGATACGGCGGCATCAAGCACTGCCTTATTCCTTCACCCAAGGTGGTGATCATTGACAAAGACAAAAAAGGAAATCTCACCGATCGCCTTTTTGCCAAGCAGCAGTCATCAGCGAGTATGCTGAAGATTCTTGGATATAAGTAAGATATCTCGTCATTGCGAGGAACGAAGTTTAGCAATGCGCACCGGCGTGACGAAGCAATGACGGAGAGATTAGGAGTCCTCCTCAATCTTAAACCCCGGCCGCTCATAATCTTTCGGCAAGTAGTTTTCCGGAATCGTGGTCTTGTTTCCGTCGCGCAGGTTCATGTAATGTGAAGACATAATTTCAATGCCCGCTTCATTGAACGAATCCTGAATGCTCTGGTGTAGATCAGAATAAATATCCGCCATCGCCTGCGCATCGTGGATGTAAGCATTGATCTGGTATTCCACATAAAAATCATTGAGCGCGCGCTGCAGTACAAACGGCTTTGGGTCTTTCAATATGCGTTCAGTTTTAGAAGCGGCATTGATCAACGCAAGGTGAACATCACGCCACGGTGCGTCATATCCGATGGTGACGGAAGTGTAAATGATCAGTTTGTTCTCACGGGCCATCTTGGAAAAGTTGATTACGTTACCGTTCATCAAGGTGTTGTTAGGAACGCTGATCTCTTCATTCTTAATCGTTCGAATCCTCGTTACGAGCATTGATTTCTCCACCACATCGCCTTCCACGTCGCCGATTCGTATGCGGTCGCCAAGATCAAATGAACGCATGTAGGTAATCACAATGCCCGCAATAATGTTTGATATGGAGCCGGCAGACCCAAGTGAAACGAGTAAGCCGAGAAAAACTGAAACTCCCTGGAATATCGGCGAGCTCGAGCCCGGCAGATAAGGGAAAATGACGATGAACATGAAGGCATAGAGTACAAAGCGGATGATGTTAAACGTTGGCACCGCCCAATCGCGGTAGAAACCGCTGATGATGATCGAGCCCCTTCCGATTTCTTCTGCCAGAAATCTGAACAACCCTATGAACAATGTGAAGAGGAGAACGATAACGGCAATGGTAAAAAGGTTGGGGATGTAGTTGATGAAACTCTGGATGAAATGAGTGAGCGGTGTGAGTGTATATTCCAGTAGCTTATCAGTAAAACTCCTGGAAGAAGGAATGAGGTAGATGATGAGCGGCAGTGATACGTAGATGACGACAATGATGACAATGACCTTGATCCACTGTGCGATTCGAATCAGCAGGATGCTGATCTTGTCCGCATTCGTGAATTGTGCTTTGCCGATCCGGAATCCTTTCAGGCGAGGTGAAATTGTATTTCTGATCAGTTGATACAGCCACCTGAAAATTTTATTAATGCCAAGAATAATGAGCGATAAGATGATCAGAAGTAACAGGAGCAATAATGTTTTCTTCACGATGATTCTCCATGAAAACTCTTCCTTGTATGTGCTGATAGAGGCCTGTATCTGCAATACTCTGAGTTTGGCGAGTTCTTCCCGGCTGGCACCCTCATGCTTTGCATCGGCATCACTTACTGACATTAAGGGCAGATCGCCGTACATGATGTCCGTAGTGAAATCTGAATTTTCAATCCTGAAAGAATCCAGTGAAAAAATGCTTTTCTCAGAAATAGCTTCCAACCGCTCTGTTATTGCCCGGGCACGCACTGTGGGGACATAGGCCCCGATTTTTTCGTAGATGGTAAAGAGTGAATCTCCGTAAGGAGCAACTACAGCCGGTTCTGGTTTTTTCAATCGGGTTGAATCAGCCCGGGTTTGGGGAGAGTCAATTTGTGCCGAAACACATTCCGGGCATAAACTGGTTACGAAAAGCCATAGCGGCAAAATGAATCGGATTCTACGCATTCAAAAAAGGTTGATTCCGGATTCTTTATTAAAAAAATCCTGAGTGAAGATCGCAGAAAATTGTTCATTAAAATATGACCTGACCAGAATTTGTTTTAAAAGTAAATGAGCAATTTGTGCATCGCCGTTTACTGTCATGGGCCGGTTTCTGCAATACGTTAAAAGTCCTCTTGGATGGGTTGAAATTGCCGCGGACAATGAAGCCATTGTTTCGGTTTTGTTTTTTGACCGGAAAGAGAAAGCGGAAATCCATTCGTCCCTAACTGAAGAATGCGCACAACAGTTTGATGAATACTTCCGCTCAGAAAGAAAACGGTTCGACCTGCCGCTTCATCCTTCAGGCACCCAATTTCAATTGCTGGTTTGGAGTGAGCTGCAAAAAATTCCTTTCGGTAAAACCATCTCATACCTGCAACTGGCACGCCGGCTTGGTGATGAAAAGAAAATTCGTGCTGCCGGAACGGCCAATGGCAAGAATCCCATTTCCATCATTATTCCATGTCACCGTGTGATTGGCAGCGATGGAAGTTTGGTGGGCTACGGCGGCGGATTGTGGAGGAAGAAATGGCTGCTGGAATTTGAAAGCGGCAAGCAGCAAACTCAGCTTGAGTTGTGAGTCTTCAGCTCACGTTTTTTCAACCAGTTCAAAAACCAAACACCAAACGGAATGAGAAAGAAACAATATCCGCCTACTTGCGGGAATCCGATGGCTGCAAAGAAAAGGGATGCCAACCCGATGCCGACGTTCATTAATGCCCCGCGGATTTCCTTTTTGGTGGCCATCAGTTCATAGCGGTTCAGCTGCAGATACTCACGCCGTCGCCATGCGATTTCATACATCAGGAAAAACAAGAACCAGATCACGCTGTAACCGATACTGAAGATCATCACGAGTTGCGGCACGTCTTCGTAGTTCAATACTTCTTCATCACCGGCTTTGGGAAAATAATTCACATGCGTGACCAGCCAGAGCAGAACAGAAAACAAAAACTTCAGCGGGTAAACGTAAAACAGGATCACCACCAGCAGCAGGATGTTGAGCCATACTACCAATGAATCACTGAAGCCATAATAGCGGAAGAACCGGTTTTGTTCTTTCCAGAAAAGGGCGACCAGTAAAACGGTGGCCAGAAAAGGAAGAAAGTTTTGAATGATCACCTTCAATTCGCCGAACGTCTGCGGCACCTCGAGCGACATGATGAGCAATGAGATGGAAAAGGCAAACACCGCATCACTGAAGGTTTCAATTCGGTGAACCTCCGTGCCACGGTGCCGGAAAAGCGGATCGAATCCGCTGAAAAGATTCTGGCGGTTCACAGCAGGCAATAATACCGGTCTTAATTTTCCCCGGCATTGATAAGAATCAGTTTGCTTGCCGACATAAGTCATGGAAAAGGCCCCGCGTAAAAACAGAAACCGTCGCTGCTTCATGGCGAATCAGCGACGGTCTCACCCTTAAACCCACTTATGAAAAAACTTAAGAGACTTTGATTTCGATGGCTTTCTGCTTCACTTCTTCTCTCTTGGGAAGCGTGAGTTTCAAAATACCGTCCGTGTATTCGGCGCCGATCTGTTCCGGGTTCACCGTTTCGGGCAGCGTGAAGGAACGGCTGAAGGAGTTGTGGGTGAACTCACGCATGGTGTAGTTCTCTTCTTCCTTCTTCACTTCGGCTTTCTTTTCACCGCTCACCGTGAGGATGTTTCCATCAAGCTTGATGTTGAAATCACCCTTGGAGAAACCGGCAACGGAGAAATCAATGCGGAAGTTTTCCTTGCCTTCCACCACGTTCACAGCCGGGAAAGTCTGGCTGGCGAATGGCTTCACGAAGAAACCATCAAAGTCATCATTGAAAACGTTTTTGAACATTTGATCGAAAGTGCGTTCGATCGGGTTGGTTCTGAATCTTACAAGTGACATGGCTTTTAGTTTTTTTGTTTGACCCCAATAAGTCAAACACAGTACCAGCGCCACAGGCAGGACAAGTTTTCAGAAATGCAGGTCGCGATGCGACAAAAAATCTTAAAAACGGAAAGAAACAGGAAATTATTTCAGAAAGTCACGACTCATCAATTGAAGAACTTGAAAGTGAAAGTTTGTCCCTCCTTTGTAATCCTTAAGAAATAGACTCCCTTCGGTTCCTTCATGTAGATTCTATTCACTAAGCCTCTGAGACTGCCGCTCCTGATGTTCTGACCAAGGGAATTGTAAATCTCAATCTTTGAATTCAACCAATGCGGGTCGGATAATTCGATGGTCAGATTATTTCCAGATATAAAAGCTTTCACTACATGCGTGCTGCTACTAAGGTCAATAAGAGAGGTAGCGACAAAAGTGAATTCGCCAGAAGTACTTTGGCAACCGGATGAATTTGTAACCACAACCGAATATGTTCCATTTTGAGAAGGAGTTAAAAACTGTCCGGTTGCTCCAGGAATTATTTCTCCATTCACGTACCATTGATTTCCTTGAACAGCGCTGGAGAAGAGAGTGTCACCAACCTGAGTTATGATTGGTACATCAGGAAATCCTCCAAAAGTGACGTGAACTGTGTTTGAGGTATCGACGCAATTATTTCCATAGTCTGCAATTAAACTGTAGTCTCCGTCTGCAGTGATGGTGATGGCGGGTAACGTTTCATCAGGAATAACGCCACCGTTGTTTAACCATTGGTAACTTGAACCGTAGCCGGTGAAAAGGGTGAGGACAGCTGAATCTATTCCGCAAAACATTGCGGTGTCGTGAGGATAAATGTTTGCATTGATAAAGCAACTGTCTCCAAGTTCACCTGCTACAATCGGTTCATTGGGAGTAGAGCTCAGTGCGGCTTCATGGATTCGTGCCTCGATATAAGGCCAATCATAATAAACATCCATCCTTGTCCATCCGAAGTAGGAATCATTTTCAACATTCACTTTCAATGGTAAGTATAGGCTGTCAAATGGCCATACAAATCCATGCCACGTAGAGTAGCTGCAGCTACCACAACTCCACTTCCACCAAGCAAGCCAACTGCCGATTAAGAGAGGTTGACCTGGATCTTGCCAAGTATCAAATGGAATATACGAACTAATTTCCTCCTCCTCGCTAAGTACGTTATCAAGGATCTGATTCATGCCATTTGGTTGCAATTGAACATACACTCTTAGGGATCCGCCGCTTGAAGACCAATAGAGTGACCAAGCACAATGAAAATTAAAGTCCATTATACCATCGTTGTTCAGGTCAAGTGGAAATTCCAACGAATCCCCACCAAGCCATATCGGCGGAGCATATTCTTTGTAGATGACTTGTGCGGGAGAGCTTAGCACGGGAAACAGGAGCGTGCCTGTAAGAGCAGTGTAGGCCTTCAATCTCGTGAGTAAATCTTTTTTCTCCATATCATAATGATAGATAAACTATGTCGATCATCAAAGTTAAAGCAAATAAGTCTGCATCGTCTCTCAGAAAACAGAGAGTCCATCATAAAAAAGGCAAATGAACTACTTCACCGCTTCATTCAGAAACCGGATGAACGGATTCATCTCTTTGAAAACGCCAGCCGCGGTTTTTACGAAACCTGAATGAAGTACCTGTGCATCGGTAAATTCTGCGCCGATGGTGAAGCTCTTCAGTTTCATGTATTCAATAGCAGGATTGTTCTCATCGTAACCCTTTGGCGGACGTGACAGTTTCATATCAGTATGTAATCCGCCAAACTTTTTCCTGAATGCAGGTGCTTCCACAATCTTCTTGAAGTCTTTGAAGTTGTAATCAATTTCCTGCCTCACCTTTTTAAGCTGATCGGGCTCCGGCATCCACATGCCGCCACCAACGAAACACTTGCCCGGTTCCAGGTGAACATAATATCCCGCGGCTTCGAAATTCTTTCCGGCCTTTGAAATGGCGATTCCCATGGATGTTTTGTATGGCGACTTGTCCTTCGAAAAACGGACGTCGCGATTAATTCGGAATAGACAACTCTTGGGATCCGGAAAGCCGATCGTACTGTCAAACCGGTTCATTGCGCGAAGCAGTTCTTCTGTGAAAGCAATCATGTCACTTCGAATCACTTCGTACAGGTCCCGGTTTTTCTCAAACCAGGGCTTGTTGTTATTCTTCTTTAATGAAGCGAGGAAACTGAGTGTCTTGGGATGAATGGCAGCCATGCAGCAGTCAAGTACCGGTTTTGAAAACGGACGTGTCAAACATAGTCAATCGCAACAAACCCTTCACGCCGGGTCCCGGCTAATTCTGATGAAATGTACCATTGTCGACGTAGTAGTAAAGCCAGGATCCTCCGGTGGCTGTTGACCAGTCATTGAGGTTGAAGGTGCCGTTGCCCGTTGGCGAACCGTCAATGTTGTAAACTTTCACGGCCTGATTGGAGCGGTTCCAGTTGAGTTTGGTATTGGGCTGGCACACCTCGGGACCTTGTCCGTTTTGCCGGAGGAAGTGAGCCGTTCCGAATCCGAATACGGTGGCTACATGGTTCTCATCAATGCACACGGCCGTTTGCTCATCGAGTCCGATTCCCTTCGCATCCAAGCCCCAGTCTTGCACCATGCGCGCCAGAAAGGTGACATGTCTTCCGCGGCGATCGGGGTTATCGTAGTGGGTGTCAGTAATGGTTTGATCCAGTACGGGGATATTAATGAAGTCATTTTTTCCCAGCGTTACGGTGGAACGATATGGGTTCTTCATGGCTTCAGACGATGTGACTGTTCCGTTCTCTGCACTGAAATACACCCGGCTGAGTATGGCGCAGCCCGCACTGGTGCCGCCCACCGGAACATGCTTGGTATTGATCAGGTAGTTGATGGCATCTTCCGTTTTTGTATTCTTCCAGTACCTCACATAATCCCACTGATCACCGCCGGCGATAAAAAGGGCTTCTGCATTCACGATCTTATTGTACACTTCCTGCTTCTTCGCCTTGGTCTTGCTGTTGATGATGATGGTTTCCACCGAATTCACGCCGCCGAGGTCTGAATAGATGTAGTCGTTATATCCATCAGAGCCGCTGGAACGAATCACCACGAAATCGCCGCCGCCGCTGCGCTGGATCATCCAGGCAATGGCGGAGTCCACATCGGTGCTGCCACCCATCAGGCAGATGCCGCTTTGGGAGGGAGTGACCACATCGGTTGAATCTCCCGTGATATAAGTGGTGAGTTTGTATTCTATCCCGGCTGCTTCTTCTTCCGTTTGGTCAGGTACGAATTCAGATTTAGAGCAGGAGAAAAGGAAAATGAGAATGGAGAAAGATGCAAATTTTCGCAGCATGATAAAACGCAATTGATACCCGGCAAAAATAGAACACCGGAGTAAATGGCACTATCCCGTAAATGTGCCTTCGGCTACGCAGGTGACACCCGCAAGGCGGTTGAGTTTTCTGAATGGAAGTTCGATGTAACACAGTGTTTGCAGCAATGAATTAACCAGGGTGCCGGCCGGTTTCATATCAGAATCTGCTTTTGAATTCTTCGGCTTGATTTGCCGCACCAGCCACACGGCAGGAAAAATGGAGCCGTAGAAATAATACAGATCCCGAACCTTATAATGCGATGCTTGTAAAAGTTTACGAAGAGAGGAAGCAGAATAGCGCCGGTAATGTTCCAGGTACACATCATGCCCGCTCCACAAACTCATGAAAGCCGGAACCGTGATGAAGAAATAATTCTCACCCACCGATCTTTCTTTGATCTCATCCAGCATGGCATAGTCTTCCTTCAAATGTTCGAGCACATCCATCATCACCACCACAGCATTCTCGATCTTGTGAGGAAGTGACCGTGTTTTTTCTATGAGCTGATCTTTGGAAGCGGCTACTTCTTCATCCGTGTACCCGATGTCAACGAGATAAATCTGTTCGATCATTCCCGGAACGGAATCTTTTAGTTCATACATAAAAAAGCCGGAGCCCGAGCCCACATCAATGATCGTAAGCGGCCGGCGCACTTTTTCAAACGTTTGCTTTACGAATGAAATCAGCGGTTCTTTTTTCGACTGGTAGTACCAGTGCTTTTTAGGATCAACACCACTTTCCAGCTCTTTGAGGTCCATTATTTCTGCTGGGGTTGAAACTGTTTCACAATATCCATGTACCGCTTGGCTGTGGCCACATCGCCCTTTTGCTGGTAAATCAGAGCGAGATAATAATAGGCCTGCGGGTTATTGGGGTTGAGCTTAAGTGATTGATTGAGATACGCGATGCCATTTTCTGCATCACCGGTTTGTGCATAGGCCAGGCCAAGCATGGTGAAGGCGGTTGGGTTATCAGGGTAGATCTGTAATGAACGCTGTAATGATCCAATGGCATCTTTGAGTTTCTGCTGCTGCATTTGAGCCACAGCCAGGCCGTACCAGCTGAGCTCATTCAACGGCTCATATTGTACAGCCAGCCGGAAAAGTGAATCGGCTTTGGCAAAATCATTGGCATCCTGCGCCTGCTCCGCAAAAAAATCATTCTTGTCCCTGCGTTCCATAACAGCTGAGAGCGGAATGCCGTCGGCAGTTACCTTGTAAAGGGTATGGGAACCGAGCCATGAATTGTTCAGCAATTGAGAACGCTCAATGGGGCGGGTATAAAAAATACCGAAGTCCCAGTCTCTTTGGGTGCGTTCATTAAATCGAACGTACACGATTTTGTAATGAACGGTGTCTCTTCCGAGGTACCAGTTCACCGGATCAACCGTATTGGTTCCGATGATGATTTTCTTTCCGCTTTCCGTTTTCACATTTTCTTTCACCCAATCACAATCCTCGCGGATGCTGTTCATGTAGTAATCTGTATCAAAATTTCCGTAAGCATGTTTGATGCCGCCATACAGCTCGTTGAAATAGACATACTGATTGGGGTGATTGGCAAATGAGAAACGTAAGGGCAGCAGTATCCCGATCAGCAAAGCGGCTGCAACTCCATATTGCATTCCTTTTGATTTTGCTGAACGGAAGAAAAACTCCCAGGTAACCGCCGCAAGCACACCGATAGTGGGTGTGATGAACAGTACCTGACGCATGCCATCATACAGCGAACTGTTTTTGTAAACGATGTAAGCCCATGGAAAAACCGTTGCGAATACAATCAGAAGTAGATAGGAAACATTGAATTGTTTTCTCGCAAGCAGAATGACTACCGGAATGAGTACAGCAGCAATTATGATCACCAGAGGGGTGGTGACCCATAGCCACACCGGCACATAGTTCCACGGAATTTCATTGCTGAACATGCGTTTCCCATTGAAGAGCACCTTGATGTTAATAGAGAAGTTGGTGATCTCGCTCAATGCTGTGAACGGATGACTGAATGGCGCCATCAGTCCATATGGCCAAAACAACAGACCGCCGAAGTAACTCACCACGGAAATAATGAGCAGGTACTTGATGGTCCTGCCGGTGGCGTTTTTGTCAATGGTGAATGCCTGCCTGAATGATTTGGAAAGGATGTAATTCCCGATCACAAAGGCAAACAGCATCCCGATGAGAATTAAACCGCCTACGCGCATGTTGATAGCGAGAGCAATACCGATGGTGGATAGGATGAGTGTGCGGGTACGCGGCCCCGGCAATTCGTCAACCAGTTTCAGTAAATAGTAAATGGAGAAAACGTAGGCAAAAGCAAATGGAATATCCTTGGGATTGTTCATGGATTGTCCGAAGAACTGTGGCCAGATCGCCATGAGTACCAGGCCGAGAAAGCCGGCGCGCCATCCGCCGAGTTTCTTAGCCAGCAAACCGGCAAACAGCATGGCCAGAAAACCGGTAATGGCATCGAAGAGATGACGCAGGTCGTAAATGTCGGCAGCAGGAAAAATTTTGGAGGCGGCCGCAGGAATCATGTTGAACAGTCCGCCGTAGAGATGAAGGTTTTCTTTATTGCCGACTTTGAGGTGAAGACAGGAAGTATCCTTGCCAAGCGTAAGATAATAGGAGAGCACCTTTTCGCCATAGATCTTCTGATCCACATCATCACCTGTAATGCCATACTGGAAACTCAATGTGGTCATGGTAAAAAACAGCACGATGCTGAAGAAAAAAAACAGCATCCGGTAAGTGGCTTCGCGCTTTCGCACCGTATCGGTAACATTCTTTTTTCCGATCATGCTCAGGGGGACTTTCACAAAGTACTCCCACTTCAACCGGAGCGAAACCATCAATACATTCCACAGCATCGGGAATGAATCTTTTACAGGCGAAATCTTGCTTCCTTCCTGGGTCACCCAGGTTACAGGCAGGTCACGAATGGGTATGTCATGGATCTGCGCCCGGTACATGAGTTCCACATCATGCGCCCATCCGGTTGATTTTTGCTTTTCGAAAAGTTCTTTCGCCACTGGGGCCGGATAAAGCTTGAAGCCGCACTGGGAATCCCGCAACCGAAGTGGCGTGAGGAACCGGACGATCAGGTTGAAGATGCGACCGGTTCTTCTGCGTGCCGGGTTTTCCGTAATCAATGAATCGTGGTGTTCGCGTGAAGCGATCCAGATTTCATTAGAAGGAAGTTGATTTCCGTTGGCAGCCATCCACTTCAGCACTTCGGCCGGCTTGGTAGCCATATCGGCATCGAGCGTGAGTATGTGGCTGCCGGTGGCGGCATTTACGCCGGCTTTCAATGCGGCGCCTTTACCGCGGTTAGCAGCAAGTTTCACCAATTGGTACCTGCCCGCTTGTTTTAATTCCACCATGAGGGGATGCTGATCTATGGTTGACGATGTGCCATCCGTACTGCCGTCGTCAGCAATGATCACTTCATAGTCAAAAGGGGCCTTCTGGCTGAATTCACGCAATCCGTCTATCATCCGGTCAATCCGGTGCGCTTCATTGTAACAAGGAATCACCAGCGATAATTTGCCGGAGAATTTCTGGGAAGGTTGCGATTTCTTTTGTTGCGTAGCCACAGCGGGGCAAGTTAATGAATCGCAGAAAGTAAAGGGTGATGGAGGCCGCTGCGCGGTTTCTGATAAGAGTTAGCCGTCGGGGTAACAAATGTCACCAAACGGCATTTTTCCGTCACTCAATTTTGCCTGTGTAATCGAATTGCAAATCATCTAAAAATCTGGATTATGGAAACAATGCTTGAGCAAAAAGTTGTGGCTATGCCGCGCATCGGCGACAAAGCGCCGGAGTTTAAGGCGGTCACCACGCAGGGTGAAATTCACTTCCCGATTGACTACAAGGGAAAATGGATTATCCTGTTCAGTCATCCGGCTGATTTTACGCCGGTATGCACCACGGAGTTTATGACGTTCGCCAGCCGGGAAGAGGAGTTCAGGAAACTCAACTGCCAACTGGTAGGATTATCAGTGGACGGATTGTTCAGCCATATCGCCTGGCTACGCACCATCAAAGACAAGATCGAGTATAAGGGAATGAAAAACATTGAAGTGAAATTCCCGCTCATTGAAGACATTACAATGGATGTGGCCAGAAAGTATGGCATGATTCAGCCGGGTGAAAGCAACACCAAAGCTGTGCGCGCTGTTTTCTTCATTGACCCGAAAGGAATCATCCGTGCCATCATTTACTATCCGCTTTCAACAGGAAGAAATTTCGATGAGTTGAAGCGTGCGCTCATTGCCATGCAGGCAGCAGACAAGTACAGCATTGCCACACCAGCTGACTGGAAACCGGGTGAAGATGTAATTGTGCCTCCGGCAGGATCATGCGGCACCGCTAAGGAGCGGATGGAGCAAACCAATGGTGAGATGAAATGCTACGATTGGTTCTTCTGCACCAAACCGCTGGTGTTGCAGGATTTGAATTGATGAGAAGGAAAAGTCATTAATTCTGGTGCGGAGTGGTAATGGGTAACCGGAAACTGCCGCGCAGGCCGAGATTCTTTTGGTAGTTGGTTTGATCAAAGAAAGCAGTGATGATCATATCATGTCGGCCGGTGTTGAACAGGTAACCGGCGTAGAATACACGGGAGAAATTTGCATCAGTACCGCCGCCAAAAGCCAATCCCAGCCCGCCGCTGAAGCCAAGGAGCAATTTAAAATCAAAAAGGTAGAATCCGTCAACCATGGCATTGAACAAACCCGGATTCACGGATTCTCCTTCCACGCTTCCATTACCGAAAAAGAAAGCATAGTTCATACGGGCTCCGGCAAATAATCCTTTCACGAATTGCCGGTTGGCTGCCACATCGGCACCGAGACCCAGTACACTGTAGTAATGAAGGTAACGGATGGGAACCGTAATCATGGGTCCCGCTTCTGCGTGCCAGGTTTTGTCAAGTGAATCCTGAGCGAGACAAAGTTTTCCAAAATGGAAAATGAGGAGGAAACAAATTACCTTTTTCATAGGAGGAAGATTAAGATTATGCGGGAAAAATCCGATAATCAAATGTAGCAATTTGAATAGAATGCTAGAAACGATGTAGCACGTTTCAATGCGACACGATGAACTTCCCGGTGTAAACTCCGGAATCGGTTTGAAGACTAATGAAGTAAAGCCCGTTGCTGAGCGGGTGATCCAAATGGATCGGCTGTGATTTATTGAAGGCAGGAAACACATGGGATTCGCAGGGCATCCCGGTAGCACTGAATATCGTTATTACACCCGCCTCATGAATGGATTCGCCATTCACAATCCGTATTTGATTGCCCTCAAAATCCCCTGAGAGTTGAATTGATGGAAGACCGGCAGAAGTGTTATCAATTCCTGTAGTGCCATAAAGAATCCCCTGCATCAGATAAATCTTATTAAGGATCGGGTCGGCATAGACGACATAGAATTTACCGTCGCTGTAGGCGATATCAGGGTTAGTATGAAAACCGTCAGTGAGAATGTTGCTGAGAGTGTCTACTGTTTGCCCCAGGCCGGCGGCACCCGTGAGCGAGTAGGTGAACATGATATTACGGTCGCTGCCAATATTCTGTTCCCAAACAACGGCCATGGTATCACCCTTGGCTGCCATGCGCGGATGAGTTTGCAAACCAGCATCGGGCAGGTTAAACAGCTGCTTCTGAAAACCCTGCTGAAGTGTATTCACATTCAGCGTGGATACGTAACACTTCTGTCCATTCAATCCGTTCATGAAAACACTGATGAGAGTATCGCCCTGTAAATCTCCGTCGCCACCTATGGACGGGCAACTGTCGAAAAACCATCCGTTGTTGTCAATGTTTCCCACTTCACTAAAGGTTTGTGCATTGTCGAATGAGATTGCCACCCGCATGTCTCGTTGATTGTTGATCGAATTACGGTAGATCACGCAGGCCACATTGTTGCGATAAACCATAGTGCCCGGGCAGCAGTCGCAGGGATTGGCGCCCACGGCAAGCGTGGCATCAACCGGATTGGAGAATGTATTTCCGCCGTCCAATGATTTCGTCACTACATATTGCGGATCAGAAAAACCGAAATCAAGTTTTGCATAGCTGATGATGGGATTTCCTCCCGGCATGATGTCGAGACTCGGATACTGGGGATAGTAACCGGCGATATTGTCAATGCGAATGGTGTCGCTGAATGTATTGCCACCATCGTATGAATGCTGGAGGTAAGCATGAAATCCATCGTAGCCGGCATACACGATAAAAACCGAATCACCGGAAGCTTTCAAATCAGGACCGGTCAATCCGAAAACTGCCGCTGCATAGCCGGGCGGAGTGAGTATTTTTTCTGTGCCGAAACTCCCGTTAGAGAAACTCCTGCAAAGGAGGGTGCCGCTGGTGAATTCGCCCCATGCCACAATCACTCTTGAATGCGAAATAGCAACGCGAGGCCAATCAGTTCCGATCGTGGTGTTCACTGTCTGCGGATTCAGCCAGGTGATCGGGCCCTGTGCTGATGACACGGAAGAGATGCACCAGAAGCAAAGGGCAATGACAGATCGATTCATGGGGGTGTGTTTGTGATAAAGGTAAACGAATAGGCGAACTAAGATTGCCGTGGTAACAATCAGGCAGACTGCAGCAGCATTTGCCGGGTAACGGGAACCACACCAGCATATTCGCAAACAAGCCCGCCGGCCAGGTTGGCGATATCGGCTGCCGCTTTAAGCGAGAGACCTGATATGATTGCGAGCGTAGCCACGGCAATTACAGTGTCGCCTGCGCCGGAAACATCGGCGATATCACGCTTGTGTGCGGCAATGATTCCTGAATTCTTTCCATCGCTGTAATAAATGCCATGCTCGGAAAGCGTGATGAGTGTAATATGATTCTTCAGCCGCTGGTGAAGTTCGTGATGCACATTTTTGAGTGTAGCCAGGTTGAGTTCTACGGGTTCCATGTGCAGGGCTTCGCGAATCTCCCGGAGGTTGGGTTTGAACAGCGATACATTTTTGTAAGCGAAAAAATTTTTCTTCTTGGGATCAACAGCCGTAAAGATTTTTCTTTCGCCTGCCATCCTGATCACCTCATCAATCACGCGCCCGGTGAGAACCCCTTTGTTGTAGTCTTCGAAAATGACGGCAGCGGGCTTTTCCCGGTCCATCAGTTTAGCAATGGCGGAAACAAGTTTTTTCTCCTCGTCGGCATTCAAATCAGTTGTAGTTTCAGAATCATAGCGGATGAGCTGGTGGCTCTTGCTTAGCACCCGTGTTTTAACAGTGGTAATGCGTTTCGCCGAAAGGATGATGCCGGCATCGGTTATCTGGTTTCGCTTTAATGCACCGGTGAACATCTTCGCAGCATCATCCGTTCCGATCACAGAGCACAGCAAAGGAACCGCCCCAAGTTCTTTCAGATTCAGCGCCACATTGGCGGCCCCGCCGAGGCGTTCTTCTTTTTTCTCTATGGCAACAATCGGAACAGGCGCTTCGGGAGAAATGCGGTCAACGCTTCCCCACAAGTACGCATCGAGCATCACATCGCCGATGACGAGAATTTTTTTTCCTTTGAATTTATCGAGAGTGGCAGAGAGTGACACGGGCAAGAGAGGTGGCGATTGTTTTATGATTTGAACTCGTATCGGGTGGCGCCTTTTCGGGTTTTGCTTGTTGCTGGTGTTGCTTACAGCTGCTTGCGGTTTCCATCCTTAATTACTTCAGCTTAGCCAGTGCTTCCTTCATCCTGCGCATGGCTTCTTTGATTTTCTCCTCCGAGGTCGCATATGAAATACGAATGCAATTCTCTGCGCCGAAGGCCTGACCGGTTACGGTGGTGATGCTTGCATTATACACAAGGTAGCGGCAAAGATCATCGGCATTGAGAATGATGTGATCGTCGTGTGACTTATCAAAGTAGTAACTCACATCAGGAAACAGATAGAAAGCGCCTTCGGGCTTGTTGGGTTTCAACCCGGGAATTTCATTGATCAATCCTAAAATCAAATCACGGCGGCGGTGAAAGGCATCACGCATTTTATCCGTTTCAGATTGGTCAGAAGTGAGGGCGGCCAGCGCCGCGCGCTGTGCGATGGAATTGGCGCCGGAAGTGATTTGCCCCTGCATTTTGTCACACGCTTTAGCAATCCACTGCGGGGCGCCGATGTAACCGAGCCGCCATCCCGTCATGGCATATGCCTTTGAAACACCGTTGACCACAATCACCCGATCCCGGAGTTCGGGAAACTGAGCTAAGCTTTCGTGTTTCCCTCTGAATGAAATATGTTCATAGATCTCATCTGAAATGATGAACACATGCGGGTGCCGGGCAAAAACCTCTGCGAATGCCTTCAATTCATCCCGGGTGTAAACCGTGCCGGTAGGATTGCAGGGAGAAGAATAACAAAACACGCGCGTGTGCGGCGTGATGGCCTGCTCCAGTTGCTCTGGTGTAATCTTGAAATTGTTTTCGACTGATGAAGGAATGGTAACCTGCTTCCCCTGTGCCAGCTTGATAATCTCTCGGTAGCTCACCCAGTATGGCGAAGGCAGGATCACTTCGTCACCCGGATCCACCAACACGAGCATCACATTGGCGATAGATTGCTTGGCGCCTGTTGATACCACAATCTGGTCGGGCGTGAAATCAAATCCGTTTTCGCGGTTGAATTTTTCTGATATGGCCTGCCGCAGATCAGCATAACCGGAAACAGGAGGGTACTTGGTAAAACCATCATCAATGGCCTTCTTGGCGGCCTCGCGAATGTGTTTGGGTGTTTCAAAATCCGGTTCACCCAAACTCATATCAATAATGTCATACCCTTTGGCTCTTAACTCACGGCTGAGTTTCGCCATCTGCAACGTTTCGGACTCGGCCAGGTTCTGAATCCGCTGTGAGAGAATTTCCATTCGCGCAAGATAGGCGGCCAAGTTAACAAATGCCAATCTGTGCCGGGTGCTTCCTCAACACACTCTTGTGGAAGATTGAACGGGATTCCTCAATGGTTGAGGCGCATTACACTTCAAACAAGTCGTGTGCATCTTCATCTCCGAAATCACGATCGGTAAAAAAATCGTCGTTGGATTCAAAAGTGTTGAACTCTTTTTCCGTGTTTGCGGCTGAATTCGTGTTTTCAGTTGCCTGATAAATTTCGGTTTCCATGGCAGAGAAAAATTTGGTTTTGAGAAATTGATTTTTGATTTCAGAACCAAATCTCTTTCTCTTATTCATTCAGTGCAATTACTTTTCACTGAATAAGTAAATAGTATCGCTGTAGCCGGAAAATCAGTGATGAAGCTGCTACTGCAGGATGATTTTTGAAACGGACAGGCGGTTACTGCTTGCCAATTCCACGAAGTAAATCCCGCGGGGGCATGATGAAAGCGTTATATGTTTTGTGATGATTCCGCCGCCACACCGGAAACGTTCAATGTAAAGCATCCTGCCGCTCAAATCAAAAATTCGCAGTGCGTACGGTTCTTCAGGCGAGGAGGCGAACGTGATGTTTACCGTGCTATTGCCATTGAGTGTTTCGGCATAGATTGAAGGAGCAGTGATTGGGGTGCTGATGCCTTCAATGATTACCTGAGTGGCCAGTGAACCCGATACACAGCCATTGGAATCTTGCACGGTCACATAGTAAAATCCGTTTTCTGTCACTGCGTAATATGAGTCGTTGGCGCCGGGAATGGAATCCCCATTGAAGAACCATTGGTAGCTGAAAGCACTGGTGGAGAAGAGTGTATCGTTTTGCAGCGTAACCGTCGGAATAGGAGGAGTGGCATTCACTGTAATAGTAATAGTGGAAATGGCAGAATCGCCGCCGGCGCCATACGCTACCTGCAGCACCTCGTAAACGCCGGGGTTGTTGTAGCAAATGGATGCGGGGTTTTGCGCGGTGGACTCAGCCGGAGTTCCTCCTTCAAAATACCATTGCCACGAAACGGCGTTCGTTGATTGATCCGTGAAATCAAGACAATTCTTCTGGCAGATTTCCAGTGACGATGGCGTGAATCCGGCAATCAGACTTTGAATGGTGCCTTCGCATTTGTTCATCAGCGAGTCAATGACACCCGTGTTAACTTCGGTTGAAAACTCGGAAGTGTTACCGTTTGCATCGCGGGAAGTGGCGATTACATAACCGCCAAATGATCCGGAGATACTCCAGTTGCCGGTGGCATCTGCCGTAGTGGTGCCAATAAAATCGGCGCCCTGGTTCCCCGGTGTGCTGGTGCATTGATTATTTAGTGTGTTCTGGCTTTTGAAGATTTCAATTACGGCATTGGCCGACGAAGTGCCCGAAATCACGCTGCCGGATGCACTCGCGATTACGGGAGTTTGCATGTTGTTATTTCCGCCGGCATTGATCTCGATGGCGCCGTAATCGTTGCAGAGATAACTGTTTCCGCTCAGCAGGTTGTTGATGGAATTGTTCTTAACTTCAATACCCCAGTACAAATTGCCGGCGATCTTATTGAATTCTGCTGGACTGCTGCCTCCCACGATACAGTTATCGGCGCCATCTTCCAGGTCAATGCCGCGGTAAAGATTTCCTGCGCAGGAATTGGAAAGCGGCCCAATCACATTTCCTTTGATCACAATGCCGTCGCATCCTCCAACCTGAATGCCGTTGTATTCATTGCATGAAATATGGTTGAAGTAAATGGAATCATTGTTGGCGGTATTCGAAAAATCAATTCCGTCATAACCATTCCCGGCGCAAACATCACCGGATGCTTCCACCCCGATGTGATTGTAAGCAATCATTCCATTGTCGGCGGCATCAATCTGGATGCCCCGGTATCCATTGCTGATGATCACGTTTCCTTTTCCCGCTGCGCCAATACGAAAGTAATCCTGGTTATTTCCGGAAACGGATATGCCGTTGTATGCAAAGCCGGAAATCTGCAAGCCGTAGATGGCGCAATTGGCAGCCGCGATGTTAATACCGTTTCCGCTGTTGGAATTGCTGCCGTCAAGGATTACGACCGGTGTACCAGCATACCCCGGCGCTGTGCTTGCATCTATGGTGATGGATTGATTTAATGATGGAAGAGCCGAGTTGTTTGTAATGCTGATGGTGCCCGCAACACTGAAGTTGATGACATGCGGACCTGCCGATTGATTTGCCTGGCTGATACAGTACCGGAGTGTGCCGCTCGTTCCACTGCCCGTATTGGAAACATCCAGCGAGTTGACATCATACACTGTTGCAAAAACTGACGGGGTGAAAAAGCAAAACATGCATGTTGCTGACAGGTAGAGGTAAAGCTTCTTCATGGTCACAGGATAGTTTCAGTAAAAATAAGTGACATGAAGAAATTCCGGAATGTACCCGGTCAACTGCCTGTGTCCATGATGGTGTGCTACTTATTACCGGGCGCTTCAATGAACCCATCATACGAAATGGGAGAGCGGCTCCTGCTGAGTACCTGAACGGAAGTTTTTCCGTTTTCAAAAACCGTGAGGAAAATTTTTTCTACATCATCATAGTCCTTCGGTACAAGGGTGATGTCCCATCCTCCTTTTTTGCGGTTCTCAGTTTTGTAATCATTGGAAAGTGATGTGAAATCAATTCCCTTGTTTTCACCTGATAACACCGGTGCGTGTCCCTGTCCGTAATAAGGCAAATAAGAGATTATTGTATCGCCATAAAATTTCAGAAAGAAGCCATAGGAAAGTTGTATCAGTTTCCCACCGGTGGGTGAAGCGGATTGTGCGCGAAAGACAAAGTGTTTTGCAGCAATCATTTTTTCCATGGCTGCTGTCTGAGCAGTTTCTTTTTGATTGTTCTTGTTTTGGGCATGCAGGCCGGGCAGGGTCATCAACCAAACCAGACCGGCCAGAATGAGATGGCGATAGCTGATACTTGTTTTCATGATGAAATGTGTTTGATAAGTCGTTGACCGTGCAAAATTAGAATACACCAATCTTCTTAGCTTCGCCGGTATGAAGTGGATGATGTTTATTCCGGCAACGCTGATCACCATTTTGCTGTGCTGGATGCTTAACGGTCGAGTAGGCGAGGTGCCGCCGCTCGGAAAATTCTTTTCACCCTTCACCGGTTTCTGGCAAAACAATGAAAACGGAAAAATGTCCGATGAATCGCTCGTCATTCCCGGTTTACGCGATGAAGTGCGAGTGGTCATGGATGACAACCTTGTTCCGCACATATTTGCTAAGAACAATCACGACCTCTTTCTTGCCCAGGGATATATTCATGCGAAATACCGCCTGTGGCAAATGGATTTTCAAACCATGGCGGCCGCCGGCAGAATCAGTGAGATCATTGGCGAAAAGGCCCTCGACTATGACCGGCAGCAACGCCGGTTTGGCATGGTGTTCGGAGCGGAGAAGACAGTAGCGGTGATGGAAACGGATCCACAGAGTAAGGAAGCTGCCGACGCTTATACTTCCGGTGTAAATGCTTATATCAACTCTCTTTCTGAGAGGGATTTGCCGGTCGAATATAAATTGCTCGATTACAAACCCGGGCTATGGTCAAATCTGAAATGCGCGTTGTTGCTCAAATACATGAGTTATGATTTGTCCGGTTTGAGCAGCGATTGGAAAGTTACCAATGTATTGAAGGCCTATGGCATGCCGGCGATTGATTCACTGTTTACGAATCACCCGTACGCTGATGACCCCATCATTCCGAAAGGAACGACGTGGGATTTTCAACCGATACCCGCACCTGCCATACCGGGTGATGCAGTGGCTGAAGCCGGCAATCCGGAATTCGATCATGAACCCAATCCGCTGAATGGAAGTAATAATTGGGCGGTGAGCGGAAGCAAAACAGCGAGCGGTTTGCCCATTCTCTGCGGCGATCCGCATCTCGGCTTAAACCTTCCTTCACTATGGTACCAGATGCAACTGGTAAGTCCTGATTATGACGTAAGCGGCGCTTCGCTGCCCGGCGTGCCGATGATCATCATCGGCTTTAACAGAAATATTGCCTGGAGCGAAACCAATGTGGATGCTGACGTGCTCGACTGGTACAGTGTGCAGTACCGGGATGCTTCGCGCAAAGAATATTTCTACAATCATGAATGGAAGAAAACCACGAAGAAAGCTGAGGTGATCAAAGTGCGGGGCGGCAAAGACGTGATTGATACCGTCGTTTACACGCATCATGGCCCGGTGGTATTTGAAAAGGGAAAGAGCATGATGCGAAAGGATTTTCCGATGGGCTATGCCATGCGCTGGCTGGCGCATGACGGCACTATGGAACTCAAAACATTCCTGCTGCTCAACAAAGCTTCCAACTACAATGAATATGTGGATGCCTTGCAGTACTTCCAGTGTCCTGCACAAAATTTCGTTTATGCAGATGCGGCGAACAACATTGCCATGTGGGTGAACGGAAAATATCCGCTGAAGTGGAAGAACCAGGGAAAGTTTCTGCTTGACGGAAGCAAACCCGAAAATGAATGGCAGGGTTACCTCCCGCATGATCATGATCCGCATGTGATTAATCCGGAAAGAGGTTTTGTCAGTTCAAATAACCAAACACCTGCAGATGACTCATATCCCTATTACCTCAACTGGCGCTTTGAAGTGGTAACCCGCGCGCACCGGACCAACGAGCGCCTTGCCGGCATGAGCAACATCACTGCTGACAGCATGCGGTTGCTTCAATTCGATAACAGAAACATGATTGCCGAGTTTGATCTCGATTCTATGGCCGGGAAAACAGACCTGAGACGGCTGGATGATTTTCAGAAAAATATTTTTTCAAAACTGAAGCAATGGGACCGCGATGCCACTGCATCCAGCATGGAACAATCCGTCTTTAATTTATGGTGGAAGAACCTCACGAATGCCATATGGGCTGATGAACTCGGCGCCGATAGTTTGATGTATCCGGAGACGGACATTACCATGAACACGGTTCATTTTAACATCAATAAAAACTGGATTGACAACAAAACCACTCCGCAGGTTGAAACATTGGGGGACCTGGCAACGCAATCGTTCATTAGTGCCTGTGACACCCTGCGACGTTACTTCGGTGACAATCCTGTGGCATGGTCATGGAGCGATGTGAAGAATACCCACATCAACCATCTGCTGCGCATTGCGGCATTCAGCCGGTCGGATATGAAGACCAGCGGGAATGCCATGATCGTAAATGCGACCGGCTACGATCATGGGCCGTCGTGGCGAATGATTGTTGAACTGGGTCCGAAGCCCCACGCTTATGGCATTTATCCGGGCGGGCAATCGGGAAATCCGGGGTCGCCGTTTTATGATAATATGATTAACAAGTGGGCAGCGGGTGAGCAGAATGAAGTGTTGATTCTTTCATCGCCGGATGAAAATAATCCGCACATCGTTTCGGCAACTATCCTAAAAAGCAAATGATGATTTTTATTTCGTGTATTTAATTTGAATCTCTGTTGTAAACTATGATGCTGTTTTTTCTGATCGCCATTCTCAGTTTTCTTGTGCAGCTGTTTCTTCCCTGGTGGAGTTTGGCGGTGGTGGCTTTTGGTTGCAGTTATTTTCTCGGAAGAAAAGCCACGCTAACATTTTTCACGGGTATGCTTGCGAGCGGCCTTGTGTGGCTTATCATGGCGCTATACATTCACTTCACACACGGCGATATCATGACGGATAAGATTGCAGCGTTGCTTGCACTGCCATCCTCGTTCATTCTCTATCCCGCTTCTTTTATTATTGCTGGTATCGTGGGTGGGCTGTCCGCCGTTTCAGGATTTTATCTGAGATCTATTGTACAGGACCGTAATGTTGTTTCGTCCTGATGAATTTCAATTGACATACGAATCCGCGGCTTAGAAAATATTTCCCGGTACGTCGCATTCAAAGATTTGCAATTCGCAGCAGGATGTTCGACGAAACGGACATTCATCGAGAATAATTACTCCCTCACTTCCACGATGAGCGTTTTGAAATCCCTTATGTTTGTCTTCCGATTATGCCATATTTAGAAAACATCAGACTCGCGTTGAGAGCGATCAGAGGGAACAAACTGCGAACGGTGCTCACCTTTCTCATCATTGCATTCGGCATCATGGCGCTGGTGGGCATTCTTACGGCAATTGACAGTTTGAAAAGTAAACTAAACTCGAGTTTCTCTTTCATGGGAGCCAACACATTCACCATTCATCAAAAGTGGACCCAGATCACCAGTGAAGGCGGGGGGCGCGACTGGAAGCCCAGCCCGCCGGTTGTTTTTGATAACACGCAGGAATTCAAAAAGCGATACACCTTTCCTGCGCTTGTTTCCATCGGCATGCAGTTCGATCAAACCCGGACAGTGGAACATGAAAGCAAGAAAACGAACCCCAATGTGTCCCCGTTTGCTGTGGATGAATTGTTCCTGAATGCCAGAGGATATGAAATTGACCGCGGGCGGTATTTCACGCCGCAGGAAATAGAACAGGGGCCGAATGTGGCCATACTTGGCCCTGATGTGGTTAAAAAAATTTTTACTGAGAAGGAAGATCCGATTGGTGAATATGTAAGCATGAACGGCATCCGGTACCGTGTGATTGGTATCCTCAAATCAAAAGGACAAACCATGATTATGTCAAGCGACCGGGTAATTCTGTTTCCGCTGATGAATGCCAAGCGGAATTTCATCGGCATGGACTGGAGTTGGGACATTGGCGTTACGGTGACCTCCGTGGATCAGCTCGAACCGGCGATTGATGAAGCGCGCGGTACATTCAGAAATATCCGGCGGTTGGCCGCAAATGAAGAAGACGATTTTGAGATTGAAAAAAGCGATGAACTTGCCAACGAACTATTCAGCCAATTGAAATACATCCGCTATGCTGCCGTCCTGGTTGGCATTATTACCTTGTTTGGTGCAGCCATTGGCCTCATGAACATCATGCTCGTGTCCGTAACGGAACGCACAATGGAGATCGGAGTGAGCAAAGCGCTGGGAGCCACCAAGCGGGTCATCCGGTCGCAGTTTCTCACTGAAGCCATCGTGATCTGTCTCATTGGTGGGGTACTCGGCATCATTCTCGGCATACTCATCGGCAATCTCGTGTCGCTGGTGCTGGGCGGCAGTTTCATTATTCCCTGGATGTGGATCGCCGGAGGAATTGCCTTCTGCTATGTGGTGGGATTGATATCCGGTTTGTATCCCGCGGTGAAAGCTTCGAACCTCGATCCGATTGAAGCGCTGCGATACGAGTAATTTCATTCACTGCTACAAATCAAAATTGTATCTCGCGCCCAGCCCGAGTGCACGATACACTGAAAACTGTCCGCCCCTGAGATTTTCTTTTTGCGATGAATAATATCCATAGGAAAGATTCACCAGGTCAAGCCGCAGTGAAAACCGGTTACCGATAAAGTATTCGAATGCAGCGGTGGGTCCCGTGCTGATAATAAATCCTCCGGAATCGGTTGCCTCACTCTTCTGTTCATAATAAAGACTCCATGCCGGAGTGAAATAGGCATGAGGAAAAAGAAAAAGTTTGGCAGTGGCGCCGAGGTAAATTGCATATCCGTCAGTCTTCGTTTCATGGTTTTTGCTGTCATAAGTGAAAACATGAAATCCGGCTTCGCCGTAGATCCGGTTACCCAACCACCACTGCACTTCAAAGTTGTCAGGAATGTATTGCGCCGGTTGCTGAAACAATTGCGGAATAAAACTGTGTTCAATGCCCACTGACCAGGAATATTTGGGAATGTAGTTTATAACTATTGCGGTATCAGCACCTGTAACGTCCATTTGCTGCGCCCGGCATGGTGGCGCCGGCAACAATGCGGTGATTGCAGTTGCAATCATCACAAAGGCAAGCCGGCAGAAAAAACAATTCACCATGTAAATTTGTCTGTGTGAAGAAAGAGAAATTTGAAATAGGCGATAAAGTGTTTCTCATCCATCTTCAACAGGAGGGTGTGGTTAAACGATGGACGGGAACCGAATATCTCTATGTGGTAGTGGATGGCGATGAGATCCCCGTTGCTATATCTGATGTGTCAAAAGAAATTCCATCCTTGAAAAAAGAAGCACTGGCCATGCCACCTGAAGAATATCGTCCTGCGCCGGAGCCACCGCGCAACAGGGTTTCCGAAAACCGGGGACTCTTCATTTCATTTGAGCCGGTTTACAGCCACGGCGATGATGTTTCCGCATACAACATTTACCTCATTAATGATACACCGCATGCCATTGACTGCGACTACACTTTTCTTCTTCACGGGGTAAAGAAGTTCAACTTCCACAAGCCATTGGCATCGCATATTTACGTCCTGCTTCACACCATCGAACATGATGAGCTCAATGAAGGACCAACCGTTCAGTTGAGTGTTCGTGATGTGATGAACCGGGATTTTACGGCTCAGATGAATCAGAAGATCAGGCCGCAGAGTTTCTTCAAGAAAGAACAGGTGCCGCCGATGTTTGATAAAATGCATTCATGTTACCCCGTGCCGCTTATTGAAAAGAGGAAGAAGGCGGAGCCCGTGAAGGAAGAACCCGTGGTTTTCGATCCGGAAATTCTGAAACTGCAAATGAAGGATTCGGTGATTGTGAAGGATGCGGAAGTGGAAGCGCCGGAAGAAGAGATTGACCTTCACATCGAAAAACTCACTGCCGATTACCGGAGCATGTCAAATGCTGAAATGATGCAGTTGCAATTGATGCGGTTTCAGCAGGCGCTCGAGCGGGCGATTGCTCACCGTGCCGAAAAATTTTATGTCATTCATGGAGTGGGTTCGGGGAAACTCAAGCAGGAGATCCACAAGCTGCTGCGGCAATACAAAGAGGTGAAGTCATTCAATAACGACAGGAATCCGCGCTACGGTTACGGCGCCACTGAAGTAATTTTGCGATAGAAAAATTAGTAGTGGCATGGAGCGGGCCATTTCAGCTAAACACCTTCTGCCAAAGTGATTCCGCGCCATGACCCATACCACAGTGTTCTTTGAAAATACGGCCGCAGTTTCGGCATTCGTCCCCGGTGAAAATCGGGGGAGGAAAGTCCGGACAGCACAGGGCACCGCGCCACCTAACAGATGGATTCCGAACTCGTTTCGGGAGAGATAGTGCCACAGAAAATAACCGTCACGGTTTCGATCGGGGCAAGGGTGAAAACGTAAGGTAAGAGCTTACGAATGGTTGCAGCAATGCAATCATTGGGTAAACCTCGCGGGCTGCAAGGTCAAATACACTTCGGGGAAAAGCTGCAAAGCTTTCCGTACGGCGGCTCGCTGTACCAACCTGTTCATCGGGTTCACCGGAGGTGGGTAGACCGCTACATCTCAGCAGCGATGCGGGGAGCAGATAAATGAATGCCTGATCTTTCGACTTGTCGGGGGAAAAACAGAATCCGGCTTATGAAACTGCGGCCATATTTTCATTTCAAGGAACGTGTGTCTCCATCCGCTTCATTGCCAACCTGACTCACATCATTTCCACATGTGACGAATGTTATTGGATTCTGTTTCATGCCCGTTCCAACTTTGTATAGATCTAAAATTCGCCATTATGAAAAACAAATCAATTGTCCGCACTGAAGAATTGTTCCCCACCTTCTTCAGTGATTTCTTCAAGCCATGGAATGATTGGTTTGAAGACAAGTGGGTGAAATCCGTACCAGCTGTAAATGTGACGGAGACTGACAAGTTCTTCAATATGGAACTGGCAGCCCCCGGACTTGAAAAAGGTGACTTTAAGATCGACGTTACCGGCAATATGTTAACCATCAGCGCAGAGAAGGAAACCGAGAAAAAAGAAGAGGAGAAGGAATGGACTCGCAGGGAGTACAACTACAATTCCTTCAGCCGCACGTTCACCCTTCCTGAGAATATTCTGATGGAGAAAATTGATGCGAAGTATGAAAACGGAGTGCTGAAACTGATGCTTCCGAAAAAAGTGGAAACAAAGGTTCCGGAACTCAAAGTTGCCGTGAAGTAACGCACGCATCAGGGTGGGGCCCGGCGGGAGGACCGGGCCCCGCTGCTTTTATGGGAAATCAGTTCATCAACTCCACACACATCAAGCCCATAAATATGAATGAAGAATTGATCCCCGTTGCCTACGTGATCTCAAATATTGTGGCGGTGATCATGCTGGCTTGCAGTTGGAAGTATCCTAATATTTCCCGATTGCTTTACTCCGCCCTCTTCGGATGGGCATGCTACGCTAACACCCATGCAGCAATCCAAACACCACATTACTATCTTGAATATGCGCAATACGCTTTCATTGGTTTCTATGTAAAATTCATAAACGGATTCTTCGAAGAGCATATCACTGCTGTTGTTATTTCCATAGCTGTTTGTCAATTGGCTATTGCACTGTCCATGTGGTTGAGGGGATTCCTCTTTAGAATGGGAGCTGTGGGAGCTATCGTCTTTCTCATTTCCATTGCTCCACTGGGAATCGGTTCTGCATTCCCCTGCACATTGATTATGGCAGGCGGTCTGCTGCTGTTACTTCGCAGAAAAGTGGTGGGCTTCCTCATTCATGATTTACTGGTGCGCGGCAAATCGGAAGAAAGCACAGAACTTTTATGATGTGATAGAAATTCAAACCTGCGTCACTTTCAGGCACTATTTGTTTGCCGCCCTTCCGCATCAAGTGCTGACCCGCGCCGGTTTAATATCGCTGTGTGTGCATAGGATGTTCAGGATATGGCCGGCTGAGATACTCTCTTCAGCCATTTTACCAGTTCAAACCAAACAATACTAACTAAACCGGCTCCTAAGCAAATCAGAAGATCTGAAGCATGCAGGGTTCCAAAGTGAAATACTTTTTGCAACATGGGAACAAAGAGCAACAATGATTGGAATACCAGCACCAATCCTGTTAGCCAGAAGAAGGCCTTGTTTTTACCTAAAGAAAAAATACGTGATGAACGATCGGTGGAGATGAGCCCGATGTTGGCGACAATAAGCGTGGTGAAGGCCATCGCCCGCGCTTCCTCAGCATCACCATGCCATGCAAAGGAAATCTGATGCACAATGAGCACGATAGCCGTAATCACCAGTCCCTGCAGCACGCTCAGGAGCATTTCCTTCGGACCCAGAATCCGTTGGTTGATGTTCATCGGCTTCCGCTTCATGATATCTTTTTCTTCGGGTTCGCTTTCGAAAACCAGGGAGCATGCCGGATCGGTGATGAGTTCGAGTAATGCAATGTGCATAGGAAAAAGAATGGGAGGAATGGCGACAAATACCGGAATAGCAGTAAGTGCAGCAATGGGAACATGCGTGGCGAAAATGAAACGAAACGCTTTCTGCATATTGTCATACACCCGGCGTCCCATGCGCACGGCCTGAACGATGGATGAGAAATTGTCGTCGAGCAAGACAAGGTCTGAGGCCTCACGGGCCACATCGGTTCCTTTGTTGCCCATCGCAATTCCTATATGAGCGGCTTTAAGTGCCGGCGCATCATTCACGCCATCGCCGGTCATCGCTGCAACCTGCCCGTTACCGATCAGTGATTTTACAATCCGTAATTTTTGATGGGGAACCACGCGGGCAAAAATGTTGACGGTTTTCATTCGTTCATTCAATTCTTCATCACTGTAGTTTTCAAGGTCAGCACCGGTAATGAATTCACCGGTGTTTTTCAGCCCGATTTGCCGGCCGATGTTTTGCGCCGTGGCAGGATAGTCGCCGGTAATGAGTATCACTCTCACCCCGGCATGATAACATTCGCGTACGTCATCGGCAATGGTGTGCCTGACGGGATCGTGAAGCGCCAGAAAACCGAGTAATTCAAAATCAAAAGCGTGCTGTTGATCCGGCAATCGGCTGTTATCAAACCTGGCGCAGGCCACTCCGATTACGCGCAGACCATTTTCTGCCATGGCATTAACCTGAAGAAGCAACCGGTGCATTTCCTGTTTTTCCGTATGGCATAAATCCAGAATGGTTTCAGGCGAACCCTTGGCGCTGATGATGAGATATTGATTTTGCCTGGAACGAAATACTCTTGACATGGAAAGCATTTCGTTGGACAGCGGATATTCTTTTACGAGTTCCCAATCACGATGGATGTGTTCGGTAAGCTCAGGATATTTTTGACTCAGTTCCCGGATCGCTTTCTCCATCGGATCAACAGGATCGGTTTGGCTGGCAAGAATGGCGTATTCAATCAGAGGATGGAAGGTTTCTTCAATAGCTGGCTGTGCGTCAAGTGAAATTTTTTTTCTCCCTGTCATAAGCTCGCTCACCGTCATCTTGTTTTGCGTGATGGTGCCGGTTTTGTCAGTGCATAAAACGCTCACGGCCCCCAGTGTTTCTATGGAAGCAGGATTACGTGTAAGCACATTTTGACGAGACATTCTCCACGCTCCTATGGCGAGGAAAATGGTAAGCACCACGGGAAATTCTTCCGGGATCATGCCAATGGCAAGTCCCAGCCCGGTTAATACAGCATTCTTCCAGTCATCTTTTAGAAATCCATACAGCACAATCAGCAGAACACAAAAAATCAATCCGGCAATGGTGAACACCTTGACGATGGTGTTCATCTCTCTCTCCACATGCGACTTCTCATCACTAATGGATTCTATGGACTTCCCGATTTTTCCGATCTCGGTGTGCATACCTGTTGAGGTCACACGTGCCACTCCCGAACCTTGCACGACCATGGTTCCGGAATAAACAAAAGGAGTGCTGTCACCGCCGGGCAATATGCTTCGTTCTTCCTGTGCGGCAATTCGTTTTCTCACAGGCACTGACTCACCCGTCAGCATGGACTCATCAATGGACAAACTCAGGCAGTCGAGAACCGTGGCATCAGCCGGAACACGGTCTCCCTCTTTCAGAATTACGAGATCATCCGGCACCACTTCACGGCCGGGGATACGTATTTCTTTACCATCCCGAACAACCATGGCGCGCGGGCTGCTCAAATTGCGTAATGCCTGTAATGCCCTTTCTGATTTCCTTTCCTGGAAGAAGGTAATGCCAATCACCACGAAAACGGCCATCAGTAAAACCAGGCTTTCACCGAGGTCTCCAAAAATCAGGTAAAGAATTCCGCACGTCATCAGCAGCAAAAACATAGGAGATTTCAGTACACTCCACGCGATATAAAAAATTGATTTCGGCTTTGCAGACGGAAGTTCATTGTAACCGTACTTAAGGAGTTTGCGCCTGGCCTCATCCGAAGTGAGAACTTCTTTTATGTCAAATGAAAGATTCATTCCAAAGAGTTCGACAACTCATGAAAGCGTGCAATCAGTCAATCAGCCACTCATTTGCATTACGATTAGCGTTTTTCAAAGCGCCCCGATTTCTCTTTTACTTCTATTCTAAAGATGACGGTTTTGAAAGGACCTGTGTCATTTTGATGCGCTTCAGCTCCCGTTGCGGGAATGCTGGTTTCACTGGTCATCAGAGGGGCAAAGCGGCTGATGAGTTTTTCCAATCCGGATTTCTTTTCATCGCCTTTCAGTTCTTCATACTTCCCCCATACAATCACACTTTTCCAGTTGGCCAAATTCTCCATACGGTCCACTTCAAAACAAACCATGGGATTGGTACGCATGAGTTGAATTTTCAATCCCTCTTTAGAATGTCCGTAGATGTATCGCCCATCATATGCATAGGTTATTGGTACGATGTACGTAATACCGTTGGCATTGCAGCCGATACGGCCGATCACTTCATTGTGAAGCAGCGATTCAATTTGATCAGGCGATAGTTGACCAAGCATGGTTCTTTTTTTTCAAAGCTATGCTGTTCCTGTAAAAAATATAAGTGACATGAGTCATCCGGCCCGGTGACGGCAGTCAATAAATCCGAAGCATAACCGATTGCTATCTTCGTCGAGCATCATGGCAGGCAAATCACTCATCCGGAATCTTCAAACCGAGATTGACGCTTCGTATCTCTATCGTTTGCTCGGCGAACTGGAACAGAATCCTGATATCAGAAAGGTGTTTCTCGGTCTTAGTGACGTGGAAGGCAAACACGCCGAGGCGTTCAAAGACAAATTGAGCAAGGATGGTCAGGAGATTATCCTTGAGCCATCGAGAAGGGCGCGCGTTTTGGGTTGGCTGGCGAGACGTTTCGGCCCGCAACTGGTGATGCCCCTGCTAATTGATCTGGAGAAAGGAATTTCCAATGCGCTCATCCGCGAAAAAGTGAAACAGGGGAAAGGTGTTTCAGGCCATGAATATGCACACAGCCGCATTCTTGAATCAATCACCAGGCAGGGAAGCAGCGGGGTGGAGGGGGGAAGGGTGGCTCAACTTGAAGGCCGACACCGGGGACTTGGTGGCAACGCACTTCGTGCAGCAGTGCTTGGAGCGAATGATGGTTTGCTTTCCAATTTCAGTTTAGTGATGGGTGTGGCTGGTGCAGCGGTTTCATCACAAACCATTCTCATTACCGGCTTCGCGGGACTGCTGGCTGGTTCCACTTCGATGGCATTAGGCGAATGGCTCAGCGTACAGAGTTCCCGTGAATTGTATAAGAGGCAAATTGAAATTGAAGCTGAAGAATTGGAGTCATCACCTGAAGAGGAGATGCATGAGCTTGCCCTGATTTACCAGGCGAAGGGAATTTCTGAGGAAGAAGCCATAAAAATGTCACGGAAAATTGTGGAGAATAGGGAAACCGCCATTGAAACGCTGGCTCGCGAAGAACTGGGTGTTGATCCGGAAGAGTTGGGCGGCTCAGCATGGACTGCTGCGATTACTTCCTTTCTCCTGTTTGCCATCGGCGCTATTCTTCCGGTGCTTCCTTTTCTCTTCTCGACCGGTCATATGGCAATCTTGTTTTCCGTTCTTATTAGCAGTGCCGGCTTATTTGGAATGGGTGCTGCCATCACTTTGATGACAGGACGGAATATCTGGTTTTCGGGTTTCAGACAACTAATTTTTGGGCTCTTAGCTGCTATCGTTACTTATGGCATTGGGTATTTACTTGGAGTCGCTATCACTGCATAAAACGGAAGGAGGATTAATCGCGATTAATCATCCAAGATGTCGGATGCGAGTATTCAATGCGCCATAACAACGGGCTGTTCTTCTTGCTTCTTGAGCACCTTGTCAAGCCAGTCAGCCGTTATAAATGCTACCTCTTTCAACTTACGTCGTTCTTCAAACAGGTGTGATGCCCCTTCGATCACCATTATTTCGCCTGCGCGACCCAGGTGAGCTGCAGCCCACTCATTTAATTCCAATCCTTCCGGGTCATTACTTCCAACGATCAGTAGCACCGGAATTTGCACACGCCGTAGTTCTTCCATCGCCAGATCCGGCCTGCCACCCCGACACACGACACCGGAAACTATTCCTTTTTCATGGGCTGCGGCCGCCAGTGCAATAGCGGCTCCCGTGCTTGCACCAAAGTAAGCGATGGCAAGAGTATGTGTAAGTGTGTTATGCCGAACCCATCGTGTGATGGCCCGCAGGTGATCAACGAGGTATTGAATTTTATGTCCGTGGGAGAAAAGGGACTGATCCACGGTTTCGAGACTCACCAGCAACGTAGCAACTCCCCGTTTATTCAGGTAGTAGGCCACTTTGTGATTTCGCACGCTGTGCCTGCTGCTGCCAATGCCATGGCTGAAGATTACAATCATCCGGGCATAAGTCGGTATTGTCAGGTCGCCAACATAATGATTGCCATCAGCGCTGAAGTGAATCTCACTATTGTACTTGTATGGGGATGACTGAGCGGGTTCTTCTGATTTCACGAGTTTCTTTTTCATTACCGGTGATTATATGCGGCAAATCTATTGGCAGTTAATACCCGGGTAAATGATCCGCATCAGTTCTTCCGATGTTTATCGTCATGTTCGAAAAAAGGTCAATTGGCAGGTGACAGGTGACTAAAACAACCGTTACCTCGGATATTGGTTGGCTTCAGTATCTTTGCATCACATACACAAATGGTTGCCTCTTTAAAGATTGCCAGTGAAGCGTTCAAATCGAACGGTTCCATTCCGTCGCGATATACCTGCGATGGCGCCAATATCAATCCATCCCTCATCATCAGCGGGCTCCCGATGGCAACAAAAACTCTCGCATTGATTGTCGAAGATCCCGATGCACCGGAGGGTGTCTTTATCCACTGGATATGCTGGAACATTCCTCCCACCAACAAGATTCTGGAAAACACCAAACCCGGGGAAGTGGGACAAAATGATTTTGGAAAAAATGAGTATGCCGGTCCCTGTCCTCCGAATGGATTGCACCACTATCATTTTAAGATTTATGCGCTTGATAACTTCCTCCACCTTGATTTATCAAGCAGCAAGGCGGAATTGGAAGCAGCGATGGATCCGTATGTGATTGGTTTTGGCGAACTCATCGGCACTTACGCCCGACGCAAATAATCTCAATCCGTTTCTTTCTTTATCAATTGTTAGGGGCACCTGCGTTCACCCATATTGTGATCTTGGTGAGATCGCAATCAGAAAGTTTGGAAGCGCCCTGCGGCATAGGTACACAGCCGCCTTCCTGATACACGGAACATAACAGATTTCCATTCAGCGCCTGATCCGCTACTTGTCCCCAGGTGTTTAACAGAATGCCTCCGCCGGTTCCGGTAGTAGCATGGCAGCCAATGCAATGGTTATCAATAATCGGACGAATTGTGAGTGAATAGGTCACATTGGTGGTGTCGCAGGGAATATTTGTTCCACAATCAATATTGTATCCCGCTCCCTGTTGAATCCAGGTTTCAATTAGGGATATCTGTTCTGTGGTTAGTGGGTTATACGGATTAGGAGGCATAAGTTCTTCACCGCCTCCTTTGATTACGGAAACGAGTTTGCTTTTGTCGGGTGAGCCCGGTTTTACGATTTCAAGAACTCCCCAATAGTTGGAAAGGTCAATTCCATTGGCCTGGGTATTGGCATCATGGCAACCACTCTTCGCACAATTGCTGCTGATGATGGGTTCAATTTCATTTTGATAACAAACACTGTCTTTGATTCCATCGCCTCCATTACCAAACAGAGGTACCTGGTCCCAGGTGCATCCGGAATTGAATGACGCAACCATAATAAAAATTGGAATTGCCAAAAGGCGATTACGGTATTTCGTGTTTGAATACATATAGATTATGACGGTAGTTTTATGGTGTTGATAATAGCACTGATTTCATCCGTGAATACTAACATGCAGGAGGTACCTGAACAATGCAGTCCTTTTGTTTTCAGCATAAACGATACAACCACTTGCATATTTCAAATCATGGATTTAACCCTGGTGATTATTGATGGGTGATGAACACCGGCATTTTCAATTCTTTGATTACCTTGTTTGACATACTGGAGTGAATGATGCGGGAAAGAGCACTTCTCCCATATGCTCCCATCACCACCACTGAATTGGTTTTATTTTTCTTGAGGAATTTAGGAAGCACATCGGCTACATCACCATTGAGGATTTCAAAATTCAGGTTCTTAAAATGGCGGGCGGCCAGGTCTTTTACATTGCGGCTTTCAGGCAGATGATTGGACGATCCTTTGTTCACTGAAACCACAGTGGTGTTCTTGTTATTCCATTCCGGAAACAGGTAGCTGAACATCTTCATGGCATACACGCTCGATTCTGTTCCGTCATAACTGATGATTACATTTTTGATTTCTTCCGCCCTGGTGGGAACAATCATTACCGGGCATTTTGATTCGGCCAGCAGATCCTTGAGAAAGGCACTGGGTGTTTCTTCTCCAAAGTCAAAGAAACTGGTGGTGGCATCAACCAGGATCATATCAGCAAATGCGCTTTCCTTCAGCAACTCCATCAGCGGAACGCCGCTGTCAAGATGCACCTTGCAGCTGATGCCGGCTTTTTCGCAGTCAGCGGTAAAAGCTTTGATGCTTGCCCGGATCTTTTTTTCATCATCTCGTTCAATCTTGTCCACGCTGTAGGCCAGGGTAGCAGGAATCTCATATGCGTAGGTAAAGATGAGATCCGTGTACCTGAGGTCGTACAGGAACACGCCCACTACCAGCGAGTCCGACTCTTTTCCCATTTCAATGGCGTACTTCGTAAGGGAAGGGGAGTAGTTTAATCCATCGAAGGCAACCAGTAGCTTTTTCATGGTGAGAAGTTTTGTCAAATCTATTTTTGATCCGCTACTCCCCGAATGAGCATTGTAAGCGGCCGGTATGACATTTCTCAGTATTTTATTCTCAATCCTGAATCGGAGTCGGAAGGCGACAGGCAATCTTTGTATCATTGTAAAAACTACGCATATGGTGAAAGTGGCCTCCGAAGAATCCGATTTTATGAAATGCCGCGATGTGCTGCTTGCGTTGAGGCCGCACATTCCAGTGGACAGGTTTAGTGATGCTCTTGCAAACACTCTGGCTGATCAGCGCAAACTCATTTTTATTGAAGAAGGAAGCCGGGCCGTTTCTGCAATGGTTTTTGAATGGGGGTATAACCTTTACCGCGGCAGATACATTTACATTGATGATTTGTCCACGCTTCCGGAAGCGAGAGGCAAGGGGTATGCATCGCAATTGCTCGATTGGGTATTCCAATATGCCACTGAAAACAATTTTGACCAGGTGCATCTTGATTCCGGCGTGAATGAGAACCGATGGGAAGCGCACCGCCTCTACCTGAACAAGAAATTCAACATCACAAGTCTTCATCTGGCCATTAAATTGAAATAGCCATGTCAAACAGAACCAACATTGCATCAGGAGCAAAATGGGAGAGCATTGTGGGTTACTCCCGCGCCGTCAGGATCGGAAACCAGGTATTTGTAACAGGGACTGTAGCGGTCGATGAAAACGGGAACGTAGTGGGTGAAGGTGATGCCTATGCGCAGGCACAGTTCATTCTCAAACGCATCGGGCAGTTTCTCGAAAAAGCGGGCGCCACCATGAGTGATGTGGTTCGCACCAGAATCTTTACCACAGATATTTCCCGGTGGGAACAAATCGGCAAAGCGCATGGCGAAGTATTTCGAGACATTTTGCCATGTACTACCATGGTAGAAGTTTCTGCGCTGATCAGCCCTGAGTTTCTGCTCGAAATTGAAGCAGATGCCATCATTGAAAGCTAATGGACAATAATATCAAGGTGAATCTTCGTGAGTGATGTTTTAAGTCAATCGGGTTGACGTATGTGAATCATCATATTTGCGGCATTTCCCTTTTCTGTGAGTGATGACTAATTTCACCCCATGATTATTCGTAGTAAGTCTCCGCTGCGTATAGGATTGGCAGGCGGCGGAACGGACGTAAGTCCATATTCAGAACAATTCGGCGGCGCCATCCTGAATGCAACCATCTCCCTTTATTCTTACGCTACCATTGAACCCACCAATGATGGCAAGATTGTTCTTCACGCCATTGACCGCAAGGAGCGCTATGAATTCGATGCTGAATTGCAGTTGCCTATTGACGGGAAGCTGGATTTGCTGAAAGGTATTTATAACCGCGTGGTAAAAGATTACACGCAGCGTCCTTTGAGTTTTCATCTTTCCACATATGTTGACGCCCCGGCAGGCAGCGGGCTGGGCACTTCCTCTTCACTGGTTGTAGCCATACTGAATGCATTCAGGGAGTGGCTCAACATTCCGCTGGGCGAATATGAACTCGCGCATCTGGCCTTTGAAATTGAACGTAAAGATTTGGGGCAAGCAGGTGGCAAACAGGATCAGTATGCTGCGGCATTCGGAGGGTTCAACTTCATGGAATTTTACAGCGACGATAAAGTGATAGTGAACCCGCTTCGGATCAAAGAATACTACCTGAATGAGATGCAGTACTGCATGCTCTTATATTATACCGGTACGAGCCGGCTGTCATCGAAGATCATTGAAATGCAGGCGGGCAATGTGTCGCAGAAAAAAGAAAAGTCAATCGAAGCGATGCACAAGCTGAAAGATCAGGCCGTGATGATGAAGGAAGCCATTCTTCGTGGTAACCTGGGACAAATCGGCGAAATACTCAATTACGGTTGGCAATTCAAAAAGCAAACAGCCGACGGCATTTCAAACCCCATGATTGATGAGATTTATGAAACGGCATTGAAGTGCGGCGCCACCGGTGGAAAAATTTCAGGAGCGGGCGGCGGCGGATTCATGTTTTTCTACTGCCCCGATTTTTCCCGTTATGAAGTGATCGAACGATTGCATCAGTTTGGCGGAGAATTCCGCAGATTCCAGTTTACCAAACAAGGCGCCACGGCCTGGCTGGCGAAGTAATCAATAGTCAATAGTCAATTTTCAAAAATGAGTAACAAGATAAAGGACATTATTACCGCATCTATATCGGTTAAAGAAAAGGTTCTTCATGATCCGGTCATGCTGGACAAGTTGCAGCATATTGCTGATGAAATCGTGAATTGTTATGGTCACGATGGTAAGGTTCTCTTCTGCGGCAATGGCGGAAGTGCAGCCGACGCACAGCATCTTGCGGCTGAGTTGAGCGGACGGTTTTATTTCGACCGGGACCCGCTTGACGCCGAAGCGCTTCACGTGAATACCTCATACCTCACTGCAGTAGGTAATGATTACGGATATGATCAGGTTTTTTCGCGCCTCGTAAAAGCGCGGGGCAGAAAAGGAGATGTTTTAATCGGGCTGTCCACTTCAGGCAATTCGCCCAATGTGATCAAAGCATTTGACATAGCGAACAAGATCGGCATGATCACCGTAGGGATGACCGGTGAAAGCGGAGGCAAGATGAAAGACATGAGCAAATATCTCCTCAATGTTCCCTCCGGCGATACACCCCGCATTCAGGAGTCACACATCATGATGGGGCACATCATCTGCGAGTTGGTAGAGGAGAAGATGTTTGAGCGGAAAAAGTAATCCCTGATTTTATTGTGAAGCATGATTAGAACTGCCATAGTACTTGCTGGTGGATTCGGAACGCGTTTACAGTCTGTCGTAAAAGACCTGCCGAAACCCATGGCGGATATTGCCGGGAAACCTTTTCTGGAATATTTGCTGCGATACCTGCAATCGCAGGGCTTAAAAAAAATCATTCTTTCCGTCGGCTATAAGTGGGAATCCATCTTCCATTATTTCGGAAACAGGTTTGATCAGCTTGAATTGAATTATGCAGTCGAGGATGAACCACTGGGCACCGGCGGCGCTATTCTCAAAGCAATTCAATCATGCGATGAAGATGAGTTTTTCATTTTCAACGGAGACACATTCTTCCTCATTGAGCTGGCCGCATTTTATGAACAGCATCAAAAGTCAGGAGCAATTCTTTCCATCGCATTGAAGCGGATGAAAAACTTCGACCGCTACGGCGTAGTGAAAACGGATTCAGCCAACCGGATACTTTCGTTTAATGAGAAGCGGTATTATGAAGAAGGAAATATCAATGCCGGTGTTTATCTGCTGAACCGGAATCTTTTCAATCAACTGTCGTTTCCCAAAAAGTTTTCCTTTGAAAAAGATTTGATGGAGAAGCATTGCGCTGAATTGGATTTCCGCGCTTTCGATTTTGATGACTATTTCATTGACATCGGCATACCGGAAGATTACGCCCGTGCCCGCCAGGAACTTCCATCATTGCTGGCGACACCGGATGCACGAAAACCGAAATGGGGATTTCAGATTGACAAATCGTGGACATTATTTCTCGATCGCGATGGCGTTCTAAACAGGAAAATAGATGGCGACTATGTCCGGGATTTGTCGCAGTTTGAATGGTTGCCGGGCGTGAAGGAATCGCTCGTGAAATTATCGCGGGTGTTCGGGCGAATCATTATCGTTTCCAATCAGCAGGGGGTGGGCAAAAAACTCATGACGATGAAAGATGTGGAAACCATCCATGATTCTATCGTGAAAACGGTTCATGATCTCGGTGGCCGGATTGATCAAATTTATTTCGCTCCGCAGTTAAAAGAAGAAAATTCTGCCATGAGAAAACCGGGCACCGGTATGGCGCTGCAGGCGCGGGAAGATTTTCCTGACATTAACTTTTCTAAATCCATCATGGTGGGCGACTCGATGAGTGACATGGAATTCGGCCGGAATGCTGGAATGAAAACGGTTTTTATCAGTCACGGAAATTCCGTTGAAAAAAATGAGTCCATCGACGCTGTGGCATCAAACTTTGCTGACTTTGCCGTAGGTATCGCTTGAGTTTGTCTTGTTTCGGAACCAGGGGCACTTCACTTTACAACTTCACAAATTCAACCCTTCGATTATTCGCTTTTCCCTCCGGAGTCTTGTTGGTGTCGATAGGATCGGCTTCGCCCTTACCGTCCGTTTCCATGCGGTTGGTATCAATGCCGAATTCTTTAGACAATGCCTCCTTCACCGAAGCGGCACGGCGTTTTGAGAGATCAAGATTTTTTGCTTCATCGCCGTCAGAATCCGTGTAACCGACGATTTTCACTTTCACATCTGCATTTTCTTTCAGCACATCAGCCAATTGTTTCAGTGTTCCGTATGATTCAGGTTTGATATTAGCACTGTTCACATCGAACAGAATGCCGTGCGTGACCCATTTACCCTCTGTAATCAATTTGCTTCTTGTATCCGGTGCACCAACAGCAAGCCGGATGTTACTCAGCAGGAAATGGTTGTTGCCATCAATCAACTGCACGGCATAGACGAGTGAATTATATTTGACATCCGGTAAAAATGCCTTGGGTACATCCCACACTTTCTGTTCATTGAGGTAAACGCGCATTCGTTCTTTTTGCCGCCACAGAGCCACATGTACCGGCTTACCGGCATCTTTGAAGGTTGATATTTGTGCGCTGGTCGCCGCCTCTCCTGTATTGTTTTTTCTTCTGTCGTAACTGCACGAACCGTTGCCCTCGCCCCCGGGAAGAATGTTTAAGGTAAACAGATTGGGCGCGGATTGCCATTCTTCGGGTCTGTTGCGTTCCGGCAACTGAACGATGCTCGAGGTAAGTCCCCACGAATTCACAAGCTGATCGCACATCATGTCAAATTCAAGAGTGAAATTATCCGCAAACGAATCAATGAATTCCGGCAGGAAATATCCTTTTTGTGTTAGCATCAGCCAATGTCCCGGCTTTCCCTCGATGGTAACCACCTCACCCGATGCGTTGGTATTCCACTTCATTGGAAAATCACCTACGGCATCTTGCGAGAAATCTTCAAATGCCACAATCATGTTTCCCGGTACAAAATCATATTTACTGTATACCTTTAGTGGAGCCTCTTCCTGTTTCGGTGAAGAGTTTGATCCGGCGGAGCCGGATTGCTGCTGTTCGCTGCTTTTCTGATCGGGCGCGGGTTCATCATTCTTATCTCCGTCCACCTGCTTATCAATTTCGTCATCCACTTTCTCATTCACCTTTTGTTCCGCCTTTTTCTTCGCATTATTAATCACACCTCCGAGTTGTGCTTGTGATGAAAAACAAAAGAAGAGAAAGCCAGTGGCAATCAAGAGCTGTTTCATTGGAAATGGGTTTAGTGTTTACTGAATTGGGCAGAGGAATGTGTTGTCCATTAATTCCTTCAAAGAATTTGAGGAGACAAGTTAAAGAAAATCCTATTTAACACAGGGCATTCTGAATTTTAATCTGCACTATAGATGCTCTTGCGGGGCGGCACACCCTGCCTGTTGGAGATTGCCTGAGAACCGGCTCATTCAATTCGGCTCACCTTGATGGTATTGGTGCGGCTTCTGGTATGCAGGGGCATGCTGGCCGTGTTAATCACGAGATCCTGAACCTTCACGAATCCCATTTCTTTCAGTAGTCCGTTTACATCGCGGATGGTTTCATCAGTGGTTGCAAACTTGTTGTAGTAAAATGCTTTTACACCCCAAATAAGACTGAGCGTATTCAGCAATTGGTGATTATCGGTGAAGATGAACACCGGGGCCTTGGGGCGGTAGCTGGCCAACTGAAATGCTGTGTATCCGGAGTGTGTCATGCTCACAATGGCTTTGGCATGAATGGTATCAGCCATCAAAACGGCCTGATGGCACACTTCATCCGACAAGTAGGTTGGGGAAGCGAGAGAAGCGGATTGGCGCTTGCCATAAACTTCCGGTTGCGTTTCGGCAACACTTACAATTTTCTGCATGATCCGCACCACATCCACCGGGTATGCACCGGTTGAAGTTTCGGCACTCAGCATGACTGCATCAGCCCCGTCCAGCACGGCATTAGTTACATCATTGGCTTCAGCGCGCGTGGGCGTGGGGCTTTGAATCATGCTCTCCATCATCTGCGTGGCGATAATGACCGGTTTGGCGGCGCTGATGCATTGTTGTGCGATTTGTTTCTGCAACACCGGCACCAGTTCCAATTCCATTTCCACACCTAGGTCGCCGCGGGCCACCATGATGGCATCAGAAACTGAAACGATGTCAGCAATATTCTTCACCGCTTCCGGCTTTTCAATTTTCGCAATCACCTTCGCTTTCGAGTGAAGGGAATGCAGTTGTTTTTTCAACTGCGCCACATCATCGGCACTCCGCACAAATGAAAGTGCAATCCACTCCACATGATTCTTCACGGCAAATTGCAGATCCCCCAGGTCCTTATCAGAAACAGCGGGCACTGAGAGTTTGCTTTCGGGAAAGTTCACTCCCTTTTTTGATGATAGTTTACCGCCATGTACCACTACGGCTTCCACCCGGTTCTTCTTATCGGTGTCTATGATCTGCAGACGGATTTTGCCATCGTCAAGCAGGATGTTTTCACCGGCGTTCACATCCTGTGCAAGGTGTGGATAGCGGATGAAAAGTTTTTCAGTTGTTGAGGTGCATTCTTCCGAAGTGAGTTGTATGCTGCTCCCGGTTTCCAGGAAAATTTCATTGTCCTGTACAATACCAATTCTCAGTTTGGGGCCCTGCAAGTCGCCGAGCAGGCAAACATTGCTCCCTAGTTCATGATTGCATTTCCGTACCAGTTCGATGGTGTTGAGGTGTTCTGCCTGGTCGCTGTGAGAGAAATTCATGCGGGCCACATCCATGCCCGCTTCAATCATGGCGCTGATCACTTCATATTTTCTCGAGACAGGGCCGATGGTGGCAATGATTTTGGTACGGCTCTGTTTTACAAGTTTCTTCATCCAGGGTCAAATATAGTTTGAGATACGGTCAGGAACTTATGAGCGGTCAGATTATCATGTGTGATGTAGGGAATAATGCGATTCACACTGCGGCTGATTCATAGAACCACTGCTGCATGTCTGCTAATTGAAGTGTTGATTTTTCGATTTGTTGGAAGTCGCGTTTAATCTGTCCGCTATCCATCATGATAAGCCGCGAACCATAGTCCAGTGCTTGTTTCAGGTTGTGTGTGACGAGGATGGCAGTAAGCTGTTGCACCGTAATGATCCGGTTTGCCAATTCCATCACTACGGCCGATGAGCGCGGATCCAGGGCAGCCGTTGGCTCATCCAGTAAAAGCAACTTGGGCTGATCCATAGTGGCCATTAACAGGGTGAGCGCTTGCCGTTGACCTCCGCTGAGTTTGCCAACCAGTGTATCGAGTTTGTTTTCCAGCCCGAGGTTGAGGACTGATACCAATTCCTGAACGCGCTTCCTGAACAACTGATTGATTCCTGTCCGTAAACTTTTTGATTTCGTTCGCAGGGAAGCGAGTCTGAAGTTTTCAAGGATGGATAAATCCGGTGCCGTGCCTTTCAGCGGATCCTGAAATACCCGGGCTATCCATTTGCTCCTTGCATAATCCGGCTGTGAAGTCACATCAATGTTCTGGATGGATAAAGAACCGGCATCGGCAAAATGATTTCCAGCAATGAGGTTGAGCAGCGTTGTTTTACCGGAACCGTTAGACCCGATGATGACGAGAAATTCTTTTTCCTCCATCGCCAGTGAAACGTGATCGAGCGCAACCACTTCAGAAGGAGTGCCACGGTTGAAGTACTTCGTCAGTTGTTCAATATCCAGCATTTTCATGGTATGCCTCTGTTTCCTGTGTTGCGGTCTTATGAAAAACGAATACGCAAAGCATTTTAAATTGAAGACTTCTTCAAATTCGGAATACCTACTACGAGTAAAACGATGACGGCGGTAACGGCTTTAAGCCAGTTAGGATTGATGCCGAGGTCCAGTGCCACGGCCACGATTAATCTGAACACAACACAACCCAGCACTACTCCCAGCAGACGCTTCAGGATCGATGGTGCTTTTAGTATACTGATAAATGCTTCACCCATCATCACCGATCCCAATCCGAAAATCACGATCCCGATACCCATATTGATGTCGCTGAATTGCTGAAACTGGCAAACCAGGAAACCGCTGACGGATGTAAGTGCATTCGCCATGGCCAGCCCAATCACTTTCATGTTCTGTGTATTAACGCCCAGCGCCCGCACCATCAACTCACTGTTTCCCGTGGCCCGCATACTCACGCCGAAATCAGTTTTTAGAAACCAGGAAAGAAAAGCAACCAGGAAAATGATGATGACAAGTAAGAGCAGCAACCATTGTGTTTGAATTGAAGGAAGAAAGCGGAACATCCCCGCAGCATTCTCTACTCCGAGCAACGGAAGATTGGAACGACCCATGATATTCAGGTTAACGGAATAGAGTGACGTCATCACGAGAATGCCGGCAAGCAAGGGCTGTATTTTGAACCGGGTGTGAATGATTCCGGTACATGCCCCGGCCAATGCCCCGGCACCCATGACGATCAAAACGACGAGTGGTAATGCGATACCCTGTGTCAGAAGCGAAGCGGTAACGGCCGCACCGAGCGTGTAGCTGCCATCGGTGGTGATATCAGGTATATTAAAGATACGCAGTGAAATATAGATGCCGAATCCCATGGAACAGAAAGCGAGTCCGAGCAAGACGGCAGACAAATAAAAATCCACGAGCGGAAATTAGGAATAATGATTCACGAGACTGCGACAGTTGCTGTTGGAATCCAAAGGTTACCGGATTGCCGTAAAAGAAGAATCAAACACAAGATGGTATTCATCGGCCACCTTCGGATTATAAACACGCTGCCTCACGTTTACCAATTCAGGAGCCAGCCCGCTCATGTTTCCCTGTTTGAGGAATTGTGCGGCTTGCTGCCCGGCCTGGAAGCCCCACTGATACATGTCGGCGCCAAATGCAGCCACTGCGCCCAGCTTCACCAGTCCGGCTTCACTGGTGAAAATGGGGATGCGCTTTTCATTGCATGCCTGAACAATCGTTGGGAATGAAGCGAAGATGGTGTTATCCGGTGGCGCAAAAAAAACATCAATGTTCTTGTTTAAGAGGGAGCGGAGTACCAATTGGGTTTCGGAAGAATTATTTACCGGAAGCGCTTCCAGTTGTAACCCGAGCAACCCGCATGTTTTCTTCAATGCGGCCAAAGCTTCGCGTGACTGGGGCTCGGCATCATTGTAAATGGTGCCTACTTTTTTTGCTTCCGGCAGAACCTGACTAATGAGAGCGACCGATGTGTCAATGTACCATGTTTCTTCATACACACCGAACAAATTGGGAGGCGCGTTTCCGTTGGCATCAAGCAGCTTCGCATTGCCAGGACTGGGTGAAACCATCATGCACACCGGGATCTCTTTGGTTTTTTGGCAGGCGGTGATGGTAGCGAGTGACGGATTGGTGGCAATCAGATTTACTTTTTGTGAAATGAAGTAATCTGCAATCTGAGTGAGTGTTGGAATATCGTTTTGCGCGTTCCGGTAAATAATTTTCACCGTGCCGCTGTCTTCGCTGAATCCGTTTTGCGCCAGCGCGTCAAAAAAACCACTGTCGGCTTGTGCAAGCGTTTCATCTTTCAGGGCATCCATAAAACCAATAACCGGAACGGTTACTTTTTTTTCCGGTTGATAGCATGAAACAACAGCAAGTAGCAGGAGGGAAGCAATGGCAATTCTCATAGCAGGAAAGCTCTTGCAGCAAAGATAACCGATTTGAAAAGTGAAGAGATCGCAGGCATTACTCCACCACCAGCTTCAGCAGGCGGCCCTGTTCATTTCCGTTGTATAACCGGCACAGGTAAATTCCTTTTTCGAGTTTTATGGAATTCATTGCGGAATGGCTGGCTTGTGATACTGGAAGCTCTTCAACCATTCTTCCGGTCACATCGGTAACCATGATCCTTGCATTTTCATCCGGATTGGAGAGGATGTAAAAAAACTGCGTGATCCCTGATGAAGGATTGGGATAACAGTAAAAATGTTCATCACTTGTGTTGATTGATGAAACACCCACATTGTAATTACATGAACCGTCATTCACGTTGGCTGCAGGATTGTAGTTGGTGGCATTGGCATCGTTGCAGCCGAATACGATCGGGATGCAGTTCCCGTCATTAATGGTAGCCGATGGATTGTAGTTGAGTGAAAAAGGATCCATGCATCCGAGCACGATAGGTGTCGTCATGGCGGCAAAGGCATCCACTCTTCCATAACCGAATTTATTATCCGGTAAATTGAAGCCGGTGATGGAGTCACGTTTAGCCGTGGTGGTGATGGCGGCTTTAATTTCTTTCCAGTTTGCACCGGGATTCTTCTGCAAATACAAAGCGGCCACTCCCGCTACTACCGGTGAAGACATGGACGTGCCGCCGTTACGGTTATGCATGCCACCCACCGCCACTTTGTATGGCTGGTAAATCAGCAAGCCGTACAGCGTATAAAATTGCCCGGTGGTAAGCGTGGTGTTTCCCGGTGCTGATATCTCCGGTTTTATTCTTCCGTCGCGGCTGGGGCCAAAACTGGTGGATGGAGCCAGTGCGCCCACAACATCTGAATTGGCCTGCACATGCCCGTAGTAGTCTATGTACACATTCCGGTTGATGTAATTGCCTACTGTGATCACTTTATCAGAACAGGAGAAACTGCTTACGATGGTTTGACTGTTATCCGGCAGCTTATACCGGGCGATATCAGGAAAAGTGGCTTCGTCCGGAATGGCGGAGATCATATCGGAAGTACCCAGTACGGCGGTGCTGCTCCAGCAATCGAATCTTCCGGATCCCTGGGTGATGAATCTCCAGTAATACGTGGTGAGATCCGGTTTGATGCTTACATCGCAGGCATACGAACTGTCGTACCGGTATGCCGTAATGGTGATGATGCCGATCCGGATGGAGTTATTATATAGGGTGTCTTTTTTTATTGACACGTTATTGGAATAATTGAAACTTGTTTCGAGGTTGTAATATTTCGTTCTGCCCAGGTACGTGTAAGGTGAATTGATATCTGCACCGAATGAGAAATTGAAATTGGAAGCATCGGTTTTATCAATCCAGAATTCATAGAAAACGGATTGCGTGTAATTGTTGTAATAAAACCACGTGAAGGAGGAATCGGCTTCAGCTTCATATCCGAGATGAAAATTGATGTTGCCTGCATTACCCGCTGCGCAAACGAACGATCTTCCGTTCTGCTCTTCAATGAGATCGTCAATCAGCTGAGCGGCAAGATCCGTTCCGTCATGCGATCCGCCATAGGTGCCGAGACTGGCATTGATAACACAGGGTTTCCCTATTTCAGCAGCTCTGTCAAAGGCGTATTTAGTTGCGTCGGCCACATTCAGCAGGAAACTGCTGTTGAAGGAAACCGAAATGGAGATGATATCCGATGCGGGGGCGACTCCCTGGAAATTGTTTACCGCTAATCCGTTTCCCGCACCGATACCCGTGACATTCGAACCATGCCCGAAATAACCGCTCCACTCAGCGTGTGTGCATTCTCCGCTGTTGATTGCGGTGGAATCCCATTCCTGTCCGTAACCGAATTCATCGGGCTCGGTACCGCCGCTCGACATGGTTTGATCCCAAAGCCACCGTACGCGGGTGGTTCCATCGGCATGTTGAAAATCCGGATGGCTCCATTCAATTCCTGAATCCAGAAACGCCATCACCACGCCGTTACCATCATATCCTTGCGGAAGCGGTGCGTAACCGGCATGCACCGGAATAATATTCGAATTAACATCCGTCATATCGTCCATCAATTGACCGGGGCCATACAGTCCTTCAATGCGTTCTATACCGGGTGTTTCAGCAAGGGTCAGCACTTGGTCTAATGGTAATGCGAAGGCGGCAATATCAGAAACGGCATATTTGAATTTTCCTCCGAGCGATCGAATGGTTTCTTCAATTACCGAAACGTCGCCTTGCGCAAGCAAGGGAGTCATTTCAGAAGAAACGCCTTTATCACTGATGGCCCGGTAGAGTGCAGGATTTAAAGCGGCCCTTTGTGACAAGGCAGTGTGAATAATGAAGAGAGAAAATGCGGCGAAAAGAAATAGCAGTTTTTTCATAAGAACAATTCCAAAACTAAAAGTAGTAATTCCCTAAAAACACTTCGCAGGTTCCTGCTCTTCATTTCACATTCAGAATTGAAATGCGCTATCTTGCCTCACTCAATTTCCATTCGGATCAGACTACATGATTGCTCAAATCATCTTTCTCATCTTACTTGCCGCAGCGGTTTTTCTGTTTACCAGAAATGTGAGGAAAATCATCCGCAACATTCGCCTGGGCAGAAGTGAAGAAATCACCGGAGATACCTCCCTTCGCTGGTATACGCTACTGAGAGTCGCGCTGGGTCAATCAAAAATGCTCACACGGCCTGTTGCCGGTTTCTTTCACGTCATTATCTACGCCGGTTTCATCATCATTAACACAGAAATACTGGAGATATTGATTGACGGTCTATTTGGCACGCACCGCGTATTTGCGCGTATTCTTCCCGGTCAGCTTTACAATTTCATTATTGTCGTTTATGAATTATTGGCCGGCGGTACCATCATCGCAGCCATTGTTTTTCTCTGGAGAAGGTATGTGATGAAGCTGCCGAGATTTAAGAGCAGTGATCTCGATGGTTGGCCCAGAAGCGATGCAACCTACATTCTCATTTTTGAAATCGTGCTCATGGTGTTTTTTCTTTCCATGAACGGAGCGGATCATTTGCTGCAGCATCGCGGCGTGGGTCACTATGTAAAAGCGGGCATGTTTCCGGTGAGCTCTTCATCATTCGGGTTGATGTTCTCCGGTTTATCTGATTCCGGGCTGGAATGGATTGAGCGGAGTGCCTGGTGGCTGCATATCACTGGGGTGCTGATCTTTCTCAATTACCTCGTTATCTCCAAACACTTTCATATCATCATTTCCTTTCCCAATGTGTTTTTCAGCAACCTCGAACCACAGGGCAAATTCAACAACCTCGATGCTGTTTCCCTTGAGGTGAAACTGATACTGGACCCTTCAGCAACACCGCCTGATGGAGAACAACCGGTTTCAAAATTTGGCGCCAAAGACATTTTCGATTTGAGCTGGAAACAGTTAATGGATGCTTACTCCTGCACGGAATGCGGCAGATGCACTTCAGTTTGCCCGGCAAACATCACCGGTAAAAAACTTTCACCGCGCCTGATTATGATGAAGACGCGTGACCGGATGGAAGAAGTGGGAAAAACACTGGACGAAAATCTGAAAGCATGGGAGCTTTCTGCATTAAGAGGCGAATTCCGCGGAGAGCATGGCGGCAAAACATTGCTTTACGATTACATCACTGAAGAAGAGTTATGGGCCTGCACCACATGCAATGCCTGCGTGCAGGAATGCCCTGTTAATATTTCGCCGCTGTCCATCATTGTGGATTTGCGCAGGGCGATGGTCATGGAAGATTCACGCGTACCATCCGAACTCGCTCTCATGAGCAGCAACATGGAAAACAACGGAGCGCCGTGGCAATTCAGTGCGATGGACAGAATGAATTGGGCTGAGGGAATGACCATACCGCTCATGTCGGATTTTGCGGCAAGGGGAGAGAGCCCGGAATTACTTTTTTGGGTGGGATGTAGCGGCTCATTTGATGACCGTAACAAAAAAATCACACGGAGTTTTGCTGAAATTCTGCAGGCGGCGAACATTTCGTTTGCTGTGCTCGGCACGGAAGAATCCTGTACCGGTGATCCCGCGAAACGCGCCGGCAATGAATTCCTTTTTCAGATGCAGGCGTTCAACAACATCAACGAGTTGAATAATTATGGTGTAAAGAAAATAGTGACGGCTTGCCCGCACTGTTTCAACACACTCAGGAACGAATACCCGCAACTGGGCGGCAACTTTGAAGTGATTCATCATACACAATTGCTGCAGCAGCTTTTACTTGATGGCAAAATCAAAGTGATGGATGACCATGCACTCAAAGGCCGTGGGGTGATCTATCACGATTCATGTTATCTCGGCAGAGGAAACGGAGTTTATGAAGCACCGCGGGCAGTGCTCGAAGCATTGAAAGTGGAATTGAAAGAACTGAAACGCTGCAGGCAAAACGGATTGTGTTGCGGAGCCGGTGGCGGACAAATGTTTAAGGAAGAAGAACCCGGAAATAAACGGATCAATACTGAACGTGCTTCAGAAATTGTGGAATCCGGTGCAGACATGGTGGCATCCGCCTGTCCGTTCTGCATGACCATGCTTGATGACGGGCTGAAGCAGCAAAGCGGGGAGCGCACTCCCACCATGAAGGACATTGCTGAAATGGTGGCTGATTCTATACAGCGATAGAAGTACCGGCGTTAACTTCCTATTAAATCATGCAGAGGTGTCAACATCGTTGCAATAATTTTGTTTGCAACTTATCATGAAAGTCTTGCACCCTTCGTTATTCACCTCGTAATTTTGTTGCATTCTATAACCATTAATTCTTTAGGAACATGAAACGAATAAGCATTGTACTTGCAGGAATCGTAATGATGGCTGCTCTATCACTTACTTCCTGTGTAAGCACCAAGAAGTTCAATTCGCAGGTATCAAAGTATGATTCCCTGAAAGCAGATTATAACAAGGTGGAAGATCAGCTGAGATCCTGCCTTACTGAAAAAGATGCGAGCTCCAAACGAGTGCAGGAACTCGAACAGGAAAATGCCAATCTCAAAGCCAGCAGTGGTGTGATGCTGAAACAACTGAGCGACCTGTCTGTAATTTCTGCCACACAAGCTGAGAGTATCAATAAGTCGCTGGAGAATATCGGCGCCAAGGATGCATACATTAAGGATTTGCAGTACCAGATGTCGCGTAAAGATTCGCTCAACATGGCCCTTGTGATGAATCTGAAAGGTGCGCTTAAAGATGTGAATGATCAGGATGTTCAGGTGAAGGTGGAAGGCAGCGCCGTGCTCATCAATCTTTCTGACAAAATGCTTTTCAAAAGCGGGAAATACAACCTCACACCCGAAGCGAAGAATGTGCTGAGCAAAGTGGCCCAGGTGATCAATGCACAGCCCGACATTCAGTTCATGGTTGAAGGTAATACCGATAATAAGCCGATCAAGACTGAATTTATCAAGGACAACTGGGATCTCAGTGTACTGCGTGCAACAGCCGTTGCCCGTACACTGCAGACGGACTATGGGGTGGATCCGAAAAGAATTATCGCTGCCGGGCGTGGTGAATACCATCCGATTGATGCAAATGACACTGATGACGGCAGATCAAAGAACCGCCGCACCAGCATCATTATTCTTCCTCAGCTCGACCAATTCTTTAAGTTGCTCGAGCCAAAGAAGGTAGAATGATCTCGCGGTGGTGCGAATGAGTTTATAAACCGTGCCGGGGTATTACTCCGGCACGGTTCGTTTTCAGGAACCGTTGCGGCCGGTGTGGAGGAGCTACGCTACATTTGCCGGCATGTCATTATCTCCTGAATCACGTCTTTGGCTTTATGTGAGCAGTCGTCTCCTTTCAACAGAAGAAACATCACAAATAAATAGTGAGATTGAAATCTTTTGCAGGCAGTGGGCAGCGCACGGCGTTAACCTGGAAGCAGCCGGCTCGGTGCTCCACGACCGGTTTATCGTGTTGATGGTGGATGAAACGCATGCCGGTGCCAGCGGGTGCTCCATTGATTCATCGGTTCATTTTATCAGGGACCTGGAGCGGAAATACGGGATAAATCTGTTTAACAGGATGCTCATTCCGTACCTTGATCGGGATGGTGCCATGCAGGTGATTACCACCAGTGAAGTGAAGCAATACATTCAATCGGGAGTACTGGATGGAGAAACCAGCATTTTCAATACTACCATACAAACGAAGCGAGAAATGGATACACGATTCCTGATTCGGCTTAAAGAGAGCTGGCTTTCACGTTATCTGAATCCTGTGAATGTTTAAAAAGCCGGGCTACCGGAGGAGAAGACCTTTTCAGTTTTTCATTTCGGAGGAAATGCTTCGTAGTAGGCATGTTCCAGTTCATGAAAACGATCATGAATGGTTGAAAGCCGGGTCTTGATGGTTTCATTGTCTGCACCCGATGCAATCACTTTGTCAAGTGCCTCACATTGTTCTTCAAGACTTTCAATGGCGGGCTCCATTTCTTTGGGCTTCTTCTTCGTCTTCTCATACGCTTCTTCAATGGACTTGGCCTTTTCCGCAAGCTCGTGGCTCTTGGCTTTTATTGGTTCAAAATTGCCTTCATCAGCCATTGGATGATAGGTGAAAGCGAGCGTGGTGTGAAAATTATCAATCGCTTCTTTTAGTGCGTCCTGAGAATATGCTTTGCTCATGAAAGCGAAAAGAATAAAGACGGGCAACAGGATTTTCTTCATGACAGATGTCTATTTTTTTGCAAATATAGTGCGCTCCCCGTCATGAGCACTCAAAGCATGGATCGTGTAATGAATAACATACAATCTTGACAACTTAATTGATTGGTAACGGCAAATTGCGGTCAGAGTAAAATAATGGTTATACTATTGGCTTCGATTAGATACCCGATTCCCCGAATGAGAATCGGGTGGACGGATATTAGGAGTTGAACACTGAACATTGCAAGTTCAAAGTGTTTATTTAAGGGACGACGATTCTTTAATGCCTCAGATGCAGCAAGTATCTCCCGGTGACGCCATCAGGAGAGATAAAGTCGTTATGAGTACGTCCCTCCTTGACAATGAAATTCATGGTGCTGCGCGCCCAGGAAGATCATTCATCCCCTTGCGGTTCTTCATTTTTTTTACTGTTATCGTGGAGTATTTCAAACAACTGAATGCGTCCGTGTTTTATATGCATGACGGTTGGCGGCAACTGCCGAACCTGGAAATAATAAACGTAACCGTTTATCAATAATTATCGTAAACCCCACATTCAATTTCTCATGGAAAACAAGCTTACCCTCAAAATGATCCGGTTCCTTGACCTGCTTATGAAGGTGAATGTCGTGCTGTGTATTATCGGAATGATCGCTCTTAAAAGCGGGTTCTTTGATCGCCTGGCGGATTCAAAGAATGTGAAGCAAACCAAGCCGGTTCAGATGTTGGAAGCGGCCGCCAGGTAGCCGGCCTTAATTGCACTTATTGGGAATCTTTATATTCCGTAGTGCTCATTTTCATTCCACATCCTCAGTGTGCGTCAGCAGGCGGCGCATTTCCCGATTTCGATATGGGTTGCAGAAAAAGCAGTGGGATGCAGAACAGGAAGAAAACACCCACGAAATAGAATCCATCGAGGTAGGAGAGCAAATAGGTTTGTCTCACCACCGCCCCTTCAATGGCTTTGTATGCGGCTTGTTGTGCATCAGCCATTGAAAATCCTTTGGCAACAAATCCATTCACATAGGCATTGAACCGTTCAGTGAATGCAGGATTATATTGATTGATATTTTCCAGCAGAATGTTTCGGTGATAGCCCTGCCTCAGGTGCAGCATGGTGGTAATGATGGCAATACCAAATGAACCTCCCAGTTGCCGCATCATGTTGTTCAACCCCGTGCCCTGAGGAATTTCTTTTCCTTCCAATCCGGAAAGTGCCAGTGTGGTGAGAGGTACAAATAGCAGACTCAGACCCAAGCCGCGCACCACCAGCGCCCAGGCAAAATCATTCCATCCCGACTGGAGATTGGCGTGACGAAGCATTTCAGTGAAAATGAAAAACATCACGAAACCAATAACCGCCATTAACTGGGCCGGGATTTTCTTTCGGAGCATCATGCCCACCAATGGCATCATAAAAATGGTAGTGAGTCCTCCGGGAATCATGAGTTCACCCGTTTGCTGTGAGGTGAACCCAATCAGGTTCTGCGCAAATACAGGGAAGATAAACACAGAGCCAAACAGCCCGAAGCCGAGGATGAATGTGGTGAAGATGCCAATGGAAAAGGAGCGCTTCTTCAGGATGCGCAGATTTACCACCGGGTTATCAATCGAGAGTTCCTGCCAAATAAATGCTATGAGTCCTATGACAGCCACAAAACTCAGCACGGTAATGTAAGTGGTACTAAACCAGTCTTCACTTTCGCCGCGCTCCAGCACCACCTGCAGTGATCCCACACTGGCACTGAGCAGAAAAATCCCAAGCCAGTCAATCTTGCCCTGCATGGTAATGTCTTTTTTCCCACGGATAAATTCAAGTGAAAGCAGAATAGCGACAATGCCAAGCGGAATATTCACATAGAAAATCCATGGCCAGGAAAAATGGTCAGTGATATAGCCACCGATAGTGGGTCCCAACGTGGGTCCCACCACCACACCCAATCCAAACATCGCAGTGGCCATCCCGATCTGTTCTTTAGGCCATGTTTCGATAAGGATGGATTGAGAAGTGGAAAGCAGACCGCCACCGCCGATACCCTGAATGAACCGGAATGCAATCAGTTCCCAGATGTTGTGCGCATTGCCGCAGAAGAACGAAGCAACTGTGAAAAGCACGATGGAGGAAATGAAATAGTTTCTCCTTCCGAATTTGAGAGCAAGCCATCCTGACATGGGAAGAATGATGACGTTGGCGATTGCATAAGAAGTTACGACCCACCCGACATCTTCCAGCGTGGCTCCCAGGTTCCCCATGATTTGCGGCAGGGAAACGTTGACCACCGTGGTGTCAATCAATTCCAGCAGCGAAGCCAGAATGACCGTGATGGTGATGATCCATTTTCGAAAACCGTGTTCAGCCATATTGTGAGGTTCGAATAGCGTTCCTTATTTGATTTGCACTGTAACCTTCGCACTCATGCCCGGGCGCAACTTGGTCGCAATCTCTTTGGGCACCTGCATGGCGATTTTCACCGGCACCCGCTGAATCACCTTTACAAAATTGCCGGTTGCATTGTCGGGTGGAAGCAGGGAGAACCGTGCACCGGTGGCAGCAGAAAAAGTATAAACCGTTCCCGTGATTTTCTCCTCAGGAAATGCATCAATCTTTACTTCCACCGGCTGACCTACCGTCATTTTTTCCAATTGGGTTTCTTTGAAGTTGGCGACGATGTATGCGTTGGAATCTGTAACCACCGAGAGCAAAACCTGGCCCGGTTGAACCAATTGCCCTAACTGAATATTTTTCTTGGATGCAATTCCGGTTGCAGGCGAAGTGATGATGGTATATGAGAGTTGAAGCTTAGCCGTACTTAAATCTGCTTCTCTCGCTTTCACCTGCGATTCTGCCACAGCAATTTGTTGCTGTGCCGCCACTAATTGCGCCCGGCTGGCCTCAAGTTGTTTCTCAGCGGTGGAAACGGAAGTTTCTGCAGAAAGTTTTTCCGCCTTAGCTGCATCATACTGGGCCTGCGTGATGGATTTATCTGCGAGCAGTTTGTCATAACGATCGAAGTCCTGGGTTGATTTCCAGAGCCGGACTTTGGCATTATCAACATTGCCTTGTGCCGCCTTCACACTTGCTTCGCTGGTCGTCACATTCGCTTTCACAACCGACACATTGGCGATGGCATTTTCAAGAGCTGCTTCTGCCTGCAGCACTCTCAGTGCCAGGTCGCGGTCATCAATTTTCACGAGGGTATCGCCTTTGCTTACCGGATGATTTTCGACGAACCGGATTTGATCAATGTATCCTGAAACCCGGGCGCTCACCGGACTGATGTCACCATCCACCTGCGCATCATCGGTGGATTCATGACTCAGTGAATAGATGTATTCCTTGATCCCGTATCCGGCTCCCGCAAGTACAATCAGCAGCAGGATTATTGGTAGAATTTGCTTTCTCATGTTCGTTTTACTGTTAGACATATCGTTGGGAGGTTTTTACATTCAGAAATTGCCGGATGATTTTTGAAGTTTATAGTAAGCGATCTGCGCATCGGCGCGCGCAATGATCAAACTGATCTCGGCCTGTATTTGTGCCGCCTGTGCATCCGTGAGGTCGCTCACCAGGGCAAGACTGTTGTTATATCGCGACTCCGATACGCGCATATTTTCGTGTGCCTGATCAACGGCTTTGGCTGAAACCCTCGTTTTATCCAGTGCCTCTGAATAAGCGAGATAGCTTTGATATACTTCCGACTTTACATTGTCAGTGGTTTGCAGCTGAAGCGCTTTGGCTTGCTTGATGATCGCCTCGTTTTCTGCAATCACATGGCGGTTGGTGTAAAGGTTGGTGATGTTCCAGGTGAGGCCTACACCAACATCCCAGGTGGTGTGCAACACATCCGTAGGTGGGACGTAGCGCATATTAGGGCTTCCCAAATAAAGATTCGCGCCGGCCATAACCGTGGGGTAGTAGGCGCGCTGTGCGATTTTCAGATTGTCTTCAGCCACCTGATTACGCAGCAAGGCCGACTGAATTTCCGGACGCAATTGCAATGCTGATGACTGATAGTTTTCATTCGTGCTTACTGCACGGGCAGCAAAAATTCCTGTGGTGTCCAGGATCACTTGCACATCGCCCGGTAACCCGATAAGTAAATTGAAATTATAGTTGGCTGACCTCAGGATGTTTTCGGCATCAATTTGTGTGAGCTCAATGTTGGATTGCTGCAACTCAAGCCGAAGTACATCATTGTAAGTTGCCAATCCGTTTTTCTCCAGGTTTCTCACATCAGCCACACGCTGATCAATCAGTTTTTTGTTGGCATAGATCACTTCAACAGACTGCTGAACCTTATAAAGATTGTAATAGGCCGTGATGATGTTCAGTTTCACATCTGCTTCATCGCGTTTAAGATCAAACTGCGATGATTGTACCGTTTTGTCGGCGGCGTCTTTGGCCGTCTTCACCCTGAATCCGGCGAACACCAATTGGTTCAGTGAAACGCGTCCCTGGTAGTCATTCTGGTAAACTGGAAACAATGGTTCTTCCGAGCCCGGTAAGGTAAACTCAGGCACATCACTCAACCGGTAGTAAGTACCGTTTGCCAGTGAAGTCGGGTAGCCGAGGTCAAAAGTCTGGTCGCGTCTGGCTATGGATTGCTCATAGCGCCCTTGTGATGCGTCAAGCAAATGGCTGTAGTCCATACCCATCCTGATGGCCTGGTCAAGTGTTATGGTTTGCGAGGGTTGCGCGATGGCCGCACCTGCCATGGTGAGCAGCAGGGCTGCCATTGTCAAACGGATGTTTAGATAATTCATAGCTGTCGGAGGTTTAGGCAGACTGTTTTTTGGAATAGAGCAAAGTGGTGCGCATGAGGTCTTTCAGGTAATTTTTCAGGCGGTTCTTATACCGCGTGTCATTGAATGAAAATTTTTGCGGATCGCTGCCGATCAGTTTGCATACCATCTCCTTGGAATTCGTGGCCTGCATGGTGGTGCCCACGAGCGTGGCAATAAGCATTTCCGCGTCCATCTTCCTGAAAACTTTTTTGCGGATTCCCTCCTGAATGATCTTGCGCATTTCGTGGGCATTGCGCAGGATGATGTCCGCAATGGCATTGTGCATTTCCGAGCGTTGTTGCAATGAAAGTTCTCTGTGAAGAATCCGGCTGAACCGGCTTTGGCTGGTAATCCGGTCCACGTAAAAATCAATCAGCATTTCAATCTTGCTGATCGGGTCCAGCACTTCTTCCCGGTTAATGAGCTGAAGTTTTTCTCTTAGAAAAGCAGCCCGGTATTCCACCAGCGATTCGAAGAGTTTTTCTTTGGATCCGAAATAATAGGAGATCATGGCCACATTCACCTTCGCCTTTTTTGCCAGGTCACGAACGGAAGTGCCTTCAAAGCCCTTTTGCGCAAAAAGCTCTTCCGCTGCTTCCAGAATCTGGTCCCGTTTATCCAGCATGGGTTTTTAGATTGAGGCGGCGAAATTAAACAAATGTTTAACTCACAGAAAAATTATTGCCGATGAGCACTTAATAAGCATGCGGGACGATTTTCCGCAATGGATATTTTATGTGGGCTGAATAATAAACGGTCAGCTATCCGTTCCGATGACGCTCTGAATTCCGTTATCTTTGTCAGCCCTGAAATTTGTTATGTCTCTATTTGGCCCTGAGCTGGAAACAATAAACAAAGTGCACGACGAAAGCCGGCAGGGCGAGTCGTTTGCACAGGAAGAAGGGAAGCGTGATCTCCCGGCAGCGCGCAGGTTTTATATTGAAACCTACGGTTGTCAGATGAATTTTAGCGACACCGAAATCGTAGCGTCTATTCTGAGCAGCGAAGGGTTTGTACCGACACCGGATTTCCGGGAAGCCGATCTCGTCCTGATCAACACATGTTCCATCCGGGAAAATGCTGAACAGAAAGTGCGCGGACGATTAACGGAATTCCGCAGCATCAAGAAAAGAAATCCTGAAGCGATAGTAGGTGTACTGGGTTGCATGGCTGAGCGGCTGAAGTCGAAGTTCCTTGAAGAGGAGAAGATCGTTGACATTGTTGTGGGCCCTGATGCATATCGCGATCTCGGGAAACTGATCACAGTGGCTGATGAAGGTCAAAAGGCGGTGAACGTGTTGCTGTCACGAGAAGAAACCTATGCCGACATTAATCCGGTGCGGCTGAACAGTAACGGAGTGTCGGCATTTATTTCCATCATGCGTGGCTGCAACAACATGTGCAGTTTTTGTGTGGTGCCGTTCACCCGTGGACGGGAGCGCAGCCGCGATCCGCATTCCATAATTGCAGAAGCCAAACAGTTGTTTAATGAAGGTTATCGCGAAGTCACACTGCTCGGGCAGAATGTGGATTCGTATTTATGGAGAAATGAAGAAGGGGAGTCAATCAACTTTGCTCAGCTACTGGTGCTCGTGGCTCAGGTTGATCCGAAGCTCCGTGTGCGGTTCAGCACTTCACATCCGAAAGACATCACCGATGAGGTGCTTTATGCCATGCTGAAGTATCCGAACATCTGCAAATACATTCACCTTCCGCTGCAATCCGGCAGCAGTGCTGTGCTGAATCGAATGAACCGCACCTATGACCGCGAATGGTACAAGATGAAAGTAGATCGCATTCGTGAACTCATTCCTGATTGCGGTATTTCTACGGACATCATCACCGGTTTCTGCGGCGAAACGGAAGATGATCATGAACAAACGCTGAGCATGATGGATTACGTGCGCTACGATCTCGCCTACATGTTCAAATACTCCGAGCGGCCCGGAACATTTGCGGAAAGAAATTTCGAAGATGATGTGCCCGATGAAGTGAAGTCACGTCGTCTCGAAGAAATTGTGGAGTTGCAGAACAAGCATCAGTTTGAGAACAACAGGAAGGAGGTGGGAAGAGAATATGAAGTGCTTATTGAAGGATATTCCAAACGATCAAAAGATCATCTCTATGGGAGAAATCCGCAGAATAAGGTGATTGTTTTTCCGAAAGAACAATTTGAAAAAGGTGATTACGTCAAAGTAAGGGTGACAGGATATACATCGGCCACACTAATTGGTGTTTCTACAAGTAATTAGAATATTTCACGATTGACAGTTAGAAATTCGAAATCATAAAGTGGACCTGCAATCAATCAAAAACCGTTTCGGCATCATCGGCAATTCGCCGGGGCTCAATCATGCCCTGAGCATAGCCGTACAGGTGGCGCCAACCGATCTAACCACCCTCATCATGGGAGAGAGCGGCGTGGGCAAAGAAGTTTTTTCACACATCATACATCAGCTTTCATCGCGCAAGCATAATCCGTTCATTGCTGTCAACTGCGGCGCCATTCCGGAAGGAACCATTGACTCGGAATTGTTTGGTCATGAAAAAGGATCATTTACCGGCGCTCACGAAGCGCGCAAAGGATATTTTGAAACCGTGAATGGCGGAACCATTTTTCTCGACGAGATAGGAGAGTTGCCGCACGGCACGCAGGCGCGCCTGCTGCGGGTGCTTGAAAGCCAGGAGTTCATTCGCGTGGGTTCATCCAAAGTACAGAAGACCGATGTGCGCGTGATCGCCGCTACGAATGTGAACCTTCTCGAGAAAGTCCAGATCGGGAAATTCCGCGAGGACCTCTACTACCGTTTAAGTACGGTGCCGATCAAGGTTCCGCCGCTGCGTGAGCGGCAGGAAGACATTCCGCTTCTGTTCCGCCGGTTCTGCATTGACTTCGCGGAGAAGTACAAATCGAATCCCGTCCAGTTGGCGGACGATGCCCGTGATCTGCTCATCGGATATTCATTTCCCGGCAATGTGCGTGAGTTGAAGAACATTGCCGAACAAGTATCAGTGCTTGCAAAGAATAAGGTAGTGTCGGCCGACGAATTGCGTGAGTTCATTCCACAATTACCTCAAACAACCTTACCTGCATTGGCGGGGGCCGCCCATCCATCCGGTGAATTCAGTGAGCGGGAGATTCTCTACAAAGTGTTGTTCGACATGCGGAATGACATCAATGATTTGAAACGGATCGTCTTCGGTTTCATGCCGGCTGATCAGATTCATCCCGCCTCCCTTCCGCAGACTCCGGCAGAACCACTCAACGGAATAACAAAGCAGGATGGACAGAAACCGATTGTGATTGAATCAAGCGCCGCACAGCCGATTGAGGTGGAAGAATCACTTTCGCTCGCCGAGAAAGAAAAAGAAATGATCAAGAAAGCGCTGGTGAAGCACCGGGGACGCAGGAAAAATGCGGCTCGCGACCTGGGAATTTCTGAGCGCACCCTTTACCGGAAAATTAAGGAATACGGAATTCCGGAATAAGCCAAACGGGTTTTGTATCGTTGTATCTTATTCATGAAAGAAAAACTTGCGCAGGTTTTCGTTTGGCTCATCATCATGGCTATGTCGGCCGGTTGCGGCGTCTATTCCTTTACCGGTGCTTCCATTGACCCCAACGTAAAAACATTCACCGTTCATTTCATAAGCAATCAGGCGCCGCTGGTGGTGCCTTCCTTAAGCCAGACCATGACAGATGGATTACGCAATAAGTTTCTTACGAATACTAATTTGAATTTGATTGACAACGGCGGCGACCTGGAATTCTCCGGTTCCATCGTCAACTATGCCATTACTCCTGTGGCGGTGCAGGCGAATGAAACGGCCGCACTCAACCGGCTAACCATTGCCGTCAATATTGAATTCGTGAATCATCAGAATGAAAAACAGAATTGGACATCTACGTTTTCACGGTATGCCGATTATAACAGTTCCTCCGACATCACAAGCATTCAGGACCAGCTGATCAAAGAAATCACGGATCAGATTACGGAAGATATTTTTAACAAGGCCGTTGTAAATTGGTGAGCGAATGGAAAACAATCTCCCCGGATATTTAAATCACCCGTCATGGCTTGCGAATCTTGCCACGAAGGAACTTGAGGAGTGGGTGGACCGGCATCCGTTTTTTGCGGCGGCCCAATTACTTCTGGCAAAAAAATATCAGCAGGAAAACAATCCGAAACTGGAGCAGCAACTGGCACGGGCTGCTCTGCTCATTCATGACAGGAAATTGCTTTACACTGTCATGAAGAATGCGGATGGGGCGCATGAATTATCCGTATCAATGCCATCGGCACAACTGAGTTATGAAGAAAAGGAAAAAGTCCTCGCTGATGTATTCCGCGATGATGAATCGCTGCACGATGTGCTCAAATCCATTCACGAGCGAAAGCAGGCCATTCTTGATTCAGGAAAAGAAGAAAAACGGGCGGCACAACCTGAGTTAGTCGAAGAGAATCCGGAATCTCCGAACCCTGAATTGGAGGAAGTGGCTGCTTCCATGGCTGAATTTTCACCCATCATGCTGGATGAAGAGAATACGGATGACTTCATAAAACTGCCTTCTGAAGGGGATGCTCTTAACCTGATTGAGGAAGAAGCATTCAGTCAACTGGAATATGAAGAACATGAAGACATGCTGCTGGTGAATGAGCTGGCCGGTGGCGGGGCTGAATATATTCCCACTGAATTCACGAACATGGAAGGCAGTGAAGAGGAATTTATCCTCGAGCAGGATGTGGAAATTCAATCGCTCGGTGTGATCGAAGAGGAGTTCATTGCCCGCGAACCGGATTTTGAAAAACAGGAAGCCGAAATGGAGCTGGTTTCTGTTGCAGAGAGAGCATCCATCATTGAAGCAACAGCATCAGAGGAAATCGGGGAAGATGTTTCATCTATGGAGATTCAATCAGAAGTGGCAGTGGAAGTGGAATTGGCGGAATACAACCCGGATGCTTCAGGCATGAAGCCGGAGGATGATTCATTCCGGATAACTGAAGAAGTGAATTCGCCGGGAGAATTTCTTCCTGAGAAATCCTACCGTTTCAGTGAGTGGTTGAAATTTTTCCGGCTGAGCCAGCCACCACCCACTGTTAAAAAAGAGGTACACGAAAGGGATCAGCAAAAGGAGAATTCAGTTTTGGAAGAAGCCGGTCGGGTAAATGAGCACATGCAACAGGAATTGGAATCCATAGACAAGGTGGTGTCCACCATTCATCCCGAGTCCAAACCGGCAGATTCATCGGTATCAGCAGAAGAAATGGCTAAGAGAAGCGCCCAAATGGATGATGAAATAGTGAGTGAAACATTGGCGAAAATCTTTGAGACACAGGGGCATTACGATAAGGCCATAAGAATGTATGTGAAACTGAGTTTGAAAGTTCCCGATAAAGTTTCTTTCTTTGCCGCCCGCATTAAGGAATTAAAAAGCAAGAAGTAATGTACACGCTTATCACCATTTTAATTGTAGTTGCCTGCGCCGTGCTGATGTTGGTTGTGTTGATTCAGAACCCCAAGGGCGGCGGACTCGGACAAACGTTCGGAGGCGTGGGTAACCAGCTGTTTGGCGTACAACGCACCACCGATTTTCTTGAAAAAGCCACCTGGATCCTGATGGGCGCTGTGGCTGTACTAAGTATCTCCACGATGATGTTTGTGGGAAAACCCGGAGCCACTCAAACCGGCCCGAAGTCAGCACTTGAGAATGTTGACCTTGGCGGCACTGCGCCTGCGAATCAAAACGCGCTGCCGGTAACTCCTGCCGATACAACGAAATAATGGCTGCCGGCTTAGAGTTGAAAAGGCGGTCTCCAAAATCAATCCGCTAGCCGAATTTTTATGCCTGCCGGATGCGGGAGGAATACCCGGCATTTTCTACTGGATTCCCAATTGAATTATGAATGGAAGTTTCGAATGGATAATGTTCATCCGCTTCTTTTTTGATGTAGCAAATCGGGGTGCTGGTAATTTATTCATCGAAAAGGAACGGAGGAATTATCTTAGTGCGATTCCACATACTTCTTAAAGTTATTCAGTATGGCCTGCCAGCCCGTTCGTTGCAGTTCCACTGAGTTGATTTGCTCCACATCAAACTTTTCCGTCACCTGAGTTACATTTCCTTCGGCAGAAAATTCAACCTTCACTTTTCTATCGTCACCCAGTGAATATTCGATGAGCCGGGGAACAATCACATTGGAATAGATCCCTTCAAAATCAAATCCCATGCTTCCATCCCTGGCTTCCATGCGGCTTTTAAATTTCCCGCCGGTGCGTAGATCGTTTTCCGCATAGGGCGTGTGCCAGTCATCCGATGCGGCATTCCAGTGAATAATATGCTCCGGTGATGTCCAATATTGCCACACTTTTTCGACAGGAGCGGCAATGGTTGCTTCAACGGAGATCGTGGTACTTTCTGACTTTTCCATGAAAGGTATTTTGTAAAATAAATTGAAGGGATTAATTGTTAAGACGGAAATTTTTCGAGAACGTGAAAATAATTCTGCCCGCAATGAATTTGTCTTTAGTGCTTTTTATTTCGACGAATCGGGCATCGTTACATCAATTTATGATCGGGTTCTTTGATAACTGCTGCTCACCAGTCCGTTTGCCAGCACGGCAGTTTCCAGATGAGTAAATGACAGGGAGTGATCCATCGTGGTAAAAAGCGGAATGCCTTCACCCAATAGAATGGGGATACGGGTGATGATCAGTTTATCAATGCGATCTTCCCTGAGAAAACTTTGTATCACTTTTCCGCCATCCACATAGATATTGGAAAATCCGTCCTGCTCCAGTTTGCCAAGTAGCGGCAGGGGATTGAGCGGGGTAATTTCAACCTTGTCGCGGAGTTCATCGGGCAAGGTCTTCAGTGTTTTGCTCATCACGAAAAGTCTTTTCGAGTAAGGCCATTCGGGAAATGAAAGCACTTTTTGAAACGTACCGCGACCCGTAACAATTACATCTATGTCTTTGATGAATTCAAGGTACCGGTCAAAAATTTCCATGCTTTCATAGGGAGCAAACTGATCCAACTCTCCGTTTCTGCCGGCAATGAAACCATCAAGGCTGACACCCACATATACAAAGGTTTTCATGATGCTGTAAAGATCATGAATTCTCATTCTCTCACCGGTTCGGTCAATAAACAGTTTTTACTGAATCAGAAGAAATCCGTGGTCTTTACAAGACCAGTGCAATAGAGATGGCCATATCGCGGTCGAGTACCAGTTTGCACGAACTGAATGAAGGTGATGCGAACCTTGGTTTCACGTTATTGGAAAAACCGAATCCTTCCGTGGGATATCCGATAAAATTGGTGTTGCACCGGTCATCTTCATTCACATCCTGATACACCGCCACCGCATATTCTCCTTCCGGAAGACCTGTGAAGGTGCCGGTAACTGAAGACGAGGTGCAGGGTACCCGGATCATTTTGTATTCTTTGTAGTAATGCGGAAATTCTTTCGGATTGTTGTAAACGCTGATTATCATTTTGCCCTTCAGAACCTTTACGTGGGTAACGGTAACTGTTAGGTTGTGTTTTTCCTGGCCGGCTATATCAAAGAGGTCAAACCTGATAATCGGGTTGAATGACATCAGAACCACAAGCAGCCACATCATATTTGATTCCGTTTGGTAACAGAGTTTCGTGACAGGAGACGACTCAGTGCCTCTGTTATTGCAGATAAACAAAGCGTCACATGCAATGTTCAGTACTTATTTAAGACACAACCCATGATCCTGATCACATCATCATGGCATGCATGAACCAGTTACAGGAGGTGACTAAAACATCTTTCTCAATTCCACGATGGACTCATTGACCTCCTCCAGGGTTATGGCGCCGCGGCGCGGCCGGTCAAGGTCAATGATCAGGTGAACAATGGCACAAACCAATAAACAGAATCCGAGGACGCTGATCCAGTCAATTTTTTTCTTGCTTGAAAGAACGTAACCCGAATAAAAGGAACAGATACAGATGAGCAGATACAACAGGTACAGCACCGGTTCAGGAACTTTAGCCCAATTCATATACCAGCGGGTGTTGGCGATATCAAACATATTGTTCAATGCCGGAATCATTTGCATGGAAGCCACAGAAGTGGTGCCTGAATCTTTTGATAAGCGAGTGGCCCGCTCCCAGAGCAGTTGTGAAACCACAGCAGCGTCTTTCAGGGATTGCCTGATTTTGGAAGTATCCGTTCCGGCTTCCAGATAAGCAATGCGGGCTTCCACATATTTCCTGAAATCATTTCTGAATTGCTCACGTTCCGCTTGCGGATACAAATCGGCACGCAGCACAGCCGTACCGATATCATTGGCCTCTTCAATAATGATGTCAATGCGTTTGTCATACCGGCTCAACGACATACTGAAAGTGAAGGCCAGCAGCAACCCCAGAATGGCAAACAACGCGCCCTGTACGGTGCCTTCTTTTTCGTATTCCTTATAGAATTTCCTGCCGATAAAAATGCCAAGCAGAATGCAGGCAATCATGGAAGCAAAGAGGTAGAGTACCAGTTCCCATGATTCGTGAGTGAGAATGAAAGTTGGTTTCAAGGGTTTTGTTTTAAAGCAGCAAAATGAGTCATATTCCAGTAATCCGATTTTGAAAATTGAAAAAGTTTTGAACGTATATCATGGCTTCAGTCGCCGGTTTGTCCGTATTTTCGGTATCTCAAGATGCAATACTGCATTGGGTATTGCAATATGAAATGTAGTTGTCAATTTCCATTTCAATTTGCGGATGCTGAATTATATCTGACATGAAATCAATTCAATTGAGCGGATGGTTCTTCCTTGCGGTTGTTACACTCATGATACTGCCCATTTCGGTTCTTCCTGAACAAGAGGTGAGGAATGAAAATGAAGTGGCGGCAACGTATACACCTGTAAATTTCTGGGAAGATGTTTACCCGATTTTAGAGCAGAACTGTTTCCGCTGCCATAATGATAGAAAGCAACTGGGAGGATTCCGGGCTGATCAGCGCGGGAGTTATTTCAAGTCAGGTGCTGCCGCGCTCATTATTCCAGGGAAGAGCAACCAAAGCGCATTGGTGGAGATCATTTCAGGAAAGAGGATGAATATGAGATCAGCATCATCTCATGTGCTCAGCGAAAATGAAATCAGCATTATCAGTAACTGGATTGATGAAGGCGCAGTATGGCCTGACAAATGAAATAGCCGGCAGATTCAGGTTACCCCAATCCTCAAAACAGTTTGCGGATCATTAAGGAGTTTGCCGATTCTTTTGTGCTCTCCTGCCTGCGAGGTAGTAAATAGGGAAGCCCGCAATAAGCACTATAAATCCGAAGAGCGCATTTCGCGGATCAGTCAGTGCCACATTCAGCGTAACGATGAGAAGTGTGAGAATAAAAACTGCGGGAAGCAGCGGATAGCCATGAAGCCGGTAACCGGTGTATGACGCGGACTGCTGTTTTTTGCGGAGCAGAAAAATACAGAAGGCCGCGGCTGCCAGTACAATCGTATCATTGAACATGACGTAATAGAGCAGGTTGTCATAATTTTCCAAAGCAAGAAAAAACACTACGATCATCAGCGTAAAAAAAGCCAGTGAAAATTCCTGCACTTGCTTCTTGTCGTTCATCCTCATAAACACGCGCGGCAGTACACCTTCTTCAGCCATGGCATATAAAACCCGCGGATTGAAAAGCAGGGAAGCATTCAGCCAGCCGAGGATTGAAATAAAAATGGCCACGGAAGCTATGGTGCTGCCATACGAACCGAATAATCCGGCAGATAGATCCGCGGCAATCAGTTCCGAGCGCTGCACCCGCGCAAAGCCGAGCGTTTGCACGTACACGAAATTGATAGCGAGATAAAGAATCAGCACGATCAGCATACCGGCAATAATCGCGCGCGTGATATGCTGTGGCTTGTGAACTTCAGCTCCGAAGTTCACCGTGTTTTGATACCCGCCAAATGAAAAGAAAACTGCAATAAGCGCAGCACCCAGCGAAAGGAACAGGTTGGGATGGGAGGTAATAACGGGCAGGGATGCCGCATCACCATCCGGTTTTAAAAAGAAAATCGCGCCGCAAAAAATGAGAATGAGAATGATCTTGATACTGCTCAGCAGATTCTGTGTATGCTTGCCCACGCGTATGCCGAGGAAGTTGAGTGTGAAGAGCACCGCTATCATAACAAAGAAAAGAATCCGCCTTCCTGATTCATCCTGCCAGGATGCGGGCATCACAATCGGCGCGATGTATTGTGCGCCGGCATAGGTAACAGCCGAACATGCTGCTGCATCCACCGTGAGATATCCCCAGATAAGTGTAAATGCCAGCGCCGGCGGATAACAGAATGAGTAGGTCTTATAGAATCCTCCGATGAGCGGCAGCCGGGCGCCGATCTCGGCAAAAGTGAGTGCTCCGAAAATGCTGATGAGTCCCCCAATAATCCATGCCGAGTAAAATATCGTTTCACTTCCGGCATGCCGGGCAATGATAGAAGGGTTGCGGAAAATTCCAATACCAATTACCATGCTCACAACGATCATGGTCAGGTCAAAGAAGCGCAGGTTGGGCCGGATCATGTTGGTTCAGCGCGCGGCTCAGGCGCGGAGTGGAAAGATAGAAAAAGGAAAACGGCAACCACGGGGAAAGGAGACGGGCTGGTTTCCGAACTGAGCTGAGTGAATTTCAGATCAGTTCCTGATGAACAACTTTTTTACTTCGCTCGAACCGCCTGAGTTATAAATGTTGATGTAATAGTGACCTGTTGACAGGGGAGGAAGTGACACTTTCTGCCTAATGGAGCTGCCCGAATATGAATATTCATATACGGTGGTACCCAACACATTTTTCATTTCAACATAAACCATATCGCTGCTGGCGGCAGATCGTTCAATCACCACATAATCCTTGATCGGGTTGGGGTAAATGTGGGATGAAATGGGTTGCGTGTTATCAGCACTCATCAGGTCCACGGCTCTCACTTCAGAAATCCCGAACGATCCGTTTCCATTCACAAAACGCAGGCGGTAATAGAGTGTGCGATGCGGCGGATTTAAATCAGAGTAGGAATAGTTGCTGCTCAGTACAGAAGTGCCTGAGCCCGTTACCCGGCCTACGCTGTCAAACCGCGTGGCATCCAGTGATCGCTCCACTACGAAATACCGGATGTCCTGTTCGGCATCGGTGGTCCAGTCAAGTAACACAGTTCCGTTTTCCGGTTTCACCGTGAAGTTGGTGAGTTCAATGGGAAGCACCTGGCTCACTATCCAGGGTGTGGGAGTTCCTTCGCCGGGATCATCAGCCACATTGTTGTTATTGGGATCAATGGTTTCATTCCAGTTGGCAAAGAAGACCGAATAATTATTGGATGAGTCCAGCAGTGTGAGCAGGGTGGAATCGCGCCCCACTTTACCTGAAAACTGCGCAGAGTTATAATAGATGGAATCATATACCGGATCCGACACGGTCACATTCAATTCAATGAGTGAACTGGAAGTATCACTCGGATAATTTCCTAATGACTGGAAGGGCAAACCGGTTCGAAGAATATTGATGTTGCCTGCTCCGTTGTAACCGCTGTTTAACTCCAGTCCGCCGCCATTGGAAATAAATGAGGTGGACACGTTTGAAATATGTCCGGCGCCAAACACTCCTTCCAGGTCGTCCTTCAGTGCCACGTTCCCCAATCTTACATTGCCGAGGTTCTTAAGGTATATATGGTATGTCAGGTCGTAATGCGTGGCATCCACCTGAACTGATCCCACTAGTTTCATTCCCACGGCCACACTGGGTGAAAAGGAAGTGTAGTCAATGGGCATGATGTTCAGCGGACTGTTTTGCTCATTTCCCAGGGAGGCATTGGCAATGTCATAATCAAAGTTGTAGCAGTATCCATATAAATCGGTTCCTCCCATCACCAGGTGCCCGTTAATGAAAGCAATGGCAAAGCAAACCTGCGTTGGACTGCCGATGAAATTTGCGAATGCATCACCGGTTTCTTCTTTCGAGTAGTTGGTTATTTCAAAAACCTTTGATGTGTCGTAGCCAAAAACACAGAACATTCTTCCGTTAGGAATAATAACAAGGTCGCCATTGGCTACGTCACTAGGCAGGTGATCCATGGGAAAGTAAAGAGTCTTGTCTGTTCCCGTGATCAATTGACCGGTGGTATCATCATATGCACCAATGCTGGCAGTACCGGTATAAGTATCATAATTGCTGAGGGCATACAGATCACCATCCATATCAAACTCAAACTGACTGAGAACGACCCCATCAATGGTATAATCAGGAGTCGTTAATTCCGGGCAAACCACATTGGAAGGAAGGCCGATATCCAGAATGTAAATATTGCTGTTTGTGTAATCGCTGATATCATTTATGTACAACTGGTTTTTTGTGCCGTTGTATGAAATGAATTTCGAAATGACGTTATCAATATGATCAGTAATCCCGCACTGAAGAAAGAAATCCGGATCCGATCCCTGAGGATCTTGTACGAGTGTAAGATCGGAGCCCCACAAAGTAGAATCACAGGAAACCCGCCCGAAGTTTGACAGGATGGAATTGGTTGCGCGCTGCCCTGATGCATAATTGCTTAACAGGATGGCGGCGAAGACAAAAAGGATAAATACTCTCAAATAAGATAGCATTGAATAAACTGAAATATGAATTGAGAGACTTACTCGTACGGAAATGACAGGCACAGTGTTACGGCTTCCGGTAACAATTGTATGGTAATGAAACCCGCCACCGTACCGTTCATTCTGTCATTCTTACAGAAATGCGTAGAAAAAAACGAGCCGCCCCTGTGATGCAGGGACGGCTCGTTTTACTTCATCATCGGTTGATCGGGGCAGGATTCCGCCTGCTATTCTTGCTCCTTGATCAACTTGGCCGAAACACGACCGGAATCGTTTTCAACCGCGATCAGGTAAATACCTGCAGGCAGCGATGTGAGATCTATTGATGTGGTGGCACCGCCGACAATGTTGATTTTTTGCTCCATCACTTTTTGACCATTGATGTCGTGAACAAATACTCTTGCCTTACCCTCAAACTGTGGCAGGGCGATAGTGACCCGGCCGGTCGTTGGGTTCGGATATATGTTCATGTCCACCAATTTGTTTGACCGTTTGTTAATCATAAGCGGATTGGAGTAAGTAACGCGATCAGCGCCATTGTGATGAAGTTTATGGAGCAACTCGGTGTACGTCCACACACTTCCGGTATCAACAATGGTAAATTGAAGTGCATCCACCACACTGTCGGAAACGGTCGTTGTCAGTGATGAATCGGGCAATGCATAGAATCCTTCCGGAGGGGTTGGTGACACTTCGGCCGTCCACACACCTTCCACAGATTCATAGATGATCGGAAGATTTTCCGTTGAGTCAGTGAATTCCAGAGCGGCAGGTGACATAATCAGCAGCTCCGAACCGTACTGAATCATCGTTGATCCTTCGCGGCATTTGCTATTGTAATCCTTCAGCACACAATTGAATTTGCGGACGTTGTTCGTGCAGGGGTCAATATCATCATTATCATCATTTACCTTGTTTCCGGTGTACACATCGCATGATCCTCCCTGGTAATAGTTGGATGACACGGTTGATTTTCCGAGTATCAGGCACTTCTGATCATCAGGAACGGTGAGCGTGTACCGGTAGCATGGGCCACCTCCGTAGTTGACGAGTACCGGATCACTGACAGTGCAATTGTTCAGTTGTCCGTTCGAAGAATTCCAGATATTATTGTAATCATCCTGGCGTCCATTGGGTCCTCCGCAGGTATTCAGATCATATACTTTGAATTCAGCACAGATTGGAGACTTGGATACTGTGGGATGGTAACCTGAGCCCGTGGTATAAAGGCATGAATACTGGCAGACGTCTTTACTCTTCTTAACAGTAACGGTCTTACTACAGGTGCTGGTACAACCATTATCTGTAACCGTGAGCGAAACAGTATATGTGCCGTTCATATTCGAAGAATTAATCTTGACTGATGAAGTGTATTTCGATCCCGAGATGCTCGAACCGCAACCGGTTACTGACCACGTGTAGGAATCCATACCGGCCGGAGCGTTGTAAGTGTTCTGTGCACCGCCCAGAGCGCAACTGGCGCTGGTGGTTATGCTGCAGGATGGACTGACTTTCGGAGCCGAAGTGACTGAGGTACTGGCCGGGCTTGTACATCCGTTCACTGTTTGTGTTACGGTGTATGTTCCTGATGTGGTCACTACGCGCGGGTTACCGCTTCCACCATCGCTCCACGCAAGTGTTCCAGTATAATTGGAGACGGTGAGGGTGGATGTGCCGCCACAGCTATTCACCCCTGAAAGAGTGGGTGCTGCCGGCGCTGTCTTGGGCGCCGCTGTCACTGCTGTGCTGGCATTGCTGGTGCAACCACTCACTGATTGAGTTACTGTGTATGATCCGGCTGCGGAAACAATGTGCGGGTTATCACTGCCTCCATTGCTCCAGGCAAGCGTGCCGGTTACACCACTCGCTGTGAGTGTTGATGTCCCATTACAGTTGTTGACGACACTCACCGTGGGTGCGGCTGGCAGACTGCTGACCGTGAGACTTCTTGTTGCATTTGCCGTGCAGGCGCTTGCATTTGTTACGGTCACAGTATAGGTTCCAGCCGTTGTTAGGTTTACAGTACGTGTGGTTGCACCTGTTGACCACAGGTAAGAACTGAAACCGGCCCCGGCGTCGAATGTGGTGGACGTGCCTGAGCATATGGCGTTGGTTCCTGTTATGGTCACAGAAGGAGCCGCATTGATGGTAGCAGCGGCTGTTCCCGTTTTGGAGCAACCTGATGCATTAGTTACGGTTACAGTGTAGGTGCCTGTGGCTGCTGTGGTTGCATTACTGATGCTTGGGTTCTGCAAGGCAGAAGTGAATCCGTTCGGGCCTGCCCAAGAATAGGTCGTGCCGCCAGATGAAGTCAGATTCAGTGTGCTGCCTGTACAAACGGTACCACCATTCGCCGAAACGGTTGGTTGAACACTCACTGTTGCAGTGGCGGTGCCTGTCTTTGAACACCCTGCTGCATTCGTGACGGTAACGGTATAGGTGCCTGTAGCTGCTGTGGTTGCATTACTGATGCTTGGGTTCTGCAAGGCAGAAGTGAATCCGTTTGGTCCTGTCCATGAATAGGTCGTGCCGCCAGAGGAAGTCAGATTCAGCGTACTGCCAGCGCATACACTGCCTGCGGAAGTTGTAACTGTCGGCTGAGCATTCACGGTTGCCGAAGCAGAGGCGGAGTTTGTGCAACCTGCCGCATTGATCACGGTAACAGTGTAATTGCCGGATGCTGCTGTTGTCGCATTGCTAATACTCGGATTCTGCAAAGCAGAAGTGAAACCATTCGGTCCTGCCCATGAATAGCTTGAACCTCCTGATGCGGTCAGATTCAGCGTGCTGCCGGCGCAAATGGTACCACCAGCTGCACTGGCTGTTGGGTTTGCATTTACGCTAACTGTTGCCGTAGTGGTGGCTGAACATCCATTATTCGTGGCTGTCAGTGTATACGTACCGGATGCAGATGAATTCACATTACTGATACTTGGGTTTTGCAGAGTGGAAGTGAATCCGTTTGGACCAATCCAAGTGTAACTGGTACCACCTGATGCAGAAAGGTTAAGCGTGCTGCCTGTACAAACGTTACCTCCTGTTGCCACTGCGGTCGGCAATGATTTTACGGTAACTGAAACAGTCACTGTCGAGGAGCATCCTGCTGAATTGGTTGCAGTAACTGTGTAGGTTCCAGACGCCGCAGAGGTAACATTACTGATACTCGGATTTTGCGAGGAAGACGTGAAGCCATTCGGCCCATTCCAGGAGTAACTGGTACCGCCTGATGCAGTCAGGTTCAACGTACTTCCGGTACAGACATCGCCGCCAGTTGCAGAAACAGAAGGTAATGTGTTCACACTGATTGTTGTGGATGCACTGGTTGAACATCCTGCTGAGTTTGTCACAGTTACCGCATAAGTTCCGGCTACAGCATTAGTTACATTATTGATTGACGGATTCTGCAATGAAGAGGTAAAACTGTTCGGGCCACTCCAGGAATAAACATCATTTATGCCCGATGAAGTAGCCGACAAAAGAAGTTGCTGACTGCTCTGCTGGCAAATGAAATTGCCCATATTCTGTGAGCCGTTGTCATAGTTATTGTTGAATGCATCGAGTGCATTGTTCAAATCTGTGAGAGAGTAGGACGAACTGCATCCTCCAATAGCATTGTTGGCTTCGGTAATTAGTTGTTCGACTGTCCAGCCGGCAAAATTTCCGGAATTCACCAGAAGATTCTTCGTGTAGATGCTATTGGAGCTAAAATTGGCGTCATACTGATCGAAACCAATATTCAATACTGCGGCAACAAGCTGAGCAGCAAGAACATTATTGTAATTACTTCCCGGATCAACCATATTACCTGCTGGCAATGTTGATGCGGTACTGCCAGAAGGAAGGAAATCTTCAATTGCTGAAGCTGAGGTAAGTTTTAATGTATTGGCACCGCACCCAATTGTAAGTCCGTTTGGAAAGGCAGCAGTATAGTTTGCTTCAAGATATGCTGCGGGGTTATTCCCATTAGCTGGTGCTCCCCATCCTCCCTGAGTTTGGGTTCTGAATCCCGAACAATTTGAGGACCCTCCGGAACAAATCGGACTGTTGCTTGAAACAGTTACAATAGGGGCTGCATTAATATTAACACTAGTGGTTGCTGTACCTATGCAGCCGGAAGAATTAGTCACGGCAACAGTGTAGGTTCCGCTATTTAAAGAACTCGCGCTTGTTACCTGAGGGTTCGCACTTGTTGAGGTAAATCCATTCGGACCTGTCCAGGAATATGAAGTTCCACCACTGGCGCTAAGCGAGAGAGTGCTTCCTTCACACGCCGGTGAATTGTTTGTCGCACTTGCAACAGGTGAAGCATTAATAGTCACATGAGCTGTCACCACACTGTCGCAACCGTTCACGGTAGCATAGGTATGTGAATAGTCACCCGAAGCAGCCACTGTAGCTCCCCAGGGCAATGTATAGTTGTCACATGAAGTAGCGCTAATGGACGAAACCGCTGCATGATTAATAGTCACATGAGCCGTCACCACACTGTCGCAACCATTCACAGTCGCATAGGTGTGTGAGTAATCACCCGAAGCGGAAACACTTGCACCCCAAGGCAGCGTGTAACTGTCGCAGGAAGTAGCACTGATGGAGGAAACTGCTGCAT